>CAZNAT010000001.1:0-5716 GCA_964571245.1 uncultured Methylobacterium sp.
TGCGGTCATCACGACGGGCGGCACGGGGTTTACCGGCCGCGACGTGACGCCAGAGGCACTCGAGCCCCTGTTCGAGAAGCGGATGGACGGGTTTTCGGTCTTGTTCCATCACATCTCGATCCCCAAGATCGGGACATCGACGATCCAGTCCCGCGCGACGGCGGGCGTTGCGGGGGCGACCTACATCTTCTGCCTGCCCGGATCGCCGGGCGCCTGCAAGGATGCCTGGGACGGGATCCTCGCGAGCCAACTCGACTATCGCCACCGCCCGTGCAATTTCGTCGAGATCATGCCGCGCCTCGACGAGCATTTGCGCCGCGTCAAGGCGCAGGGCGCCACGGTGTGAGAGATGGACATCATGAAGCTGATCGCAATTCGTTTCCCGCTCCTCGCCCTGCTCCTGCTGATCCCGGCCCTGCCTGCCTCGGCGCAACAACCCAACCGGGCGCTGATCCTCGAATGCATGGCCTGCCACGGTGACGATGGCATCGCCAAGGACAAGGATATCCCGCATCTTGCCGGACAGAACTACGAATACCTGCTCAAGCAGATGCGCGACTTCCAGAAAGGCCGCCGCCCGCACAAGGAAATGCGGGTGATGAGCCGCCTGATGGATGACAGCGAAATGCAGGAAATCGCGGATTATTATGCGAGAATGCCGCGGTAACGCGTTCCAGGCCATCCAATAGAGCTTTTATGGCTGCAGTATCCGGCACCGGCATAAGGTCGCCTGACCTCGGCTTGAGCATTTTTTCGTGAATTCACATTCACCTCTCATGCTCTATCTTCTGGTTCTGTCGCATTTTCTTTACGCGAACCGGAATCCACTTCGCTCGAAAATGCTCTATCCCAGATCGACCCGCGTCACACCCGCCTTCAGCCGCACCAGCGCCTTGCCATAGCGGACCGCGAAGGGATCGAGCCTCGCCTGCGCGATTTCCCGCGCGCGGCTCGGCGGCAGCAGAAGCGCACAATCCCGATTGATGCGTCCGGTCACGGCATTGAAGAAATTCCCGATGATCCGGGCGGGCGATGCAAGCCCCGCCCGCGTCGCCGGCTCGGTCGCCGCCGGGCGATTGCCGAGAATGGGCAGTTTATCACTGAGCAGCGGCCAGAATTCCGGCCCGAGCTGAATGCCGGTATCGAGAACCAGAAGGCCCGCGCCAGGTGAATTCGTTACCGCGCGGGCAAAGCCGTCACGCCAGCTGCCGGCGACAATCACGCGGCAACCGGCGGCAGCGGCGATGGCCGCAACATCGGCATTCTCGACGCGCGAAACCAGCACCGCCGTGCCGACAAGCCCTTCCACGACGCCGCGAACCAGCGGCCCGAGGGTCGCGGCCAAGGCGAGTGGTTCCAGACGAACATCAATGACTGCCGTCAGCATGAGCGATGTGAGACCGGAAAGTGCGCTGGTGGCACGGGACGCAGGACGAGCATTTCCTAATGTTGCAACGCAGCATTCCGTTTTGCAAGTTTGTTTTGCTCGCGCGTTCCACGTTGCCCGCGCCGCATATCGGCACTTGACACATCTCCGGCAATTTGTTCCTGTTTTGTTTCAAATCTGGAGCCCCGATGTCCGTCCAAAACCCGCCCTCCGCCATCGAACTCGCGCGGCTTGAACGGATCGCGACCCCGCTGGCGGCGGCCAACCGGCGCGGACGCGGGGCGGTGACCAATGCCGCCGGCCGCTTCGAGAAAAAACAGGTCGAGGCCTTCGACGATGGCTGGTCCGAGCCTGAGGAACTGCCGCCGTTCCGCACGCAGACGACGATGGAACGCGCGGTCACCATCATTACCCGCAACGAATCGCCGGATATTGCGTTCGATCGCTCGATCAACCCGTATCGGGGCTGCGAACACGGCTGCTCCTATTGCTACGCGCGCCCCAGCCACGCCTATCTCGGCCTCTCGCCGGGGCTGGATTTCGAGGCGCGGCTGTTTGCCAAACCCAATGCCGCCGAACTGCTCGAACGTGAACTCTCCAGCCCGAAGTACCAGCCGCGCGAGATCGCGCTTGGCTCGAACACCGACCCTTACCAGCCGATCGAGCGGCAATACCGGATCACCCGTGAAATTCTGGAGGTTCTGGCGCGGACCGATCACCCGGTCACCATCATCACCAAATCCGCGCTGGTGACGCGGGATATCGATATCCTCGCCCCGATGGCCGCCAAGGGGCTGGCGCGGGTTGCGATTTCGGTCACGACGCTCGATGGCGCGCTCGCCCGCGCCATGGAACCGCGCGCCGCGACCCCGCGCAAGCGGCTCGAAGCGCTCCGGCAGCTGCAGCAGGCCGGCATTCCCACGGCGGTGCTGATGGCGCCGATCATCCCCGGCATCAACGATCACGAGATCGAGGTTCTGCTCGAAGCCGCGGCAGACGCCGGGGTGAACGAGGCCAATTACATCCTGCTCCGCCTGCCGCTGGAACTGCGGGAATTGTTCCGGGAGTGGCTGCTGACGCATTACCCCGGCAAGTCCCGGCATGTGCTCAGCCTGGTGCAATCGACGCGCGGCGGGCGGGATTATGTCGCCAAATTCGGGGAGAGGCAGGTCGGAACCGGAGTTTTTGCCGAGTTGATCGCCAAGCGCTTCCGGCTGGCCTCGGAGCGATTCGGGCTCAAGCGCCGCGCCGGCGGCAAGCTCAGAACCGATCTGTTCCGGTCTCCGGTCCTGCCGGGCGGGCAGATGTCGCTGTTCTGATGCCCCGGCGCGGGATGGCCGCTCGCCACCCTATTCTTCTCGCGAACCGGCGCCATTTTTGCTTAAAATCACTCTTTGCCCGGATCAGGGTTTGACAACCAGCGCCCTGAGCAGGATCGCGGTGGTGATGACCGCCAGCAGCAGGGTCAACAGCCGCCAGAACAACCCGCGCCAGTTGAGCCGCTCCGGCTCGCTCGCGGGTGCCATCGGCGCATCGACCCACATGCCGAACCACGGCCAGCGCGGTTTGCGCTTGGGCGCACGCCCGCTGGCACTGGCCGGGGAAGCGGCAGGCACCGCATTCGCACCAGAAAAATCCGCGCTCGAAGAAGCCATACTGGCGGCACTGGCGCGATAGGCCGCGATGCGATGCTCCGAGATCTCCCCGATCATGAACACGGCTTCTTCCTCCGCCGTGGCTGCACGCGCATGCTGGCGCTCAAACTCGGCCCGGAACCCGATCAGCGCCCGCCGATGCAAGCCATAGGCGACGAGGCCGACCGGATCCGCGGCCTCGGGCGCAAACCGGGCAAGGATAGCCGCCTCGTCGATGGCCCCCGGTTTGCCTTCTGCTGCCGCCTCCATCACGCCTCCTCGCTGTTCGCCCCGGCCACTTGCCAACCCGCGGTGCGGTTTATACCAGATTGCAGCATCCACCTCTCCGCGCAATGGGGCGGGGGTACCCGGCCCCAAAATCCCGTTCCTCACAATCCCGTCGATCGACGACCCCCTGAAACACCCTGGCGCGGCCATGATTGATCCAGAAATCCTCTTGCGATGGCATAGCCGCGGTTTTCGCCGTCTGGCCGGCGTCGACGAGGTTGGCCGCGGGCCTTTGGCCGGGCCGGTCGTCGCAGCGGCGGTTATCCTGCCGGAAGGGTTTGACGGGCGCGAGGTCACCGATTCAAAAGCCCTCAGCCCGGCCAAGCGCGAAATGCTCGCGGAACGGATTCTCCGGTCGTGCGAGGTCGGGATCGCCTCGGTTCCGGCTCCTGTCATCGACCGGCTGAACATCCATCACGCCACCCTTCTCGCCATGCGCCGGGCGATCGCGGCGCTTGCCCTCGCACCAGAAGCCGTGCTGTGCGACGGCAAGTTCGTGCCGCCCGGCCTGGCGTGTCCGGGCGAGGCCATTATCAAGGGAGATTCGCGCGTTCTGGCGATCGCCGCCGCCTCGATTGTCGCCAAAACCGTGCGGGACCGGATGATGGAAGCGGCGGAAATCCATTTTTCCGGCTATAATTTCAAAAAAAATGCCGGCTATCCCGCGCCATTTCACAAGGCCGCCCTGCTGGAAATCGGCCTTTGCCCCCTCCACAGGCTGAGTTATGCCCCCTGCCGCGCCATAATGGCCACCAGCGAGGCCCAAAACCACCGTCAAGAGACCAGGCGTTCCGAAAAGGGACAGCCAGCTTGAATCCCCCGTAAACTTCGCCTTCACCCGAGCCCGCCATAGTCCGGATCGTTGTTGTGTAACCGGTGCGGCTGTCATGCGTATTCTCCGCTCGGAAGCGACAAGCCAAAGGCCTCGGGAAATGGTCTCGCGTACCCGAAGCTTTGCGGGTCCTTCCGGCTTGTGTTTTCGTGACCAGATTCTGAACGAAGATTGCCTTGCGGCGCTTGCGAAGCTCCCGGCGGAATCGGTCGATCTCGTCTTCGCCGACCCCCCCTACAACCTCCAGCTTGCCGGCACGCTGACCCGCCCGGACCAGAGCCTCGTCGACGCCGTCGACGATGACTGGGACCAGTTCGCAAGCTTTGCTGCCTACGACGAATTCACCCGGGCCTGGCTTGCCGGCGCGCGCCGCGCCATGAAACCGAACGCGACGCTGTTCGTCATCGGCTCCTATCACAACATCTTCCGGGTTGGCTCGATCCTGCAGGATCTCGGGTTCTGGATCCTGAACGACATCGTCTGGCGCAAGGCCAACCCGATGCCGAATTTTCGTGGCCGGCGCTTCACCAATGCGCATGAAACGATGATCTGGGCGGCGCGCGACGAGCACGCCAAGAAGTACACCTTCCACTACGAGGCGCTCAAGGCCGGCAACGAAGACTGCCAGGCCCGCTCGGACTGGTACCTGCCGCTGTGCACGGGGGGCGAGCGCCTGAAGGACGCACAAGGGGTAAAAACCCACCCGACGCAGAAGCCCGAGGCGCTGTTGCAGCGCGTGCTGCTCTCGACCTCCAACCCCGGCGATCTCGTGCTCGATCCGTTTTTCGGCACCGGCACGACCGGCGCGGTGGCCAGGCGGCTTGGCCGGCACTACCTCGGCATCGAGCGGGACCCGGTCTATGCGAAAGCCGCCGCGGCCCGCATTGCCGCCATCGAACCGCTGTCGGCGGATCTGCTGACCCAGCCGACCTCCAAGCGCGAGGAGCCGCGCGTCGCCTTCGTCAGCCTGATCGACAGCGGCTTGATCGCGCCCGGCACCGAACTGAGCGACACCAAGGGCCGGTATCGCGCTATTGTCCGCCCGGACGGCCAGATCCAGGCCAATGGCATCGTCGGTTCGATCCACAAGATCGGCGCGCTGGTTCAGGGGCTTCCGGCCTGCAACGGCTGGACCTTCTGGCACCTCAAACAAGGCAAGGCGCTGATCATCATCGACAGCTTTCGCGCCGAGATCCGCGCCGCGCTCAAGGCGGCATAGACCGGGCCATCGGCGCGTTCCTTTCTGGCGCAAAATCTTCACGCGAACCGGCAGCCACTTCGCTCGATTTTGCGCGTGCCCGAGATCCGCGCCGCGCTCAAGGCGGCATAGACCGGGCCGTCGGCGCGTTCCTTTCTGGCGCAAAATCTTCACGCGAACCGGCGGCCACTTCGCTCGATTTTGCGCGTGCCCGAGATCCGCGCCGCGCTCAAGGCGGCATAGACCGGGCCATCGGCGCGTTCCTTTCTGGCGCAAAATCTTCACGCGAACCGGCAGCCACTTCGCTCGATTTTGCGCGTGCCCGAGATCCGCGCCGCGCTCAAGGCGGCATAGACCGGGCCATCGGCGCGTTCCTT
>CAZNAT010000001.1:5816-15797 GCA_964571245.1 uncultured Methylobacterium sp.
TGGCGCAAAATCTTCACGCGAACCGGCGGCCACTTCGCTCGATTTTGCGCGTGCCTTCAGCGAGACAACGCGGCCTCGATCACCTTGCGAAACAGCGTTGGCAGCGGCTCATGATCCAGTTCCGCCAGGCAGACCCAGCGCGCGCCGTCCGGCACAGCGGAGAGGGTCTTGACCTCGGCGCGATGGACGCTCAGCCGCAACTCGAAATGCGTGAACACATGCACCACCGACGCGTTGAGAATCCGCCACTCCGCATCGATCGGCGGCAGCGAGACCGGTGCGGCCCCCTCGGCCCAGCCGCCGTTGGGCACTTCGGCCATCCCCGCCAGCAGCCCCTTGCCGGGGCGCGAGCGCAGCAGGATGTTGCCATTGCCGTCGTGCACGACATAGGCAACGCCGAACTTCACCGGCTTGGCCTTCCTTTTCAGCTTCACCGGGTAGCGGGTGGCCTCACCGGCCTTCGAGGCCGCGCAGAACCCTTGCAACGGGCAGATCAGGCATTCGGGGTTGCGCGGCGTGCAGATGCCGGACCCCAGGTCCATCAGCCCTTGCGCGAAATCCCCCGGTCGATCCTTCGGCACCATCGGCGCCAGAACGGCGCGGATTTCGGGCTTTGCGGCGGGCAACGGCGTTGAAATCGCCGCGATGCGGGCAATGACCCGCTCGATATTGCCGTCCATCACCACCGCCGGGCGGCCAAAGGCGATGGCCGCGATCGCCGCCGCGGTATAGCCGCCAATGCCCGGAAGGGCCTGCAAGCCAGCTTCGGTATCGGGGAAAACCCCGCCCAAGGTGCCGGCCACCGTTCGCGCGCAGGCGATCATGTTGCGGGCGCGGGCATAGTAGCCAAGCCCGGCCCAGGCCGCGAGCAGCGCCTGATCCTCGGCCCCGGCGAGCGCAGTGACATTCGGCCAGCGGGCCAGGAATTTTTCGAAATAGGGTTTGACGGTTTCGACACCGGTCTGCTGGAGCATGATCTCCGACAGCCAGACGTGGTAGGGGTTCGCGGCCTCGCCCGGCAACGCCCGCCAGGGCAGAACCCGGCGATGCCGGTCATACCAGCCGAGCAGCGCCTCGGCGCGCGGATCGAGGGCACCCGGTTGATCAAGTTTGCGCTTGGCGTTTACGGTGCGAGTTTCTACCATGGCGGCTGTCATCGCAGGAAGCGCGCCGGTCGCCAAGTCTCCAAAGGCCCTCCCGGACGCTCACCGGGGAAGATGACGTTGCGTTTCCCTACCTCTTGCAGGAAAATTGATGGCCGACCCCGCACCGCCGATGCCCGCAAAATCCGCGTATCGACGTGGTGCCACGGCGCTCGGCACGCTGGTCCCCGAGGCTGTTGCGCCCGTCCTCAAGCAGCGGGGCTTTGCCTCCGCTGCGGTTCTGACCGAGTGGCGCGCGATCGTCGGGCCGCATCTGGCGGGATGGACGACCCCGATCATTGCCTGCCCCGGCGCCTTCGCGCTCGATGTGCAGATGTCCGCCCGCGCCATCATCGAGGCCGTGAACCGCCGTGTCGGCTTTGCCTGCATCGGCGCGATCCAGATCCACCAGGCGCCACGCCCCGCACCAAAACCGGCGCCGGTTTCACGAACAGTTGATCCGGCGCTGATCGCGCGGATCGACCAGACGCTGGGCGACATCGAACAGGCGGACTTACGCCGCGCGCTGGCTGAACTCGGCGCCTCGATCGCCGCCCGCACCCCCGGCTGAAGCGCGGATCCCAAGCCCTGCGCCACAGTTCGGGCGCAATGGACGGCGATGACGCGGCGATCGTTGCTGGCATTCGGGCAGGTTGACGAACCGGTAAATCCGGTTGATGCGTCTGCGCGCCATTTTTCTTGCCCGTGAAGAGTGACTTGCCGGGGAAGAGTGACTCGACCGGAAAGAGTGACTTGCGCGAAAACCACGATCGGCGCAAAAAGCCCGGCGCTCAAGAACCCGGCCTCCAAAAACCCGGCCTCAAGGAGATTTTCATGATCACCCCCCTGCCCCAGCAACGCCGCTCCCGCCTCAGCCTCGCCACCCTCCTCGGCGTTGGCGCGCTCGTGCTGGGGCTTGCCGCCTGTGGCGATCAGAAAAAGGCCGAAGCGCCGAAAAAGGATACCCCCGCCACGACGAACCCGCTTCTGCAGCCCAGCTCGATCGGCGACAAGGTCCTCGGCAAGGACGATGCGCCGGTCACGATCGTCGAATACGCCTCGCTAACCTGCTCGCATTGCGCGAATTTCCACGAGAGAACCTTCCCGGCGCTCAAGGAAAAATACATCGACACCGGCAAGGTGAGGCTGATCTTCCGCGAATTCCCGCTCGATCCGCTCTCGACCGCCGCCTCGATGCTGGCGCGCTGCTCGACCGAACAACGCTATTTTCCGCTGATTTCGGTGCTATTCAAGCAGCAGCGCCAATGGGCGGGCTCGGACAAGCCGCTCGACGAATTGCTCGCGATCGCCCGGCAGGCCGGTTTCACACAGGAAAGCTTCGAGGCCTGCTTGAAAGATCAGAAAATTTATGACGGCCTGAACGATGCGAAGAAGCGCGGCGCGGAAGTCCATGGCGTCAATTCCACGCCGACCTTCTTCATCAACGGCGAGATCCGGCGCGGCGACATGACGATCGAAGAGATCGACAAGGTCGTCGAACTTATTCTCAAGAAGTAATCCGGCACGGGCGCGCCTCAGCTCTTGCCACACGACCGGCCAGGGAAACCTGCCACACGACCGGACAGGGAAAACGGAGTGAAGTTCGAGCGGCTGCGCCTCGCCGGGTTCAAGACCTTCGTCGAGCCGACGGAGATCCTGATCGCGCCCGGGTTGACCGGTGTCGTCGGGCCGAACGGCTGCGGCAAATCGAACCTTGTCGAGGCGCTGCGCTGGGTGATGGGGGAAACCTCCTCGAAGTCGCTGCGCGGTGGCGGCATGGAAGACGTGATCTTCGCCGGCTCCACCTCGCGCCCCGAACGCAACCACGCGGAAGTCTCGATCCGCATCGGCGCGCCGCCGGAGGACCTGCCCGCCCACCTCGCCGGCGCCGCCGAGATCGATATTTCCCGCAAGATCGTCCGCGATCAGGGCTCCACCTACCGGATGAACGGGCGCGAGGTGCGGGCTCGCGACGTGCAGATCCTCTTCGCCGATGCCGCCAGTGGCGCGCGCTCGCCCAGCCTTGTCCGGCAGGGGCAGATCGGCGAGATCATCGCCGCCAAACCGCAGCACAGACGGCGGATTCTGGAGGATGCCGCCGGGGTGGCCGGGTTGCACGCCCGCCGCCACGAGGCCGAATTGCGCCTCCGGCAGGCGGAGGACAACCTCACGCGGGCCGAGGACGTTCTCGGGCAGCTCGACCGGCAGATCGGCGATCTGAAAAAGCAGGCCCGGCAGAGCGAGCGCTACAAGGCGATTTCCGCCGAGATCCGCGATCTTGAGCTGGTGCTGCTGGCCTTCGGGCTTGAACGCGCCGAAAAGGAAGCCGCCGAAGCCCGGCGCGAACACGATCTGGCAACCCGCGCGATTGCGATCGCCATGGCGGCCCAGGGCGAAACCGAACGGCAGCGCGCGCTCGCCAACCATGAGATCGACGGCGCGCGCCGCGCGGCCGCCGAGGCCAATGCCAGCCTGCAGGCGCTGATCGTGGCGCGCGAAACGCTTGATTCGGAACGGCGGCTGGCTGAGACGCGGCTCGGAGAAATCGAGACCCGCCAGAAAGATGCCATCCGCGACGTCGAAGCCGCCAAAACCCTGCTGGCGGACGCCGATGCTGCCATGCAGGCGCTCCGGGATGAAGCCGCGACGCTGGAGGAAACCGCCCGCGTCGAGCAGGCCGCCGTTGCGGGCGATGACACCGCGCTGGCCTTGGCTGAATCGGACCGTGCGAAGGCCGAGGCGGCGCTCGCAGCCCTCCAGACCGCAGCCGCCGAATCGCAGGCCGCCCGCCGCGCCGCGGCCCAGCGGCTGGAGGAGGCGCAGGCCCGGCTCGATCGCCTCAGCCGTGCGCATCGCGAGGCCGAAGCGACCCTCATGGCCGCGGAAGCCACGGATACGACGGTTCGGCAGGTGGAGGCGCTGCAATCGGACGCGGATGCGCAGCTTGCGCGTTACGAGGCGGCGCTTGCTGCCAGCGAGGCCGCCGAAAAGAACAGCCATCTGGCCCGGGCCGGAGAGCAGGCCGCCCGCCCCAGGCTCGCCGAAGCCGAACGGCTGCTCCAGCGCCTTGAAACTGAAGCCCGTACCATCCGCAAGCTCGTCGACAACGCCGAACCCGGGCTCTGGACCCCGGCGATCGATCTCATCACCGTCGAGCCGGGGTTTGAAACCGCGCTGGCAGCAGCCCTCGGCGAAGATCTCGAAGCCGCGATCGAACCGGGCGCCGCGCGCCATTGGGGCGGGACCGTGCTCGAGGCGGAAACCTTGCCGCCGCTGCCGGAAGGCGCCGAACCGGTCTCGCAGCGCGTCAAAGCGCCTGCCGCGCTGCTGCCGCGCCTCAGCCAGATCGGGCTGGTCACGCGCGAGCAGGGCATGGCGCTGAGAAAGCACCTCCGGCAGGGTCAGAGGCTGGTGACGCGCGAGGGCGACCTCTGGCGCTGGGACGGGTTCATCGCCAGGGCGGAGGCCCCGAGCGCCGCCGCGCGGCGGCTCGCCGAACGCAACCGGCTCGCGGAAATCGAAACCCATGCCGTCGAGGCCAAGGCCTGGCGCGACGAGGCCCGCGCCAGCCTCGATGCCGCCGCGCTGAACCTGCGCAAGGCGCTCGAAACCGAATCGGCCTGCCGCGAGGCGGCCCGGCGCGCGGCGCAAGCGCGGGATGCCGCCAATGCGGCGTTCCAGCGCGAGGTGCAGCGCACGGCGGAAACCCGGCTGCGGCTCGAAGCCTCCCGCAACCGGGTGGCGGCGCTCGGCGCCGACCGGGAGGAGGCGGAAGCCCATCTCAAGGCCGCGCAAGAGGCCAGCGAGGCCCTGCCCGCGACCGAGGATTTTACCGCCCGCCTCGCCGGGGCCAGCACGGTCCTTTCGGGCGCGCGCCGGGCCGAATCAGAGATTCAGGCGGCAAAGAGCCAGCGCCTCGCCCGTATCGCGGGTTGCCGCGAGCGTGGGGCCGCCATCACGCGCGAACGCGCGGCCTGGGCGGACCGCACCGCCCGGGCGCAGGCCACCAGCGCCGAACAGGCCGAACGGCTCGACCGACTTCATGCGGAAAAGCAGCGCCTTGAAGGCCTTCCGGCCGAACTCGGCGCCCGCCGGCGCGCGCTCGAAAGCGAAATCGAGGCGGCGAAAGCCATCACCCGCGACGCCGATGACGCACTCGCTGCGGGCGAAACCCGCCTGCGCCAGGCCGATGACGCCGCGCGAGCCGCCTTCCGTGCGCTTTCCGATGCCCGTGAGGCCAGCGCGCGCCTGCAGGCCTTCGCCGAAAGTGCCGCCGAGCGTCTGGCGCAGATGATCCGCACCACCGAGGAGCGGATCGAAGGCCCGGCCAGCGGCCTTGCCGCGCTGGTGGCCGCGCAAGACAGCGCGAAACCGCACAACACGAAACCGCGCACCCCCGAGGAAATCGACGCCCGGCTGGCGGATTTGCGCCATGACCGCGAGCGGCTCGGCGCGGTCAATCTGCGGGCGGATATCGAACTGGGCGAGATCGAGGCCGAGCGCGACACGCTGGCGCGGGAGCGCGAGGACGTCGTCGAGGCGATCCGCCGCTTCCGCCGGGCGATCGATACGCTCAATGCCGAAGGGCGGAGCCGTCTCCGGGCCGCCTTCGATGTCGTCAACAGCCATTTTGGCCGCCTGTTCGAACGCCTGTTCGGCGGCGGCACCGCTGAACTCCAGCTGGTCGAGGCGGAAGATCCGCTCGAAGCCGGGCTCGAAATCCTCGCCAAGCCGCCCGGCAAGAAGCCGCAGCTGCTGTCGCTGCTCTCGGGCGGCGAGCAGGCGCTGACCGCCACCGCGCTGATTTTCGCGGTGTTCCTGACCAACCCCTCGCCGATCTGCGTGCTCGATGAGGTCGATGCGCCGCTCGACGATTCGAACGTCGAACGGCTCTGCGATCTCCTGCACGACATGGCGCGCGAAACCCAGACGCGGTTTCTGATCATTACCCACAACCCGATCTCGATGGCGAGGATGGACCGGCTCTACGGGGTCACCATGGTGGAGCGCGGTGTCAGCCAGCTGGTTTCGGTCGATCTTGCCGCGGCAGAGCGGCTGGCGGAGGCTGTTTGAGCCCCAGAGCCCGCGTTTGTTGCTGCATCGCGGCAACAACCTGGGCCTCATGGCGGTTTCCCGGCGATCCCATGGCTTTTATGCCGCTATCTCTCCTTGACACTGGCTTGTACGCCTGATTAACAGCGCCTCGACGGGAGCTCGGATTTTTCGGGACCTCCCGTTGGGTATTGCGCTTCGGGTCGGGAGCGTGATGCGTCCCTGACAGGGGGTCGGACGCCATGGTGAAGCTGGAACCACATTCGCCCAAACCGGGCCAATCGGTTCTGCCAGCGGAAGCCGGCGAGTCCGAACTCCGGTCGCGGCTCGATGCGCTGAAGGCTGATCTTGGCGAGGCTGTCGCTCAGGAGAAAGTCGAAAAACGGGCATCTTCCGGTTCGGGATCAACCAACGGCGCGCTCGGCACCGGCCTGCGCGCGGGGTCTGATCTTGCGGCGGGGGTTCTTGTTGGGTCCGGCATCGGCTATCTCCTCGACCAGCAGTTTGGTGTTTCACCGCTGTTTCTGATCATCTTCATGATGCTCGGCATGGCGGCGGGGTTCTGGAATGTCTACCGGCTCGGCATGCGCGGCAACGCGAAGCGGCCCGGCAGTACGGATTGATGCGACAGGCATCGGCGGCGGCGGCGTTTGCGGCCCTGAGCGTGTCGGGATGGAAAGAGGAAGAAAAACGTGGCGAGCGGGAACGAAATCGATCCGATGCACCAGTTCGAGATCAACAAGATTGTTGAGCTCAAACTCTTCGGCGCCGATATCTCCTTCACGAATTCCTCGCTCTGGATGGTGATCGTGGTGGCCGTCGTGAGCCTGATCACGCTTTTCGGCACCGCCAACCGCTCGCTCGTTCCGGGCCGGCTGCAAACGCTTGCGGAAATGGCTTATGAGTTTGTCGCCAACATCCTCACCGGGGTTACCGGCAAGGAAGGCATGCGCTTTTTCCCGCTGGTGTTCTCGCTGTTCATGTTCGTGCTCACCGCCAATTTCCTCGGGTTGATCCCCGGGTCATTCACGGTGACTAGCCACATCATCGTCACCGCCGCTTTCGCGCTGCTGGTCATCGGCACGGTGATCGTCGCCGGCGTGGTCAACCACGGCACCCACTTCCTCCACCTCTTCGTGCCGTCGGGCGTGCATTGGCTACTGCTGCTGTTTCTCGTTCCGATCGAGATCATCTCATTCCTGTCGCGCCCCATCTCTCTCGCGCTGCGTCTCTTCGGCAACATGCTCGCCGGCCACGTCGCGCTGAAGCTGTTCGGCGCCTTCACGGTCAGCCTTCTGGGCGCCGGCGCAGCCAGCTTTCTCGCCCCGCTGCCGCTGATCACTGCGGTGGCGCTGACGGCGCTCGAATTCCTCGTTGCCTTCCTGCAGGCCTATGTCTTCACGATCCTGACCTGCGTTTACCTCAACGATGCGCTGCATCCTGGCCACTGACGTCAGCCCAGCCATCCAGAGCCTGATTTTCCCCGTTTAAACTGTTCCACCAAGGAGATGACCATGGAACTCGTAGCTGCTGCAACCCTCGCCAAGTACATCGGTGCCGGCCTCGCCTCGATCGGCATGGGCCTCGCCGCCATCGGCGTCGGCACCATTTTCGGCAACTTCCTTTCGGGCGCCCTGCGCAACCCGTCGGCCGCTGACGGCCAGTTCGGTCGCGCGTTCATCGGCGCGGCGCTGGCCGAAGGCCTTGGCATTTTCGCCTTCGTCGTCGCGCTGATCCTGCTCTTCGTCAAGTAAGCCGAAGCGGTCCACCGGGCCGCTTTTCGACTTCGGGGGATGGCGCTGGCGCCATCCTCCCATGATTGACGGATGCACGACTTCTGGATGGCGGTTCCGCCATTCTTTTTTGATTTTGGCTGGCGGTTCCGCCATCCTTGGCCTGCACCCGCAAGCCTGCCGATCCAATGCTCAGGAGCGTTCGATGCGCCTTCTCGTCACGTCCTCCATCTTGGGCCTGACCGCAGCCCCAGCCCTCGCGGCGGGCGGCGGTTTTCCGCCTTTCGATTCCTCGACCTTCGCGGGGCAGCTGTTCTGGCTCGCGATCACCTTCGGGACGCTCTACCTCCTGATGAGCCGGATCGCCTTGCCGCGCATTGGCGGCATCATGGCAGCCCGGCAGGCGACGATCGAAACCGCGCTTGGTGCCGCAGCGGCGGCGCAAAAGGCGGCCGAGGGCGAAGCCCTGGCGCTGGAGCAGTCGCTGGCGAAGGCCAAGGCCAATTCGCAGGCGATCGCGCTGGAGGCCCGTTCCAAGAGCGCTAGGGAAGTCGACGCCAAACGCCAGGCCGTGGAGGCCGATCTCTCGGCCAAGATGGTCGCCGCAGAAGCGAGCATCGGCCAGACCAAGGCCAAGGCGATGGCCAATGTCGAGGATATCGCCAAGGAAGCCGTCTCGGCGATCGTCGAGCAGCTCACCGGCAAAGCCCCGACCGCCGCGGCGATTGCCAAGGCCGTCGGTTCGGCGCGTGGCGAATAAGGAGATCTGACGATGAGCGCTGAATTCTGGGTCGCCGCCGCCTTTTTCATTTTTCTCGGGATTCTCGCCTGGCTCGGCGTGCACAAGAAGCTACTCGCCGGCATCGATGCCCGCGGCGAGAAAATCTCGGCGCAGCTTGGCGAGGCCGAGCGTCTGCGCAACGAAGCCGCCGCCCTGCTGAAGACCTACGATGCCAAACGTGCCGCGTCCGAACAGGAAGCGGCGGAAATCGTCGCGGCCGCCAAGGCCGAGGCCAAACGCCTTGAGGCCGAGGCCAAGTTCAAGCTGGAGGACTTCGTCAAGCGCCGCACCGCGCAGGCCGAGTTGAAGATCGGCCAGGCTGAGGCCCAGGCCACCGCCGAAGTGCGCGCCGCCGCGGTCGATCTCGCCACCCGCGCCGCCGCCGGCATTCTGGGCGCGGCCAAAGGCGACGAGGCTTTTGCCGCCGGGCTTGCCGAGATCAAAGCCAAGCTCAACTGAGTTGGTTAGAATTTTCTTCGATCCAAAGGCCGCTTTCGAGCGGCCTTTTTCGTGTGGCGCAAAGCGCTGCCATGCGATGCTTTCCTGATCGAATCATCGGGAGACTGCCCATGCCTTCGCTTTTCCGCCTGATCTCAACGCTCGCCGCGCTGCTCCTTGCCCCCCTCCCCGCGACCGCCGACGAATGGGTCAGCTTTCCCGGCCGGGGCGGCGTCACGCTCAAGGCGATGATGATGAAGCCTGCCGGTTCCGGCCCGTTTCCTGCGATCATCGCGATGCATGGCTGCGCCGGGCTCGGCGGCACGGGCGGTGTCAACCCGCGCCATATCGATTGGGGCGAGCGCCTGCGCGGCGCCGGATTTCTGGTGATCTTTCCCGAGAGTTTTTCCTCGCGCGGGCTTGGTTCGCAATGCACCGTCCGCAACCGCGACATCGACCTCTCCGACCGCGCCAAGGATGCCTTTGCCGCCGCCGAATGGCTCGCCGCGCGCCCCGATGTCAACAAGCGCAAGATCGGCCTGCTCGGCTGGTCGAACGGCGCGATGGCGCTGCTGCACGCGACCAACGGCGGCAGCCGGCCGAATGGCGTCGATTTCGCTCGCGCGGTTGCCTTCTACCCGGGCTGCAAGACCATCCTGAAGCAGGGCTACTCGCCCCGCGTTTCCGTGACGATCCTGCACGGCCTTGCCGATGACTGGACCGCCGCCGAGCCCTGCCGCGCGCTTTCCGGCGTGCGCTTCATCGGCTATGAAGGCGCCTATCACAACTTCGACCACCCCAGCCAGCCGCTGCGGACGCGCAAGGCGGCCTTCAG
>CAZNAT010000001.1:15807-45123 GCA_964571245.1 uncultured Methylobacterium sp.
GACAATCGGCACCAACCCGGAAGCGCTAGCCGATTCGATCCGCCGGACGATGGCGATTTTTCAGGGGATGTGAGAATCGTGCCTCACCTGTCATTCCCGACCGAGCGAAGCGAGGAGCGGGAATCCAGGGCGAAGGCCGGATGTGCGAAAGCCTGGATCCCCGCTCGCGGGCAAAGCCCGCGTCGGGGATGACAGAGTGCGTTCATTCAGCAGCCTGCGGAATCGGCGCGGGCGGCACCCAGCGCAAGATGGGATTGCGCGCGGCGCGCGTTTCATCGAGCCGCCGGCGCGGCGCGTGATAGGGCGCGCCCGAGAACCGCTCGGTGTTGCCCTTCTTGGCGTCCATCGCCAGATCGCGCAGCGCCATGATGAACAGATCGAGCGAAGCCCGGCTTTCGCTTTCCGTCGGCTCGATCAGCATCGCGCCGTGGACGACGAGTGGGAAGTACATCGTCATCGGGTGGTAGCCCTCGTCGATCATCGCTTTCGCGAAATCAAGCGTGGTGACACCGGTATCCTTGAGCCAGGCATCGTCGAACAGCGCCTCGTGCATCGAGGGATGGTCGGGGAACGGCACCGACATCAGGTCCTGCAGCCCGGCGCGGATGTAGTTGGCGGACAGCACCGCATCCTCGGAGGCCTGCCGCATGCCGTCCGAACCATGGCTCAGCATATAGGCGAGCGCACGGACATACATCCCCATCTGGCCATGGAATGCCGTGACCCGCCCGAAGGGTTTTGCGCCGGTGGCGGCAGCCGCATTCTCGACGAGTTCGAGCCCCTGAGCCCCCTTGCGGATGAATGGCACCGGGGCAAACGGCGCCAGCCGATCCGAGAGCACCACCGGCCCCGCGCCCGGCCCGCCGCCGCCATGCGGCGTCGAGAAGGTCTTGTGCAGGTTGATATGCATCGCATCGATGCCGAGATCACCCGGCTTGGCCTTGCCGACGATGGCGTTGAAATTCGCGCCGTCGCAATAGAAATACGCCCCGGCATCGTGCATCGCCTTGGCGATTTCGACCACCTGCGGTTCAAAAATGCCGCAGGTGTTTGGGTTGGTCAGCATGATCGCCGCCACATCCGGGCCGAGCAGCGCTTTGACGTCCGCGACATGGACCGTGCCATCCTCGCGCGCCGGCACCGGCTTGACAATGAAGCCGATCAGCGCCGCCGTCGCCGGGTTGGTGCCATGCGCCGATTCCGGCACGAGAACGACGTTGCGGATCGCGCCCTCACCCTTGGCATCGATCGCGGCCTTGATCGCCATCATGCCGCAGAGTTCGCCATGCGCGCCGGCTTTCGGCGACATCGCCACCGCCGAGGTGCCGGTGAGCACCATCAGGTAGCGCGCCAGTTCCTCGATCAGTTCGAGCGCGCCCTGCACCGTCGATTGCGGCTGGAGGGGGTGGAGATCGCCGAAACCCGGCAGCCGCGCCATCTTCTCGTTGAGGCGCGGGTTGTGCTTCATCGTGCACGAGCCGAGCGGGAACAGCCCGGTATCGATGCCGTAGTTCTTCTGGGAAAGGCGCACGTAGTGCCGCATCGCCTCGGGTTCCGAGAGCCCGACCAGCCCGATCTCGCCCTGGCGCTCGAGGCCGCCGAGACGGCTCGCGAAGGCGGCGGGCTCGTCGAGGTCAACCCCGGTGACATCGGCGCGGCCGATCTCGAACAGCAGCGCTTCCTCGATCATCAAGGCGCGGTTGCCGGTGAAGGTGGCGTGTTCGGCGGCGGTGGCTTCGCCTGCGGCGGTGGGACGTCCCTGATTGTTCAGCATCACAGCACCTCTTTCAGCGCGGCGACAAAGGCGGCGCGGTCGTCATCCGTGTTCACTTCGGTGTTGGCGACGATGATGAGATCATCAAGGCCGGCCTTGGGGCTCAGGCGCGAGACCGGCACACCGCCAAGCACGCCCTTTCTCGCGAGTTTCTCCACGACATCGGCGGCCTTGCCCGGCACCCGGATCGTGAATTCGTTGAAGAAGGCCTTGGTCAGCACCTCCACCCCCTTCACCCCGGCGAGCTGGTCCGCCAGCTTGACCGCATGGGCGTGGTTGATGCGCGCGAGGCGCTTCAACCCGGCTTCGCCGAGCAGCGACATGTGGATGGTGAAGGCAAGGCAGCAGAGCCCCGAGTTGGTGCAGATGTTCGAGGTCGCCTTGTCGCGGCGGATATGCTGCTCGCGCGTCGACAGCGTCAGCACGAAGCCGCGCTTTCCTTCGGCATCCACCGTCTCGCCGCAGAGCCGGCCCGGCATCTGCCGCAGGAACTTGGTCTTGGCGGCGAAGAGCCCGACGTAGGGTCCGCCGAAATTGAGGCCATTGCCGATCGACTGGCCTTCGCCCACGACGATATCCGCGCCCATCGCGCCGGGGCTTTCGATCAGCCCGAGCGAAACCGCCTCGGTAAACACCGCGATCAGCAGCGCACCCTTGGCCTGCGCCGCTGCGGCAATCGGGCGGAGATCACGGATATTGCCGAAGACATCCGGGTTCTGGACGACAACGCAGGAGGTTTTGTCGTCGATAAGCGCGATCAGGTCCTCATCGGCCCTGGGGTTCGCCGGCGCGGAAACGACCGTGTCGCTCGCCATGTGCGAGAGCGTGCGTACCACTTCGGCGTAATGCGGGTGCAGCCCGCCGGAAAGCACGGCCTTGTTGCGCTTGGTGACGCGATGGCTCATCAGCACGGCCTCGCCGGTGCCGGTCGAGCCGTCGTACATCGAGGCGTTGGCGACCTCCATGCCGGTGAGCAGCGCCACCTGGGTCTGGAACTCGAACAGATATTGCAAGGTGCCCTGCGCGATCTCCGGCTGGTAGGGCGTGTAGCTCGTCAGGAACTCCGAACGCTGGATCAGATGATCGACGCTCGCCGGGATATGGTGCTTGTACGCCCCCGCCCCGACAAAGAACGGCACCGACGAGGCCGGAACGTTCTTGCCGGCCATCCGGCCAAGCTGGCGCTCAACCTCCAGCTCGCCCTTGCGGCGCGGCAGATCGACCGGCGCGGTGAGGAGCTTGTTCGCGGGAACATCGGCGAAAAGCGCGTCGATATCGGTGACGCCGATTTTCGCAAGCATGGCCGAACGATCGGCATCGGAGAGGGGCAGGTAGCGCATCGCGGGCTGGTTCCTGTTCAGAGAAACAGGCGCCGGGGCATGCCGGCGCCCTCATCATGGGGTTCAGGCGATCAGGGCCTTGTAGGCGGCTTCGTCCATCAGGCCGGAAAGCTCGGCCTTGTCGGCGAGCTTGATCTTCATGAACCAGCCCTTGCCCTCGGGATCTTCGTTGATCGTCGCGGGGGTATCGGGCAGGCTGGTGTTCACAGCGACGATCTCGCCCGAAACCGGGGCATAGACATCCGAGGCGGCCTTCACGCTCTCGACCACCGCGGCTTCCGCGCCGGCCTTGTAGCTCTTGCCGACGGCCGGCAGCTCGACGAACACCACATCGCCAAGCTGGCTCTGGGCGTATTCGGTGATGCCGACGGTGGCGGTATCGCCCTCGACGCGAACGTATTCGTGGTCCTTGGTGTAATAGGTAGTCATGGTGGTCTCCCCCGAAGGTTGGCGAAATGAGGTGGGCGATTAACGAAAATAGCGGTGCGGCGTGAACGGCATGGCGTGAACGCGGGCCGGCAGTTCCTTGCCGCGCACCACCAGGCTCACCGCCGTATCCGGCTTGGCAAAGGCGCTCTCGACATAGCCCATCGCGACCGGACCGTTGACGCTCGGCCCGAACCCGCCGGAGGTAATCGTGCCGATCTTGCGGGACTTGCCGTCTTCCATGACGAAAATCTCGGTGCCCTCGCGTGCCGGCTGGCGGCCCTCCGGCAGGATGCCGACGCGAAGGCGGGCGGGGCCTTCCTTCAGCTCGCGCTGGATACGCGCGGCACCGGGAAAGCCGCCTTCTTCGCGCCGCCGCTTCTGGATCGACCATTTGAGGTCGGCCTCGATCGGGGAGGTCGTGGTGTCGATGTCATGGCCGTAAAGGCACAGCCCCGCCTCCAGCCGCAGCGAATCGCGCGCACCCAGCCCGATCGGCCTGACCAGCGGGTTGGCGAGGAGCCGGTCGCAGAACGCGGCGACATCCTTCGCCGGGATCGAGATTTCGACGCCGTCCTCGCCGGTATAGCCGGAGCGGGAAACATGCAGCCGGACGCCGTCCACCTCGGCGGCGTGATAGGTCATGAACGCCGTCGCCGCGATACCCGGCACGATCCCCGCCAGCACTTCCACCGCCCGGGGCCCCTGCAGCGCGATCAGGGCGAGATCCGGCTCGATCTTCAGGCGCACGCCCGCCGGCAGACGCGCGGCGATATGCGCGTAATCGGCATCCTTGCAGCCGGCGTTGACGACGAGATAGGCCCAGCCCTCGCGGCCCGGATAGGCCGAGCGCGTGATCATCAGATCGTCGAGAATGCCGCCATCCTCCGCCAGAAGCTGTGAGTAGCGCTGCTGACCCGGCTTGAGGTTGAGAATATCCGCCGGCACCAGCGCCTCGATCGCCCGCGCCGTCGTCTCCCAGCTGTCCGAATGCACGAAGCACTGGCCCATGTGCGAGACATCGAACAGGCCCGCGTTCTGCCGCGTCCAGAGGTGTTCGGTCAGGATGCCGTCCTTGTACTGGACCGGCATCGAATAGCCCGCGAACGGCACCATCCGCGCGCCCTGCGCGATGTGCCAGTCATTCAGCGGGGTGAATTTCACGTCTTCGGGTTCAGGGCTTGCAGCCATCGCTCATCCGGCTTGCGCCGCCTCCGTGTACAGGACCGGCCCGCCCCGGTTGGTGCGAACCTGCCCCCTCTGTCACGGGACCTGAGAGATTTCGCGAGGCGGGGTGACCCGCCTGGCTTACTCCGTCGGTGGAAGGCCCTGCCGAACGGCATGCCCTCGCTTTCCAGAGCGGCTTTTCTCGCGCGGTCCTTTGTGCCTGAGCGTTTCCGGGGCGGTTGCGCCTTCGGCGGCAGGCGCACCGGAATGCCCCTGCTCTCTCCCGCGCGGGAGATGGCCTATGCGTCCATCCCCTAATGCTTTTCGCGCGGCTGTCAACGACGCCTTTGCTTCTTGCCCGGTGATTGCCTGGCGCCCTGTGGATCCAGCCCGACGAGCACCGAGTAGACCTCGCCCGGGTCATCCGCCGTGATCGGCACCGAAACGGCATCGTCGATCACCACGAAGTTCGCCCGGGTATCATTGGGCGGGATCGTCACCTGTGTCGGGATCAGCTTGGTATACACCGTCTGGCCATTGCCACGCACCGCGATCCGCACCGGGATGGTGAAGGTTCCGGGCTTGCCGCTGTCGCCGAGGATCAACTGCCCCTGAACCCCGACCTTGATCCGCATCATCGTGCCGGAGACATTGCACTCGCGCGCAAGCTCGCTGATCGAGGCCTGATGCGAAACGCCGCGCGCCGCCGAGGCATCGCCCACGCGATACGCGGCGGTCCCCTCAAGGATCGAGGCCGCCGGGCAGCCGTAGTCCCGGGCATCCTCCTTCACCTCGGGCAGTCTGGTATTGGCAAAAAGCAGGCGCTCGGTGATGCTCTTCTCGGTCGGGCTGACGGTATTGGAGCTGGCGCAGCCGGCGAGCGCCAGCGCCGGCAGGGCCGCGACCAGCGCCAGCCGTGCCCAGGCGGAATTCAGGCTTCGTTCGGGACGAAAATTTACGCTCACGACCATTCTTCCTTATTGCAACAACGCGAAGCCCTGTTCGAACCCGCTCAACGTGACCGGCAGCCCTCGCCCCTCTTCAGGTGTCAGGAATACGGCGAAGAGCGCGATCTTGCCCTTCCGAAAGGCTTCGATCAAGGCATTGTCCATATCGACCTCGGCCACGCAGCCCGATTCAAGGCAACGAACGAAGCCGGTCGAGCCGATTTCCCGCTCGTCGATCTTGAGGCCAAGCCCGCGCGGCAGCAGAATTCCGAGTGGGGTGATGACCCGCAGCACCGGCCGCCGGACAACCGGTGCCGCCGGGTCTTTCTTGCGGGCCTCGGCGGTCGCCACCGAATCCTCGACCCGCAGAACCACCACGGCGAGGTTGAGATCGGATTGATCGAGCACATTCTGGATCAGAATGCACTGCTCGGCCCCGTTGGCGGCGGGCCGGTCGCAGCGGTGCTGCCAATCACCGAATTTCGATTTCAGCGTGCCCTGGGCGGAAACACCCGTGGCCGACGCCACCAAAAGCGCCGCGCCCGCCAGAAACAGGGTGCCCGCCAGAAACAGGGCATCTGCAAGACTGAAGCGGGGCAACGGTCGAATCGCGGTCCGGATATGCGTCAAAATGTGCACGGTAGATGGGCTCCCAGACTCTTTCCCTCGGCTGAGGTTTGGCCTAACAGAGAAGCTCATCGTGTCAAGAATGCACGTGATTCACACTCTCTTTGCTTTCTTCGCTCAACCGATGCGCAACAGCCACAATCAGGATACGATCACGGCTTTGCGCAACGATAATTGTGGCGTAAGTGGGGGCATGGCGGGCGACACGCTTGTGCTTGCATCCATGGTGCGAGTATGAAAAGTGGAATGGATATTACATGCGCGAAAACGCATGTGAATCCGGTTCGGGAAGGTTGCGGCACCCTCTGCCTTGCGTGGCGAGTGCCGGCGGGTTTCGCCGCAGCAGGCCGCAGGTCTGCAAACATACGGGCCTGGAAGTATTGAAGACGTCCAGAATATCTTGGGGAGTGGCATTGGCCATGGCTTTGACTTCGATCAAGTTCGCCGAGCGGGCACGCGACGCGGCAAACCGTATGGCAGCAGGTCTCGCTGCCGCGACAGGCGTAGGCCTCGTCTCTCTGGCGTCGGCCTTCGCGGCCGAGGGCAATGCCAAGCCCTGGCAGATGGACCTTCAACCGGCGGCGACGCCGGTCGCTGAATTCATCCACAGCTTCCACACCGGACTATTGGTGACGATTACCGTCATCACCCTGTTCGTGCTGGCGCTGCTCATCCTGGTTGCGGTGAAGTTCAACGCCAAGAAGAACCCGGTTCCCTCGCAAACCACCCACCATGTCGGGCTGGAGATCGCCTGGACACTGATCCCGGTGCTGATCCTGGTCGTGATTGCGATCCCATCCTTCCGGCTCCTCAAGCAGCAGATCGTCCCGCCCCCGGCCGACATCACCCTCAAGGTGACCGGCAACGCCTGGTACTGGAAGTTCGAATACACCAAGGATTCCGGCGGCTTTGAATTCGAGGCCCGCATGCTGAGCGAGGAAGATCGCAAGAAGCTGACCGGCGGCAACAAGGACAAGGAAGCGGAATTCCCGCGCCTGCTCGCGGTTGATAACGAGGTCGTTGTTCCCGTGAACAAGAACGTCGTTGTGCAGGTGACCGCCTCCGACGTCATCCACGCCTTTGCCGTGCAGGCCTTCGGCGTCAAGGTCGATGCCGTGCCGGGCCGCCTCAACCAGACCTGGTTCCGTGCCACCCGCGAAGGCCTCTATTACGGCCAGTGCCAGGAGCTCTGCGGCAAGGATCACGCCTTCATGCCGCTGGCGATCCGGGTTGTCTCGGAAGAGAAGTACAAGCTCTGGCTCGCGGATGCGAAAAAGAAATACGCCGCCATCGGCGACGCTCCGGTCCAGACGGCCGACACCTCCGTTTCCACGCGCTAACCCCGCGTGGCCTCTTCGTTTTATCGCAGGATGCTTCCGAGAACCGCCACCCGGTTTGCCAGCATCCCGCCCAGGTTTGAACTCGACAGGAGTTGATTGAAATGGCTCACGCTCACGCCGCTGATGACCATTCGCACGACCTTCCCACGGGATGGCGGCGCTACGTCTATTCGACCAACCACAAGGACATCGGCACGCTCTATCTGCTGTTTGCGATCATGGCGGGCCTCGTTGGCGGCTTCCTCTCCGTCATGATGCGGCTTGAATTGCAGGAGCCGGGCCTCCAGTTCTTCTCCAATCCGCACACCTTCAACGTGTTCGTGACCGGCCACGGCCTGATCATGATCTTCTTCATGGTGATGCCGGCGCTGATCGGCGGGTTCGCAAACTGGTTCGTGCCGATCATGATCGGCGCACCGGACATGGCGTTTCCGCGCATGAACAACATCTCGTTCTGGCTGCTTCCGGCCGCGTTTGGCCTGCTGCTGATCTCGATGTTCGTCGAGGGCCCGCCCGGCGCCAACGGCGTCGGCGGCGGCTGGACGATCTATCCCCCGCTCTCGACCTCGGGCCAGCCCGGCCCGGCGATGGATTTTGCGATCCTCTCGCTGCATATCGCCGGTGCCTCGTCGATCCTCGGCGCGATCAACTTCATCACCACGATCTTCAACATGCGCGCCCCGGGCATGACGCTGCACAAGATGCCGCTCTTTGCCTGGTCGGTGCTGGTGACCGCCTTCCTGCTGGTGCTTTCGCTTCCCGTGCTGGCCGGCGGCATCACCATGCTGCTGACCGACCGCAATTTCGGCACGACCTTTTTTGCGCCCGAAGGCGGTGGTGACCCGATCCTGTTCCAGCATCTGTTCTGGTTCTTCGGCCACCCGGAGGTCTACATCCTGATCCTGCCGGCCTTCGGCATCATCAGCCACATCATCTCGACCTTTTCACGCAAGCCCGTGTTCGGCTATCTCGGCATGGCCTATGCGATGGTGGCGATCGGTTTCGTCGGCTTCATCGTCTGGGCGCACCATATGTACACCACGGGCATCTCCCTCGCGGCGCAGCAGTACTTCGTGGCGGCGACGATGGTGATCGCCGTGCCGACCGGGGTGAAGATCTTCTCCTGGATCGCGACGATGTGGGGCGGTTCGATCTCGTTCCGGCCGCCGATGGTCTGGGCGATCGGCTTCATCTTCCTGTTCACGGTTGGCGGCGTCACCGGCGTCGTGCTCGCCAACGCGGGCGTCGACCGGGTGCTGCACGACACCTACTACGTCGTGGCGCATTTCCACTACGTGCTCAGCCTCGGCGCGGTGTTCGCGATCTTCGCGGCCTGGTATTACTGGTTCCCGAAATTCACCGGCTACATGATCCCGGACTGGATCGGCCATCTGCATTTCGTGATCGCCTTTACCGGTGCGAATATCCTGTTCTTCCCGCAGCATTTCCTCGGGCTCGCCGGCATGCCGCGCCGTTATGTTGACTACCCCGATGCCTACGCCGACTGGAACCGGATCTCGTCCTACGGCTCCTATATCTTCGCCTTCGGCATGCTGGTGTTCTTCTACGGCATCTATGCCGCCTATGCGAAGAAGGTGAAGGCCGGCAACAACCCCTGGGGCGAAGGCGCGACCACGCTCGAGTGGACCCTGACCTCGCCGCCGCCGTTCCACCAATTCGAGACGCTGCCGCGTATCACCGGCAACAGCCACTAAGACGCGAACCCGGAGGCTGGATTTTCCTGCCTCCGGTTCACCATCAAACTTCACACGACAAAGTAGCAGGGCCTGTCAAAGTGAGTGAACTGGGTGCCGAGCTTCGGCGTGAGAGTCTGATCTCCAACGCCGACCCGGAAGATTTCATCGCGCTGCTGAAACCGCGCGTGATGAGCCTTGTCGTGTTTACGGCGCTGGTCGGGCTGGTGCTTGCCCCCGGCAGCATTCACCCCGTCATCGGCTTCATCGCCATTTTTTCGATCGCGGTAGGCGCCGGTGCTTCGGGCGCGTTGAACATGTGGTACGATGCCGATATCGACGCCATCATGCGCCGCACGGCCAATCGGCCGATCCCCGGCGGGCGGGTCAGCGAGGGCGAAGCGCTGTCGTTTGGCCTGTTCCTCTCGGTTTTCTCGGTGATGGTGCTGGGGCTGGCGACCAACTGGGTCGCGGCGGCGCTGCTCGCCTTCACGATTTTCTTCTACGTCGTCATCTACACCATGGGCCTCAAACGCCGGACGGCGCAGAACATCGTCATCGGCGGCGCCGCCGGAGCCTTGCCGCCGGTGGTGGGCTGGGCGGCCGTGACCGGGGGCGTGACGATCGAGCCCATCATCCTGTTCACGATCATCTTCCTGTGGACACCGCCGCATTTCTGGGCGCTCGCGCTCGTCAAATCCGAGGATTATGGCCGGGCCGGCGTGCCGATGCTGCCGAATGTCGCGGGCGAAGCCCATACCCGCCTGCAGATCCTGCTTTATACCCTGGTTCTGGTCCCCTGCGCGCTGGCGCCGGTCTATCTCGGCTTCGGCGGGATGCTCTACGCCGCCGCCGCGATCCTTGGCGGCGCGGCGATGCTGTACTGGGCGGTCGACATCCTGCGCGCCCGCGCCGACGAAGCCTTCCGCAAGGCATGCTGGCGGATGTTCGGTGGCTCGATCGGCTATCTCTTTGCGTTGTTTGCGGCATTGCTGCTCGAATGGAGCGTCACCAAACTGACCCCGCTATTGGCCGGCCTGAAGGGATTGTTCGCATGAGCACGAACCCGAAAGATCCTGCTGTGATGCCGCCGGTTGAGGCCGATGCGATGCCTTCCGGCAGTATGAACCGCGCCGAGAACAGCGAGGATGGCATCCGCCTCACCCCGCTTGAGAAGCAGCGGCAGCGCAACCGCAGCCGGGCGATCGGCTTTGCCATCGCCGGGGTCTGCGTGCTGTTCTACGTGATCACAGTGTTCAAGATGGGCCCTGCGGTCCTCAACCGGTCGATGTGAGGGGAGCCATGAGCGCCACGCCCCCGACCTTCGATCCAGCAAAAGCCCGGCCCGAGCCGGTCGTGATCGATCCGGCGCGCAACCGCCGCGTGGCCGCCTATGCCTTTACCGGGTTTTGCGTGATGCTGGGCGCGTCGTTTGCGGCGGTGCCGCTCTACGATCTTTTCTGCCGCACGACCGGCTATGGCGGCACGACGATGGTGGCAAGCCGCGCGCCCGACCAGGTTTCCAGCCGGGTTTTCAAGATCCGCTTCGACGCCAATGTCGCCGCCGGGCTCGGCTGGCGTTTCGAGCCCGAGGTCGGCGAGATCTCGATCCGCGCCGGCGAGGTCAAAACGGTCAGCTACACGCTGCGCAACATCCGCAACGAAACCTCGATCGGGATCGCCAGCTACAACGTCACGCCCGAACAAACCGGCGCCTATTTCAACAAGATCGCCTGCTTCTGTTTCACCGAGCAGACGCTCGCGGCGGGGGCCAGCCGGACCGAAGAGGTCGTGTTCTTCATCGACCCCGATATCTCCAAGAACAAAGAACTCGACGCCATCCACACGATCACCTTGTCATACACGTTTTTCCCGGCCAAAAGCGGATCCAAGCCGCTCGCCGACGCCGGACAACTGACCGGAACGCAGGCCGACGCCCGCGCCACGGTTTCGAAGTAGGCAGGACTATCCGAAAAAGGGCAGGACTGTTTAAAAGATAGAAGGGGGCCCAGCCAATGGCCGATGCACACGCCAAGAACCACGATTATCACATCCTGCCCTTGAGCCACTGGCCGTTTGTCGGCTCGCTCTCGGCCTTCGTCATGGCCGTTGGCGCGGTGATGTGGATGAAGAAGATGACGCTCGGCGGCCTGCCGATGGGCGGCGCGCTGTTCTGGGCCGGGCTGATCGGCGTGCTCTACACCATGTACGGCTGGTGGACCGATGTGGTGAACGAGGCCCATGCCGGCGATCACACCCGCGTCGTCCAGATGCATCACCGCTACGGCATGATCCTGTTCATCGCTTCCGAAGTGATGTTCTTCGTCGCCTGGTTCTGGGCCTATTTCGACGCGGCTTTCTATGCCAACGAGGCGATCCAGTTCCAGCGCACCGAGCTGACCGGCGGGCATTGGCCGCCGAAGGGCATCGCGGTGTTCAGCCCATGGGATCTGCCGCTGTTCAACACGCTGATCCTTCTGACCTCCGGCACCACCGTCACCTGGGCGCACCACGCGCTGCTGCATGGCGACCGCGACGGCGTCAAGAAGGCGCTCTGGCTGACGGTTCTGCTTGGCGCGCTGTTCACCGGCGTGCAGGCCTACGAATACAGCCACGCGGCGTTCAAGTTCTCCGGCCATATCTACGGCGCGACCTTCTTCATGGCGACCGGCTTTCACGGCTTCCACGTTCTGGTGGGCACCATCTTCCTCGCCATCTGCCTGATCCGCGCCTACAAGGGCCACTTCACCCCCAAGCAGCATCTCGGCTTCGAGTTTGCCGCCTGGTACTGGCATTTCGTGGACGTGGTCTGGCTGTTCCTGTTCGCCGCGATCTACGTCTGGGGTTCCAATTGGGGCGCCGCCGTCGCCCCTGCCGCGCACTGAACCCGCGCGAAATAAGGCTTGAAAGGGCGGCGAAATGCCGCCCTTTTCGTTTCGTCAAAAGGGAGCACGCCATGGCCTATGACGGACCCGAAGCCGACCCGGTTTCTGCCGGACTTTCCGGGCGCTGCCCACGCTGCGGCGAGGGCAAGCTGTTCGACGGTTTTCTGGCGCTCGCGCCCTCCTGCCGATCCTGCGGGCTGGATTACGAATTTGCCGATTCGGGCGATGGTCCCGCCGTTTTCGTCATCCTGATCGCCGGGTTCATCCTCATCGGGCTGCTGCTCTGGACCGAGATCACCTACGAGCCGCCAATCTGGGTGCATCTCGTGGTCTTCCTGCCGCTGACCTTGATCGTCTGTCTGGGTATGCTACGCCCGCTCAAGGGCATCATGATCGCCCTGCAATATCGCAACAAGGCCGAGCAAAGCCGGCACTAGAGCGGTCGATCTGCCCCGATCAGATCGACCGCTCTATCTCTATGTTTTGACGCATTTTCTTCCGATCAACCGGTATCCACTTGATCGGAAAATGCTCTAAAGCTCCGCCCCGGGGCACCGATTCCCGAGCCGGAAACGGAACGGGACCAACAAGACCACACGCGCCCCGGAACCAGCTGCAAACAGGCCCCGGAGACCGAGATCGGACATGTCGCTGAAGACAAAAGCCTTTATCGGCTTCATCGCCGCCATCACGCTGTTTCAGGCCGGGCTTGGCTTCTGGCAATGGAACCGCATGACTGAGAAGCAGGCCTTTCTGAGCGCGATCGAGGCGGCAGCCTCCACCCCGCCAAAGCCTTTCGCGGAAGCGCAGCTCTGGCAACGCACCCAGATCACCGGCCGCTACCTCCATGACAAGACTGCCTATGTGCGCTCTTCCCGCCCCGAACCCAAACCCGGCGAGCGCAATGCGCAAGGAAAGCGCATGCCGGCGGGGAGTTTCGGCGTGGTGGTGATGACGCCGTTCGTCACCCGCGTCTGCACCCCCGAGGGGCGCTGCTCGCTGACCACCCTCTACGTCAATCGCGGCTTCGTCCCCACCCCGCCGGATGGCAGGATCCCGCCCTTCGACCGGCCCGAGGACCCGGTGACCCTCACCGGCTTCCTGCGCCCGAGCGAGCGCGCGAGCTGGCTGCAACCGGGCAATGACCCGGCGCGCGGGGTGTATTTCTTCCGGACGACCGAGGAAATGGCGCGCGCCGCCGGCTTGTTCGGTGCGGACGCCCCGGCCGCATCGATCTACACCCGCTTTCTCGACCGGCAGGCGGAGGCGGACGAAGCCGCGCCCCCCTTCGGCATCGAGACCGCCGATTTCCTCAAGGCGATCCCCAACAACCATTTTTCCTACGCCTTGACCTGGTGGGCGCTGGCGTTGACGAATATCGTCATCCTGGCGGTTTTCCTGGTCTCCCGCCGCAGACGCGCCGCCCGGACATCGGAACAGCCATCGCCCTGACCAGACGAGAATTGGCGCTTGAACACCACGAATACGCCCTGACAAACCAAGCATTTTTAGGTATCCCGACGCCATGCGCTACATCTCGACCCGGGGCGAGGCCCCCTCCCTCGATTTCGCCGAATGTCTGCTCGCCGGTCTGGCGCGCGATGGTGGTCTTTATCTGCCCGAAACCTGGCCCCAGCTCAGCACGGCCGAGATCGCGGGCTACGCCGGCCAGCCGTTCCACGCGGTGGCGTTTGACGTGATCCGCCGTTTCACCGGCGGCAGCATCCCCGATGCCGTGCTGGCCGAGGCGACCAAGGCCGCCTATGCGAGCTTCGCCCATGCCGCGACCACCCCTCTCCAGCAGATCGGCCCCAACCGCTTCGTGCTCGAACTTTTCCACGGCCCGACGCTCGCCTTCAAGGATGTGGCGATGCAACTGCTGGCGCGGCTGATGGATTACGCGCTCGAGCGCAAGGGTGCGCGGGCGACAATCGTCGGCGCGACCTCGGGCGATACCGGCGGCGCGGCGATCGAGGCCTTCCGCGCCTCGAAGCGCTCGGATGTCTTCATCCTGTTCCCCGATGGCCGCGTCTCCGATGTCCAGCGGCGGATGATGACGACCCCGACCGAGCAGCATATCCATGCCATCACGGTTCCCGGCACCTTCGATGACTGCCAGAACCTGGTGAAGGGCCTGTTCAACAACCTGAAGTTTCGTGACGAGATGGCGCTCTCCGGCGTCAATTCGATCAATTGGGCGCGGATCGTCGCGCAGGTGACGTATTATGTCGTCGCCGCGGTCGCCCTCGGCGCCCCCCACCGCAAAATTGCGTTTTCGGTGCCGACCGGGAATTTCGGCGATATCTTCGCCGGCTATGTCGCCAAGAAAATGGGACTGCCGATCGAGACGCTGGTGATCGCCACCAATTCCAACGATATCCTCGCCCGCACCCTGGCCACCGGCAGCTACGAGATGGCCGGCGTTGCCGCGACCTCGTCGCCGTCGATGGATATCCAGATCTCCTCCAATTTCGAACGCCTGCTGTTCGAAGCCTCCGGGCGCGATGCCGCCGCGGTGCAGCGGATGATGGCCTCGCTCAAGCAATCGGGCAGCTTTACCCTGCCCGCGAAAACGCTGGCGGCCATCCGCGCCGAATTCTGCGCCGAGCGCGCGGATGAGGCCGAGGTTGCCGAGGCCATCCGCGTCACGCACGCGCAATCGGGCTATGTGCTCGATCCGCATACGGCCACCGGGATCGTCGCGGCCAACAAGGTCGCACTGGATGAGCGCCTGCCGGTGGTCGTGCTGGCGACCGCCGCCCCGGCGAAATTCCCGGAGGCGATGCGCGCGCTCGCCGGGATCGAGGCGCCGCTGCCGCCAAGGCTCGCGCATCTGATGACCGACCTTGAGCGCATGGAGCCTGTGGCCAACGACCCCTTGGCGCTCGAAGCCTTCATCCGCAAGCGCAGTACGAAGGTCTGAGCCGTGATCGGCCTGTTCTCGGTCTTTTCGAGTGGCCCGCCTCCGGAAAAGCTGACATGCGATTTCGGCGCCTACCGCCTGCGCGTGCCGGAATACGCGGATTTTCCGGCCTGGTCCGAGCTTCGCGCCCGATCGAAGGATTTTCTGCAACCCTGGGAGCCGATCTGGCCGGCGGACGATTTGACCAGCGCGGCGTTTCGCCACCGCATTGCCCGCTACCGGCAGGAAATGCGCGCGGATATCGGTTACGCTTTTTTCCTCGTTGAGCGCGCCAGCGACCGGCTGCTCGGCGGTTTGACATTGGCCAACATCCGTCGCCGGGCCGCGATGAGTGCGACGCTCGGCTACTGGATGGGCCAACCCTATGCCGGCAAGGGCATCATGTCGGGGGCTGTGCCGGCGATCTGCCGTCACGCGTTTGACCGTCTGGCGCTCGAAAGGATCGAGGCAGCCTGCCTGCCGGAAAACCTCGGCTCGATCCGCGTTCTTGAAAAAGCCGGATTCCGGCGCGAGGGCTTCGCACGCGGCTATCTTTCCATCGCCGGGGCACGGCGGGATCATCTGCTGTTCGCGCGTCTGAAATCGGATCCCCCGAAAGATTAGAGGGGACGAAAGAACCCGCCCAAATCTCCAAGCTTGCTCCATTCGAACCCGCCCGTTACTGCTCACCGATGGTCTTTTCATTGCCTAGCGTCTCACCAGGATCTTGCGTCATAGGAGTTGCCCGAAACGGGGCGGCGCTCGTGCGGCGCATGGTGCAGGCGCTGGTCCTGCTGATGGCGATGCTCGCCTTGCCAGCGCTGGCGCTCGAAGCGGTGCGGGTCGTGCCGCAGGCGGATGCGATCGATCTCCTGCCGGTCACCCAGGCCCAGCAATCACGCGATGACCGCATCGAAATCCAGACCGCGCGCGACGCCAATGGCATCGTCCGCCGCATCGAGGTGCAGGCCCGCGAGCCGGGCTCGCGTCCGCGCTGGATTGCCTTCGCGCTGGCGAACGAATCCAACGAGCAGATCGAGCGGCTGCTGGTCGCGCCGCGCTTCAAACTCACCGGTTCGGGCGTTTTCTGGCCCGATCTTGCGGCCTCGCGCATCGAGGCGATTACCGCCAGCCACGGCTTCAAGCCCGAACGCGAGGAGGCAACCGAGGCCGATCTGTTCCTGATCACGCTCGATCCGGGCGCGGTCGTCACCTTCGTCGCCGAGCTCCGGGGTTCCCGCCTGCCGGAACTGACGCTATGGGATCCGGATTCCTACAAGGACAAGCTCAATTCACTGACGCTGTACCGCGGCATCGTCACCGGGATCGCCGCGCTGCTGGCGGCTTTTCTGACGATCGTGCTCGCCCTGCGCGCCGCGCTGATTTTCCCGGCCTCGGCGGCGCTGGCCTGGGCGGTTCTGGTCTATCTCGGCATCGATTTTGGGTTCGTCGGCCGGTTTTTCGGGCTCAGGCCCGAGATCGAGAATATCTACCGCGCCGGCGCCGAGGCCGTGCTCGGCGGCACTTTGCTGGTATTCCTGTTCGCCTATCTCAACCTCAACCGCTGGCACGCGCGCTATGGGCATATCACGCTGGTCTGGCTCGGGCTGCTGGCGGCGCTGATCGCGCTGTCGAGCATCGATCCGGCGATGGCCTCGGGGGTTGCGCGGATTTCGATCGCGGCGATCGCGGTCATCGGCTTCGTGCTGGTCGTTTTCCTGGCGCTGCACCGCTACGACCGCGCGACGATGCTGGTGCCGACCTGGTTCATGCTGCTGATCTGGGTGATTGCCGCCGGCCTGGTGATTTCCGGGCAGATCACCAACGATATCGCGACCCCGGCCCTGCTCGGTGGTCTGGTGCTGATCGTGCTGCTGATCGGGTTTACGGTGATGCAGAACGTCTTCACCTCCAGCGCGGTGGCCACCGGCGCGGTGCCGGATGCCGAGCGCAAGGCGCTGGCCTTCGTCGGCGGCGGCGATCTCGTTTTCGACTGGGATGTCAGCGATGATCATCTGCATGTCAGCGCCGAACTCGAAGCCCATCTCGGGCTTGAGCGCGGCGAGCTGGAGGGGCGCGCCTCGGCGTTGCTCGACATCATCCACCACGCCGACCGCGACCGCTACCGCACCATTCTCTCGACCATGGTCGAGCAGCGCCGCGGACGCATCGCGCAGGATCTCCGGCTTGTCGCCCGCGACGGCGCGATCGTCTGGTATCGCTTCCGGGCACGTCCGGTGGTCAATCGCGAGGGCGAGGTCGTCCGGATTGTCGGCACCCTCGCGGATGTCACCGCCACGCATCTGGCCCAGGACCGGCTGTTGCATGACGCGATCCATGACCACCTCACCGGCCTGCCCAACCGCCGCCTGCTGCTCGACCGGCTGGAATCGGCGCTGGTCGGCGCGCGTGGCAACGCGAAAACCGCCAAGCCGAGCCTCATTCTGGTCGATGTCGACCGGTTCAAGCAGATCAATGAACACGTCGGTTTCAATGCCGGCGATATGGTTCTGCTGACGATTGCCCGGCGGCTCGCCCGCGTCGTGCGGGCGGGCGATACCCTGGCGCGGCTCTCGGGCGACAGCTTCGGCCTTGTCGTGATCTCCGAGCAGGACCCACAGCGCATCATGGCGCTGGCCGATCTGGTGCGGCGCGCGGTTTCCACCCCGATTACCCATGGCGAGCGCCAGATTTTTCTGACCGGTTCGGTCGGGATTGCCTTTGTCGACGATGCGACGCTCGCGGACCGCGAGGCGTTCGTGCGCAATGCCGAATTGGCCAGCATCCACGCCAAGCGCACCGGACGCGACCGCATCGAGGTCTATCGCGCCTCGATGCGTACCGTGCCGCAGGACAAGCTGACCCTCGCCGCCGACCTGCGCAAGGCGATCGAGCGCAAGGAACTGGAAGTCCAGTTCCAGCCCATCGTCCGGCTGGAGGATCGCTCGATCGCCGGGTTTGAGGCGCTGGTGCGCTGGAACCACCCCCGCCTTGGCCGGCTTCCGCCCTCCGAATTCATCGCGATCGCCGAGGAAACCGGCACCATCGTCGAACTCGGGCTGTTCGTGCTCGAAACCACGGCGCGCGAATTGCTGCTCTGGCAGCAGAACCTCGTCGTCGAGCCACCGATTTTCGCTTCCGTCAACGTCTCGAGCCGGCAGTTGATCCGCAACGATCTTCTGGCCGATGTGAAGAACGTTCTGATCCGCTACCCCGTGCAGCCGGGCTCGCTCAAGCTCGAGATCACCGAGACGCTGGTGATGGAAAACCCCGAATACGCGGCGCAGATCCTGCACAAGATCCGTGATCTCGGCGCCGGGCTGGCGCTCGATGACTTCGGCACCGGCTATTCCTCGCTCTCGTACCTCCAGCGTTTCCCCTTCGACACCCTGAAGATCGACCAGAGCTTCGTCCGCCACGACGATAGCGGCAAGCGGCCGATGATCCTGCGCTCGATCGTCAGCCTGGCGCATGACCTCGGGATGAATATCGTCGCCGAAGGCGCCGAGACCGAGGCGGATACGGTCGAGCTGTTCCAGCTCGGCTGCGAGTTCGCGCAAGGCTACGTCTTTGGTCCGGCGATCAGCATCGAGCAGACCCGCAAACTGATCGGCATCACCGGCTAGAGCATTTTTACGATGAAGTGGACACCGGTTCGCGTAAAGAACCGAAGGTCCGCGCAAGCGAAAATGCGACAAAGCAAGAAGATAGAGCGGTCGATCTGATTGAGAGATCGGAAACCGCTCTGATCGCGTTTTTATGGTGAAGGCCGGCCTCAGGCCCGCCCCGCCTCCTGCGAGAGGAATACCGGATCGATCCCGAGCGAGCGCAAGGCGCGGTCGTATTTGGCCCCATGGTCCTGGCTGAATACCATCTCGTGATCCGGCAGGCCGTGCAGCCAGGTATTCTGCCCGATTTCACGCTCGAGCTGCCCCGCCCCCCAGCTGGCATAGCCCAGCGCCAGCACCGCGCGCTCGGGCCCTTTGCCGCGCGCGATCGCCCGGAGCATGTCCAGCGTCACCGTCAGCCCGATGTTGTCGGCGATCGGCAGGGTGGACTCCTCGATGATGACATCGGTCGAATGCAGGACGAAGCCGCGGCTGGTCTCGACCGGCCCGCCCGCGAGCACGCCGACGCGCGCCACCTGTTCGGGAAGGCGGATGATATCCTCCCGCTCGATGATCTCCAGTTGGACCAGAAGTTCGGGAAAACCGATATTGCGGGCGCGCTTGTTGATGACGATGCCCATCGCACCCTCGCTCGAATGGGCGCACAGATAGATCACGGATTGCATAAACCGCTCGTCCGGCATGCCGGGCATGGCGATCAGCATCTGCCCGTCGAGAAAGCCGGGTGCGCTGGTGCGGCGGAGAGTTTCCATATCCATGCCCAAGTCTTCCATGCCCAAGTCCTTGGTCTGTGGTCAAGTCTTGCAAGCAATGCCGGACTTGCCAAGAGGAAAGCCGGATTTGGGTTGGTGAAAGGCCCGCTTGGCAGGCGGAGCGGCTGTGCACGTTCACAGGATTGTTCATCGGACTTCAACCGGTTTTGCGGCATAGAATGACCAATGAGACAGATTTTTTCACCCGCCCTGGCTACCCTTGCGGTTTTTACGGTGCTGGCTGCGGCGCCACCGGTCGCCCGGGCGCAGGAAGCGATCGCCTCGCCATGGCTCGATTTCCGCGAAGCCAAGGTGCGGTTGATCGCCGCGAAAACCGATGCCCGCAACACGGTCCTCGTTGCGGGGCTCGAGGTTCGGCTCGCGCCCGGTTTCAAGACCTACTGGCGAACCGCGGGTGATTCGGGGGTGCCGCCGCTGTTCGATTTTTCGCAATCGACCGGGTTCGAAGCGATCGAGGTGCATTACCCCTTTCCGGTCAGCTTCGATGACGGCGCGGGCGGCAAGGCCTGGGGCTACACGCGGGATATCGTGCTGCCGGTTTCCGGGCGGCGCCTCGATCCGGCCGCCGTGATCAACCTCAAGCTCGATTTCGCGGTCTGCGGCACGATGTGCATTCCGCTCTCCGGCGCGTTGACGCTCGATCCGGCGAAGGCCGCGGCCCTCTCGGCACCCGAAGCGCAAGCCCTCGACCTGGCACGGCTGGCGCTGCCGACGGTTCTGGCCGAGGATGCCAGCCCGGCGCTCAAAATCCGGCGGCTCACACCCGCGGATCCGCCGCTCTGGCACGTCCGGCTGCCGTTCCGGGGCGAGGCCGCCGCCTTCGCCGCCTTTCCCGAGGCCAGGGGGTTTCTCGAAATCACCGAGGTTATGCCCGATGGGGACGGCTTCGTCCGGGTCACGATTGCCGGACAGGCCGCCCCCGGCGCCGGCGGCCGGTTTGGCCCGGTCCGGCTGACCTACGGCAAATCCGGCGCGGCCTTTGAACGCATGATCGACCTCGACGGCGCGGCGTCCTCGCCCTAAATAGGGACGAACTCCGCATGGTGCGGAGAAGCCATGAAACCCCAGGAACAGCCCATGCCCATCGCCAGCGGAGATCGCCTTCCGGATGTCACCTTCCGGACGATGACCGATACCGGTCCCAAGCCTGTCACGACGTCCGAGATTTTCGCCGGCAAGACCATGGTGCTGTTCGGCGTTCCCGGCGCCTTCACCCCCACCTGCCACAAGACGCATCTGCCGGGTTTTCTCCGGGAGGCCGAGGCCTTCAAGGCCAAGGGCGTCGCCGGGATCGCGGTGGTCGCGGTCAATGATCCGTTCGTCATGGGCATGTGGGCCAAGGAAACCGGCGGCGAGGGCGTGCTGACCTTCCTCTCGGATGGCAATGCCGAATTTGCCAAGGCCGCCGGGCTCGATGTCGATCTCTCGGTTGCCGGCCTCGGCGTGCGCTGCCGCCGGTTCTCGATGCTGGTGAAAGACGGCGTCGTCCAGAAGATCAACATCGAGGAAGCGCCCGGCAAGGCCGAGGCCTCCTCCGCGGAAACGCTGATCTGCCAGCTTTGAAAGCGATGTGAGGGATTCCGCGTTTGGGTTCTAGCCCCGGATCAAACGCTGGTCTGAAGGGATCGGCGTTTGATCCGGGTCCATTTAATGGAGCATCCTAGGCGGAAGCCTTGCGCATCTCGGCGATGGCCGCGCGGGCGAGTTCGTCCGCGCGTTCGTTCATCGCATGACCGGCGTGGCCCTTGACCCATTTCCACTCGACCTTGTGGCGGCGAATCGCCTCGTCGAGCGCCTGCCAGAGGTCGATGTTCTTCACCGGCTTCTTGTCGGCGGTTTTCCAGCCGTTGCGTTTCCAGCCGAAAATCCAGCTGGTGATCCCGCCCTTCACGTATTGGCTGTCGGTGGTCAGAACCACGCGGCAGGGTCGCTTGAGCGCTTCGAGCGCCACGATCGCGGCTTGCAGTTCCATGCGGTTGTTGGTCGTGAGCCCTTCCGCACCGGAGAGTTCCCGCAGGGTGTCACCAAACCGCAGGATCGCGCCCCAGCCGCCGGGGCCGGGGTTGCCCGAACAGGCCCCATCGGTCCAGATTTCGACCGTCTCAACGACTTCGCTCATATCGGGATCTCGTTACCCTGTCCTACCCGGCCTGGCATCACATCAGCCGGAACCACGTCGCGCGCCGGTGGCCGCCGTTATTCCACCAGCCCATAGGCGGTGGCGGAGGTCACCGATTGGTGAAAACGCAGCTTTTTCCAGTATTCCATCGGGTCTAGCGGCCGCACCAGCGCCCCGGGCGGCACATTGAGCCAATCGACGAGCCGCGTCAGCAGGAAGCGCAGCGCCGCCCCGCGACACAGGATCGGCAGCGCGTCGATTTCCGCGCGATTGAGCGCGCGTTTGCCGCGATACCCCGCGATCATCGCCCGCCCCTTGGTCAGGTTGAACGAGTAATCCGCCTCGAAGCACCAGGCGTTCAGGCAGATCGCCAAATCATAGGCAAAGGCGTCCTTGGCGGCAAAATAGAAATCGATCACGCCGGAGAGCTGATCCCCGACAAACAGCGTGTTGTTGGGGAAGAGGTCGGCGTGAATGATGCCGGTGGCCAGCGTGCGCGGCCAATGCGTTTCAAGATCCGCGATCTCGTTCCTGATCGCGATGGTGAGACCGGCGGCGACTTCATCCGCGCGCGCACCGGCCTGCTCCGCAAGGGGCCGCCAGCCCGCCACCGAAAGCGCATTCTCGCGGCTGAGGCGAAAGCCCTTGCCTGCCTCATGCAGCCCGGCGAGCGTCACGCCAAGGGCCCCGCAATGCCCCGCCGTCGGCCGGCGATAGGAAACGCCTTCCAGAAACGTGACGATCGCGGCAGGGCGCCCGGCGAGCGTGCGCAGCGCCTTGCCGTCATGGCCCTTCACCGGCAACGGGCAGGTGATGCCGCGATCCGCCAGATGGCTCATCAGGCCGAGAAAGAACGGCAGATCTTCCTGTTTCACCCGCTTTTCGTAGAGCGTGAGAATGTAGCGCCCGCCGCCGGTCTCGATGAGGAAATTCGAATTCTCGACCCCCTCGGCGATACCCTTGAAACTCAGGAGCGGGCCAAGGTCGTACTGGCGCAGGAACTCGGTCAGGTCTTCGGCGCTGACTTCAGTATAGACAGCCATGTTCTTCGCGCCTCCCCGGACCCTGCCTGCGCTCTTGCCTGGGATTTACCGCGTGACAAGAACTCCAGCGCGGTGATACGCCTCGATCTCTCCTCCCGTCAAACCCCGTCGGCCTTGCCAAGCGCCATTTTCCACGCGGCGCTGTTATTTCGAGACACGAATTTACGGGGCCGATTTTCCTAAACAGGCACTGTTGCAATGCTTTGGGCCGCCTTCACCGTTCTTGCCGCCGCATCCCAGACGTTGCGGAACGCGCTCCAGCGTGACCTGACGGCCACGCTCGGCGTGGTCGGCGCCACGCATGTCCGCTTCCTGTTCGGCTTTCCGTTCGCGGTGCTGTTTTTCGGGCTGATGCTGCTGGTGACTGGGGAGGCCATTCCAGGCGTCCAGCTTGCGGTGCTGCCGCTCGTCGCTCTCGCGGCGCTGGCGCAGATCGGGGCAACCGGGCTGATGCTCGCCGCCATGCAATCGAAATCCTTCGTGGTCACCATCGCCTATACCAAGACCGAGCCGGTGCTGGTGGCCCTGTTCGGCCTCGCCTTTCTGGGTGAGCACCTCTCCTGGGCGATGGCGCTGGCGATCGGCATCGCCACCTCGGGCGTGATGCTCACCGCCTGGCCGAAGGAGGGCATGAAGGACTGGTCCTGGCCCGCGCTGGCGCTCGGCATCGCCTCGGCCGCCTTGTTCGCGGTCTCCGCCATTGCCTTCCGCGCCGCCATCCATGCCCTGCCCTCGGGCGGGTTTGGCATCCGCGCCTCGACAATCCTCGTGCTCGGGCTGTTCTTCCAGTCGGTCTCGCTGTCGCTATGGCTGGCGGCCACCAACCGGGCGGCGTTCGGCGCGATCCTGCGGGCATGGAAGCCCTCGCTGTTCGCGGGCTTCATGGGCGCGCTGGCCTCGCAGTTCTGGTTTCTCGGTTTCGCATTGGCGAGCGCGGCGAAAGTGCGCACCCTGGCGCTGATCGAGGTGTTTTTTGCCCGGCTGGTGTCCGGCAAGATGTTTTCGGAAAAACCGAGCCGGCGCGAGGGGCTAGGCCTCGTGCTGATCGTGATCGGCGTCGGGCTGTTGCTGAACCTCTAGAGCATTTTCACGCAAGCCGGTGCCACCCCTGCCTTCGCAGGGGCATGCTTCGCTTGAAAATGCAGGGTTCTCCTATGGCCGCATTTTCTTGACGCGAACCGGTGCCCACTTCGCTTGAAAATGCGGCTGTTACGCCGCATCCGGCCGGAGGATGCGCGGCAGCGGGAAAAAAACGCTTTCATCCGCGGTCGACACCGTTTCGACCTCGACCGCATAGCGCTCGGCGAAAGCATCGATGATTTCCTCGACCAGCACCTCGGGCGCGGAGGCCCCTGCCGTGATGCCGAGCGAGCCGATCGCGCCGAAGATCGACCAGTCGATATCCTCGGCCCGCAACACCAGCCGCGCCCGTGCGCAGCCCGAGCGTTCCGCGACCTCGCGCAGGCGCTGCGAATTCGACGAATTGGGCGAGCCGACCACGATCATCGCATCGACCCCGGGGGCGACGCGCTTCACCGCTTCCTGACGGTTGGTGGTCGCGTAGCAGATATCCTCCTTGTGCGGGGCGGCGATATCCGGGAACCGCGCCTTGAGCGCCGCGATCACCGCCTGGGTATCCTCCACCGAGAGCGTGGTCTGCGTGACAAAGGCAAGCGGCATTTTCTCCGGGAACGCGAGCCGGCCGACATCCCCGACCGTTTCCACCAGCGTCACCGCGCCCTGCGGCAACTGCCCCATGGTGCCGACCACCTCGGGGTGCCCCTCATGTCCGACGAGAATGACCTGCCGCCCGCGCTTGTGATGAATCTCGGCCTCGCGGTGCACTTTCGTCACCAGCGGGCAGGTCGCATCGATCGCGAAGAAATTGCGCGCCTCCGCCTCGGCCGGCACGGCCTTGGCCACGCCATGCGCCGAAAAAATCACCGGTGCCGTGGTGTCGGGGATCTCCGAGAGTTCATCGACGAAAATCGCGCCCTTGCGCTTCAGCCCCTCGACGACATAGCGGTTATGGACGATCTCGTGCCGAACATAGACCGGCGCACCGAATTTCTTCAGCGCTTCCTCCACCGCGTCGATGGCGCGGACGACCCCGGCACAAAAGCCGCGCGGCGCACACAGGCGGATCAGCAGCCTCGGTTTTCCGGTAGGATTGTCGGCCATTTCCAGCATTTCCCGAACGGGGTGTGTTGCGGTTCTGACGCGGCAAGCCCCGAGCGTCAAGCCTTCGGACGTCGGGTGCGCTCCTGGGCATTGCGCCGGATCGCGGTTACCTTTCATGAACGACGATTCCGGCAAAACCCCGATTTTGCCATGGTTATCGGCTTTTAACCGAGCTTTTTAGCGGTTTTCGTGCCGGCGCCCCGTAAGCTCCTCGCATGATCGGGGACAAAAAGAATTCTCCGACAGGGACAGGCGTTAGACATGAAGACGAGCCATCACACCGATGGACCGGGCGGCCTTGCGCGGCCCGGTCCGGGTGACCTTGCGGCCTTTTATGCCAACGACAACCGCGCCCGGTTTCCCGAGCCGGTTGCCGGGGCGCGCGGGCTGGTGCTCTCGACGGAAGCCAGTAAGGGCGGCTTCCATTTTGCCGCCATTCGCTTGCTGGGGCTGGACGGCGGGCTTTCCGAGCCGCTCCACGTCGTCTGCGAGCCCTGGGACATCATCGCCCTCTGGCGCGGCCTCGGGCGCGATCTCAACCTGCCGCTGTTTCTTCGCGACATTTCCGGCGTCATGACCCCCATCACGCCGCTTGCCGGAGAAATCGTCTATGCCCGCCGCTATGGTTCGGCGCTCTCACGGCGGCGTCCGCGTTTTCTGGCGCGGCGCCGGGCACCCTTGAGCCCGTTCCAAGTGGTGGAAAAGACGCCAAAATGCAGCAAACGGTAAGATCGCGCCGCGGCGGCCGGAGAGGCGCCAGACTTCTTGATGACGGGCGGTCCTAAAGCGCCGCCAGCACCGCATCCAGCGCCAGCCCGGAAAACAAGAGCAGCCCGGCATCGCGATTGGCGCGGAACAGCAGCAGCGCCCGCACCGGATCTTCCCGCCGCAGCGTAACGATCTGCCAGCATAAATGCCCGGCGAACGCGGCAAGGCCGACCCAGGCCACCGGCCCGACGCCGATCATCGCCATCGCCGCGCCGGTCAACCCCAGAGCCAGCACAAACATCACCGCGATGAACAGCCGGACATGCTCGCCGTAGGCCCGCGCCGTCGAGCCGATCCCGACGATGGCATCGTCCTCGATGTCCTGGAGGGCGTAGATGGTGTCATAGCCGACAACCCAGGCGATCGCGCCGGCATAAAGCAGGTATCCGGCCATCGGTACGGCCCCGAGATGAACGGCAAACCCCATCAGCGCGCCCCAGGCAAACGCCAGCCCCAGCACGATCTGCGGGTGATGGGTGAAACGCTTCATGAAGGGATAGACCACCACCGGCACCAGCGAAATCACCCCCATCAGCACCGCGAAACGGTTGAACTGCAGCAGGACCAGCAGGCCCACCGCCCCCTGAAGCGCGAGAAACACGAAGGCCTGTTTCGGGGTGATCTGGCCCGAGGGCAGCGGACGTTGCCGGGTTCGGGCCACCTTGGCATCAAGATCCCGGTCGGTGATATCGTTCCAGGTCGAGCCCGCGCCCCGTGTCGCGATCGCGCCGATCAGAAACAGCAGCAGGGTCGTAAGACTAGGCCAGGTGCCGGACAGCCGCGCAGCCAGCGCCTCGCTCCACCAGCACGGGAGCAGCAGCAGCCACCAGCCGATCGGGCGATCGAGCCGCGCCATGCGGGCATAGGGCTGGAAGGAGGCCGGGAGATGCTCGACGATGCCATGCGGAACGGCGTCGGGCGTCACGTTTTGCGTCACGGGCAGCGTCGGTTCAGGGCCGCTGCCGCTCACAGAGCGCCCTTGGGCAAGGGAATACCGCTCCCCGGTGCCGGGCCGCGCGGCGCGGCGCCCTGCTGGGCCCGCATCTGCGCCTCTTTCTTGGCCGCCGTGCACACCTGCGTGCGGGCCTTGGTTCCCTGCTCGGTGCCCTTCTTGAAGTCCTCGACGAAGGGCTCGGGGAGCTGGCACCAGGCCTGATTGTCTTCCATCCACTTGAGCATGTCGGCTTCGACCTTCACGAGATCACCGAACACACCGCAGGCCGCCTTGGCGGTTGGCCGCTTCTTGGCGAATCCGTTGATCTTGTTGATGATCTCGATGCGGGCGCTACCGTGCCTGTCCAATTCGGCCTGGCAGGCGGGCGAAAGCGCCAGCGCCGGCAGCGACAGCAGGGCCGTCATCATGGTGCCCACAGCAAGGCGAAAAACCGAAGAATGCATGCGAAAAAATCCCCTCGCCATCGGATAGCCCTCCGGAGGCCAGTTGGTTGGTGTTCGATCGGACGATCGATTGCGATCCTGCTCAAAAAATCAAGGCGATTTTTGGATTTTGTCGCATATTGCCCTGAGAATCATCCGCACAACCGCGTTTTTTCGCGCGAAAGACGAAACCCGCATGGCCCGCTACGACTTCGCCTCCCACCGTCTTCACGTTTCCGGCGATCTCGCGGCGGGCAAAACCGTGCCGCTGGAAGCGGCGCAGATCAACTATCTCCTCAATGTGCTCCGGATGGAGGAAGGCGCCCGGCTGCTGGTGTTCAACGGCCGTGACGGCGAATGGCTGGCTGAAATCCGCAAGCCGACCCGCAAGACGGCGGTCCTCATCCTCCACGAGCGAACGCGGCCGCAGGTGGCCGCGAGCCCGATCCGCTACGCCTTCGCCCCGCTCAAGAGCGCAAGGCTCGACTATATCGTGCAGAAGGCGGTTGAAATGGGCGCCGGGAGCCTGGCACCGGTGATCACCCAGCGGACACAGGTCAGCCGCCTGAAAGCGGACCGCCTCCACGCCAACGCGATCGAGGCCGCCGAGCAATGCGGCATCCTCGCCCCGGTGACAATTGAACCGGAACGGAAGCTTGCGGGATTTCTCGCCGCGCTCCCTCCGGAGGAATTGCTGGTTTTCTGCGACGAGGACGCGGAAATCGCCGATCCGCTGGCCGCGTTGAAGGCTTCGGGCAGCGCGGCCCGGATCTCGGTGCTGATCGGGCCTGAGGGCGGATTCACGCCTGAGGAACGCGCCGCGATCCTGAACCACCCGCGCCTCTGCCGGCTATCGCTGGGGCCGCGCATCCTCCGGGCCGATACGGCGGCGGTCGCGGCACTGGCGCTGGTCCAGACCGTTCTCGGGGATTGGCAACCGGCCTAGGCGCGCTGCCGGCCGAACACAATGAAGTGATTTTTTCTCATCCCGCGCAAGATTGCCGATCCTGCCGACGGTACCTATACATCTACCCAACAACGGGGCGCATCGCGCTCCTGGCCGCAACGGGCGCGCTCGGATCACACAAACGATCCTTACGCGCTTTCATTTTGTTTTTATTGCATTTTTTGTCGCAACCTTGGCATTGCCCATTGCGCGAAACTGCTCAAGATCGCTTGAGGATACCATGGCGCGGGACACCGTCGATCTCACCCCCATCGAGGGCCGTACGGCACTGATCGAATGGTTCGAGGCCGGCATGAAGCCCGCCGAAGCCTTTCGCATCGGCACCGAACATGAAAAATTCCCGTTCTATGCCGCTGATGCCTCACCGGTGCCCTATGAGGGCCAACGCGGCATCCGGGCGTTGCTGGAAGGCATGCAGGGCCTGCTCGGCTGGGACCCGATCCTGGAAGGCGACCACCCGATCGGCCTGTTCGATGTCACCGGCGGCGGGGCGATCAGCCTCGAGCCCGGTGGCCAGTTCGAACTCTCGGGCGCGCCTGTCCTGACCCTGCACGACACCGCGACCGAGACCGCCGCGCATCTGGCGCAGGTGAAAGAGGTCGCTGATCCGCTAGGCATCCGGTTTCTCGGGCTCGGGATGTCGCCGGTCTGGACCCGCGAACAAACGCCGGTGATGCCGAAGTCGCGCTACAAGATCATGCGCAATTACATGCCGAAGGTCGGCCACTACGGCCTCGACATGATGTTCCGGACCTCGACGGTGCAGGTCAATCTCGACTTTGCCTCCGAGGCCGACATGGTGAAAAAGCTCCGGGTCAGCCTGGCGCTCCAGCCGGTGGCGACCGCGCTCTTTGCCAATTCCCCGTTCACCGAAGGCAAGCCGAACGGCTTTCTCTCGATGCGCTCGGAAATCTGGCGCGACACCGACAACCAGCGCGCCGGCATGCTGCCCTTCGCCTTCGAGGACGGGTTCGGCTTCGAGCAATACGTCGATTACGCGCTCGATGTCCCGATGTATTTCGTCAAGCGCGGCGACACCTACCACGATGTCAGCGGGCAATCCTTCCGCGATCTGCTGGCGGGTAAACTGCCGGGCCTGCCCGGCGCCTTCGCCACGACCTCCGATTGGGCAAACCATCTTTCGACGATTTTTCCCGAAGTGCGCCTCAAGCGCTATCTCGAAATGCGGGGTGCCGATGTCGGCCCGCTGCCGATGATCACCGCGCTTTCGGCGTTCTGGGTCGGGCTGTTGTATGATCCGGCCAGTCTGGACGCCGCCTGGGCGCGGGTGAAGGGCTGGACCGCACCCGAGCGGCAGGCGCTGCGCGACGCCGTACCCAGGCTCGGCTTCTCCGCC
>CAZNAT010000001.1:45133-46620 GCA_964571245.1 uncultured Methylobacterium sp.
GCCGGGAGCCGCATGCTTGATCTCGCCCGGGAGATGCTGGCGCTGTCCCGTGCCGGCCTCGAACGGCGCAACCTCCGGGGCGCGAATACCCGCACCGAGGCCTGTTATCTTGATCCGCTCGATGATCTCGTCGCGCGCGGCAAGACCCAGGCCGATGATCTGCTGGCGCTTTATCACGGCGCCTGGGGTGGTTCGGTGGCGCCGGTCTTCAAGGCTCTCGCGTACTGAGAACCGCGCCCGCCAGAACCGCGCCCACCTGTTCCCGAATCACTCGGCGGCAAGCAGCGTGGAGCGTGTCGCGAACGAAAGATTGTCGAGGCTCTGGACGATGTGATCGGCCAGCGCATTCGTCACATGGTCGCGAACGGCCGGATTCCTCAGCAAGGCGATCTTGACCACCGGCAGATTGGGAAACCCCTCCTCGGCGGTCAGCACGCGCATCCCCGTGCGGATCGCGCTTTCGGGCAGGACGCTGACGGCAAGCCCCGCCAGCACCACCGCGCCAACGGCGGCGGAATTCCAGCTCGTGTAGAGAATGCGGAAGGGCATGCCGCTGCGATCGAGGCCGGATGTCGCGGACTGACGCCAGATGCAGGTGTCACGGCCGAGCGCCAGCGGCAGCGGGCGCTGCTTGTGCGTGCAATGACGCTGCGAGGTGACCCAGAGCAGCTTTTCCTCGCGGATGATCTCGCCGACCCCGCGGCGCTCGGAATGGGTGATGATCGCCATATCCATTTCGCCGGCACTGAGGCAGGCCACAAGGGCCGCGGTCGGCTCGCACACCACCATCACCTCGATGCCGGGGTTGGAGGCGGTGAAACGGGCAAGAATCTCCGGCAGATAGCGTTCGGCGTAATCATCCGGCACCCCCAGCTTGACGCGCCCGACCAGCTTGTCGTGCCGGAACGAGGCCACGGCCTCGTCGTTCAGGCGGATCATCCGGTAGGCGTAATCGAGCAGGCGGTCGCCATCTTCGGTGAGTTTGGCGGTGCGGCCTTCCTTGACGAAAATCTCGCGTTCGAGCCGCTCTTCCAGCCGCCGGATCTGCATCGAGACCGCGCTCTGGGTCTTGTGGACGATTTCCGCCGCCCGGGTGAACGAGCCGGTTTCGGCAATCGCGATCAATGTCCGCAGATGGTCATTGTCAAGCACGGGAAGCATCAGGGGCCCTTCCGATCATTCATGTCAATTTGTGATGACTAGATTAAAAACATTCGTTTTAGAAATGCAAGCCCGTCGGCTATAAAACCATCACTCGAAAGGAGTGACCGCCCCATACCGGAGGCTCTCGCGAAAGGATCGTCACATGGCTATTTCCCCTGGTTTCATGACGTCTCTCATCCTCGCCCTGGCGAAGGTTGGTGCGCGCTTCCAGACGGCCCTTGTGAACCGACGCGCTGCCAATGAGCTCCTCGACTGGGATGCGCGCGCGCTCAAAGACATCGGCCTGACGCGGAGCGATCTTCGCGGCGCGCTGGCCAGCCCGC
>CAZNAT010000001.1:46630-124089 GCA_964571245.1 uncultured Methylobacterium sp.
CAGCCATTCAGGCCCCTCGCCCTCGCTGGACCCGCAGCGCTGGATGGCCGAATGCGGCGTGGACCGCCACTTCGAGGCCCGCGGCGCGCTGGCCAGCCCGCTCTTCAAAGACCCCACGGAATTTCTTTCCCTGATCGCAGCCGGACGCGAAGTTGGCGCCCGGCAGGATGGTGCGGTCCGCAGCAGGAACGACGGCCGCAAGCCGGCGGTTCCCGCCGCGGAAAGCAAGGGCCGGCACGGCAATCTCCCCTCCGCCGAGCCGGCCCTGTGCGCCTGAACCGCCCGCATCCTGGCGATCGACTTGAGCCCGTTCTGTTTCTCCCCAGTCGCTGAACGGGCTCATTCTTCTTAAACCCGGCCTCCCCGCCGGAACCTGCCGGGCCTCGTGCCCGGCTTTTTTGTGTTACCCAGTCTGGCCATGCCCCGACCGTCATACGCTCGGACTGAAGCCGGCCCTCACCTGAAAGAACCCCATGAAGCGGAACGATACGGTCAATCTTGCGCTGCTGGGGGCGGTGATCTTTGCCTGGTCAACAAGCTGGATCGCGCTGAAGGCGCAAACCGGGGTTATCGCCCCCGAGGTTTCGGTGTTTTTTCGTTTTCTCCTGGCGGCGCCCTTCGTTTTTGGCTGGGCGATGTTTTCCGGCGCGCGCCTCGCCCTCACGCGGAGCGAACATCTGGGGAGCGCCCTGCTTGGGATCTTCATTTTTTCCAGCAACTTCATCCTGTTCTATCATGGCGCGAAATTCCTGCCGTCCGGCCTGCTTTCGGTGGTGTTTTCGCTGGCGTCGATCGTCAATCTCGCGCTGGCCTGGCTGGTGTTTGGCGAGAGGGCCTCGGCAAAGGTTCTGGCCGGGGGCATGCTGGGGTTCATCGGGGTCGCGCTGATGTTCGAGCCGGAGATCGCACGTAGCGGCGGCAACCCCGATGTCCTCAAGGGCCTGGCGTTCTGCGTCGCCGGCACCCTCAGTTTTTGCTCGGGAAACATGGTGTCGAGCCGCCTGCAAAAGCGCGGGCTTCCGGTGATCGGCGCAACAGCCTGGGGCATGCTCTATGCCGTGATCTGGGCCGGGTTTCTCGGGCTGGTGCAACAGGCCGAGTTTACGGTCGAATGGACCTGGCCCTACCTCGGCGGCATGGTCTACCTCGCGATCGTTTCGACCGTGATCGCCTTTCTGACCTATCTGACGCTGCTTGGCCGCGTCGGCTCTGCACGAGCCGGCTACGCCACCGTGCTGTTTCCGGTGTTTGCCCTGCTGATCTCGGCGGTATTCGAGAACTACCAGCTCACCCTGTTTGCCGTGCTGGGGCTCATCTTCGTGGCGATGGGCAACTTTCTCGTGCTTCGACGGTAAAAAAAAGCCGCCCCATGCAAGCACAGGGCGGCCAAAATCGATCGGGGGAAAGGGGTGCCGAAGTTGGCGCACCATAAGCTTCCCTCGGATTGAATCACCGGGCGCGAGCGCCCGGTGTGCTTGTCATGGCTGCCTTCAGGCGACCTTCTTGGCGATGGCCGGCACCGAATGGCTCGCGCTGTCGGCGACCGCGGCATAGCTGCGGATCTTGCTCTCGCGATCGGCATCGCGGTTTGTCAGCCCGTTCCCGTCTTCAGAACCGCCGCCTTTGGGTTCGATCCCCGGCTTGCGGGTATCGGAGCTGCGCGCACCCTCGGCTTCGCGGGCCTCTTCGCGCCGTTCCGCCGCCGCCTTGAGGAAGTCGTTGTGCAGGCTGCGCGCCTGATCGGTCCGCTCGCGCAGCATCTTGCTCATCAGATCGCCGAAGACGTCACGGATAGCCTCGTCCTTGAGGCTGATCTTCGGGACCCCCGGAACGGCTTCCTCGGACGCTTCAGCCTTCGGCTGTTCAGAAGGCTTGGGCGTCTCGGCGACCTTCGGCGCTTCCGAAGCCTTGGGCTTTTCGGCGACCGGTTCGGTCACGGGCGGCACGACCGGGGCAACCGGTGGCGTCACCGGCGCAGGGTCAACCTTGGGCGCGCCGCCGGTTGAACCACCTGCCGAGCCGGTACCGCCAGAAGTGCCGCCACCGGTCGAACCACCAGCCGGCGGAGGCGGAGGCGGAGGCGTCGGGGTCAGCGCCGCCGGGAAAATCCCGGTCCAGCGATCCTTGTTGCCGGCAAGATCGGCATTCGCGAGCGAGAACTCGTTCATTTCGGTTTGCAGGCGCAGGTATTCGCCGCGGGTGAGGCCGCCGTTGACGAGCTTGTCCTCCATTGACTGGATCGCCTGCTGGTCCTTCAGGAGGACGATGCCCTCGTCATTGGTCAGCGCGCCGTTGTCGATGCCGCGCGTGACGTTCTCGAGCTGCTGGGCCTGGCGTTGATCGACGTATTTCACATCGACATAGCTATCGGCGAGCTGGACGCCGGCCTTGTTGCGCTGGAGATCATAGAGCTTGATCTCTGCTTCGTTCATCGCGCTGGAAAGCTTGACGGATTCGCGCCAGTCGACGCGGCCGTTGGCGAGGGCTTCCTGCTCCAGCGTATTGACCTTGTCGAACTCGGCCATCACCGATTTGGCTTCTTCCTCGGTCAGGCTGCCGAGCTTGACGCCGGCATCGAGCTGCTTCTGCAGATCGGCCTGGCGCTTGTCGACATCCGCTGCATAGTTGTAGCTGCCAAGGCTGACGCCGGTGCCGTTGCTGCGGGCGCGGTTGATATCATCGGCGGTCTTGCGCAATTCATCGAGCAGCTGCTTCTGCTCGCCGGCGGTCAATTTGCCGTCGCTAGCCCGCAGCTTGGTTTCGACGTCATTGAGCTCGGCCTGACGGGCCAGCAGGCTTTCGGCCTCTTCCTTGGTCAGGGAGCCGTCTTTCAGCCCGGCGTTGATCCGCGCGGCCAGATTATCCTGGACCGTATCGAGTTCCTTGCCGTCGATGCCGCCGAGGCTCGAAAGATTGGCGCCACGGTCGTTGTTCGAGAGCTTGTTGATCAGCGCCTCGGAGCGCTCCAGCTTGCGGGCCAGCCGGATCAGATCCTTGTCGGTCGGACCACCGGCCTGCGACTGGATCTTCTCGGCATAGGCCAGAATGGCTTCCTGACGCTTGAGCGCCCGCGCGCCTTCACCGAGCGTGAAGGAACGATCATAGAGCGCCGCGCCGATCTGCTGGCGTTGCAGAAAGGCCTCGGCGTTCAACGCCGCAACCGATGGAACCGCTTTTTTGGTGAGTGTCTTTTCCGACCCCGGCGCCGAAGCGGCGGGCGGAACGGCGGGCTGCGAAACCGAGGCAGCCTTGTTGGATGCCGCCGCATTCAGCGCGGCAAGCGACGAAACGTTCTGGATCATTTTCTTTCCCCTGAGCAAGCGTTCTGCCTGGACAGGGAAGCCGTAGATCAGCAGCTTCTGATGATTGCCAAACCGGACCGGTAAAATTTTATGCGATTGCCAATCAGCGTGAGGTAAGGCAACCGCCTGTTATTCTTGATCAAAACCCGGTTGCGAAGATCGATAAACTTTTCCGGACTTTCCTTCGCCCGTCGGGCATTGCCTCAGCGCGGCTTGGTGAACTGGCCAAAAATCTGCTGAAGCGCGTCCATCTGCGTCGACTGGACTTCCTTGCCGGTCTCGAACATGCCCTTGAGCATATCGAGGCCCGCGCTGACCGGATCGGCCGGGGGCGGCGGCGGAGCGGGCTGCGCGCCGCCGAGCATCGAACCAAGAATATTGCCGAACACTCCCCCGATCCCGCCCGTCTGTGCCGGGGGTTGCGCCTGCCCGCCAAACATGGGGCCGAAAATGTTTCCCATCCCGCCGGCCGGCGGCGGGGCGGCGTTCTGGCCGAACATCCCGCCGAGGATATTCCCGAGGCCACCCATATTGCCCATGCCCGGCATATTGCCCATGCCGCCCATATTCCCCATGCCCGGCATGGTGCCCGCACCGGCCTGCATCATCTGCCCGAGCACCCCGCCGAGGCCGCTGTTGGTCGCCCCCTTGAACAGCCCCCCCATCACCATCGACATGATCACGGGCAGCATCTGCTGCATCATGGCCGCCGGGATCCCGGCAAACTGGGCCGCATTGGCCGCGACGGCCTGGGTCATTTCCGGGCTGCCGAACATCGTGCCGAGCGCATTCTGGCCTTCGTTCTCCAGATGATCGGGAATGCCGTCGCCATCCGAATCGAATGCCTGCGCGCTGTTCGGGGATTGGCTCAGGGTCGAAAGGATGTTTTGCCAACCCTCGATCGTCTGCGCCTGTTGCTGCAAGCCCATCGAAATCGCCGGAAGCACCGCCTCGACCGCCTGTTGCGCCTGCTGGTTGCCGATGCCGAACTGCTGCGCGAGGTTGGAATAGGCGTTGCCACCCTGCGCGGATTGCATGATGTCGAAAAGGTTCAGCATGGTGGCTCCTCCAGCATTGCACCGTAAAGCCTCGCCGAGGGCCAACCCCAGCCTCAAACGAGATCTACTCGGATGAAAGCCTAGCCGGTGAAACGCCCCGCCGCAACGCCCGGGAGCGGGTTCACGCGAGAGGCGGCGCCAACCCCGGGCAATGAGCGCGGAGGCTCATCAGGGTGGGACTTGCCGTCAGGCCTTGGCGCTTTCCCGCGCTTCGATCCCCCTGATCGCCCGGAACACCGTTATTACCGCCGCGACCCCGAAAATCAGGCTGCCGAACACCAGCCCGGTCATCGCGCCCTCCACCCCGGCGATCGACGCGCCGAACCAGGCGAACGGCACGGTGCCGAGCGTGGCCCGGCCCCAGTTGAAGGCGGTGGAATAGAGCGGGAAGCCGAGGTTGTTGAAGGCGGCATTGGCGACCAGCACAAGACCGATGAACACCCAGGCGAGCCCGCCGACGAGGCAAAAATACGCGAGATAGCGCGCGGTGGCGCCCTCGACGCTGAACAATGCCGCGAGCGGTTCGCGCAGCAGGAACAACACCGCCCAGGAGCAGAGCGAGTAGAACCCGGCAAAGACGAAGGCATCGCGCATCGCCCGTCGCAGCCGGTCGAATTTTCCGGCGCCGAGGTTCTGGCCCAAAATCGGGCCGATGGCCCCGGAGAGCGCGAACAACGCCCCGAAGGCCAGCGGCACCAGCCGGTCGAGGATGGCGTTGGCGGCAATCGCTTCGGCACCGAAGGGGGCGAGGATGCGCATGTACAACAACCCGCCGATCGGCGTCGCGATATTGGTCAGGATGGCCGGAACGGCAATGCCGAAAAACCCGGTCCAGTCGCGGAGCACATCGCGAAGGCGCGGCCATTGCAGCAGATGATGCACACGGATGACACCGTAGAGCCCCACCACGGTGAACACGACCCGGGAGATCACGGTGGCGATCGCCGCGCCATCGGGACCAAGCCCGGCCCCGAAGATCAGCAGCGGATCCATGACAGCCGTCACCATGCCGCCAAACAGTGTCACCTGCATGGCCCGCCGGGCATCGCCCACCGCACGCAACAACCCCGAGAGCATCATGCCGGAGGCCATCAGGATATTGGCCGGCAGGGTGATGGCGAGAAAGCGCTGCGCGACCTCCCTCGGCACGCCGGTTGCGCCGAGCGTGTCGAGGATGAAGGGAACCGAGGCCAGCAAAACGACCGACATCGCCACGCCGACAAGCCCGGCAAGCACCAGCGCGCTCGCCGCCAGCCGCCGCGCCGCCGCGCGATCCCCCGCGCCGATTGCCCGCGAGACCAGCGCCGTCCCCGCGATCATCGACCCGATATTGGCGGAAATCGCCACAAACAGCACCGTTGTCGCGTAGCCGACCCCCGCGGTCAGCCGGTCGTCGCCCAGGCGGGAGACGTAGAACAGCGACAGGAAATCGACGACGAAAATCGCCATCAGCCCCACCGCCCCGGTCACCGTCATCTCGACGATGTGGCGCATGGTCGAGCCTTGCGTGAAGCGGGCCGGCGGCGCGGCACTGGTCGGGGCATTCATGACGAGGTTCCTGTGACGCCGTCGAGATCGCGTTTCGCATCGGCGGAGAGCTTCGGGCCGGCGGAGAGATCGCGCCCCTTGCGCCGGGGGGCAACCAGCGGCTCGGGGGTGATCGTCACGCCGTGCAGCAGATCGCTGCCGCCCAGGATGCCTTCGTCGCGCTGGCGCATCAGCCGCAGGGTATCCCGGCGGCGCACATCCACCCGGACCTCCTCCGCCTCGTCCTCGGACAAGCCAAGCCCGATCAGCGCCTCGCGTCCAAACGAAAGCGCGGATTCGAAGGTTTCGCGGATCGGGTTGCGGGCGCCGCGCTCCATCAGATCGAGCGCATGCACCCGATCATAGGCCCGGACCACGAGCCTGGCCTGCGGAAAGGCCCGCACCGCCATCTCGACGATCGTCGAGGCCGCCTCGCGGTCATCAAGGCAGATCGCGATCACCGCCGCCTTCTCCGCGCCTGCCGCCCGCAGCACATCGAGCCGCCGCCCATCGCCGTAATAGACCTTGAAACCGAAGGTGCCCGCCGAGCGGATCCGGTCGATGTTGCGATCGATGACAGTGACGTTCTTCTCGGCGGCGAGAAACATCTGGTTCGCCACCTGCCCGAACCGGCCAAAGCCGATGACCAGCACCTCACCCCCCGCGTCCGCGAAATCCTCCTCGAAGGCTTCGCCGGCAGCCCGGCGTCTCTCCCGCCAGGCGAGAAGCGGCTCCAGCGCTTTGACGAGGACCGGGCCGAAGAACATCGTCAGCGCGGCAATCGCGGCCAGGATCGAGGCCTGATTCCCGGTGATCATGCGGAGATTTTCCGCCAGCGGCACGATGACAAACGAAAATTCGCCGATTGTCGCCAGCAGCACGGCCGCGCGGGCCGCATCGGCAACGCCGAGCTTGCCGGCGCGCAGCAGAAGGTAGTTGAGCCCCCCCTTCAGCGCGAGAACCCCGAGCGCGCCGCCAAGGATGATCCAGAGGTTCGCCGCCACGATTTTGGCATCGATCCCCATGCCCACGCTCATGAAGAACAGGCCGAGCAGCAATCCTCGGAACGGCTCGATATCCGCTTCGAGCTGGTGCCGGAAGTTACTCTCCGCCAGCATCAGCCCGGCGAGAAAGGCTCCCAGCGCCGCCGAAAGTCCGACGTAGTGCATCGCCTCCGCCGACCCGAGCACCACCAGCAGCGCGGCGGCCGTCATCACTTCCCGCGCATCGGTGCGCGCGAGCAGGCGGAAAAACGGGTTGAGCAGAAACCGCCCCGCCAGCACCAAGGCGACGAGCGCGCCAACCGCCAGCGCGATTTCCGGCAGGTGTTTTGCCATCCCGCCGCCCGCCTCGCCGCCGGGCAGCCCGACGAGCAGCGGCATCAGCGCGATGAACGGCACGATCGCCATGTCCTGGAACAGCAGGATGGCGAAACTCTTCTGGCCATAGGCGGTGGACATCGCCCCGCGCTCGTTGAGAACCTGCAGGGCAATCGCCGTGGCGGAGAGGGCGAAGGCAAAGGCCACCGCCACCAGTCCGGCGCCGGCAAGACCACCGAACTTCAGGATCACCAGCAGCGGGATCATTGCGATCACCACCTGCGCCAGGCCAAGCCCGACGATATCGCGCCGCATCGACAGAAGCTTGGAGGGCTTGAGTTCAAGCCCGATCACGAACAGAAACATCACGATCCCGAGTTCGGCGATCGTCCGGAGGATGTCAGGCTCGCGGAACAGACCAAGCCCGGAAGGCCCTATCACCAAACCCGCGACGAGATAGCCCAGCACCGCCGAAAGCCCGGCGAAGCGCATCAGCGGCACCGCTGCGACTGCGGCACCGAGAAAAACCAGAACGGAGGTCGTGGCACCGAAGGCGGCGGGTTCAGCCATGTTTTTCCTTTTCAGCGTGCTCCGGATCCGATCCTGCCGGATCGGAGCAAGGCTCGGATATCGCCGCCACCAGCCCGGAGCCAAGGGTTCGGCGTTGTTGAGGTGGACGAAACCACCGGAGGCCCTATCTCGGGCTCGCCGGCAGACACGAAACAATGTAGGGATCGGGCCGGGAATTGCGACTGCGCCGCGAAGGCCTTAAGCGTTCTGATCACAACAAGAACACCAACGTTGCACAAAGGTCGCAATCACCGGGGAGTAAACCATGGGAAAACTCATCCAGGCCGGTTCGGGCCATGCGCTCGCCGTCGCCGCCAGCTACATCGCGGTTCTCGTCGTGCTCGGGGTCGCGCTCGCGATCCGCGTGATCGGCACCCGGCGCGCGCAGAAAATCGGCCTTGGCGATGGCGACGACCGCGATTTGCGCCGGCGCATTCGAGCCCATGGCAATTTCAGCGAATACGCGCCGCTGCTGCTGGTCATCCTGCTGGCGCTGCCGCTGCTGGGGGCGAAGGAATGGCTGATCCACGCGATCGGCATGACCGGACTTGTCGGGCGGGTGCTGCACGCGGTCGGCCTTTCCAAAACCGGCGGCACGAGCTGGCCACGGGTGGCCGGCATGGTGCTGACCTTCACGGCGCTGCTCGCCGGCGCCGTTGGCCTCCTCGTGCTCGCCTGGCGCTGATGTCGAAAAACCCGATCGCGCCGGATTCCGGTGCCGGCCTTCCGAGCCCGGACCTGCAATATCTGGATTTGCCGCGTCTTCATGCCGCCCTGACCGACATCGCGGTGCAGGCGGGTCGCCTGGCCTTGCGGGACTACCGGCAGGGCGCGCGCACCACGGCCCTGGTGCACTGGAAGGACGGTGGCTCGCCCGTCACCGATGCTGATCTGGCGGTCGACGATTACCTCGCGGGCGCGCTGAAGGCCGTGGCCCCGTTCGCCTTCCATTCGGAAGAGCGGCCGTATTCCTGGACCGGCGACGCCGAGGCCCCGACCTTCGTCGTCGACCCGATCGACGGCACCCGCAATTTTTCGGAAGGCGGCGACGCCTGGTGCATCGTGATCGGGGTGATGGCGGGCAGAGTGCCGGTCGCGGGGGTGGTGCATATGCCGGCACGGCGGGAAACCTTTTCCGCGTTCTCGGGCGGCGGTGCGTTCCTCAATGCCACGAGACTTTCCACCCTTCCTCCATCGGCGCAGCGCTTGCCCCCGCTGGCGCAGCCCTTGCCCCCACTGGCGCAGCCCTTGCGCGTCACCGGCCCGCGCTCGGTGGCCGAGCGGCTGGCGTTCCGGCTGGGTGAGCCTTTGGTATCCGCCGCGCCCGTCCCGGCGCTCGCGCATCGCCTGCTGGTGCCACTCGCGGGCCGGGCCGACCTCGCGCTGGCGCGCGCCGGTGGCCACGATTGGGATATCGTCGCCTCGGATTGCATCCTCCGCGAGGCCGGCGGCCAGCTTCTCAGCCTCGACGGGCGATTGCCCGACTATCGCCTCGCGGGCGGCGAACATCCGCCGTTGATGGCCGGTGCACGCGGGTTACTGGAAAAAATCGGTGCTTCGCTCTTGACGGATACGGCCTGATTGGAGATCGAAGCGTCTTGCTTGCGTGCTCTTGCCCTGACTCGTTCTGCTCCGAAACGTTTTGTCTCGAAACGTTTTACCTTGCTCCGCCCAACGGGTCTTGCGCCAGCGACCTTTGACCCACACACGGGAATGACCGGATATGACCAACGAAAGCGACCACAAGCAGCTTCTTCACCTCGTCTTCGGCGGAGAGCTCGAGGATATCGACGGGATCACCTTCCGCGATCTCGCCAAACTCGACATTGTCGGCATTTTTCCGGACTACAAGAGCGCGCATATGGCCTGGAAGGGCAAGGCCCAGGCGACGGTCGACAATGCCCAGATGCGGTATTTCATCGTCCATATGCACCGCCTGCTCGAACCCGACGCCGGCTCGTGATCGCGCGCCAGAGCTGATGATCCGCACAATCGGTCGTTCCCGCTTCGTCCAGCACGCCATTGGCAAGCTGCTGGCCGGCTACCTGTGGTTCGTCAGGCGCACCAACCGGATCATCCATATCCCGGCGGATGTCTACGCCCCGGTGGACGGCAACGCGCCGGTCATCATCACCTTCTGGCACGGCCAGCATCTGATGCAGACCTTCTACCGGCGACCAGGCGACCGCTGCTACGTGATGATCTCGCGCCATGGCGACGGCGAGATCAACGCCCATGCCGCCGAATTGCTCGGCATGTCCGTGGTGCGCGGCTCGGGCGCGCAGCGCTCGGATCAGGTGAGGAAACGCGGCGGCATCCAGGCGCTGCGGCAGTTGCTCCAGCTCCTCGAAGCGGGCGAACACGTCTCGATGACCGCCGATGTGCCGAAGATCAGCCGCGTCGCCGGCGACGGCATCATCAGCCTCGCCCAGCTTTCCGGCCGGCCGATCCTCCCCATGGCGGTGGTCTCCTCGCGCCGGATCGATTTTTCGAGCTGGGACGCGGCCAGCCTCGCCCTGCCGTTCGGCACCAGCGCGGTGGTGGTCGGCACGCCGCTTTTCGTGCCGCGCGACGCCGGTGACGCCGACAGGGAGGCGCTGCGCCGCGGGCTGGAGATCGAACTCGATCGCATCTATGCTGCGGGCTATGCGGCGGTTGGTTCGACCTACCCCGGCGCCGATCGGCCGACGATGCTGGCGGCGCGGGCCAAACGTGTCGCCGAGGCCGAGGCGGCGCTTGCCGCCCGCGCGGCGCGCGGCTAGGAGCCCCGTCCCGTGCTGCCCCCCTCTTCCCTCCTGCCCCCGCCTTCTTCCGCCGAAACGGCCGGGATACCGCTGACGCTGCGGCTCTATCGTGCAGCTGGATGGGTAGCACCGCCGATCCTCAATGCCTTCCTTGGGCGGCGGATCGCCCGCGGCAAGGAGGACGCGAGCCGGCTGCACGAGCGTTGGGGGCGGCCGGTTGTTCCTCGCCCGGTGGGCCAGCTCGTCTGGCTGCACGCCGCCAGCGTCGGCGAAACGATGTCGATCCTCGAACTGGTCAACCGGCTGGTCGCGGGCGGGCGGCAGGTGCTCGTCACCACCGGCACCGTGACCTCGGCCGAGCTCGCCGCAGCCCGGCTGCCGGAAGGCGCGTTGCACCAGTTTGTTCCGCTCGACCTGCCGGGTGCCGCCCGGCGGTTCGTCGAGCATTGGCGCCCCGATCTTGCCGTGTTCTGCGAAAGCGAGCTCTGGCCCAACCTGATGCTGGAAACGCGCCGGCTGGGCATCCCGCTCGGCATCCTCAACGGGCGGATGTCGGAACGCTCGGCGCGGCGCTGGCAGCGCCTGCCCGGCACCGCCCGCGCGCTTCTCGGTCGTCTCGCCTTCTGCCTGGCGCAAAGCGACGCCGATGCCGCCCGGTTTTCAGCTTTGGGGGCCAAGGCTCGCGCATGCGGCAACCTCAAATTCGATTCCGCGCCCTTACCGGTCGACCGGATGGAACTTGACCGGTTGCGGGCCAGCATCGGCGACCGCCCGGTTTTTCTCGCGGCCAGCACCCATCCGGGCGAGGAAGAGCAGCTTCTTGAAGCCGCAGCGGAAATCCGCAACGCCGAACCGGATGTGCTGACGATCATCGTGCCGCGCCACCCGGCGCGCGGCGGGGAGATCGTAGCGCTCTGCGCTGCGGGGGGCATGCGGCCGAGCGTTCGAAGCAAGGGCGAGACGCCCGACGATCTCACCACGCTCTATCTCGCGGATACGCTGGGCGAACTCGGGCTGTTCTATGCGCTGGCGACCGTGGCCTTCCTCGGTGGCTCGCTGGTGCCCGTCGGCGGGCATAACCCGATCGAGCCGGGCAAGCTTGGCTGCCCGATCCTGCATGGGCCGATGACGCATAATTTTCGCGATATCTTCGCCGCGTTCGATGCCGCCGGTGCCGCCCTGCCGGTGGCCGATGCCGGGGAACTCGCGACATCCGTGACCCGCCTGATCGCCGATACCGGAGCGCGCAAGGACCTCGCCGGCAAAGCCCGCGTCATCGTCCGCGCCAATGAAGGCGCGCTTGAAGCGACGCTCGCGGAAATCGAAACCCATCTGCCGGCCGCGGCGGTTTTCTCGCCGGCTTCTTCGCCGGGGTCCTCACCATGACCATGCCCGGCTTCTGGCATCGCGACGGGAGCGCCGTTCTGGCGTTGCTTTTGCGCCCCTTTGGCTGGTTCTATGGCATGCTCACGCTCCGGCGCATGCGACGGCCGGGGTGGCGCGCGCCGTTGCCGGTGATCAGCGTCGGCAATTTCACCGCCGGCGGCGCGGGCAAAACTCCCGCCGCGCTCGCCATCGCCGAGGCCTTGATCGCGCGCGGCGAGCGCCCGTTTTTCCTCACGCGCGGCTATGGCGGGCGGGAAAAAGGTCCGCTGGCTGTTGATCTGGCGCGGCACACGGCCGCCGAGGTCGGCGACGAGCCGCTGCTGCTCGCCCGCCTCGCGCCCTGCATCGTGGCGCGCGATCGCGCGGCGGGCGCGGCGCAAGCGATCGCTGCGGGCGCCAGCTGCCTCATTCTCGACGACGCCCTGCAAAACCCGGCGCTCGAAAAGGATTTCTCGCTCGCGGTGATCGACGGCGGCTTCGGCTTCGGCAACGGCGAATGCGTGCCGGCGGGGCCGCTCCGGGCGCCGGTTGCGGCAACCTTGGCGCATGTTCACGCGGTGCTGGTGATCGGCGAGGATGAAACCGGCACGCGGCAGACGATTTTGCCGGAAACGCCGGTGTTCTCCGGGCAACTTCGCCCGGATGCCAAGGCCAAGGCCGAGCTTCGCGGGGCGCGGGTCATCGCTTTTTCGGGGATCGGCAGGCCGGAGAAATTCGAAGCCACCGTGCGCGAACTCGGCGCCGGGATCATCGCCACCCGGCGCTTTGCCGATCATCATCCATTCTCGGACAATGAGGCGCTGGCGCTGCTGGCACTCAGCGAGACAACCGGCGCGATGCTCGTCACCACCGAGAAAGATCAGGTCCGCCTGCAGGCCAGCGCCACGTTGCGCCGGCTTTCGGCCCGCGCGATCGTGGTCCCGGTCACGCTTTGTGTGGAAGCCGGGCTGTTCGAGGCGATTTACCGCGCGGTCGATTCCAGCCGCAAGCGCTCGAGGATGGCCTCCGGGCCTGAATAGGCCTCCTGCCGCTCGGCGCTCCAGTAGAGCAACTCATCGAGGGCGATCGGTTGGCCGGTCACGCCGCAGCGCACGAACTTGCCCTGCCGGACGATCCGGTAGTCGCTGTCGGAATATTCCAGCACGGCCTCGGTCCCGAGGCCGGAAGCGCCAAAGCCGCCCGGTAATCTGATCATCAACTGCCTTCCAAAACTGCTTTCCAAGCGTCCGCTTGCCTTCCAGGGGTCCGAGCCCTTCTCTACTAGTGTCACGCTCGCGCCAGAACAAGCCTCGGTGCCTCTTCCGCGATCAGAACAGCGAACCCTGATCGCCGGGGGTGGGTTTTGCCTTGGCGCTGCGCGCGGACACCGGCTTTGCGGCACCCAGCGTTCCCGTTGGCGGCAAGGCCCCTTTCAGCCCCGCGACGGCATCCACCTGGCCATCGGCAAACTCGATGCTCAGCCGCTGCCCGGTCTGGACCGCGGCGGATCTCCCGAGGATCGCGGCGTTCTCATCGCGAACAACGGTGTAGCCGCGCGCCAGCACGCGCCGGTAGCCGAGCGATCCGAGCAGCTCCGCCCGCGCGGCCAAAGCCTGCTGCTGGCGCGCAAGGCGCGTATGAACGGCCTGTTCCAGCCGGTTGCCGAGCATGGCCAGATCGGCCGCGCGCCGGGCGGCATCGCGGTTTTCGAGCGCGAGCCGCCCGGATAGCGCCCGGGTGAAGCGTTGCGACATCTGGTCCAGCGCCTGCCGCGCGCCTTTCACCTGCCGCGCCGCCAACCCCGGCAGCCGCCCGCCGAGGCCCATGAGGTGTGCCCGGATGCTGGCAAGGCGCGCCGCTGGCGTCTGGGTGCCGAGCCGATGCGCCAGCCTTCCCAGCGCGAGGCTGCGCCGGTCGAGCCCGGTGCGCAACGCCGCCGCCTGCCGGATGACGGCGCGATCGAGCCGTTGGCGCGGCCCTTCGAGCGCGCGTTCCGGCGAAGGCAGGGCGCGGGAAAGGTTGGCGAGATCGCGCCGGTGCCGCTCCTGCAGCCGCGCAATCCCTCCGGCGAGCCTTGCGGCATGGGCCCGGACATCGGCCACCAGATCGGCCCGGACCGGCACCACCATTTCGGCGGCGGCCGTGGGGGTCGGTGCGCGGATATCGGCGACGAGATCCAGCAAGGTCCAGTCGGTTTCATGGCCGATGGCGGAGATCAGCGGGATCTCGCTTTCCGCCGCCGCCCGGACGACGATTTCCTCGTTGAAGCCCCAGAGATCCTCGAGCGAGCCGCCGCCGCGCGCGACGATGATCACCTCCGGCCTCGGTATTCGCCTCTCGCCCTGCTCCGAAAACCAAAGGCCGCCTTCCGGGCCGATGGGCAGGGCGTTGAAGCCGCGAATGGCGGCGGCGACCTCGGCCGCGCTGGTCTCGCCCTGCACCCGCACCGGCCAGACCAGCACCTCGCGCGGGAAGCGGTCCGACAGGCGGTGGATCATATCGCGGATGACCGCGCCGGTGGGCGAGGTGACGATGCCGATGACGGTGGGGAGGAAGGGCAGCGTGCGCTTGCGATCGCTGTCAAAAACGCCTTCGGCCTGCAGCTTGCGGCGGCGCTCCTCCAGCAGCGCCATCAGCGCGCCGACGCCGGCCGGCTCCATCTGCTCGATGATGATCTGATAGCTCGACTTGCCGGGAAAGGTGGTGATTCGCCCCGTCGCGATCACCTCAAGCCCGTCCTCGGGGCGAAACTTGATGCGGGAAAAAACGCCCTTCCAGATCACCGCGTCGATCCGGGCGTTCTGGTCCTTCAGCGAGAAATAGACATGGCCGGAGGAATGCGGCCCGCGGTAGCCGGAAATCTCGCCCCTCAGCCGCACCTGGCCGAAGGCATCCTCGATCGTGCGCTTCAGGGCGCCTGCAAGGTCGGAAACCGAAAGCTCGGGGGTGTTGGAAACCGTCTCGTCCATGCTCAGAATGGTAGAGATTGCCGGCCGGGGATGCTACAGCGCGCGGGGTGAGCCCCCAGCTATTTCAAAGCCATCGATCGTTTCGCATCGGCGGCGTTTGAGTTCCCCCGCTTTGAAGACCCGCAGGTAATTTCGATGAATGTCCTTCTGATCGGCAATGGCGGCCGCGAACACGCGCTGGCGCTGGCCATTTCCCGCAGCCCGCTGCTGACGACGCTGTTCATCTCGCCCGGCAATCCCGGCACCGCCAGCCTTGGCAAGAACGTGCTCGTCAGCATCGGCGACCATGCGTCGGTGGTGGAATTCTGCCGCGCGAACAGCATCGACCTCGTGGTCGTCGGCCCGGAAGCGCCGCTGGTGGATGGCATCGCCGATGCGTTGACCAACGCCGGGATCCGCGTGTTCGGCCCGTCGAAAGCCGCCGCCCAACTTGAGGGCTCCAAGGATTTCACCAAATCGATCTGCGCTGCCGCAAGGGCCCCCACCGCCGCCTATGCCACCTTCACCAGCCAGGCCGAGGCGCTCGCCCATATCGGCCAGACCGGTGCGCCGATCGTCGTCAAATACGACGGGCTGATGGCCGGCAAGGGCGTGACGGTCGCGGAAACACTGGCCGAGGCCGAGTCGGCGATCCGCGCGCTCTACGCCAGCGAGGAAAACGCCCGGGTTGTCATCGAGGAGATGCTCGTCGGCGAGGAAGCGAGTTTCTTCTGCTTCGTCGATGGCGAGACGGTGCTGCCGCTCGGCTCGGCGCAGGACCACAAGCGCGCCTTCGATGGCGACACCGGCCCCAATACCGGCGGCATGGGCGCCTATTCGCCCGCCCCGGTGATGACGGCGGAGGTCGAGCGCCGCGCCCTTGACGAGATCGTCATCCCGACGATGAAGGAGATGGCGAAACGGGGTATGCCCTATCGCGGTATTCTCTACATCGGGCTGATGATCGGGCCGGAGGGGCCGAAGCTGATCGAGTATAACTGCCGTTTTGGCGACCCCGAGTGCCAGGTGCTGATGCTGCGGCTGGAGAGCGATCTGCTGGCGCTGCTCGATGCGGTGGCGCGCGGCCAGCTTTCCGCGCGCTCGGTGGTGCTGAAGCCGGTCTCGGCCGTCGGCATCGTCATGGCGAGCAGCGGCTATCCCGGTACCTTCGAGAAGGGCAGCGTCATCCGCGGCCTCGATGCGGCCGGCGCGGTTCCCGGTGCCACGGTTTTCCACGCCGGAACCCGCCAGGACGGCGCGCGCCTTCTGTCGAATGGTGGCCGGGCGCTCACCGTCTGCGCCATCGGCGCGGATCTGCCCGAAGCGCGCGCGCGCGCCTATGCCGCCGTGGCGAAGATTGATTGGCCGGAGGGGTTCTGCCGCACGGATATCGGCGCACGCGGCCTCGCCCGACTGGCCGAGGACGCCCTTGCTGACAGATCCTGACATCGGGGTCCCGGATGAAAACGCACGACCTGGAAGGCCCCCTAGATGAAAGGCGCGTGACATGAGCGATCTTGCCGATCTCTTCCCCGGCTTCGAGAGCCAGTACATCGCCAGCGAGGAGGGCTCGATTTTTGCCCGCATCGGCGGGCCCAAAAATGGAAAGCCGCTGGTGCTGCTGCATGGCTTCCCGCAAACGCACGTCATGTGGCACAAGATCGCCTCCGCCCTCGCCGAAACCCACCGCGTGATCGCGATGGACCTGCGCGGCTACGGCTGGTCCACCGCGCCGCGCCCGGATGACCGGCACGAGACCTATTCCAAACGCGCGATGGCTCGCGATGTCATCCGCGTCGTCGAGGCGCTCGGCCATACCCGCTTCGCGCTGGCCGGGCATGATCGCGGCGCGCGGGTCGCCTACCGGCTGGCGCTGGATCACCCGGGCCGGCTTTCAGCGCTCGCCATTCTCGACATCATCCCCACCATCGATATGTGGGAGCGGATGGACGCCAGGCGCGCGATGCAGGTCTATCACTGGAGCTTCCTCGCGCAATCCGCGCCCTTGCCGGAAATGCTGATCGGCAAGGCGCCGATCGAATGGCTGGAACATACCCTCGCGAGCTGGACGGCAACCAAGGATCTGACCGCGTTCGACCCGCGCGCGCTCCGGCATTATCGCGCGTTCTTCAACGATCCCGCGCGCCTCCACGCCACCTGCGAGGACTACCGCGCCGGCGCCACCCGCGACGCCGAAGCCGACGAGGCAAGCCGCGCGAAGGGCGACACCATCGATTGTCCGGTGCTGGTGCTCTGGGGGGATGCCGGCATTCCCGCTTCCGGCGCTTCCCCGCTCGAAGCCTGGAAAACCTTCGCCCCCAAGGCAACCGGCCGTGCCATCGCCGGCGGGCATTTCCTCGCCGAGGAAAACCCGGAAGCAACCCTCGCCGCTCTTCGGGCCTTCCTGCCATGAACGCGAGGCCGGCGCGTCGCCCTTTTCCGCGCATCGGGCTGGTATTGGGGTCCGGCGGCGCGCGTGGGCTGGCGCATATCGTCGTGCTGGAAACGCTTGACCGGCTCGGCGTCCGGCCGGTGCAGATCGCCGGCACCTCGATCGGGGCCATTCTCGGCGCGGCCTATGCGGCGGGGGTGAGCGGCGCGGAGTTGCGGGCCCATGTCATCAAGGACTTCAAGAACCGCACCGACGTGATGACCCGGCTGTTCCAGACCCGGGTCGGGCGGCTTGCCGATTTGTGGAAGGGCGGGCTCGGAAACCCGGTGCTGGTCGATGCGGAAGGCATTCTGGCGCGGTTCCTGCCGCACCCCCTGCCCGAGCGCTTCGAGGATCTGGCGATCCCGCTCAGCGTGATCGCCGCCGATTTTCACCGGCTGGACCGGGTGGTGTTCTCCTCCGGGCCGCTCGCCCCCGCGATTGCCGCCTCGATGGCGATCCCCGGGCTGGTCAGGCCGGTCGTGTTCGGCGACCGGGTGATGATCGATGGCGGTGCTGTCGATCCGCTGCCGGTCAAGGCGATCACCGCCGAGGTCGATCTCATCCTCGCGATCGACGCCTCGCGCGCGGCGGCACGGGAAGAAGGCGCGAAAATCCCCGGTGCCGTCGAAACCGGCTTCCGGGTCTATGATCTGATGCAGGCGGCGCTCGCCGACGCGCAGGCGAGCGACAATCCGCGCCCGATCCGCCGGCTCAAAGCCCCCGTGGAAGGCTTCAACGCGCTCGATTTCTTCGCGGCGAAGAAAATCCTGGCGGCCTCCGAAAGCCTTGCCGGGACGGTCGAGGCGGCGCTGACCTTGCCTTTGTAGAATTGCCCGCCCCTTCAGAAGGCCGGTCTTGCCCTTTTAGAAGGTTCCCCCGCTCTGGCCGAGAAAAATCCCGGTCGCATGAGCAGGGCGCTCACCGCCGGTCACGAAAAAACGCCCGCAGCAGCGCCGCGGCCTCGCCCTCGCGAATCCCGGGATAAAGTTCCGGCGCGTGGTGGCAGGTCACGTGCGAAAAGATCCGGGGACCATGCTCGACGCCGCCGCCCTTGGGGTCGGAAGCGGCATAGTAGAGCCGCCGCAGCCGCGCGAACGAGATCGCGGCGGCGCACATCGGGCAGGGTTCGAGCGTGACATAGAGATCCGCCCCGCCAAGGCGCTCGGAACCCAGCGTCGCGCAGGCCTGCCGGATCGCCAGCATCTCGGCGTGGGCGGTCGGATCGTTGACTTCGCGCGTGCGGTTTCCCGCCCGGCCGATCACCCGGCCATCGAGCAGGACCGCGGCGCCAATCGGCACCTCGCCACGCGCGGCGGCGGCCCTCGCCTCGGCAAAGGCGATGTCGAAGCCGGAGGTTTCGCCGGTATTCCCGGCATTCGCAGGCGGCATGCCTGTTATCCTTTGACAAATATTGTTTGCCGGGGCCTCGCAAGCGGAAGGCCTTCCTGATAGAAGCGCGCGATGAACGACAGCGATAACGACAAACGCCGCGGTGGCAAGCCCCGCGACTCCCGCCCGCGCGCCAGCGAAACCCGCCCGCCGCGATCCGGCCCCATGGGCGAAAAACGCGGTGGGCCGCCCAAAGGCGAAGGCCGTTCTTTTGTCCCCAAAGGCGAAGGCCGTTCTTTTGCCCAAAAAGGCGAAGGCCGTTCTTTTGCGCCAAAACCTGAAGGCCGCGCGTTCGACAAAAACCGCAGCGCTGGCGACACCCGCCCCAAGCGCGACGGCGCGCCACGCCCGGATGCCCCTTCCGGGGAAGCCCGCCCGAAACGGGCCTGGGGCGCACGTGGCGATCAACCCGCCGGAGCCCCCCGGGAAGCCCGCGAGTTTCAACCGCGTGCGCCGCGCGGCGACGGCGATCACGCACCCCGACCCGCGGGGGGGCGGCCCTATGCGCCGCGTCCGCCAAGAGAGGGCGCAAGAGAGAGCACAAGAGAGGGCACACGAGAGGGTGGCGGCGGCGACCGCCCGTTCAAACCGCGCTTCGACCGCGAGGGCGCCCGCCCGCCGCGCGGTGATGGCGACAAGCCGTTCCGACCGCGGCCCCCGCGCGAGGATCGCGCAGGTGGCGAACGCCATGCCAAACCGCGCTTTGATGCCAAACCGCGCTTCGAAGCCCGCGAACCCGGCACTCCCGAACATTCCGGCTTTGCCGCCGAGGGCGAGCGCATCGCCCGCGTGATGGCGCGCGCCGGCTTGTGCTCGCGCCGCGACGCCGAGGAATGGATCGAGGCCGGCCGCGTGGCGGTCAATGGCCGTGTCATCACCAGCCCGGCGCTCGATGTGAAGGCCACCGATACGATCCTGGTTGATGGCGCGCCGTTGCCGGAGCGCGAGCGCACCCGGCTCTGGCTCTACCACAAGCCGCGCGGCCTGGTGACGACCGCGAGCGACCCCGAAGGCCGCCCGACGGTGTTCGACAACCTGCCGCCGGATATGCCGCGCGTGATTTCGATCGGCCGTCTCGACATCAATACCGAAGGGCTGATGCTGCTGACCAACGATGGCGGCCTGGCGCGGGTTCTCGCGCTGCCGGAAACCGGCTGGCTGCGGCGCTACCGCGTTCGCGTGCATGGCAGCGTCAGCCAGCCCGCGCTCGACAAGCTGCGCGAGGGCATCACGCTCGATGAGGTCGAATACGGACCGATCGTCGCGACGCTGGAACGCGAAGTCGGCGATAACGCCTGGCTGGTGATGGACCTTCGCGAAGGCAAGAACCGCGAGATCAAGCGCGTGCTGGAGCACCTCAATCTCCAGGTTACCCGGCTGATCCGGGTTTCGTTTGGTCCGTTCCAGCTCGAAGACCTCGGGATGGGCGCGATCGAGGAAGTCCGGACCAAAACCCTGAAAGACCAGCTCGGCCCGCGCCTGACCGAGGAGGCCGCAGCCTATTTTGAAGGCCCGCGCCGCGAGAGCGCCGCCAGCCGCGCCGCCAGCGCGCAGCCGGAGGCGCCCGCCCGCAAGCGCTTCGACCGCCGAAAGCCGACCGAGAAGCGCGATCTGGCGCTTTCGGGCGAAGCCAAGGACCTCAAGGTGAGCCGCGAGCGCGTCGCGGATCGCAAGGGCCGCGTCGTCAAGGTGGAACGGGTCAGCACGGTCGATCGTCCGCCGCCCGAACCACCGCGGATCGTTCGCGAGGAACGCTCCTTCCGGCCCCGCCCGCCACGTGACGGCGATCGCCCGCAACGGAGCGGAGGCGACAGGCCCTTCAAGTCTCGCACACCCCGCGGTGAAGCGCCCGGCGGTGAACGCGCATTTGCGCCGCGTGCGCCACGCCGCGATGCCGAAGGGGGCGCCGAACGCTCCTTCCAGCCCCGCCCGCCACGTGACGGCGATCGTCCGCAACGGAGCGAGGACGACAGGCCGTTCAAGCCCCGCGCGCCCCGCAGTGAAGCGCCCGGCGGTGAGCGCGCATTTGCGCCGCGTGCGCCGCGCCGCGATGCCGAAGGCGGCGCCGAACGCTCCTTCCGGCCCCGGCCGCCGCGCGAGGGCGACAGGCCGCAACGCAGCGAGGGCGGCAGACCTCAAAGAAGCGAGGGCGACAGGCCGAGAAGCGATCGCCCGTTTGGCGGCAAGCCGGGTACCGGCAAAAGTTTTGGCGGCAAGCCGGGCGGCGATCGCCCGTTTGCTGGCAAACCCGGCGGCAGCCGACCTCCCGGGGGGCGGCCCTCCGGCGGCCGGCCTTCAGGGGGAAAACCTGCCGGGGGCAAACCCGCCGGGGGCAAGCGCCCGCCGCGCGACCGGAGCTAGCCGATGCGGGTCATTGGCGGACGCCTTGGCGGACGCGCGCTGAATGCACCGACCTCCGACGACATCCGGCCGACGACCGACCGGATGCGCGAGAGCCTGTTCAACATCCTCGCACATCGGGAGGGGTTTCCGCTCCGGGGCGCGCGGGTGCTGGATCTTTTTGCCGGCACCGGGGCGCTGGCGTTCGAGGCGCTGTCGCGCGGCGCGGATTTCGCCGTCATGGTCGATATCGGGGCCGAAGCCCGCGGGATCCAGCGCGAGAATATCGAGGCTTTCGGGCTGGCCGGTTCCGCTCGGATCATGCGCCGCGACGCGACCAAGCTCGGCGCGGTCGCCCCGTTCGAACCGTTCAACCTGGTGTTCTGTGATCCGCCCTACGGCAAGGGCCTCGGCGAGGCGGCGCTGGTCTCGGCGATCTCAGGCGGATGGCTCGCCCCCGGCGCGCTGGTGGTGCTGGAGGAGCGCGCCAGCGTCGCCGTCAGCTTTCCTGCCCCGCTGGAGGAAATCGAGCGCCGCAAGGCCGGGGAAACCCAACTGGTGTTTGCGAAAATGCCGGGTTGAACGAGATGCCGGTTGCAAGATACTGGCCAAGCTCGCCCGGCTCATGACCGCCCGAACAGGCGCTCCAGATCCCTGAGCCCGAGTTCGATATAGGTCGGGCGGCCATGATTGCACTGGCCGGAGCCCGGCGTCGCCTCCATCTCGCGCAGCAGCGCGTCCATTTCCTCGAGCTTCATGCGGCGCCCGGCGCGGATCGAGTGGTGGCAGGCGAAGGTTTTCAGCACATAGTCGCGCCGCGCCGCAAAACCCTCGGCCCCGCCCCATTCGTCGAGGCTTTCGGCGAGATTGCGCACGAGGGCAACGACATCGGCCCCGGCCAGCGCCGCCGGAATTTCCTGCACCGCCAGCGCGCCCGGGCCGAAAGGCTCGATCACGAGGCCAGCCTCCGCCAGCGCTTCGGCGGCTTCAAGCAGCCCGGCGATCGCGGCGTCATCAAGGTCGATAATCGCCGGGATCAGCAGCGGCTGCCGCGGCACCTCGCCGGCGGCACGCGCCCGCTTGAGCCGTTCGTACACCAACCGCTCGTGCGCCGCGTGCTGGTCGACGATCACCACCCCCGCCTCGGTTTGCGCCAGAATATAGGTTTCGTGGAACTGCGCGCGGGCATAGCCAAGCGGGGGAAAGGCACCGGAAGACGCGCTTTCGTCCGTCGCAGGCGCTGGCGAGGTTATCACGGCATAGGCGGCCTCGGCAAAACCCGGGCCCGCCAAGGCGCGCTCCGGCATCGGCGATCCCGTCACGAGCGTGGAAGAATACTCGGGCGCGGAAGAATACTCGGAAGCCGAGGGATAGCCGCCCGGGAAGGCAAAAGACATGGGCTGCGCCGGGAATTTGGGCTGCGCTGGGAACTTGGGCCGCGCCGGGATATGGACGATGCCCTGGGCCTGCAACCGGGCCAGCATCGCCTGGCCGCCGCGCGTCGAGGCCTGATGCCCCGCCTGAGCCAACCCGTCGCGGATCGCGCCGATGATCAGCGAACGCACCGCCTCGTTCTCGCGAAACCGCACCTCCAGCTTGGCCGGATGGACGTTCACATCGACGCTTTCCGGGTCGAGATCGAGAAACAGCGCCACCACCGGGTGCCGGCCGGCCGTGATGGTATCGGCATAAGCGGCCCGCAACGCGCCGATCAGCAGCTTGTCGCGCACCGGGCGGCCATTGACGAAGAGATACTGGTCGAGCGCGCTGGCGCGGTGGAACGTCGGCACGGAGACGAGGCCCGAGAGCCGCATCGCGCCGCGCTGGCCTTCCACCGGCACCGCGTTCTCGCGAAACTCCTTGCCGAGAATCCGGGCGATGCGGCGGGCGGAACCTTCGGCGTTCGCGCTCTCGGCGCCCAGATCAAGCCCGGAAAGATGGTCGCCGGCGAGCGTGAAGGCGATCGCCGGGTTGGCCATCGCCAGCCGCTTGACGACCAGCGCCACCGCTTGCGCCTCGGCCCGATCGCCCTTGAGGAACTTCAACCGCGCCGGGGTGGCGTGAAAGAGATCCTCGACCTCGATCCGCGTGCCCACCGGGAGCGCCGCCGGGCGCAGCGGCTCGACCCGCCCGGCATCCACCCGGATGAGATGCGCCGTGTCGCCGGCTTCGGCATCGCCTCCCGGGCCCCTGGGCCGCGAGGTGATCGAAAGCCGCGCCACCGCGCCGATCGACGGCAAGGCCTCGCCGCGAAACCCGAGCGTGGAGACCCGTTCGAGCCGGCCATCGGGGATTTTGGAGGTGGCGTGACGTTCGATCGCCAGCGTAAGATCGTCCGGCCCCATGCCGATGCCGTCATCCAGGATGCGGATCAGCCGCCGTCCGCCCTGCTCGATGCGGATATCGATGCGGGAGGCGCGGGCGTCGATCGCGTTCTCGACCAGCTCTTTGACCGCCGCAGCCGGCCGCTCGATCACCTCGCCGGCGGCGATCTGGTCGATCAGGATGGGGTCAAGGCGGCGGATGGACATGGAATCGGGCTCCTTGCCACAGTATGCCGCAAGGCGGGCGCGGTTTACAGCCGAAGGTGCGGGGGCGGCCGATGGATGGGCAAAAAAAGGGCAGGGTTTCCCCTGCCCTTGTCCATTCAGCTTGCGAGGCCTTCCTTCGACTTTTCCCAACGCTTGCGTTCGTTGGCGTCGAGGAAGCGCTTGCGCAGCCGGATCGATTTCGGCGTGACCTCGACGAGTTCGTCGTCCTGGATCCAGGCCAGCGCGCGCTCCAGCGTCATCCGGATCGGCGGGGTCAGGCGCACGGCTTCATCCTTCGAGGTCGTGCGGATGTTGGTGAGCTTCTTGCCCTTGAGCACGTTCACTTCGAGATCGTTGTCGCGGGTATGGATGCCGACGATCATGCCCTGATAGACCTTGGTCCCGGCCTCGATGATCATCGAGCCGCGATCCTCGAGGTTCCACATCGCGTAGGCGACGCTCTCGCCGATGTCGTTCGAGATCAGCACACCGTTGTGGCGGCCGCCGATTTCGCCCTTGTAGGGCTCATAGGCCTTGAACAGGCGGTTCATGATCGCGGTGCCGCGCGTATCGGTCAGCAGTTCGGACTGGTAGCCGATCAACCCGCGCGTCGGCGCATGGAAGACGAGGCGCAGGCGGTTGCCACCCGAGGGCTTCATCTCGATCATCTCGGCCTTGCGCTCGGACATCTTCTGCACGACCGTGCCCGAATATTCCTCATCGACGTCGATCACGACTTCCTCGACCGGCTCGAGCATCTCGCCGTTTTCGCCCTTCTCCATCACGACGCGGGGACGCGAGAACGCGATCTCGAAGCCTTCGCGACGCATGGTTTCGATCAGGATCGCGAGCTGGAGCTCGCCGCGCCCGGAAACGAAGAACGAATCCTTATCGGGCGATTCCTCGATCTTGAGCGTGACGTTGCCCTCGCCTTCCTTGAACAGGCGATCGCGGATCATCCGGGAGGTGACCTTGTCGCCCTCGGTGCCCGCGTAGGGGCTGTCGTTGACGATGAAGCTCATGGTGACGGTGGGCGGATCGATCGGCTGCGCCTGGATCGGCGTCTCGATCGAAAGATCGCAGAAGGTATCCGCGACCGAGCCCTTGGTCAGGCCGGCGATGGAGACGATATCCCCCGCCACGCCTTCCTCGATCGGCTGGCGCTCAAGGCCACGGAACGCGAGAATTTTCGACACGCGTCCGGTTTCCACGAGGTTGCCCTTGCGGTCGATCACCTTGATCTGCTGGTTCGGCTTCACCGAGCCGGAGGAAATCTTGCCGGTGATGATGCGGCCCAGAAACGGGTTGGCTTCGAGCAGCGTACCGAGCATGCGGAATTCGCCCGGCTCCACCGTTGCTTCCGGAACATGCTGGAGAACGAGGTCGAACAGCGGCGCGAGGCCCTCATCCTGGCTGCCATCCGGCTTCAGGCTCATCCAGCCATTGCGGCCGGACCCGTAGAGAATCGGGAAATCAAGCTGTTCGTCGGTCGCATCAAGCGCGGCGAAGAGGTCGAACACCTCGTTGACGACTTCGGTGACGCGCGCATCCGGGCGGTCGACCTTGTTGATCGCGACGATGGGCTTGAGGCCGATCTTCAGCGCCTTGCCGACCACGAACTTGGTCTGCGGCATCGGGCCTTCGGCGGCATCAACCAGCACAATGGCCGAATCCACCATCGAGAGGATGCGCTCGACCTCACCGCCGAAATCGGCGTGGCCCGGCGTATCGACGATGTTGATGCGCGTGCCTTTCCAGACAACCGAGGTCGCCTTGGCGAGAATGGTGATGCCACGCTCTTTTTCGAGATCGTTACTGTCCATCACGCGCTCGACAATCCGCTGATTGTCGCGGAAGGCACCCGATTGGGCGAGAAGCTTGTCAACAAGCGTGGTCTTGCCGTGATCGACGTGCGCGATGATGGCGATATTGCGAAGGGCCATATAAGGTTTTCCTAAAAAGCGAGGGCGCAAAGGAAGCGAAGGCGCGAGAAAGGCCGCAGCCAAGCCGTATTTGAAGGGGCGAATTCGATTGGTGTTGCAGCGCAGTAAACGTTTTGCGCTTCCGGGGCAAGGGCAAGCCCGCGCGGATTGCCCGGGATGATGAAGAAGCGCGGTAAAAACGGCGGGTCAGGCCGGGGAAGCCGGAACTTTCCCGCACCCGGGAACTTCCCAGGCCGGGAACTTCCGTGCGTCAGCCCTTAACGCGCAATCATGGCCATTTTTCGATCACGGATCTCTTTGAACTGGTCCAGCAAAAAGCGGATCGTCGCAATCCGGTCGGCATCGGCCTCATTCGCCACCATCGCCTGGACGAGTTCCGCATGGACACTCTCGGCCTCCCGTGCGATCGCCTCGATCTCCGGCCCGGTTTCCGCGCCGCGCGCGGCCTCGATCAGCCGGGCGAGATCGCGCAGGTCCTTGTCGATATCGATCGGCGGGCGCCCGGTGGTCAGGCGTGACCAGAACGCCGCCGCAATCGATCCGACAATCGAAAATCCCATGATGCCCAGGTAGAACCAGTCGCCATAGCGCTCGAAGAAGGTTTTGGTTTCGCCCTCGACATAGGCGATCGTGCCAGCATGGGTTGGCAGCTTCGCGCCCCGGTCTTCCGTGGAGGGGAGCTCGATCTGGTTCGCCGTCGGGGCGTCCTTGGCGATCACGAGGCGGAGCGAGAACAACAGCCGCGTCAATTCGCTGGCAACAGTCTCATCGAGTTTGCGTCGCGCAACGAGCCGATGCGTGACCGCCAGCGTCGTCGTCTCCTCCTCGGGCTTCGGCGGATCGCCGCCAAACGCGCCCCGGACGACCTCCACGGTATCGAACACCGGGAATTGCTCGGCAATCGCCTCGGCCTCGGCCACCGGCAGGAAACCGGGCTCCTGGCCCTCAACCTTCGGAAAGCCCTGAAACGCAAGGCGGCTCAGGCGATCCGAAGTCGGGGCAACGACAAAGATCGCATCGAGCTTGCCGTCCTGCGCCGCCTGCGCGATCTCGCCCATGGCGCCCCGGATCACATCGACTTCCGAGGTCGCCACGCCGTAGTGGGCAAGAATGCGCTCCAGCACGACGTCATTGGCCGGACGCGGCGCGATCGATCCGACCGCCTTGCCACGCAGATCGCTGATCTTGGTGATTTTCGAGCCCGGCCGTGTGACAAAATAGACGGCATCGCTCCGCAGGATGGCGATCGTCGCGGATTGCTCGGGCAAGCCGACATCCGACCGGACAACCGCGAGATCGACCCTGCGCGCCTCGAATTCCCGGGCACTGGCCCCGGAGCCCTCGGTCAGCACGAGCTTGAGCCGGATCGACGCGCGTTCACGCTGGAGCGCCTGAAGAAAGGCCACCACGACCTTGACTTCGCTGTTGCCCATCGGCCCGACAGCGATGCGCAAGACCCTCGGCGCCAGCAACGCATGCGCGAGAAAAGCCACCACCGCGACCCCGATCAGGGCGATCGCGATGGTCTTGAGCCGTTGCCGCATCCTGTTCACCTTCCCGGTCATCGTGTCCCCCCGGTTAAGAGCGTGGGATTGCGGCAGCTTCGTGGTCCCCGTCCCGGCTGTTACGACGCGCTGCTGCGCGCCTTGCGCATGGCAAGCGTGCGCAAGCGGAGCGCGTTGAGCTTGATGAAGCCCTGTGCGTCGCGGTGATCGTAGGCGACCGCGCCTTCCTCGAAGGTGACGAGTTCCTGATCATAGAGCGAGTACGGGCTCTCGCGGCCGATCACGGTGACGTTGCCCTTGTAGAGCTTGAGGCGCACCGAGCCGGTGACCATTTCCTGGCTCTTGTCGCAGAGTGCCTGCAGCATCTCGCGCTCGGGCGTGAACCAGAACCCGTAATAGACGAGCTCGGCGTAACGCGGCATCAGGCTTTCCTTGAGATGCATCGCCTCGCGATCCATGGTGATGCTTTCAATGCCACGATGCGCCTGGATGAGAATGGTGCCGCCCGGGGTTTCATAAACGCCGCGCGACTTCATGCCGACGAAGCGGTTTTCGACGAGATCGAGCCGGCCGATGCCGTTGGCCTTGCCGAGTTCGTTGAGCTTGGTCAGCAGGGTCGCGGGGCTCATCTTGACGCCGTCGATCGCGACCGCGTCGCCCTTGTCGAAATCAACCGTGATGATCGTCGCCTTGTCGGGCGCGGCCTCCGGCGCGATCGTGCGCATGTAGACCATCTCCGGGGCTTCCACCGCGGGGTCTTCGAGCACCTTGCCCTCGGAGGAGGAGTGCAGCAGGTTCGCATCGACCGAGAACGGCGCCTCGCCGTATTTATCCTTGGCGATCGGGATCTGGTGCGCTTCGGCGAAGGCGATCAGCTTGGTGCGGCTGGCAAGGTCCCACTCGCGCCAGGGCGCGATGATCTTGATGTTCGGCTCCAGCGCGTAATAGCCGAGTTCGAAGCGGACCTGGTCGTTGCCCTTGCCGGTCGCGCCATGACACACCGTATCTGCCCCGACTTGCCGCGCGATCTCGATCTGGCGCTTGGCGATCAGCGGCCGCGCGATCGAGGTGCCCAAGAGGTACTGTCCCTCGTAGAGCGCGTTCATGCGGAACATCGGGAACACGAAGTCGCGGGTAAATTCCTCGCGCAGATCCTCGATGAAAATGTTCTCCGGCTTGATGCCGAGGAGTTCGGCCTTCTTCCGCGCCGGTTCCAGCTCCTCGCCCTGCCCGAGATCGGCGGTGAAGGTGAAGACCTCGCAGTTGTAGGTCGTCTGCAGCCATTTCAGGATGACGGAGGTGTCGAGACCGCCGGAATACGCGAGGACAACCTTCTTGATATCGCTTTTTGCCATGATGCCGTATTTTCCAAGAGAGCGCGGTTTTTTCCAAGACAGCGCGGTTCGCGCACCGGACCGCTTTGCCGAGGTTTCGGGATGGTTCTATAAGCGGATCACGAGCCGGCGCAAGCCGACCAGATCAAAACGAAGCGATCCCGATGCTTTCTCCCGATGAACTGACGCGTTTTGCCCGCCATATCGTGCTCCGCCATATCGGGGGGCCGGGCCAGCAGCGCTTGCGCGCGGCACGGGTGCTGGTGGTGGGCGCCGGCGGGCTCGGCACCCCGCTGCTGCTCTATCTCGCGGCGGCGGGCGTCGGCACGCTCGGCGTCGTCGACGACGACACGGTCTCGCTCTCCAATCTCCAGCGTCAGGTGATCCATGCCCACGCCGATATCGGTCGCCCGAAGGTCGAGAGTGCGGCCGCCGCCATCCGCCGGATTGACCCGGAGGCGGTGGTGAAAACCCATCAGACGCGGCTCACCGGGCACAACGCGGCGGCGCTGATCGCGGATTATGACGTGATCGCCGATGGTTCGGATAATTTCGATACGCGCTATCTGCTCGCGGAGGCCTGCGAGGCCGCGAAAAAACCGCTCGTCAGCGCGGCGGTCAACGAGTTTCATGGCTCGGTGACTGTGCTGCGCCCCTGGGAAGCCGGGCGGGACGGCACGCTCAACCCGCGCTACCGCGATCTCTTCCCGGAAAAGCCGCCCGCCGGCACCATCCCGACCTGCGCCGAGGCCGGCGTGCTCGGCGCGCTGGTCGGTATGGTCGGCTCGCTCCAGGCGATCGAGGTCATCCGCCAGATCACGCCGTTTGGCACCTCGCTGGTCGGCAAACTGCTGCTGATCGACGCACTCGACATGCGCTTCGAGACCATCGGCTATTCCCGTTGATGTCCGGAAGCCCAAACACGCGGCGGCACCCGACCGGAATCCACTTGATCGGAAAATGCTCTAGCGCCGCCGCTTCTTCGGGCCGGGCGCAAAGGTGCGTTTGATCGAGCCCCAGGGGTCGATCACCGCCCGGGTCCGGTTGCGGGAGCGCGAAATCGCGACGCCGCCACTCCCCGCACTGCCGATGCTTTCGCGCGAGGGGCTGTAGCGGGCCTTGCCGCGCACGGTCGCTTCGGGATCGACACCCCTTCCGGCGCGTGGCGCACGGGTGCCGCGCGCCGGCCCCTGCTTGGCCAGGCAATCGTTATAGGCAAAGGCATTCGAAATGCCCTCACAGGCGGCGCTGGCCTCCCGGAGGGTGAAAGCAAAGCTCGCCCCCACCAGCGCCAGTCCCAATAGAACGCTTCTGATCCGTCGCATCGTCACCCACACCGTTCCTCGTCGCAGCGCTCAGCCGCGCAGGACCGCTCCGGTCTTGGCGACGACTTCGCCGACGAACTTTGTCGAAAAAGCTTCAATTTCCGTATCCGTCAGGGTTTTTTCCCGCGGCTGCAACGTCAGCGCCAGCCCGATCGAGACCTTGCCCGGCTCGATGCCCTTGCCAGCGTAAACGTCAAACACCGAGACATCCTGAACCAGCGCCTTGTCGATGCCGCGCGCGATGCGCAGCAACGTCTCGGCCTCGACCTTCTGATCGACAACAAAGGCAAAATCGCGGCTGACGGGCTGAAGCTCGGCGAGATCGAGCTTTGCCCTGGCCTTGGTCGGCTTTTTCTTCGGCGAGGGCAGGCCATCAAGGACGATCTCGAAGGCGACCATGCGCCCTTCCGCACCGAGCGCCTCCACCGCGCGCGGATGCAGCTCCCCGAACCAGCCGATCACGTCTTTCGGGCCGAAGCGCAGGATGGCCGAACGCCCCGGGTGCAGAAATTCCGGCGCGGCACCGAGCTGATGCGCGGCGACGACCTGCAGCCCCCCCGTCGGCACGTTCATCGACGCCAGCATCGCCAGCACATCCGATTTCACATCGAAAACATCGGCCTCGCGGCTCCCCGACCAATGCCGGCCGGCCCCGCTGGCGGCGGCGAGCCCACGCCGCACCCCGGCCGCGGCATAGCGCTGGTCACGCTCGCCATCGCCTTTGAAGACCTGCCCGACCTCGAACAACGCGACATCCGGGTAACCGCGATCGGCGTTGCGCTGGCTTGCCATCACCAGTCCGGGCATCAGGCTCGGGCGCATATCGGAGAGATCGGCGGCGATCGGATTTGCCAGCGCCAGCGCCGGCTGACCACCGCCGAACAGCGTCGCCGCCTTTTTCGAGACGAACGACCAGGTGACGGCTTCCACCATCCCGCGCGCGGCAAGCGTGCGCTTGGCGACGCGGGTACGCTGCTGGAGCGGCGTCAATACCGGCTTATGGACCTCATCCACCCGCGCGATCGGCACCAGCGGAACATTGTCCACGCCAACGATGCGAACCACCTCTTCGACAAGATCGGTCTTGCCTTCGACATCCGGGCGCCAGGTCGGCACCGCGACCTTGATCACCGGCCCGGTGCCGGAAACCCAGAACCCCAGCGCGGTCAGGATCGCTTTCATCTCGGTCAGCGAAACATCGAGCCCGGTCAGGCGTTTGACCTCGGCCACCGGGAAATCGATGATCCGGTCGGTATCCGGGATCGCGCCTTCGAGCGTGATCTGGCTCGGCGTGCCGCCGCAGAAATCGGTGACGAGCTTGGTCGCAAGCTCGATACCCGGCAGCGTAAACGCCGGATCGACGCCGCGCTCGAAGCGGTAGCGCGCATCGGTCGAGATCCCGAGCTTGCGCCCGGTCTGCGCGATGTTGAGCGGCGACCACAGCGCGCTTTCGATGAGGACATCGACGGTGTTCTCATCGCAGCCGGAGGCCTCGCCGCCCATGACGCCCGCGAGCGATTCGGGGCCATTGTTGTCGGCGATCACCACCATCGAGGCATCGAGCGCGTAGGTCTTGCCGTCGAGCGCCAGCAGGCTCTCGCCCGGCTTTGCGCGGCGGACGACCAGCGGACCATGCACCTTCGCGGCATCGAAGACGTGCAGCGGCCGGCCGCGATCATAGGTGACGTAATTGGTGATATCGACGAGCGCGTTGATGGGCCGGAGGCCGATCGCGCGCAGCCGCTTCTGCATCCATTCCGGGCTCGGGCCATTCTTGACGCCGCGCACCAGACGCAGGCCAAACGCCGGGCAGAGCGCGCGATCCTCGCCGGTAAACTCGAGCGTCACCGGCACGGTGCAGGCCGCATCGCCCTTGACGCCGGCGATGCCCCGATCCCTGAGCTTGCCGAGGCCCGCCGCCGCCAGGTCGCGCGCGATGCCGAAAACGCCGGTCGCATCCGGGCGATTGGGCGTCAGGTTGATCTCGATGACGGGATCGGAGATCTTCGCCCATTCCGAATAGACCGCGCCCACCGGCGCATCCGCCGGGAGATCGAGGATGCCGTCGTGGTCTTCGGAAACCTCAAGTTCTCGCCCCGAGCACAGCATGCCGTTCGACTCGACGCCGCGGATCACCCCCTTGCCGAGCGTGATGTCCTTGCCGGGAATATAGGTGCCCGGCGGCGAGAATACCGATTTCATGCCGGTGCGCGCGTTGGGTGCACCGCAGACGACCTGCACCGGCGGCCCCTGCCCGGTTTCCACCATGCAGACGCGTAACCGATCCGCGTTCGGGTGCTGCTCGGCGGAGATGACATAGGCGATGGTGAAGCCCGAAAGTTTCTTGCCGGGATCATCGACGCTTTCGACCTCCAGACCGATCCGGGTCAGCGTCTCGACGATTTGATCGAGGTATGCATCGGTTTCGAGGTGTTCCTTGAGCCAGGACAGGGTGAATTTCATGGGGCGTCTCTTTGCGTCTTCAAGGCAGTTTGGTGCAGGTGCGGCGGTGCTGGGCCATACCGAATATGGGCATTTCTTGGGTCAAGGGAATTTCTTGGGTCAAGGGAATTTCTTGGGTCAAGGACATCTCTTGGATTATCCGCATGTCAACCGGCGCGGCTTAGTCGGCGAAAACCGCCATCGGCTGCGCCGTAGCGTGCGACAGCCTCCGGCCGGATGCCATTGATGGTATGGTGCGGATGGTCGGGGCCGACGAAAATCTCCGGCATGACATCGTGCGGCACAACGCCCGAGCGGTAGGCCGCGCCGTACTTGCCGAGTTCGGCATCCGCATCCTGTCCCTCGACATAGCCCATCAGCTCGCCGTAACCGCCGGTGATGGACGGTGTGGCAACCTCTCCGTCCGGTTCAAAACCGAGGTGCAGGAAACTCGCGATCCCGAACACGCCGAAACAGCGCTCCGCACCGCCGCACCAGGCCAGGGCCGAGAGCACCGCATCCTCGCCGACGGAAAGCGTCGCGAATTCGGGACAGGCCAGCGCTTCCGCCATCACCGGATGGCTGACCCAGAGCATCTTCTCCTTGAAGGGCATGACCGGCCCCTCGGCATTGATGAACGGCCAGTACTCAAGGCTGCGGCTTTGCCCCAGCTTGATGGAATAGGCGCGGTCGCCACCATCCAGAAAATCACGCGCCGCCCGAGCAAGGTTCGCATCCACCTGCGGCTCCGAACGGTAAAGGCTGTCGTCATCCATCAGCATGGCGAGCCGGTATTCAACCCGGGCGTGGAGGGCTGCGATCGCCCCCGCGAAAACATCGCCAATCCGGTGATGGGGTCGCTGCGGTTCGACGAGGATCAGCCGCCCTCCGGCGATCGCGGCCGCAAAACGCTGCGCGAGTACGTCGAGATAGGCGCGCGGATACATTTGCGCGTAGACGAAAGTTGAGACGCTCAAACCGCCGGCCTCCAGCGCGGGGATGAAAGCGCGGTCAAGATCGTCCAGCAGGCGCGCGAGAAAATCCTCGCGGCCCCGGGAACAAATGACGATCGCGATATCGCGCTTCACCCGGAAAGCCCACCCGCGAGCGTCGGCAGGTCGAGCGGCCGGAACCCGTAGTGCTTGAGCCAGCGCACATCCGCCTCAAAGAACGGGCGCAGGTCCGGCATGCCGTATTTCAGCATGGCAATGCGGTCGATGCCCATGCCCCAGGCGTAGCCCTGCACGGCATCGGGATCGAGGCCGCAGTTCCGGAGCACATTCGGGTGCACCATGCCGCAGCCCAAAATTTCGAGCCAGTCCTCGCCCTCGCCGAAGCGGATTTCCCCGCCCTTGCGTGAGCACTGGATATCGACCTCCATCGAGGGCTCGGTGAACGGGAAGAAGCTCGGGCGGAAGCGCATTTTCACGCTCGGCACCTCGAAGAACGCCTTGCAGAACTCCTCCAGCACCCATTTCATCTGGCCCATGTTGGCGGTCTTGTCGATCACCAGCCCCTCGACCTGATGGAACATCGGGGTATGCGTCTGGTCGCTGTCGCAGCGATAGGTACGGCCGGGGCAGATGATGCGGATCGGCGGCTTCTGAGAGAGCATCGTCCGCACCTGCACCGGTGAGGTATGCGTGCGCAACAGCTTCCTCTGGCCGTGCTCATCGGGGTTGAAGAAGAAGGTATCGTGCATTTCCCGCGCCGGGTGATGCAGCGGGAAGTTGAGCTTGGTGAAGTTGAGGTCGTCGCTCTCGATATCCGGTCCCTCGGCGACGGCAAAACCGAGATCGGCGAAGATCGCGGTCAATTCGTCCATCACCTGGGTAATCGGATGGATGCGCCCGGCCTCGATGCCGCTCTCGCGGGTGGGGAGCGAGAGATCGACCCGCTCGGCGGCAAGGCGGGCGTCGAGGGCCGCATCCTTGAGCACCGCCTTGCGGGCGCCGAGCGCATCGCTCACCTGATCCTTCAGCGCGTTGATCGCCGCACCGGCTGCCTTGCGCGTTTCAGGGTCCATCGTACCCAGTGTCGCCAGCAGGGCCGAGACCGAGCCCTTTTTGCCAAGCGCCGAGACGCGAACCGCCTCGATCGCCTCCTCGTTCGCGGCGGTCGCGATTTCGGCCAGAAGCGTGGATTCGAGTTTGGGAAGGTCAGACATGGAACGATCAGACATGGAAAACCCCGTGGTGTGGGCTCTCGCTTGTCACGCGCGGGTAAAGGCCGTCAAGCGTTGCGCGGCACCAACGCAAAAAAACCCGTCGTTTCCCCAAAGCGCAGTCCAAAAAAAACCCGCCGTTTCCGGCGGGCTTGGGAGTTCGTCGCCTAGGGAGCAACGCTGCACATGAAAGATCAGAAGGCATAGCCGAGCTTGAGGCGGCCGAGGTGGCGGGAGAAATTGTCGATGCCCAGCGCCCGCCCCGGGCTGACGCGGCTTTCACCGGCAACCTGATAGGCCCAGGTGCCGTTGAGCGAAAACTTCTCGCTGACCTGCCAGAAGAAGGTTGGCCCGATGTAGGTCGCGTTGGCGACGTAGCGGTTGGCCCAGGCACCGGTATAGGCGCGCTGATGGCTGACTTCGGCGCCGACAAAGATCGCGTCGGTAATCGGTGTGGCGAGCGCGGCGCGAACGGCCAGCACCGAGGAATTCAGGGTCGGCGTGTTGTTCGGCATGGTCTGGAACAGCTCAAGATTGAGCGCGCCGTACAGCTTGTCCTTGATCAGCTCCATGTCCGCCAGCAACCGGTAGGAATTGCCGAACTGGCTGAAGTTCGTCCCGGGGCTGGTATCCGACGAGGCAAAATTCGGCGAAACCGCGAAGGTCAGGCCAATGCCATGCGGCGCGCGCCCCAGCAGCTTGTACTTGATTTCGATGCCGCCGCCGAAGACGTTGGTCTTGGTCGCAAGCCCGCCGCCGTAGGGCTTGAAGTTCGTGTAGCTCAGAAAGCCATAGGGGCCGACCTCAAGGCAAGGGAGGAACGAACCCGAGACCTGAACCGTCGGCGCGAGGGTGTAGCCGGAGCCGCCGCGCGTGTCGGCCGCACCAGCCGTATCCAGCGCGATGCCCCAGGCGCCGAGATCGGCGACATCGGACCCGGTTGCAAAGCCGAACACATCCGCCGGAAGCCCCTTGGTTTCCTTGCAGGCGGCGGAGACCGCAGCAACCGGGGAAGGCTTCTTGGTGCCGAGATCGGCCGCGAAAGCCGAAACCGAAACAAGCGCGGCGGAGACAACAAGAATAGGACGAAGCATGGGGCACCTCAGGAGCGGAGCGAAGAATTCTCCCCTGATGTTGTTTGCGTCGCACAAAGTGTCAAAGAAAGAATTCAAATTCGGTCATTCGCGCGTGTTATCGTGCTATTTTTGCAACAAAACCGCCTTTTGCTGTGTGTATTTTTTTAGCATTCTGCTTATTTAAGCTTGCGAGTGCTGAATTTTCGACGCCCCAGCACCCAATACCGGCCAATACATAGAATAACCGAATCAAATTGATGTACTTCCTTGAATGGTGCTGCAGAAAAGCGACCTTCTGGCCATCCCGCTGCGTAATATTCGTTAACGACGCGTTAACTATGAAAAGAGCGACGCCATCGCTGGCGTCGCTCTGAAAGACTATAGCAACCTATAGTTGAGTTCAGGCGGCGGCGGGCAATGCACCCTTGGCCTGATCCACGATCGCCTTGAAGCTGTCGGGCTCGCGGATCGCGAGATCCGATAAAACCTTGCGATCGATGACAATATTGGCGCGCGCCAGACCATCGATGAAGCGCGAATAGGTCAAGCCGTATTCCCGGACAGCGGCGTTGATACGCTGGATCCAGAGCGCGCGGAAGGTGCGCTTCTTGAGGCGACGATGCTCCGTCGCGTATTGCATCGCGCGGTCAACGGCGGCCTTCGCGGTGCGGATGGTGTTCTTGCGGCGGCCATAAAAGCCTTTGGCGGCCTTGTAGACCTTCTTGTGCTTGGCGTGGGACGTGACGCCCCTTTTGACACGTGACATGGTTCAAACTCCTGAGCTTAGCTGATCGTTACGAAATTTCCCGGGGGCGATCAGCCGTTCGGGAGGAAATACTTCTTGATGTTGTCACCGTCGGTCTTGAACAGCACCGCCATGCCGCGATGATCGCGGATCTGGGCGTTGGTGCGCTTGATCATGCCGTGACGCTTGCCCGACTGGGCGTATTTCACCTTGCCGGTGCCGGTAATCTTGAAGCGCTTCTTGGCGCCCGATTTGGTCTTCAACTTGGGCATTTTACCTCTCCAATCAAGGAATGCGCCCCTTAGCGGGTCGCGACACGTCACTCGGAATTCCCGGAAAATCACTTGATTTTCCTGAAGGAAATCTTCGACGCGAAAGAACCGCCACGGCAGCCCTAACAGCCGGGCGGTTCGAACGAAGGCGTGTGACTACGGGAATTGGGGCAGGAAATCAAGCGCTGCCTGATCTGTCCCCCCGGAAACTTCCGAGGAGCAAGCACCGGGACCAACAATTTGGCGCCCGATTGCAGACCATCGCGGCTTCATGCGGCAAACCGCTGGCCGCGCCCCGCCAGATAGGCGCCGATCGCAGCCAGCTGGACAACCGCCGCGCTGGCAAAGACGACGCTCGTGCTCGGCACCGCCACGGCGGGAAGCATCGTCGGCAGTTCCCGCAGGATGCCAAAGACCGCCGGGGCGAAGGCATAACTCGCCTGGCCGATCGCGACAATCAGCGACACCGCGCGCGCGGTATCCTCCTTGGCGAACTCGACCTGGGCAATCAGCGGCGGCAACGAGGTCGCATTACCGAGCCCAAACCCGAACAGCAGCACGCCGACAAAAATCAGCGGCACATTCTCGGCCCCGGCCAGCAGCAGAACCAGGCTCCCGGCGATCTGGACGCCATAGCTGGCACAGGCGACAAGACGCCGGTCCGCCCCCGGCGGCATCAGCCAGCCAAATCCCGTCCGCCCGACAATCGCCGAGGCGGTCGCCAACCCCATGACGATCCCGGCGTTCTGCGCGCCAAGCGCCGGCACGATGATCGAGAACAGATGCGCCAGCAGCCCGATCTGGGCAAAAAGCCCGAGCGCCATGCCCGCCGCGAGGGTTCTGAAGCGCCAGTCGCGCCATAGCGCCGCCCCCGGAAGCGCGGGAACGACAGCCAGCGCTACGCCGGTTGTCGCCGGCAAACCCTTGCCGCCATCCGGCTCCTGCCCCATCGACGCCGGGGTATGCCGGAAAACGCACTCGACCAGCACCCAGACGACGATCACGCTCACACCGCCGACAAGCGCGGCGGCGAGCGGAAACCCGAGCGCGGCGATCAGCGAAACCCAGAGCGGCGCAAAAATAATGCCGCCGACGCTGGCACCATTATAGGCCGTCGAGAGCGCCTTTGGCCGGCCGGCGACAAACCAGGGTGCCACGATCGCATTGATCGCCGCCGCCCCCATGGTCACCCAGCCGCCCCCGCTCAGCAAGGTTGCCAGAAACAGCTGCCAGGGTTCGCGCGCGGCGGCCCAGCCAACCAGCCCCAGCGCGAGGGCGATCACGCCGAGCCTGGTCACCCGCGCAATTCCGAAGCGGCGATAGAGCCGCGGCAGATTGGCGACGACATAGGCCCCGAAGAGAAAATGCACGGTCACAGCCGCAGAAACCAGCGCCACCGGCCAGCCACGCGCCTCGCGAACCGCGTGCAGATAGATCGGGGTGCCATAAAAACCGAGCCCCCAGCCAAAGATCGCCAGAACAAACGCGGCGGCGACCACGCGCCAGCCGAAAAAAACCTGTGATGCCGATGTCACCCGCAAAACCCCGTGCTTTCCCGGCCGCATCGGGCCGGGTTGATGCCGGGGTTATACGGGGTTACTGGCCCGGATGCTTCGTTCGCGGTCGAAGCGTCCGGGGCCTCTTAGCCGCTGGGCCTGGCATCCTGCAGAGCCAAGGCACAGAAAAACATGGGCATGGAAACAGGCGGCATGGAAACAGAAGATAGCGCGCGGTCTTGGGGAAAAGAGCGGCCTTGCGACCGCCCTGATACCAAACTCACTTCGGTGCGAGCACCATCACGACCTGACGGCCTTCGAAGCTCGGCTCGTTCTCGACCTTGGCGATCTCGGCGGTATCCAGCTTCACCCGGTCGAGCACGCGCATACCGATATCCTGATGCGCCATTTCGCGGCCCCGGAAGCGCAGGGTGATTTTCACCTTGTTGCCTTCCTCGAAGAAGCCCCGCATGGCCTTCATCTTGACGCCGTAATCGTGATCGTCGATCGCCGGCCGCAGCTTGATTTCCTTGATCTCGATAATCTTCTGCTTCTTGCGGGCCTCGGCGGCCTTTTTCTGCTCGGCGAAGCGGAAGCGACCATAGTCCATGATCTTGCACACCGGCGGGGTCGCGTTCGGCGAAACCTCGACCAGATCAAGCCCCTGGTCTTCCGCAAGCTTGATCGCGTCAAAAACAGCCAACACGCCCTTGTTGGAGCCGTCGACATCGATGACCTGCACCTCGCGGATGCGGATATCGCGGTTGATACGCGGACCACCCTTTTCAGGAAGGGGGATGTTTCTCATGGGCCTGCGAATGGTCGTTCTCCTTGGATCGTTGCGGGCAAGATGTTAGAATTAAACAACATGTTGAATGAACAAGGCGTGGGAACAATGGCGGATCGCCCTGAGGAAATCCGGATTGTGCCTGGCCAAAACCGAGGTGTTTTCATCCCCCGGCTTCCGGCGCTGAAAATCTGCATATTCGGTCGCAAAGTCAACGGCAAGCAATGGTTTGTCCGGGAGGGCCTTTGTGAGCCCTCAAATGCCGTTTTCCTGCGCCAATCCGCCCTTCTCACGCCTTTGAGGCAACCTTCCCCTCCAGCAGTGCGATATAGCAATCGAGGGTGTCGCTGACCATGCGATCAAGCGAGAACTGTGCCTCGACATGGCGGCGCGCGCGCGTTGCCAGCGCCTCGCGGGCGCTGGCCTTGAGATCGAGCGCATGGGCGAGCGCCTCGGCGAGGGCTTCGGCGTTGTCCGGTTCGACCCGCCAGCCCGTGCGCTGTTCGGGCCGGACCTGCGGCGGGGCGAGTACGGTCTCGGGCACGGCGCCGAGATTGGAAACCACCACCGGCACGCCCATCGCCTGCGCTTCCACCGCGACGCGGCCGAAGGCTTCCGGCTCGGTCGAGGGCACGGTGACCAGCGCCGAGGCGGCGAGCGCCGCCGGCATATCGGTGACATGACCGACGCGGCGCACGATGGAGCCGAGATTTTCGGTGGCAATCATCCGGTCAAGTTCAGCGACATACTCATCCCGCCCCTGCGGATCGCCAGCGAGGATGAAAACGACATCGCGATAGCCGCGATCGCGCAACAGGCTGGCAGCGCGGATCAGCACCTTCTGCCCCTTCCAGGGCGTCAGCCGCCCGGCGAGCAGCACGATCCGGTCATCGGGCGAGGTCAGCCACCCCCGGCGGATGCGTTCCACCCGGTCCGGGCCGACCTTTTCGGGCGAAAACGCCTCGAAATTGGTGCCGCGGTGGATGACCCGCAGCCGGGAGGGCTCGATCCGATGGACCTTCTGGATCAGTTCGGCGGTGAAGAGCGAATTCGCGATCACGACATCGCCGCGCGCCATCACGGAATTATAGAGGATCTTGGGCGCCGATTTGCCGTTGTAGGCACCGTGATAGGTTGTCACGAATCCCTTTTTTGTCGCGCGGGCGGCGGCATAAGCCACCCAGGCCGGGGCCCGCGAGCGGGCGTGGATGAGATCGACGCGCTCCTCGTGGATGATCCGCACCAGCTTGGAGATGTTCATCGCCATGGAAAGCGGATTTTTCGTGGCCGCGGGAAACGGCACCCAGATGCCGCCCTTGGTCTGCAATTCGCCGATCAGCCGGCCCCCGGTTGTCGCCACCAGCGCCCGCGCACCGGCCTGGGTCAACCCTTCCGCGATATCGACGCAGGTGCGCTCGGCCCCCCCGGCATTCAGATCCGGGATGATCTGGAGGATCGTCCGACCAAGCAGCGGTTTCGGGCCCGCATGAAGCGCGGTCCCGAACGGCAGCTTTGGCGGGGGTTTCGAGGCGTTCGTCACTCTGCTTCAGCCAATTCCAGGTTCAAGCGGTTCGCGGCATGCTACGAAAATCCGTGATTCGTCCGTGCCGATTTGCCGCACCCCGGAGACATAGAGACATGATCGAGCCCACGCAATTCCTGCCGTTGGCTGCCGATGCCAGGAGCGGCTTTCCGGCGCGGCGGCTCGCCTATCAAAAACGGGCGGGGAAGCCCCCCACCATCGTCTGGCTTGGCGGGTTCCGCTCGGACATGACCTCGACCAAGGCCGAAAAGCTTTTCGAGGCCGCGGCGGCGGAAGGGCGGGCCGCCTTGCGGTTCGATTATTCGGCGCATGGCGCGAGCAGCGGTGATTTTGCTGACGCCACGCTCTCGCAATGGCTCGACGATGCCCTTGAGATGATCCGCGCCGAGGCCGGCACGAAGCCGGTGCTGGTGGGCTCGTCGATGGGCGGTTGGCTCGCCCTGCGCGCCACGCAAATCCTGAGCGCCGAGGGCAACCCACCCGGCGGCCTGATGCTGATCGCCCCGGCGGTCGATTTCACGCAAGCGCTGATGTGGGCGCAATTCCCCGAGGCGATCAAGAAGCAGATCATGGATGAAGGCGTCTGGCATCGCCCGTCGGAGTATTCGCCGGAGCCCTATCCCATCACCCGCCAACTGATCGAGGACGGACGAAAACACCTGTTGATGGGGGAAAAGCTGAAGTTCGGCGTGCCGATCCATATCCTGCAAGGCGCCGAGGATCCGGATGTGCCGCTGGCGCATGTCGAAAAATTTGTCGCCGGCCTGCCGCAGGACGACGTGCGGATGACAGTCATCCCCGACGGCAACCACCGCCTCTCGCGTGACAAGGACATCGCCGCGCTTCAACGCATCACGATGGATCTGGCGCGCGAGGTGGAGGCGGATCAGGCCGGCTGAAGCGGCCGGTCGCCGAGATGGGTAAAAAATCGGAGCAGATAGCCATCGGGGTCCTGTACCAGAAACTGGCGATTGCCGACTTCCCGCGCATCCTTCCGGTACCAGCGCTCCTCCATCGGCCAGAAGATCGGCCAGCCCGCGCCTTGCAGCCGGGCATGGATCGCGTCGACATCGCCGACCTCGATCTGGAGATGGATGCCGCGCCCGAAGGGCGGCTCCAGCGGTCCGGTCTTCCAATTGCGCGGACCATCCTCGACCTCTTCGAGCATCAGATGCGCGCCCGCCTGATCGAGATAGGCAAAGCGCTGCTCGGGCCGGGCATAGCGGACCGAAAACCCCAGAAGCGTCGTATAGAATGCAAGCGAGCGACCGATCTCGGTGACCATCAGCTCCGGGACAATCCTGGGTTCCATTTCCGCCTCCGGCGCCACGTCCAGAATCCGCCTCCGCTGCCGGATCCGGTGGGCGGCATGGGCTATCCGGCGCGGCGGGTCAATGCAGCGTCGCCATCGAGAGGTCGTTCTGCCAGGCGCCGGAGATCACGGCATCGCGGGTATCGGCCAGCATCAGCGGCGTCCCATCCGCGCCGAACAGCGCGAAAAGCTGGACCGCGGGGTGCAATTCCGCGCTCTGCGGAAAGATATGGCGGAGCTCGGCGGCACGGAAAGCACGAACATAGGCGAGCTCGCCACCGCCCATGGCGGCCAGCGCCTCAAGCGCCTGACGGGCCTCGGCGGCATTCTCCGCCTCCGGCTTGACAGCCAGCACGGAATGGCCGGTGCCGGCATCCTTTTTGGGGTAGGTCGTCCTCTTCATTTCGGCCATGGTAGCCTCCAATTTCTCTCATGAAACGCCCGAAGGCATTGACGAAGTGTTGCGATCGGGCGAATCTTTGGAAAATCCTATCGATCGGCATGCACCATGCTGGAACAGCACGGCCTGGTTGTGCGGTGCTGGCGGACACACCTGCGCCGCAGCACGGATAAAAGGCAGGGTTTCCGCCCGATGCGGAGCCAAATACCCACCCGGGTGACGCGGGATTCAGTCCTTCGCGACGATATCGATGGTGCGGATGATCCGCGCCGGTTCGGGCCTTGCGAGATCCACGGACAGCAGCCCGTGCATCAGCTCGGCGCCCAGAACCTCCATCCCTTCCGCGAGCAGAAACGCGCGCTGGAACTGCCGCGCCGCGATGCCGCGATGGAGATAGTGCCGGTTTTTGTCATCCTGCTGCCGACCGCGAATCACGAGCTGGCTCTCCTCCAGCGTGATTTCCAGCTCGGCGCGGGTGAAGCCGGCGACCGCCAGTGTGATCCTGAGCCGGTCCGGCAGGTTTTCATCCCGCGGCAGACGCTCGATATTGTAGGGGGGATAGCCGTCGGACGTGGCCTTCGCGACGCGGTCGAGCGCACGCTCGATATCGTCGAAGCCCAGCATGAACGGGGAAGATAAACTCGGTACGCGCGACATTGCCCTTAAAGCCCTCCACAGGAAGCGGCCTCTCCAAAATCACCCGCTAGCGGCGTGACGAGACGAATATGGCGTTGGCATCTGCTGCGCACAAGAGGCCGCTCCGCTTTGCCGGGCAAGAATTCTGGCCGCCCGCCACGCGCGATGCCCACAGCCCCGGTTTCGGATCAACAGGTGGTTGCAAGCCCGGATGGGCGCCCGAGCGCGGGTAGCAGGTATTTTTCCGTGGGCAACCGGCATCGCACCCAAGACTTTGAGACCCGCCCGTGCAACAGGTTTTCCGGAATGCCGCATGATCAATGCGTCATAGCAAAGAGATGTCCAAAGAGACGCCCGAAGAGATCCCCATGAATGCTTTCGTGGAAGCCAAGGCCGAGTTGCGCAGGCGCATGAGCGCGGCCCGTGATGCGTTGCCACTGGCGTCGAGGATGGCCGCGGCAGAGGCGGTTGCGGGCAAAATCGCGCTGCCCAGTTTTCGTCGGTTGCTGCCTGAAGCCGGTGGCATCGTCGCCGGATACATGCCGATCCGCAGCGAATTGGATCCGCGGCCGCTGATGCTCGCGCTAGCCTCGGAAGGCTTCCGCCTCGCCTTGCCGCGCACACAAGCGCAGGGGTTGGTTTTCCACGCCTATCAACCCGGCGATGCGCTGGAGCAAGGCCCTTTTGGCACCCTGCACCCCTTCGAAGACCAACCGGTGGTGAGCCCGGCGACGATCCTCACGCCGCTACTGGCCTTCGATATTCGCGGCACGCGGCTTGGCTATGGCAAGGGCTACTACGACCGGGCCTTCGCCGGATTGCCGAACGCCAGGCGGATTGGCCTCGGCTACACCATGCAGCAGGTGGTCACGGTTCCCAGCGGCCCCCATGACGCGGAGCTTGATGCGGTGTTCACCGAGACCTGAGCGGTCAGGCGCGGCCGAGCTTCCACCATTTACCCTTGGGCGGTTCAGCGCCGGCTTCGACTTCCGGCGCGGGGCCGCAGACCTCGGCGAATTTTTCGAAAAACTCACCCGCGAGCTTCTTGGCGGTCGAGTCAATCAGGCGCGAGCCGAGCTGCGCGATCTTGCCGCCCACTTCCGCCTTGACCGTGTAGTGCAGGACCGTCGCATCGCCATCGGCCTCAAGACGTACATCGGCCCCGCCGCGCGCGTGGCCGGCAACGCCACCCTGGCCTTCGCCGGAGATGGTGTAGCCATTCGGCGGATCGATATTGGTCAGCGTGACCTTGCCGGTGAACGAGGCCTTTACCGGGCCGATCTTGAGGACAACCTTGGCCTCCATTTCGGTATCGCTGGTTTTTTCGATCGATTCGCAGCCGGGAATGCAGGCTTTGAGCACTTCGGTATCGTTCAAGGCGGCCCAGACCACCTCGCGCGGCGCGGCGATGCGCTGACTGTCGTTCATATCCATGGATGGCATCTCCCTTGTGGCGCCATCAATCGCATGCGGGACACCAACGTCAAGACGCTGCGGCTGATTAAACAAGACGTTCCTGGTGATCAAACAAGGCGGTCCAAAAGAACCCTCCGCCAAGACCACCCTCCGGCTCCTGCCAATCGCTGTCAGCAAGGCTGTGTGAACACGCGGCGGCGGCGCCAGAGGGCGACGCCTTTCTATCCACGTTTGCAGAGGAGAATTCATGCTCAGCCACACCACCGTCGGCACCAACGATCTCGCCCGCGCCATTGCCTTCTATGATGCCGTCATCATTCCGCTCGGCTGGACGGTTCCCTACGACGACCAGATCAATCAGCATTACGGCTACACGACCGGCGCGGATGCCACGCCCCAGTTCTGGCTGACGCGCCCGTTTGACCAGCAGCCGGCCACATCCGGCAATGGCACCAATATCGGCTTTCTCGCCAAGACCCGCGCCGAGGTCGATGCTTTCCACGCTGCGGCCCTCAGGGCTGGCGGCACCTGCGAGGGCGCGCCGGGCCTGCGCGTGATCTACCACCCGAATTTCTACGCCGCCTATGTCCGCGATCTCGATGGCAACAAGATCATGTGCGTCTGCCATCGTCCGGTGGTATCGGCGTGAGGGCGCGCGGATAAAAGCTTGCGAAATCCCCGCCAAAGCGCGAGCTTGAGCCCTGCTCTGCGGCGGGGGGATCGATGGTCGACTATGTCTTGTACGAATGGGGCGGCGCCTTCCTGCGCTGGTTCCACGTCATCGCCGGCATGGCGTGGATCGGGGCGTCGTTCTTCTTCATGCACCTCGATTCCGGCCTCAAACCGCACCCGGATGTTCCCGCCGGCAAGGGCGGCGGCGCCTGGCACGTACACGGCGGCGGCTTCTACGAGATGAAGAAATACCTCGTCGCCCCCGCCAGCCTGCCGCCCGAACTGACCTGGCACAAATGGCAGAGCTACATGACCTGGCTCTCCGGCTTCGTGCTGCTCGGCTGGATCTACTACGCCCAGAGCGCCCTGTTCCTGATCGACCCTGCCGTGCGGGTGCTGACGCCGGGCGCCGCGGCGGCGATCGGCATCGGCTCGCTGGTGCTTGGCTGGTTCGTCTATGATCTCCTGTGCAAATCGCCGCTGGGGAAAAACGAGAACCTTCTGGCCCTGCTCGGCTTTGTGTTCGTCGTCGGCATGAGCTTTTTCTATTCGAAAATGTTCTCCGGGCGCGGCGCGCTGATCCATACCGGCGCGCTGATGGCGACCTTCATGAGCGGCAATGTGTTCCGCATCATCATTCCCAACCAGAAGAAGGTGATCGCGGCGCTGCTGGCCGGGGCGGCGCCCGATCCCGCCTATGGCCAGCAGGCCAAGCAGCGCTCGGTCCATAACAACTACCTGACGCTGCCGGTGGTTTTCCTGATGATCTCGAACCACTCCCCGTTGACCCAGACCCATTCGATCATCCCGGCTCTCGTGGCCTTGCTGACCTTCGCGGGCGCGATCATCCGGCATTTCTTCAACCATTGGCACGCCGATCATACGAAAGCGCCGTGGTGGTACTGGGGGGCAGCCATGCTGGCGCTCGGGCTCGCGATCTGGCTGTCCTGGCAGGCCGCGCCGGGGCGCATGGCATTGCTCGACGCGGAGAGGAAGGTCGCCGCGGGAGCGCCTTCCGCAGCAATGCAAGCCGCCGAAATCATCCAGATGCGCTGCTCGATGTGCCACGCGAATGCCCCGGTCTGGGAGGGGATCGGCGCCGCCCCCCGGGCCGTTCGGCTTGAGACGCCGGCGGATGCGGCGCGCGAGGCGCATGCCATCGGGCTTCATGCGGTGCTGACGCATGCGATGCCGCCCAACAACCTCACCGAGATCACGCTGGAGGAGCGCCAGGTCCTCGCGCTCTGGCTGGCGCAGAGTGCACAAAGGCCTGCCAGATAACGGGCGAGCCCTCCCCAGTGCCTCACGATCCCCGCCAAAATCTTGCATCCCCGCCAAAACCTTGAATGCCCCACCAAGTCCAGGAAAGCGTCAACACCATGAAAGCCCAGTCGAACCTCCCCGCCACCGCCCGGATGATGGACCGGCTTGAACGGCTCGCCCTGATCACCGACGAACCCGGCAAGCTCTCCCGGCTTTATCTCTCGCCGGCGCATCGCCGCGCCGTGGACGAGGTCATGGGCTATTTTCGCGAGGCTGGACTCTCCCCGTCGCTGGACGCGGTCGGCAGCATCGGCGGGCGGCTCGAAGGGCGGGAGCCGGGCCTGCCGGCGCTGATCATCGCCTCGCATATCGATACCGTGCGCGATGCCGGCAAATATGATGGCAATCTCGGCGTTATCGCCGGGCTGGCGGTGGTGGAAGAGCTGCAAAGGCTCGGCGACAAACTCCCCTTCGCCATCGAGGTGATCGCCTTTGGCGACGAGGAGGGCGTGCGGTTTCCCAATACGCTTTCCGGCTCCCGGGCGGTCGCAGGCCGCTTTGACATGAAAGCGCTGGACGGCATGGATGCCGAAGGCATCACCATGCGCGCGGCAATGGAAGGTTTCGGGCTCAACCCGCTGGCCATTCCCGATATCGCGCGCAAACCGGGGGACGTGCTGGCCTATCTCGAACTCCATATCGAGCAGGGGCCAGTGCTGGAGGCGGCGAACCAGCCGCTCGGCGTCGTCACCTCGATCGCCTCGATCCAGCGCTATGCCGCGATCGTCCGGGGCGAGGCCGGGCATGCCGGAACGGTGCCGATGCCCTATCGCCATGATGCCCTGGCCGCCGCCGCCGAGATGGTGCTCGCCGTCGAGCGTATCGCCGGCAGCCGGCCCGGCATGGTCGGCACGGTCGGGATCATCGGCGCGGAACCGGGGGCGGTGAACGTCATTCCCGGCCAGGTCCGCTTCAGCCTTGATCTGCGCGCGCCCAACGACGGCGACCGCAAAGCCGGTGTCGATCTGGTTGTCGCCGAACTGCACGCCATCGCCGCCCGCCGCGGCGTGACCATCGAACTCACCGGCGGCTACGAGGAAAAAGCCGCGCTCTGCCATCCGGCGATCCAGCACGGGCTCGGCGAGGCCATCCGCGCGCTGGGCCATGAGCCGATCGCCCTGCCCTCCGGTGCCGGGCATGACGCGATGTCCTTCGAGGCTCTCTGCCCGATGGGCATGCTGTTTTTGCGGTGCAAGGGCGGCGTCAGCCATAATCCGGCGGAATCGATCACCGAAGCCGATGCCGATACCGCGCTCGCCGCTATGCTGACCTTCGTGCGGGCGCTCGATCCGGCCAAGCTCCACGCCTGATCCCGGCAGAACAAGGGCGGCGGGATGAGCGGACGCCGCCAACAAAAAAGGCACGGAGCCATCCGCCCGTGCCTGTTGTTTTTGGATGCCCACCGTTTTGCGAGTCTCCCCCGCAATCCTCCAGAGAGAACACCGCCGGAGAAAAACGACCGTGCGGGCGGTGTTACTTGACGGGGCGATGTTACTTGGGTTTGCCGTCTGCCCCGAAGGACTTGAGGTAGGCGATGAGATCGGCAATCTTCTTGTCGTCCTTGAGGCCGACATAGGCCATCTTGTTGCCCGGCATCGTGCCCTTCGGGTCCTTGATGTAGGTCGTGAAACCCGCTTCATCCCAGAGCATGCCGGAGGTCTTGTTCGCTTCCGAGTAATTGTAGCCCTCGATCGAGCCCGCCTTGCGGCCGAACAGACCGTTGAGAACCGGGCCAACGCCGTTCTTGGCGGTTTCGCCAACCTGGTGGCAGGCACGGCACTGATTGAAGACGGTCTTGCCGGCCTCGACATCCTGCGCCTGCGCGGCGACGGAGCAAAGAAGCGAGACGACGGCAGCAGCCGAAAGACGAAGCATTGCATTCCCTTTCACGAATATGACGCGCTGGAAATAATCTAAACCTTGGCTGAGCGCAAGGTGAACAATGTCGCATCAGGCCGTCGGGAGGCCCAGCCCTTGATCCCAGGCCGGCACGGGACCGTAGAGTTCAAGCAGAAAATCGATGAAAACACGGGTCCGCTGCGGCAGGTGCTGACGGGAGGGATAGACCGCATAGATGCCGACGCGGTGGCTGGCACGAAAGCCCGGCAACACGACCTTGAGCTGGCCTGAACGCAGCGCCGGCCCGACATCCCAGGTCGAGCGCAGGGCGATCCCCATGCCGGCGATGACCGCCTCGCGAATAACCTCGCTGGAATTGGTGACGATGACGCTCGGAACCGGCACGCTGACCATCCCCTCGGGGCCATCAAGCCGCCAGTGGTCGGCGTTGTGCACCAGCAGCCGGTGTTGGGCGAGGTCCGCCAGCGAGCCCGGCGTTCCGTAGCGGTTGAGGTACTCGGGTGAAGCGCAGAGCACACGCACATTCGGCGCCAGCCTGCGGGCCACGAAGCTGGTATCCGCGAGGTCGGCGATGCGGATCGCGACATCGTAGCCATCCCCGACGAGATCGGCGAAACTATCGGAGAGTGAGAGATCCAACGTAATTTCGGGGTATTTTTCCAAAAACCGCACCAGATGCGGCGCGATATGCAGCCGGCCAAAGGTGGTGGGCGCCGAGATCCGCAACGGCCCGCGCACGAGTTGCGCCCGCTGCGAAACCCAGTTTTCGGCCTCCTCCAGCGAGGCCCGAACAACCAGGATACGCTCGTGAAACCCGCGTCCGGCATCGGTCAGGGCAATTTTCCGCGTCGTGCGCTGGAGGAGCCGCGTCCCCAGGCGTTCTTCGAGCCGCTTGATGTGCTTGGAAATCACCGGCGGCGACAAGCCGAGCTCGCGCGCCGCCTGCGACATCGAGCCGGTTGCGACCACGCGCGTGAAAATATCAAGATCGCCCAACATCCCCATCAGCCAATCACTATCGGAAATAGTTTTGAAGATCCATGCGCAAATAGAACAAATGCAGTGCCTTTCTTATGGGGCTGCGCTGCCCGCCAAGCTCAGCTAACATCAAAAAACGCCGCAAGACGGCACCGTGGAAAACCGGAGGTCCAGGCATGAGCGCGATCGCATTCCCCGATCCAGACCAGGATATCCTCGCGCGCCGCGACCTTCTGATCCGCGGCCTCGCCGCGATCCTGCCGCCCGACAGCCTCATCACCTCCGAGGACGAGCGCCGCGCCTTTGAGACCGACGCCTTCACCGCCTATCGCCGCCTGCCGCTGGCGGTGGCGTTGCCGCGCGATACCACCGAGGTTTCCGCGGTGCTCGCCTTCTGCCATGCCCATGGCGTGCCGGTGGTGCCGCGCGGCGCGGGCACCAGCCTCTGCGGCGGCGCCATCCCGCAGGAGGACGCCGTGGTGATCGGCGTCTCCAAGATGAACCGCATCCTCGAGATCGACTACCCCAACCGCCTCGCGCGGGTTGAGCCGGGGGTCACCAACCTCGCCATCACCAACGCGGTTTCGGCGGAGGGGTTTTTCTACGCGCCGGACCCTTCAAGCCAGCTCGCCTGCACCATCGGCGGCAATATCGGCATGAATTCCGGCGGCGCGCATTGCCTGAAATACGGCGTCACCACCAACAATATCCTCGGCATCACCCTGGTGCTGATGGATGGCACCGTCGTCGAGATCGGCGGCGCGGCGATGGATGCGCCGGGCTATGATCTTCTCGGCCTTGTCTGCGGCTCGGAAGGCCAGCTCGGCATCATCACCGAGGCCACCGTGCGCATTCTCCGGGCGGCGGAGGGCGCGCGCCCGGTGCTGTTCGGGTTCGAGACCAGTGAACAGGCGGGCGAGGCCGTCGCCGCAATCATCGGCGCCGGCATCGTGCCGGTGGCGATGGAGTTCATGGACAAGCCCGCGATCGAGATCTGCGAAGCCTTCGCCCATGCCGGCTACCCGATGGATGTCGAGGCGCTGCTGATCATCGAGGTCGAGGGCTCGGACGCGGAAATGGATGCGACGCTGAAACTCATCGTCGAGATCGCGCGAAAACACGGCGTCAAGACCGTGCGTGAATCAAAATCGGCGATGGAGACCGCCGCGATCTGGAAAGGGCGGAAATCGGCTTTCGGCGCGACGGGGCGCATCGCCGATTACATCTGCATGGACGGCACCATCCCGACCGGGCAACTGCCCTTCGTGCTCCGGCGGATCGACGAGATCGTCAAGGGTTATGGCTTGCGGGTTGCGAACGTGTTCCATGCCGGCGACGGCAATTTGCACCCGCTCATCCTCTACAATTGCAACGATCCCATCGAAGCGCAGAAGGCGGAGGATGCCGGCAACGATATCCTGAAGCTCTGCGTCGAGGTCGGCGGCTGCCTCACCGGCGAGCACGGCGTCGGCATCGAGAAGCGCGACCTGATGCGCCACCAGTTCAACCCCGCGGATCTTGATCAGCAGATGCGCATCCGTGCCGCCTTCGATCCGGGCTGGCTGATGAACCCGGCGAAGGTGTTCCCGCTCGATGGCCGGCTCGCCGCCGAAGGAAAGGCCGCCTGATGGTCAACAACGGTATCGACAAGGCCAGCCTCCACACGCCGGCAACCGAAGAAGCCGTGGCGGAGATCGTCCGCATCGCGGGCCGGTCCGGCCAGCCGATCCGGATTGCGGGCGGCGGCACCCGCGGCGGCATGGGCCGCCCGGTGCAGGCAGGGATCACGCTCTCGACCGAAAACCTCACCGGCATCACGCTCTACGAGCCCGCGGAAATGGTGATCGGCGCCAAGGCCGGCACGCCGCTCGACATCATCGAGAAAGCGCTCGCCGAAAAGGGCCAGATGCTGGCGTTCGAGCCGGCGGATTTCCGCCTGCTGTTCGGCTCGCGCGGGAACCCGACCATCGGCGCCGTTGCCGCTGGCAATATCTCCGGCCCGCGCCGGCTGTGGGGTGGTGCCTGCCGCGACAGCCTGATCGGCGTGCGCTTCGTCAATGGCGCCGGCGAGATCATCAAATCCGGCGGGCGGGTGATGAAGAACGTCACCGGGCTCGATCTGGTGAAATTGCAGGCCGGCGCCTGGGGCACGCTGGGCGTCCTGACCGAAGTCATCTTCAAGGTCGTGCCGAAGCCAGAGACCGTCGCGACCTTCGTGCTTTCCGGGCTCGATGACGCTGCCGCTATCCAGGCAATGGCCACAGCGATCACCTCGCCATTCGAGATCACCGGTGCGGCGCATCTCCCGGATGGTGTTGGTGACGAAGGCGCCCGAACCTACCTGAGGATCGAAGGCTTCCCGGCCTCGGTGGATTATCGCGCCGCCGAACTGGGCAGGTTGCTGGCAAAACAGGGTTCGCTGGCGCGCCTTGACGATTCCGAAGCGCTGTCCATCTGGTCTGCGATCCGCGATGGCGCATCACTGGTGGAGCCGCGCGATGCCGCGATCTGGCGGCTCTCCGTCAAGCCGAGTGAAGCGCCCGCCGCCGTCGCCGCGATCCGCGCCAGCCGCAAGGCGGAGGCCTACTACGACTGGGGCGGCGGGCTGATCTGGCTCGCAACCGATGTCGCCGATGACGCCGGCGTGGCCGTCATCCGCGCTGCCGCCAAGGCCGCAAAAGGTTATGCGACGCTTGTACGCGCGCCCGATGCCCTTCGCGCTGCCGTGCCGGTGTTCGAACCCGAAAGCGCGCCGATTGCCGCGTTGACGAAGCGGATCAAGGCTTCGGTCGACCCGACCGGGATCTTCAATCCTGGCCTGATGCACGCGGGCGTCTAGCAACCGTTCCCCAAGAAAATAATCGCCTTTTTTCTGCGGAACGGCGAAAAAGGACAGGGTCAAGACAATGCAAACGAACTTCTCCCTCGCCGCGCTGGCCGACCCGGCGATGCAGGCCTCCGAAAAGATCCTGCGCACCTGCGTCCATTGCGGGTTCTGCACCGCGACCTGCCCGACCTACCTCGAACTCGGCGACGAACTCGATAGCCCGCGCGGGCGCATCTACCTGATCAAGAAGATGTTCGAGGAAGGCGAGCCGGCCACCAAGGAGGTGGTGAAGCACATCGATCGCTGCCTCTCCTGCCTCTCGTGCATGACCACCTGCCCCTCCGGCGTGCACTACATGCACCTCGTCGACCACGCCCGCGCGCATATCGAGGCGACGTATCGGCGCCCCTGGCACCAGAAGCTGATGCGCGGGTTGCTCGCGAACCTGCTGCCCTACCCCAACCGTTTTCGGTTGGCGATTTTCGCCAGTGTTCTCGCGCGGCCGCTGAAGCCGATCGTCGAAAAGCTTCCCGTTCTCGGCAAGCAGCTCGGGGCGATGCTGGCGCTGGCGCCAAAGTCGGCACCGAACCGCTCGTCGATGGAAGGGCCGGCAACCTTCCCGGCGGCAGGCGCACGCAAGGGCCGCGTCGCGCTGCTCTCGGGCTGCGCCCAGCCGGTGCTGGCACCCGAGATCAACGAGGCGACGATCCGCGTGCTGACCCGCCTCGGCATCGAGGTCGTGCTGCCGAAGAACGAAGGCTGCTGCGGCGCGCTCGTCCACCACATGGGCCACGAGAAAACATCGCACGCGCAGGCCGCCGCGCTGATCGATGCCTGGATGGCGGAGATCGACGGAGAGGGCCTCGACGCCATCCTCATCACGGCGTCCGGCTGCGGCACCACCATCAAGGACTATGGCTTCATGTTCCGCGATGACCCGGCCTATGCGGCGAAAGCGGCGAGGGTTTCGGGCCTCGCAAAGGACATCACGGAGTATCTCGCGACGCTGGCATTGCAGCCGGCGCGCGAGACCGGCCTCACCGTCGCCTATCACTCGGCGTGCTCGATGCAGCACGGCCAGAAGATCACGGATGCGCCGAAAAACGTGCTGAAGGCGTTGGGCTTCAAAGTCAGGGATGTGCCGGAAGGGCATATCTGTTGCGGCTCCGCCGGCACCTACAACATGCTCCAGCCGGAGATCTCCGGTCGGCTCCGCGCCCGCAAAACCAACAACATCGCCCGCCTCAGGCCCGATGTGGTCGCCACCGGCAACCTCGGCTGCATCAGCCAGATCGGGCTCGGCTTCGATGAGCGGGGCGAAGCGGTGCCCGTGGTCCACACCATCGAGCTGGTGGATTGGGCGCTAGGCGGGGAGCAGCCGGCGAAGCTGCGATAGCCGCGCCGGCCCGATCATTCACCGGAAGAAGATCAGCGTCGTCACGACGAACAGCGGCACGAGAATGCCGACGCTCCAGGCCATGTAGCCGAAGAACGAGGGCATCTTCACGCCCATGTCTTTCGCGATGGCATAGACCATGAAATTGGGCGCATTGCCGATGTAGGAATTCGCGCCCATGAACACCGCGCCGCAGGAAATCGCGGCCAGGGTCATCGCCATCGGCCCCATCAACGTCTTGGCATCGCCGCCCGCAAGCTCGAAGAACACGAGATAGGTCGGCGCGTTGTCGAGGAACGACGACAGGATGCCGGATGCCCAGAAATAGGCGGCATTGTTCGGGCTGCCATCCGGGTTGGTCACCAGCGCGACCAGTGGACCGAAGGCGCCCGCCTTGCCCGCCTTGAGCATCGCCAGCACCGGGATCATGCAAATGAAGATGCCCAGGAAGAGCTTGGCAACCTCCATGATCGGCCCCCAGCTGAATTCATTACCCGCCCGCACCGGCTTCGGCGTCAGCCGCAACGAGATCAGCGCGATAACGACCAGCGCCACATCCCGGGCGAGATTTTGCAGCTCGATCTCGCCGCCCGGAAAAGCGAAGGCGATACCCGGCTTCCAGGATGCCGAGACCAGAATCGCGGCAATGATCGCCCCGAGCAGCACGAAGTTCGAGGTTCCGAACAGTTTGATCGGGCGATCGGGCGTCTTGTCCTTGATCGCCGGAAGCCCCGCCTCGCGCTTGTGCAGAACGCTATCCCAGACAAAGAACAGCGCCAGCAGCGCCGCCACCAGAAACAGCATTTCAGAAAACAGATGCGTCGTGGTCCAGAAGAAATTCACCCCGCGCAGAAAGCCGAGGAACAACGGCGGATCCCCGAGCGGGGTCAGCGAACCGCCGATGTTCGAAACCAGAAAGATAAAGAACACCACGACATGGACGTTGAACGGCCGGTCATCGTTGGCGCGGATCAGCGGGCGGATCATGATCATCGAGGCACCGGTGGTGCCGACGATGCTCGCGAGCACCGTGCCGATGGCGAGAAGCCCGGTATTCACCGCCGGCGTGCCGCGCAGGTTGCCGGTGACGAGAATGCCGCCGGCGACCGTGAACAACGCGAACAGCAGGATGATGAAGCTGACGTATTCCAGCAGCAGGGTGTGCAGCACCGAGGACAGCGCCACCCCGAACCCCATGCCCATGACGAGCGGCACGATGGTCAACCCGACCCAGATCGCGGTGATCTTGCCGTAATGGTGCTCCCATGTCCGGTGAAACAGCACCGGCCCGGTGGCGATCGACAGCAGCAGGCCGATGAACGGCAGCGCCCAGAAGAACGAAAGCCCGCGGCCATCCAGCCCTTCGGCGGCAAGGGCCGGCACGCTCATCGCCAACAGCGCGAACAGCGGAACAAACGCCCGCAGGAGCGGAGGAAGACCAGACCTGCACGCCGGTTGGGAGAAAACAGGACGAGCACCGGACTTCTTCATAGTTTCCCCCCACGCCATTTCGTTTTTTGTTACGCGAGAAGAAACGGGGATGACGCGGATGCGTCAAGCAAAAACGCCCGAATGCCGGACGTAATCCCCCGGGACCGACCGCCCCTCCCCCGCCAGCGCCCGGGCCACATCCACGCAGGCTGCCAATCAGGATCGCCCGGATTGCGCGGGCGATACGGCCGAGGCGGCAGCCCCCTCGCGCGGGCCCTGCGTCTGCGCGGCTTCCACCGGCCGGGATGGCAACCGGACCGAGACCCGCAAACCGCCGCGCTGCCGGTTGTGAAGCGCGATCGTGCCGCCATGCTCCAAGACGATCGCCCGGGCGATGGTCAGGCCCAGGCCGGTACCGCCGGTCTGCCGGTTTCTCGATCCCTCGATGCGGTAGAAGGGTTCGAAAACCTTGTCGAATTCGCCATCGGGAAGGCCGGGGCCGTCATCGCGCACATCCACCAGGACGCATCCGCCTTCGAGCTTGAGATCGACGATGACGGCCTCGCCATATTTCAACGCGTTGCCGATGATGTTCCAGAACGCGCGCTTCATCGCGACCGGCTTTCCAAGCACCGGGGCGTGGGCGATGCCTCTCAGACTGATCGAGCGGCCGCGATCGGCTTCACCATCGACGATCGTCTTGAGCATGGTCGCAAGATCGAAGGCTTTGGCCTCATCGCTCGCCACGCCCATGCGCAGGAATTCGAGCGTGGACGTGATCATGGCTTCCATTTCGATGAGATCGTCGTCGATCAGGTTGCGCGTCTGCTCATCATCGAGCAATTCCGAGCGGAGGCGAAGCCGGGTGATCGGCGTCCGCAAATCGTGGGAGACCGCGGCCAGCGCCATCGTGCGTTCCGCGACGAGGCGCCGCACGCGCTCGCCCATGGTGTTGAAGGCCTTTGCCGCCCGCCGTACTTCCGCCGGGCCGGTCTCATTGACCGGCGCGCGGGCTTCATCAAGGCTGAAACGCTCCGCCGCGATCGCAAGATCGCGCAACGGCCGCGTCACCCATCGCAGCAGCAGGATCGCGACGCCGATGATCCCCGACCCGATGAGCGCTGCGAGGAGAAGGATATTGCCGGCCATGTGATGCGCGGTGCCGAAGGTCGGCGAGGCAAAGTTGAGCCAGCTGCCATCTTCGAGCTTCACCGAAACCAGCAGCATGTGACGATAGGCATCGCCCTCGCCGGCGTTGAGCGCGCCGTCATCCGCGAAGCCGACCCGGAACGACTCGGCCCCGAATTCAGGGACAAGCTCCTTCAACCGGGCCTCCATGGCGCGCGATCGATCGGTGACCGGGGCATTGCCAAGCACAAGGCTGACCTTGCTCCAGTGCACCTCCAGCGAAGCCGTCGCCAGCGCATGCGCCGCCTTGTCCCGTTCGATTTCATCGGGAATGGCGGCAACCGCGCGCTTGATCGAGACGATTCGCTCGGCAAGGCCCTTGTCGCGGGCGTTCGTCGCCAGCCCTTCGGCGCCAACGCGATAGACCCAATAGCCGACAAGACTGATCGCCAGCAGCGCCCCCGCCAGGATCATGACAGCGCGGGCGACGATCGTATCGGGAAACCAGCGGGGCGGGCGTTCGCTCATCCGAATGCGACCTTGGGCACGAAGACGTAGCCCGCGCCGCGCACGGTTTTGATGACCTGGCCCGTGCCACCGGTCGCCTCCAGCTTGCGGCGCAACCGGCTGATCTGCACGTCGATCGTTCGATCGAAAGCATCGCTGGTGCGGGTCTTGGCCAGTTCCATCAGCATCTCCCGCGAAAGCACCCGGTTCGCATGTTCGAGAAAGGCCACGAGCAGGTTGTATTCGCCGGTGGAGAGATCGATCAGCACCCCCTCGGGCGAGGTCAGCTCCCGGCGCATGGTGTCAAGAACCCAGCCATCGAAGACGAGGAGGTTTTTGGCGCGCGGGCTGGCGCTGGGGTCTGCCCCGCGCGAGCGGCGCAGGACGGAGCGCAGCCGCGCCAGCAGTTCGCGCGGCGAGAACGGTTTTGTCACGTAGTCGTCCGCGCCGCCTTCGAGGCCGGAAACCCGCATGGCCTCTTCGGAGCGCGCGGTCAGCAGGATCACCGGCACCGAGGATATCCGCCGGATCTGGCGGCAGGCCTCGATGCCCGAGGTTCCCGGCAGCATCACATCGAGGATGATCGCATCGAGCGCGAAGCGGTTCAGGGTCTCGACAACGGAATCGGCGTCGCCAGCCGAATGGACGTGATAACCGTGGCGCTGGAGAAACTTGGTGACCAGCAGCCGGATCTGGACGTCGTCATCCACGACAAGAATATTGCCGTGATCGTTGGGGGGAGTGGCCAATTCAGCGTCCAAGCCGTTCTCCTTGCGACCGGTCGATCATCCCACGGGAAACGAGCCGGATGGTACGGTCGATCCATGTCCGGGGCCAGAACCGCGCCGGCACCGAAAACGGTCACGACCACGATGGCAGCGACCGCGATCGCAGCAGCCATAATTTTTGTTCATGTCGCACACCCGCTTTGTCAATTGCCCCAGCCGACGCCGGGAGCGTTCAGGCGCGGATCGACGACCCGGATACAACGATGAATGCGGCACCTATCCCTTTCATTTAAGGGATGTTCTTCGTTATTTCGCAACGGTGGAAACCGCCGGTTCCGTAATAATTTGTAACAGACGGAAGGTGCTCGGCTTTGCTACCCACCATGAAGTCGACGCCGTGGTTCAGGAAGAAATGATGCGCCTGCTACCGATTATCCTGCTTTTGGGCGTCGCGCTTTCGGCCTGCGCAACCGCCCCAGCGTATCTTGAAAAGCCGGCGGATCCGGCGGCCAAGGTTCCGCGCCAGACCTACCAGCCGGTTGCCGGGGCGACCAGGACCTTCCGCCCGGCCTCGCCGAAGGGATGGGAAGATCTCAACCGTCGCGTCACGCCCAAATCATGATCATGACCTCACCGATGAAATCCTCCGCGATGAAAGCCAGCGTCGCCTCGCTTCGGCGACTTCCGCCCCGTGCCGGAATTCGCATGGCGATGCTCTCCGGGGTGACGCTGCTGCTGGCGGGCTGCGCGACGCTTTCGCCCGATGGCGGCATCGGCCTCATCCAGATGTCAGCTTCGGCCGACCTCTCGAAGAACGTGGAGAAAATCAGCTCGGAGGAACAGGCCGCAAGCGTGAAACTGCGTGCCGATGCCCTGCTCAAGCAGGCGTTGACCGCCGATGCCGCCGTACAGATCGCGTTGTGGAACAACCGCGGGCTTCAGGCGGCCTTCAACGAACTCGGCATCGCCGATGCGCAGCGGCTGCAGGCGAGCCTGCCGCCCAATCCGCGCGTCTCGATCGCACGGACCACGGCGCCGCTGGCGCTTGAGATCGAGCGGCAGATCACCGGCTCGATCTTCGCGCTGGCGACCCTTCCCGCCCGGACCGAGATCGCCAACGAGAAATTCCGGGGGGCGCAACTGCGGGCCACCGAGGCCGTGCTGAAGCTGGCCGCCGAGACGCGCCGGCAATACTACCGCGCGGTTGCCGCCAACAGCCAAGTGGCGACGCTGGGCCAGGCGAAGGCCACGGCGGAACTCTTCAAGCGCCTGGGCGAATCCGGCGGCGTCAACAAGCTCAATCAGGCGCGGGATTTCGTTTTCTACGCCGAAACCGGCGCCCAGCTCGCGCAAGCCAAAATCCAGCAACGCGTCGAGCGCGAAAAGCTGATCCGCCTGCTCGGCCTCTGGGGTATGGATCTGACCGTGCTGAAACTCCCCGGCGCGCTTCCTGCCCTGCCGCGCCTTGCTTCCATCCGCGAGGTCGAGGCCGAGGCGCTCAAGCGGCGCGTCGACCTGCAGATGGCGCGTGCCGATCTCGACATGCTCGCAAAATCGCTTGGGCTCGCGCAGGCCACGCGCTTCGTGACCGATATCGATCTTCTGGGACGGCGCACCTACGACCGCGCTTTCGTCGACAATGGCGGCGGTGGCCTCGACCGCGAGCGGACGATCAAGCGGACGCTGGAACTCGAGATCGAAATCCCGCTGTTCGATTTCGGTCAGGCCAAGGTCGCCCGGGCCGAGGAAACCTATATGCAGGCCGCCAACAGGCTGGCGGAAAAGGCCGTCAATATCCGCTCCGAGGCGCGCGAAGCCTATCAGGTCTGGCGCGGCACCCATGACGTGACGCGGCTCTACCAGGGGCAGATCCTGCCGCTGCGCAAGATCATCCAGGATGAAAGCCTGCTCCAGTACAATGGCATGCTGATCGACGTGACCCAGCTGATCGCCGATTCCCGTGGCCGGCTGATGAGCCAGCTCGCGGCGATCAACGCCAAGCGCGATTTCTGGATCGCGGATACCGATTTCAAGCATGCCCTGATCGGCGGCGGGACTTCCGGCGGCGCGGCCAGCGGCGGCGGCGCGGCACCGCAAGCCGGCGGCGAAGCCGGGCATTGACAGAAGAGGACAACGACATGGGTGTTTCTCGCAGAGGATTTGTCGGCGGGTCGAGCCTCGTTCTCGCGGGGGCCGCGATGGTTTCGGGGCGGACGGCGTTCGCGGCCGTGCCGGAAGCCCCGACGACCAAAAGCCCAGCCACGCAAGCCCCGCTGGTGCCAACAACCGGGCCGGACTACCAGCCGGTCGCGACGCTCAACGGCTGGACCCTGCCTTCGCGGATGAACGGCGACTGGAAGGAGTTCCACCTTGTCGCCGAACCCGTGGTGCGCGAGATCGCGCCGGGGATGAACGCCTATCTCTGGGGCTACAACGGCCAGTCCCCCGGCCCGACGATCGAGGCGGTCGAGGGCGACAAGGTCAGGATCTACGTCACCAACAAGCTGCCCGAAAACACCACCGTGCATTGGCACGGCCAGCGCCTGCCCAACGGCATGGACGGCGTCGGCGGCCTCACCCAGCCGCATATCCCGCCGGGGAAGACCTTCGTCTACGAGTTCGTCCTGCGGCGTTCGGGCACCTATATGTATCACCCGCATTCGGACGAGATGGTACAGATGGCGATGGGGATGATGGGGTTTTTCGTCGTCCACCCCAGGGACCCGGCCTTCCGCCGCGTCGACCGGGACTTCGTCTTCCTGCTCAATGCCTTCGATATCGAGCCGGGATCCTATGTCCCGAAGGTCAACACCATGCTCGATTTTAACATGTGGTGCTGGAATTCCCGTGCGTTTCCGGGAATCGACCCGTTCGTCGTCGGCAAGAATGACAAGGTCCGCATCCGCTTCGGCAACCTGACGATGACCAATCACCCGGTCCACATGCACGGCTACGAGTTCAAGGTCTCCTGCACCGATGGCGGCTGGGTCGATCCGGCTGCGGCATGGGACGAGGTTTCGATCGATTGCGCCGTCGGCCAGATGCGCGCCTTCGATTTTCTCGCCGACGAACCCGGCGACTGGGCGATCCATTGCCATAAATCGCACCACACGATGAACGCGATGGGCCATTCGGTGAAAACCTATATCGGCGTCGACAAGAAGGACCTCGCCAAGCGGATCGCCAAGATCGCGCCCGGCTATATGCCGATGGGCTCGAACGGCATGGGCGAGATGGGCTCGATGGAAATGCCCCTGCCCGACAACACCCTGCCGATGATGACCGGCTTCGCGCAATTCGGCCCGGTGGAGATGGGCGGCATGTTCTCGGTCGTGAAGGTGCGCGAGGGGCTCGCCAAGACCGATTACAAGGACCCCGGCCCGTTCAAGAACCCGGAAGGCACGGTTGCCTACGAATTCAAGGGCAAGCACGCAGCGGCGGCGCCCTCCGCGCCGCCGGGTGCCCCATCCGCCGAATGGCGCGTCAAAGACCCGCGCAAACCCGCGCTTGGCGCGGATGGCGCCCCCCTTGCCGCCCCCAAGAGCGGCGCCCATGCCAAGCATTGAGTTCGCCAGTTACCCGATCCGTTGTCTCTTCCGATCACCCACCTCTTCAAGGAGATCAACCCGTGCCCCTTCGCCAGCTTGTCAAGACAGCCGCGCTTCTCGCGACCATCATCCCGATTACCCCCGGCTTTGCCGCACCTGGCGGAGCCCATGGCCATAGCCACGCCGGCGAGACGGCGTTTGGCAAACCGGGCGACCCGAAAAAACCGGCACGGTTGGTGCTGGTCCGCATGGGCGAGGGCGACGGAAAAATGTACTTCGCGCCCGCGACCATCGAAGTGAAACGCGGTGAGCAAATCCGCCTGAAAATCACCAATGCGGGCGAACTTGACCATGAGCTCGTCGTCGCAACGCTCGAGGAGAACCTCAAGCATGCGGAGGAAATGAAGAAGAACCCGGACATGGAGCACGACGATCCCAACGCCAAGCGCGTCGCACCCAAGAAGAGCGCGGATATCGTCTGGCACTTCACCAAAGCCGGCGAATTCGATTTCTCCTGCCTCATCCCCGGGCACCGCGAAGCCGGCATGACCGGCAAGATCATCGTGAAGTAAATTTCGGACCCGAAGGACATGACCATGAAAAACCGTCTTCTGCCGGCCTCCCTGGCCTTGATCGCTCTCACCGCCGTTGCCTCCGCACAGTCCATCAACGGAACCGTCAAGAAGATCGACGAAGCGCAGGGCAAGCTGACGATCGATCACGCCCCGATCAAGAACCTCGACATGGAGGCGATGACGATGGTGTTCCGGGCGGGTGATCCGGCCATGCTCAAGGGCCTCAAGGCGGGCGACAAGATCAGGTTCGACGCCGATCGCGTCAACGGCCAGATCACCGTGACCAAGCTCCAGAAGGCGAAGTGACGTCAGGGTTTTCCGGTATTGCCATTTGCCCGTGGGGGCGGAATAGCCATGCGCCGCATCCAAGGTGTGCCGCCGCCTTTCCCGCCTCCCCTCCTCGCCCCGCCTTCCTTGCACTGGGTTCTCGCGCGGATGGGGTTGAGGCTGCCGTTTCCAAAATCGGGCGACATCCGGTTAGGCTGAAATAATTTGTAATAAATTCAGTGCGCTGGATCAAAGCCGTTGCCTCATTTGCAGCCCTATCCTGGCCTTATGTGATGTCCCGCCGAGATCAGGAGCAATGACATGAAAATCGATCGCCGCCAGCTGCTTGCGGGAACAGGCGCGATGGCGCTGGTCGCGCCGCTTTCTCCTCCCATTTTTCCTGCCATTTCTCCTGCCATGGCTCAGGCTGCGCCGTTGCTCAACGTCGCGAGCCGCTCGCTGGAGGTCCGGGGCCGCGCCGCGAAGGTGTTCGGTGTCACAAACGCCAAGGGCAGACCGGGCATTCTGGCGAGCGAGGGAGACCGGTTCGCAGGGGCAGTTCACAACGGAACGGCGGACCCGCTGATCATGCATTGGCACGGACAGATCCATGCGAGCGCAGATCAGGATCGTTCCCGCCCCGGCGGCGGCGCGCTCGGCGTGGGCGCGCATGACCTGCACGATTTCCTGCTGACGCCCGGGACCCACTGGATGCATTCGCACCAGCTGACCGAGCAGCAATTGCTCGCCGCCCCCATGGTGACGCGCGAGCGCGATGCCGGGGATGTGCAGGATATCGTCGTGATGCTGCATGACTTTGCGTTTCGCGCCCCGGCGGAAATCCTCGCCGAGCTTGGCGGATCGAACGCGCATCCATCCGGCGGCCATGGTTCCGGCGCGCCTGGTGCTGCGGGCACCCCGCCCGGCAGCACGCCGCCCGCATCAAGGCCGGGACAATCCGGGATGAACCACGGCTCGATGCCGATGGGCGGCATGAATCACGGTGGCATGATGCCGGGCATGGGTGGCATGGGCGGCATGGGCGGCATGGGTGGCATGGGTGGCATGGGCGTTCATGCCAACGATATCCGCTATGACGCCTATCTCGCCAATGATCGCACCCTCGAAGACCCGGAGGTTGTCCGCGTCGAGAAGAGCGGCAAGGCCCGCCTCCGCATCATCAATGGCGCGACGGCGACCGCCTTCTTCATCCATACCGGGGCGCTGGAGGCCGAATGCATCGCGGTCGATGGCTCGCGCTGCCAGCCGTTGAAAGGCCGGCGCTTTCCGCTTGCGCAGGGGCAGCGGATCGATCTCCTCGTCACCCTCCCGTCAGAAGGCGGCGCATTCCCGATTTTCGCCGAGGTCGAGGCCGACCGGCGCCGCACCGGGATCGTGCTGGCCACCGCCGGTGCCGCCATCGCCAAACTGGAGGAAACCTCCGGTGAAGCCGCCGCCTTCACCTCGCTCGCGCTCGACGAGCGGCTGCGCGCCCTGACGCCCCTGTCGCCGCGCCGCGCCGATCGCAGCTATCGTCTGATGCTCGGCGAGGAAGCGGGCTATCGCTGGACGATCAACGGCAGGGTTCACGGCGAGCACATCCCCTTGGAAGCCAAGCTCGGCGAGCGCATCGAAATCATGTTCATGAACCCGACGATGATGATGCACCCGATGCATCTGCACGGGCATCACTTTCAGGTGGTCGGCTCCCGCGCCGGGCGGTTCTCCGGGCCGATGCGCGATACGGTCATCGTGCCGCCGCATACGCCGGTGATGATCGCCTTCGATGCCGACAAGGCGGGAGACTGGTACCTTCACTGCCATCATCTCTACCACATGGCGACCGGCATGATGACGGAGCTGCGCGTTTCCTGACTTGTCCCTGCTCTATTCCAACGCGAGGAGAACATGATGTTTCACCCGGATACATACGGCTATGGCTGGATGGTTGGCGGCGGCTGGGCTTTTGGCCACTGGCTGATGTTTATTCTCATGGCCGCCGCGATTGTCTATCCCGTGGGCCTCATTCTCAGGCGGCTCGGGTTTTCGCCGCTCTGGTCGATGCTGGCGCTCGTGCCCGGCATCAACCTGCTCGGGTTGTGGATCGTGGCGCTGACGGCCAATTCACGGGAACCCGGGGATTCACCGTCGAAGGGGACCTCCGCATGATCGACCGCCGCCGTTTTGGAGGGCTGCTCGCAGCCCTCGCCAGCCCGCCGGCCTTCGCGGCATCGCGCCCCGCGATCACCATGCATCGCAGCCCGACCTGCGGCTGCTGCGGCGCCTGGGCCAATCACCTCCGGCGAGCCGGCTTTCCGGTCACGAATGTCAATGAAGCCGATCTGGCACCGGTGAAAAGCCGGGCAGGCGTGCCGGAGGCGCTGCAATCGTGCCATACGGCGTTTGTCGAGGGCTATGTGATCGAAGGTCATGTGCCGGCCGAGGCGATCGAGAAGCTGCTCGCCGAGCGGCCCCGGATCGTCGGTCTGGCCGTGCCGGATATGCCGGTTGGCTTGCCCGGCATGGAAATGGCCGACACAAAGCCCGATCCGTTCTCGGTGATGGCGTTTCACAGGAGCGGGCCACCGACGGTTTTTCTCGACTATCCCAACGGCTATCGTCGGCCCGCTTGAAGGCGCGCGCGAACCGGTGCCCACCCCTGCCTTCGCAGGGGCATGCTTCGCTCGAAAATGCTCCATCTTCCTGTTTTGACGCATTTTCTTCACGCGAACCGGTGCCCACTTCGCTCGAAAATGCTCCATTTTCCCATCTTGTCGCATTTTCTTCACGCGAACCGGTACCCACTTCGCTCGAAAATGCTCTAGTGACCGGCCTTGGTCGTTTTGCCGCTGAGGCCCGCGAGGATCGGGCACTCCGGCCGGGTATCGGCGTGGCAGGTCTTCACGAGATCGCGGAGCGTGGTGGCGATCGATTGCAACTCGGCAACCCTGCGATCGATATCCGCGAGATGGCGTGCGGCGAGCTCGTGCACGTCGCGGCTGTTGCGATCCTTGTTGCGCCAGAGATCGAGCAGGGCCCGGATCTCGTCGAGCGAAAACCCGAGGTCGCGCGCGCTGCGAATGAAGCGTAACTCGTGGATATCGCGGCCATCGTAGTCGCGGTAACCGTTGGCGCGCCGGGCACCGGAGGCGATCAGCCCGATCGCCTCGTAGTGCCGGATCATTTTTGTCGAGACACCACTCGCCTCGGCGGCTGTTCCGATCTGCATCGCGAATTCTCCATATTCGGGCTTGACCTTCCAATTATGGGAAGGTGCTGAGTGTTTTCAAGACACGTTTTTTTGACATCGGTCACTGGAGATTCCCATGAACAAACCTGCCTCGGAAGCCGCTTCGCCGCCCGTCAAGCCCAACGCCTCCATGCCCAAGGGGGGCTGCTGCGGCGGCCACAGCCATGAGGCCCATGATCATGCCCATCCCCATGACCATGCGGCGCCCAAGGCCTCAGTAAAGGACCCGGTCTGCGGGATGAGCGTCGATCCTGCCACCGCCAAACACCATGCCCAGCACGAAGGCCAGGACTATTATTTCTGTTCCAACGGCTGCCGGACCAAGTTCGAGGCCGATCCGCCCAAATACCTCGCCCCCGCGGAAACGCGCGTCGCCGAGCCGATGCCGGAGGGCACGATCTATACCTGCCCGATGCATCCGGAAATCCGGCAGGAAGGCCCCGGCTCCTGCCCGATCTGCGGCATGGCGCTGGAGCCCGAAACCATCAGCCTCGAGGATGCCCCCAACCCCGAACTGGCGGATATGACCCGCCGGTTCTGGATCGGTCTCGTTCTCACTCTGCCCGTGTTTTTTCTTGAGATGGGGGCGCATGCCTTCGATTTTCACGCGCTGATGGCGGGGCAAACCTCGAACTGGGTACAATTGGCGCTCGCGACCCCGGTCGTGCTCTGGGCCGGCTGGCCGTTCTTCGAGCGCGGCTGGGCCTCGCTCCTCTCGCGCAATTTCAACATGTTCACGCTGGTCGCGATCGGCACCGGCGCGGCCTGGGTCTACAGCCTCGTCGCCACGCTCGCCCCCAATCTGTTCCCGCCGGCCTTCCGGGCGATGGATGGCTCGGTCGCGGTCTATTTCGAGGCGGCGGCGGTGATCACGGTGCTGGTGCTGCTCGGGCAGGTGCTCGAACTGCGCGCCCGCGAGCAGACCTCCGGCGCGATCAAGGCGCTCTTGGGCCTCGCGCCGAAAACCGCCCGGCGCATCGACGCGAAGGGCGTGGAAACCGACGTTCCGCTCGAACACGTCCACCTCGGGGACAAGCTGCGCGTTCGCCCCGGTGAAAAAATTCCGGTCGATGGCCGCGTCGCCGAGGGGCGCTCGAACATCGATGAAGCCATGGTGACCGGCGAGCCCATGCCGGTTGCCAAGGCTGTCGGCGCGCGCGTCATCGGCGGCACGATCAACACCACCGGTTCGCTGGTGATCGAGGCAACCGCAGTTGGCCGAGACACGATGCTCGCGCGCATCGTGCAGCTTGTCGCGCAGGCCCAGCGGTCGCGCGCACCGATCCAGCGCCTCGCCGATACGGTGTCCGGCTGGTTCGTGCCCGCCGTCATGCTGGTCGCCGTCGCCGCATTTCTCGCCTGGTATGTGTTTGGCCCGGCGCCGCAGTTCTCCTACGCGCTGATCGCGGCGGTCGCGGTGCTGATCATCGCCTGCCCCTGCGCGCTTGGGCTGGCGACGCCGATGTCGATCATGGTCGGCGTCGGCGCGGGCGCACGCGCCGGCGTCCTGGTGAAAAACGCCGAAGCGCTCGAGCGGATGGAAAAGGTCGACATGCTGGTGATCGACAAGACCGGCACGCTCACCGAAGGTCGGCCGAGCGTGACCGACATCGTGATCACCAGCACATTGAACGAGACCGAGTTGCTGCAACTCGCGGCTTCCGTGGAGAAACTGAGTGAACATCCCCTGGCGCAGGCCATCGTGACGGAAGCGGACAAGCGCGGCATCGCCCTGCTGCCCGCCACCGACTTCGACTCGCCGGTCGGCAAGGGCGTCCGCGCGAAGATCGGCGGCCGCGATGTCGCCATCGGCCAGGAGCGCTATCTCGCCGAACTCGGCGTCGTGGTGCCGCCCGAGAGCGCCGCGCGCATGCGCTTTGAAGGCGCAACGGCCGTCTTCGTCGCGGTCGAGGGAAAACTCGCTGGCATTCTCAGGATCGAAGATCCGATCAAGGCCTCGACGCCCGAGGCGCTGGCCGCGCTGCGCGCGGCGGGGATCGAGATCATGATGCTGACCGGCGATGCGCAAGCCACCGCAAAGGCGATCGCCAACCGGCTCGGCATTGCCCGCTTCGAGGCCGAGGTGACGCCGGAGCGCAAGCAGCAGGTCGTTGCCGGACTTCGGGCCGAGGGCAGGATCGTCGCGATGGCGGGCGATGGCGTCAATGATGCGCCGGCGCTCGCGGCGGCCGATGTCGGCATCGCCATGGGCAACGGCACCGATGTCGCGCTCGAAAGCGCCTCGGTCGCGCTGCTCAAGGGCGATCTCACCGGCATCGTCAAGGCACGCCGGCTCTCGGCTGCGACCATGGCCAATATCCGGCAAAACCTGTTCTTTGCCTTCATCTACAATGCAGCGGGGGTGCCGATTGCCGCTGGCATTCTCTACCCGGCCTTCGGCATTCTCGTCTCGCCGATCATCGCCGCTGCCGCGATGGCGCTTTCCTCCGTCAGCGTCATCACCAATGCGCTGCGGCTTCGGGGCACGCGGCTGTAGCACCCGCAGCCCCCGGCCTTAACCAATGGGGCTGCGGCAAAACGGACGAGACGTCCGGTCCCGATGCCGCGGGACCACAACGTCGGTCAGCGCCATCTGGGTGCCCTGATCGGTATCGGGCTGAAGACCAGCGGCCCGATACCCGCAAGAATGCCCGATTACAACCGGACACAAAAGGGCAGTCCCGGACGATGCCGGGTGCCGATTTGTCTATTTCTATTTAATTATCAGTCGTTTACGACCATCAATGAACCACCGCGAACAGTATGATGGTCAGGAGAGGCATCATACCAATCCAATAATTCATTGATTTATTTCGGTTATATTTTGAGCATTCCGCTACGAGGCCAACATAAAGGCCAACAATCCTTGCGGCTATGGGCGGACTTTGGCGGATATCAGAAATATTTTTGCTGCCAGCGTGTCACCAAGCCCGCATCCGATATGACAGCATTGTCCCTTTTATACGCGCCCGCGCGCTCATGCGTATTGGTGTCAGAAAACCTTCCCTGCGACGATGCGGCATCGGAACGAATTGCCCTAGTTATTATATTAGCTGTCAGGGTTACCGCCGTCGCCCTTGCGCCATCGTCAAACCGGGAGGCAAAAGGCTTGCGAGGAAAATTCGCAGAGCTTTGCATTTTCATGCGTTTGACCGACTGACCAGTTGCCATTTATTGCCTTTGTTTAACGCCATTTCGACGTGCGAAGTGCGTTGCGTGTCCCGAATACGGCACTGTTGCGTACCGCCCGCGTTACGGTTCAGTCCCGCCCGCGAACCTAAACTCCCCCAATTTTAGCCCCGCTCCAGAAACGCGAAGGTTGCCGCTTCGCCCGTTGCATCGTTCGGATAGTTGGCGAGCGCATAGCGGCTTGGCTTGTTGCGCGCCTGAAACTTGCCGACGCGGACAACGCTAATCCAGCCGTTGGCTTCAAGGTCAGACAAGGCGCGTGCGCCTTGCGTCTTTGATTTGCCGATGGCGTCGCCCGCCTGTCTTGCGCTGAAATCGGTCAGGCCGTTCTGGCCCGGTCGATAGTTGGCGAGCATGTAGGCCAGAAGCTTCACGGCATCGCCGGATAGCGCTCGCCATGCGGGCAAATTGAGCCAATGCTCATAAATGCGCGCGTGCCGCCTGTCCCTGAATTGTGTTGCCCTCGCCAAGTCAGGCCCACAATCGCGCTAGGAAGGCCAGCAAGGATGCAACGGCTTGTTCTGGCACCATCGAACAGGCGGGGATTGCTCCCCGCCCTCGCGCCTTCCAAGAGTCAGGAAGCTGCATTGTTGCTGTCCGGTTCGATCAAGCCGCGCTCGCACGCCAGCCGATAGGCTTCGCAAATTGCATCCGCCAGTTTCGGCAAATGCCCGACGCCCAGCGCGAGGCCATCGCGGCCCGGACGCGGGATGCCATCGGCACCGGCATAGAAAACCCGGACGTGAACGATGGCGCGGCCTTGGAAGCGGTCGAGAAACACCCGGATTGTCTCGCGATTGGAGCGCGGCCATTCATCGATGAGGACGGGGAAAATGCCGTCATTTGTCATCATGCTTTTGGCCCTTCCACGACACGATGGATCGTCACCGGAGTTTCCAAGACATAGACGCCATGCCAGCCGGTCGAATGCGGCTCGCGTGTCGTGCGGATGGCGAGGCCCATGCACCGGAGGTCAAAGACATAGGCTCCAAGCCGGAAGGGAGGTCCGCCGGGGAAGTCATAGGCACGGAGGCCGCGCGGACCTTTCTCGACAAGGCGGATCAGGGTTTCGGCTTCCCGCCCGACAACATGGATTTTTGTGTCATCGGGAAGCGAGGCCAGGACTTGCGGATAACGGGGAATGCGGATCATGCGCGCCCTCCAAGGCAAGCGTTTTCGATGATGACGCGGGCCATGTGCAGCGGCATGTGAAGCCGCTTCATCAAGGCGCGTTCAGCGAAGGTTTTGGGGAGACGCGGCTTGCTCATCGGCCCACGAGAAGAGGTCTGCCGGAATTTCGGCAAAAGGGGAACGGTTGCGCACCGGGGTGCGCATCGGGTAGGCTTTCATGGTGATGTTTCCTTTGTGGGATTTATCGCGAAGGCCCGGAGGCGTCCTACCGTCTGCCGGGCCGCTTCATTAGGTGGTCGTTTGTGTGCCGTTACCCGCGCTCAGCGCGTCGATGTAGCGGGCCAGTTCCGACGCCCGGACGAACGTGCGTCTGCCATTGCGGACGACGGCAAGCCGCCCGGCGGCAACTTCCTGATAGGCTTTGGTGGATCGCATCCCGGCCATTTCGATGGCTTGGAGAAAGGGGAAAAGGCGTTCGATTGTCATGTAGGCCTGCTCCAATGAAGCCGTGCGATATTGCACGGTCATTGAAGGCTTAAATCGGAATAATGGGGACCAGAACGGGGGTCTGGTTCACACTCCAAATCTTCGGATAGAGACCGAGATTTTTCTTCTCCGAAGCACCTCATAAGCTGCATCGTGCTCATCTTGGGTGGCGGCCCATATCGCAGAGCTCACTGCACCAAGTGCAATTTCAACAGCGACATCAGAGATTGTCGGCTCTCGTTGCGTTATATTTCGGAGATATTCGACCGTTGCGCTCACGAGTTGCTCGCCATTCTCAAACATCGAGCGCGCGATTTCGTTCCTTACCGAATTACACGAAAATTGGCGGTGCCAACTTTCAATTGCTAAGTGAAGTGTTTTGACCGTTGGGGCAATAACCAGCTTTGTCGGCTCGACACATTTGGCAACCAACCGACTAGCCTTCTTCCGTGAAAAACCCTGATGGACCAATAAATGAACGGCAATGCTGAGTTCGGCGCGAAAAATCCACTTATCGCCCGGATGTTCTGCTTTTCTCGGCACAAAAGATGGCTTCAGAAAATCTCTCACAATGCCGTTGTCGAGCTCATTGAGAGCGAGTGCCAATTGCACCAGTTCACCTTGGACTAACTTTGAGAAGCCAATTGCTCCAAGGAAACCTGTGAGTCGCTGCAACGCCAGAGCATATCGACTGCGATTCCGTTTCGCTAACTCCGGGGCTCTGGAAAAAAGAATTTCATCAATTTCTTCTGAAAATACAGCAATCTGGGCCCTAAATTGGAATGCTTCTTTCACCAGCCCAGTCGTTTCAACCCATCCTTTAAAGGGAATTTCCCAAGTCCATTGCTGATGCCCTGAATAGGACAATCGGGGGTCAGCGGACACGTCCATCTCCCTCACGCCCTCCTGAACGGCACTACCTTCGCGCCATCGCGAAGTGCGTCGAGATGGTCCGCCCACCACACGGCCATTTTCACCCGCTCCGACCAATACTCCCCACGCGCATAGGTGCGGCGGATGGCGTCCTTGTCCTGATGGGCCAGAGCGCGTTCGATGGCATCGGCAGAAAATTTGCCGCTCTCGTTCAGCAGCGTTGACGCGGCGGCCCGAAAGCCATGCGCGGTCATTTCATCCTGCCCGTAACCCATGCGCCGCAAGGCGACGTTCATGGTGTTTTCGGAGATCGGCTTTTTCACCGAGACAATGCCGGGAAACACGAGGTCGCCATGCCCGGTTATCGGGCGAAGGCTTTCCAGCACCGCCAAGACTTGCGGCGGCAAGGGAACGCGATGCTCGCGCCGCATCTTCATGCGCGCGGCGGGAATGATCCAGACCGCGTTCGCAATGTCGAATTCCTTCCACTCGGCAAGGCGCAATTCGCCCGGACGCGGAAAGAGAAGCGCCATCAGCTTCAAGGCCGCGATGGTCGTCGGCTGGCCCTGAAAAGCGTCAATGGCGCGCATCAAGCCGCCAAGCGCCTTGGCCTCGGTAATCGCGGCATGATGCCTCACGGTCGGTTTGGCGAGAGCGCCGCGAATCGCAAAGGTTGGATCGTGCGTTGCGCGTCCGGTCGCGACGGCAAAGCGGAACACCTCGCCGATCGAGGAACGCATACGCCGTGCGGTTTCCAAGAGGCCCTTGTTCTCGACAACCTGAATCACCCGCAAAATCTCTTGCGCGGTTATGTCGGCAATCGGCCTCTTGCCGAACGCATCACCGGCCAGCCCGTAAAGCCATTCCCGTTTGCCGATGGTGTTCGACGCCTTGCCCTCGCGCTTTTTCTTGGCAAGCAATTCGGTCGCTAGGGCCGCGAATGTGTTGGCTTCGTTGTTGGCCTCGGCAACCGCTTTGTTGGCCTTTTCCGTTTTGGCGTGTTGGCCCGGATCAATACCGGAGGCCAACAAAGTCTTGGCCTTGCCGCGCTCCTCGCGCGCCTTGGCGAGCGTGACGGCGGGATAGGCACCAAATGAAAGCTTCTTCTGTTTCCCGCTCAAATCCCGATAGGCGAGACACCAAAGCTTGGAGCCGGAAGGCGTAACCCATAGCTGCAAACCGCCGCCATCCGACAATTTTTGAACGGTTTGCGAAGGCTTGGCGGTCCTGACTGCGATATCCGTCAAAGGCATTTGTTGGCCTCGCGTTTGTTGGCTTCGTGCCAAGGCCAACAAGAAGGCCAACAAATCGCGTGGCTGTCAACGGATGCACCCGAACGCGAACGGGGGTTAAACAGCAAAAAACCGGCCTTTTTAGCCGGTTTTTGGTCATCCACGCATGTCTGAGAAGGGTGTAATGGTGCCCAGGAGAGGACTCGAACCTCCACGGTGTTACCCGCTGCTACCTGAAAGCAGTGCGTCTACCAATTCCGCCACCTGGGCCCGGGAGCCTCCTTGCCGATCCCGGCGGCGATTGTCAACCGGCTCCGCGCAAAGACAGACGACCGACGCGTGATAATATTCAATTGTCGATTGTGCGACACAGAGCGGCGGTTATGCTTTTGCCGTACCGGCAAAGGCGGGATCGGACCTTTGGCAAGGAGCCCCTGATGAGCGACCAGATGTCAATTCCCCCGAAGGTACCCCCGGCTGGGCCCACGCCCGCTGTGCCGCTCCGGGATCCGCTTTTCAGCCTGTTGCGCTATAACCTGATCGGAGGCGCGGCCGTCGGCTTGGCATTTGTGGCCGGCGTGCTGATCCTCGATCTCGGGCGGATTCGTTCGCTCACTGGTTTTTCGCCCGATGGCGTGATCGCGCTGCTCCTGCTCACGCTCGGCGGCATCGTCACATTCGCCAGCGTCGCCATGGGCAGCGCCATCATGATGATCGGCCGCAAGGATGCCGCCCGCCCGAATGGCCCCGGGAAATCCGCCCCCCAACGTCGCGGAAGGCTGATTCCCGCGCTCGCCCGGCGTCCCCCGTCGCCCCGGGCACGAGGGTGAAAACGCTCAAGAGCACGCTGTGTCCTTACCCGGTCACATCGGCGCATGATTTCTTTGTTTTGTCTGAGGGTGTTACCCAAAACCGGTTTCCACTTTTGCGCAAACTGCTCTAGTAGGGCGAGAGGAATCGGCAAAAGGAGTCGACTATGTCCGCGCGTCTGGTGACGGTTTTTGGTGGATCGGGCTTTCTTGGTCGTCACATCGTCCGGGCTCTGGCCAAGCGCGGCTGGCGCGTCCGCGTTGCCGTGCGGCGCCCGGATCTCGCCGGCCATCTCCAGCCGTTGGGCGGTGTCGGGCAGATCCACGCCATTCAGGCCAACCTGCGCTATCGCGATTCAATCGCCCGCGCGGTTCAGGGCGCGGATGCCGTCGTCAATCTGGTCGGCATTCTCGCCGAAAGCGGTCGCCAGAAATTCGCGACGGTTCAGGCGCAGGGCGCGCGCTTCGTCGCGGAAGAAGCTGCCAGGGCCGGCATCACCACCTTCGTACAGATGTCCGCGATTGGCGCCGATGCCCGCTCCGAATCCGGCTACGCCCGCTCGAAAGCGCAGGGTGAAGCGGCGGTGCTGGCGGCGATCCCGAGCGCGATCATCCTTCGTCCGTCGATCGTGTTCGGGCCGGAAGACCAGTTTTTCAACCGCTTCGCCAATCTGGCGCGGTTCACCCCGGTTCTGCCGCTGATCGGCGGCGGCGCGACGAAGTTCCAGCCGGTCTATGTCGGCGATGTCGCCGAGGCGGTGCTGAAGGCGCTGGAGGGGGCGGCCAAGCCCGGAGCCACCTACGAGCTTGGCGGGCCGGAGGTTTCCTCGTTCAGGGCGCTGCTCGAATACATTCTGGCCGTCACCAACCGGAAGCGGATGCTGGTCAACCTGCCGTTCCCGATCGCCAGGATGCAGGCGAGCGTGCTGGAATGCCTGCCCGGCAAGCTGCTCACGGTAGATCAGGTCACGATGCTGGAGACCGATAACGTCGTCAGCGTCGCCGCGAAGGCCGAACGCCGCACGCTCGAAGGCCTCGGCGTAAAGCCGACCAGCTATGAGGCCATCGTTCCCACCTATCTCTATTCCTTCCGCCCGCACGTCGAGTTCGAGCCGGCACCGCAGACCCAGGCATAGGTCTCGCGCCGCCGTTCGAGGTCTGCCTTACCCGCCCGGCAGCACCAGCACGCGGTCCGGCGGGGTATGCCCGTCGATGAAGGTCTTGATGTTGATGATGACCTTCTCGCCCATCTCGTTGCGGCTTTCGACCGTCGATGACCCCATATGCGGCATCAAGGCGACCTTGCCCTGCTCGGCGAGGCGCACGAGGCGCGGCGACACCGCCGGCTCATGCTCGTAGACATCAAGCGCGGCACCGGCGAGCTGGCTGGTTTCGAGCATATCGCTCAGCGCCTCGGTATCGACGATCTCGCCGCGCGCGGTATTGACGAGGATCGCCTCGGGTTTCAGCAGTTTGAGCCGGCGCCCTGACAAGAGGTGGAAGGTCGCGGGAGTGTGCGGGCAATGCACCGAGACGATATCCATGCGGGCAAGCATGCGATCGAGACTGTCCCAGTAGGTCGCCTGCAACTCCTCCTCGACACGCTTCGCGGCCGGGCGGCGATTATGATAATGCACCTGTAGCCCGAAGGCGCGCGCGCGCCGCGCCACCGCCTGCCCGATGCGGCCCATGCCGATGATGCCGAGGCGCTTGCCGTGGATGCGGTGGCCGAGCATCCAGCTTGGCGACCAGCCATGCCAGTTGCCGGAGGGCACAACCCTGACGCCTTCCACGAAGCGCCGGGCAACCGCGACGATCAGCGCCATCGTGAAATCGGCCATATCCTCGGTGAGAACGCCGGGTGTGTTGGTGACGGTGATGCCACGCTTCATCGCGGCGCTGATGTCGATATTGTCGGTGCCATTGCCGAAATTCGCGATCAGCTTGAGCTGCGGGCCCGCGGCGGCGATGATCTCCGCATCGATCCGGTCGGTGATCGTCGGCACGAGAACGCGCGCGCGCTGCACGGCGCCGATCAGCGCCTCGCGCGACATCGCCTCGTCGGTCTCGTTGCGGTCAAGATCGAAAAGTTCGTGCATCCGCGTCTCGATCCCCTCCGGCAGGCGGCGGGTGAGGATGACGAGCGGCTTTTCGCGATTCATCGGGCGTGATCCAGATCAGCATTCAACAGGCGTGGCTTCCGGTGCCCTTTTTACGCCTTTGTAAAGGGCGCAAAGCGGCATACCGGGCACCATCATGCACGTTCTTTAGCGCGCAATAAACGCGACGTTAACGGGCATCGTCAAAAAACAACGTATCGAAGAATTCCAGAGCGTCTTCTAAGCGCCGTTTTGCGGTAGAATGAAGAAGTTGGGCACAGGATCCTGCGGCAGGAGGCAGAACGGATATGCGCGTTTCGACCCTTATGAAGCCTGTTGTGCGTCTCTTCCTGGGGTTTGGCCTTCTCAGCTCCGGTTTGGCGCTCCCGGGCTCCCTCGCCCATGCCGAAGATCCCGTCACGACCGGCTCGGTCACGAAATTGCCCATCCCCCGATTCGTCAGCCTCAAGCCCTCGGATACGCCGATGCGCGAGGGGCCGAGCAAGGACCATCGCATCAAATGGGTGTTCAAGCGCGAGGGGCTGCCGGTCGAGGTGATCGGCGAGCACGAGCAATGGCGCCGCATCCGCGATTCCGAATCAACCGATGGCTGGGTGTATTTCGGCCGGCTTTCCAACCGCCGCACCGTGGTCGTACGGGCCAGCAAGGACGCCAAGGAGCAAAACCTGTTCAAGGATGACCGTGACAGTGCGGCGATCGTCGCTCGGCTCCAGCCCGGCGTCATCGCCAATATCGAAAACTGCTCGGCAAACTGGTGCAAGGTTTCGGTGGAGGGCTACACCGGCTATCTCAAGAAGGACGCCGTGTGGGGCGTCTATGTCGATGAACGCGTGAAGTAGGCACGCCCGGGAGATGCCAGCCGAGAAGCACAAAGACATTCGGGACTATATCGCGGCGCTGCCGGAGGGGTCGCGTTCGATCGCAGAAGCCATCCGACAAAGCATCCGTACTGCTGCTCCGGGATGCGTCGAAGACATCAAGTACGGTATTCCCGCCTTCAAGATCGGTGGCAAATCAGTCGTCTATTTTGCCGTATGGAAAAAGCACGTCGGGCTATACCCGATCTACCGGGGCAGCGACCATTTCGAGGCGGAGATTGCGCCTTTCAGAGCGAAGAAGGATACGGTCCAGTTTTCGCTGAGCAAGCCGATCCCGTATGACCTGATCACGAAAATCGTTGAATCGCAGACCTTCGGGCTATTGCCCAACCGCGATACCGCTTGAGAGGGCCGTCCGCACCTCAGCTCGTCTTCTTCCTCAAACGCACGACCACCTCGACGCGGCTGATTTCCATACCCTCGGGTGGTATCGGCAGGTTGGTCACCGCGATATCCTGCTCCGGGATATCCACGAGGCCGTCCCCCCCTTCGACGAAGAAATGGTGGTGGTGACTGGTGTTGGTATCGAAATAGGTCCGCGATCCGTCCATGGCGATCTCGCGCAACAGGCCGACCTGGGTGAACTGGTTGAGCGTATTGTAGATCGTGGCGAGGGAAACCGGCACGCGGGCGCGCTGGGCTTCGTCGAACAGCGTTTCCGCCGACAGATGCCGATCGCCGCGACCGAACAGCAGCCAGCCAAGCGCGACGCGCTGCCGCGTCGGCCGGAGCCCGACATCGCGCAGGCGTTCCTTGAGATCGTGAACGGGGCAGCCGGCAAGGCTCGGCACGGCATGGCGCTCATCCGGCGCCTGCCCCCGCTCGCTTCCCCGGATCAGCGTGACCATTCGCGCCAAGTTCCGCTCCTGTGATCATAAAACCGAGGGCTCGCCGCGGACGGGGAAAACCGCCTGCACGAAAACCCGTACTTTAACTAGCCCTTCGCCTCGCATTAGACAAGTTCCTGCCGTCACAACAAGGGTCGCAGTTGCGTGCAAGGTAAAGGCGAAGCTTCCTCCGGGAGGTGTGAAATCTGGTCACAGCTCGACCATTCGACCAAAATTCAGTTCTGCCATGCGCGGATTTGGTCTAGACGGGAACGTCAGGGATGGATTTATGACGATGATGATCGGGCGTGCCGGTTCGACGTGCCGAAACAGCGGGGCTAAGGGACGACAATGAGTACGGAAGCAGGCGCACGGCGTTCGAGTTTCACCTATGAAGAGCTGCTGGCCTGCGGTCGCGGCGAGCTTTTCGGCATGGGCAACGCCCAGCTGCCGATGCCGCCGATGCTGATGTTCGACCGCATTACCGAGGTTTCCGAAACCGGCGGCGCCCATGGCAAGGGCCATATCCGCGCCGAACTCGATGTGCGGCCCGATCTGTGGTTTTTTGCCTGCCATTTCAAGGGGGACCCGGTCATGCCGGGTTGCCTCGGGCTCGATGCGCTCTGGCAGATGACCGGATTTTACCTTGGCTGGCTCGGGCTTCCCGGCCGCGGTCGCGCGCTCGGCGTCGGCGAGGTCAAATTCGCCGATCAGGTGCTGCCGAGCGTGAAGAAGGTGGTTTATGGCGTCGATTTCAAGCGCGTCTTCAAGGGGCGGCTCGTGCTCGGGATCGCCGACGGCTGGCTTGAGGCCGATGGCAAGCGCATCTATACCACCGCCGACATGCGCGTCGGGTTGTTCCAGCCTGCGTAACCGCTGATTCCCTTGCGAGGGGGATCGCCACAACCCATGTCACCAGCGATCCATGTCGACAGGATGCGTGGATCCGGAGACGAACTGGCGGTCGCAGGCGGCTATCCTGCACCGCGCCAAACCATGGAGTGAGCCAGATGAGACGCGTCGTCGTCACCGGGATGGGCATTGTCTCATCGATCGGCAATGATGTGCAGGAGGTCACCGCCTCGCTGCATGCCGCCAAATCGGGCATTTCCTATTCGCAGAGCTTCGAGGAGCACGGTTTTCGCTCCCGCGTGTTCGGCATGCCGACGCTTGACCCCACCACGATCCTCGATCGCCGGGCGATGCGTTTCCATGGCGGCGGCACCGCGTGGAACCACGTCGCGATGGATCAGGCGATCCGCGACGCCGGGCTGAGCGAGGCCGAAATCTCCAACGAGCGCACCGGCATCGTCATGGGCTCGGGCGGCCCCTCGACCGTGGCGCTGATCGAAGCCGTCGACAAGGCGCGCGAATCGGGCAATTCGAAACGCGTCGGCCCGTTCGCGGTGCCGAAGGGCATGTCCTCGACGGCCTCGGCGACGCTCGCCACCTGGTTCAAGATCAAGGGCGTCAACTATTCGATCTCCGCCGCCTGCGCGAC
>CAZNAT010000001.1:124099-144845 GCA_964571245.1 uncultured Methylobacterium sp.
ATCGGCAATGCCTACGAGCTCATCCAGTGGGGCAAGCAGGACCGCGTCTTCGCCGGCGGCTGCGAGGAACTCGACTGGACGCTCTCGGTGCTGTTCGACGCGATGGGCGCGATGTCCTCGAACTACAACAACCCCACGGCCTCCCGCGCCTACGACAAAAACCGCGACGGTTTTGTGATCGCCGGCGGTGCCGGTGTCGTGGTGCTGGAAGAATACGAGATGGCCAAGGCGCGCGGCGCCAGGATCCTGGCCGAGATCGTCGGCTATGGCGCGACCTCGGATGGCTACGACATGGTCGCCCCCTCGGGCGAGGGCGCGGTGCGCTGCATGCGCCAGGCAATGGCGGGCATCAAGGCCCCGATCGACTACATCAACCCGCACGGCACCTCGACCCCGGTCGGCGATATCAAGGAAATCGAGGCGGTGCGCGAAGTCTTCGGCGCGAAAGCCACCAGCCTGCCGATCTCCTCGACCAAATCGCTGACCGGCCACAGCCTTGGCGCGACCGGCGTGCAGGAGGCGATCTATTCGCTGATCATGATGCAGAACGGATTTATCTGCGAGAGCGCGCATATCGAGGAAATCGACCCGGCTTTTGCCGATATGAACATCGTCAGAAAGCGCATCGACAACGCCAAGCTCGGGCATGTCATGAGCAATTCCTTCGGCTTCGGCGGCACCAACGCGACGATCATCCTGAAGCACCCAGAGGCGTGAGCCTAATGAGAAATACTCGCCCGCGGTATTTCTTCTGGACCATAGCTGCGACGGCGCTGATCGTGCTGATTGGCGTGGCGATCGAGGCGTTCGTGCTCGCGGGCGTTGGCCTGTTGACGATCATTGCTTCAGCCATTGGCATCATCGCGGGAGTTATCGTGCTGCTTGCAGGGGGGCTGAGCTTGCTTCGGCGCTCTGATAAAGGAAATGCGTTATGCTGTTCATGGTGATCGAGCATTTTGACCAAGCCCGCGTGAGAGACATCTACACCCGCTTCCACGAGAAGGGCCGGATGATCCCGGAGGGCCTGCACTACGTTTCAAGCTGGATCTCGGCGGATTTCGCCCGCTGCTTTCAGGTGATGGAAACGGACGATGCCTCGCTGTTGCAGGAATGGGTGCTCGCCTGGGGCGATCTCGCGCGCTTTGAAATCATCCCGCTGGTGGGCTCGAAAGAGACCTACGAGGCGGTGAAGAAGCATTTGTGATACTTTTTTGAAAGCCCTTCGGGCTTTCGGTTCCCTCGCATAAGCTCGGACGCCCGTTCGGGCTACGGAAGAAGGCAGTTCCATGGCAGAACTCATGCAAGGAAAACGCGGCCTCATCATGGGGGTCGCGAACCAGAACTCGATCGCCTGGGGCATGGCGAAGACCCTTGCCGCACATGGCGCGGAACTCGCCTTCACCTATCAGGGGGAGGCGCTGGGCAAGCGGGTCAAACCGCTGGCGGAAAGCGTGGGATCAACCCTCGTCCTGCCTTGCGATGTCGAGGATATCGCAAGCGTCGATAGCGTCTTCGAGACGCTGCGCGAGACATGGGGCAGCCTCGATTTCGTCATTCACGCCATCGGCTTTTCCGACAAGAACGAACTCAAGGGCCGCTACGCCGACACCTCCCGCGAGAACTTTTCGCGGACGATGGTGATCTCGTGCTTTTCGTTCACGGAAATCGCCAAGCGCGCGGCGGCGATGATGCCGAATGGCGGCAGCCTTCTCACCCTGACCTACGGCGGCGCCAACCGCGTCTCCCCGAACTACAACGTGATGGGGGTCGCGAAAGCGGCGCTGGAATCCTCGGTGCGTTATCTCGCGGCGGATTTCGGACGGCAGGGCATCCGCGTCAACGCGATCTCCGCCGGGCCGGTGCGCACGCTGGCGGGCGCCGGGATTGCCGATGCGCGCTTCACCTTCGCCTACCAGACCAGGCATTCCGCGCTCGGACGCCCGATCACGCTCGAGGAATTGGGCGGCTCCGCGCTCTACCTGCTCTCCGAACTTTCGGGCGGGGTAACCGGCGAGATCCACTACGTCGATTCGGGCTATTCGATCATGAAAATGCCGCGCGCCGAGGACATGAAGGGCGACGCCGAGGAATGAGCCGCGCTTGAGATTACGCTGCCCTTCCCGACGACCTTCAGGAGCATGAGCATGAACCACCGTGTCTGGGATCGCCGCCTCTTCATTGCCGGCCTCATCGCCTTGCCCGCTGCCGCGCGGAGCCAGGAGAGCAAATCCGAATTCTACCCAATTCCGGTGGAAATCATCGACGAGCTCGATCAGCTTCAGGGCACGGTGACGCTCGGCAACCGCAACGCGGATATCCAGCTGGTCGAGTTTTTCGATTACAACTGCGGCTTCTGCAAAAGGACCGTGAAGGACATCCGCCCGCTGCTGGCGGCGAACAAGGACCTTTCGATCAAGCTGGTGAATTATGCCGTGCTCGGCATCCCCTCGATCGGCGCAACGCGGGTTGCCCTCGCCTTTTCACGCCAGAAAGCCGATCGTTACCTTGCCTTCCACGAGGCGCTGTTCGCCCGGCGCGGCACGATCGATGCCGATCACGCGATCGATGTCGCGCTGAAAAACGGCGCCAACCGCGCCAAACTCATCGAGGATGCCGATTCGGATACGGTGACAGCGGCGATGAAAGCGGCCGCGAGACTCGGCGAACGCTTTGGTTTTCAGGCGACCCCGTCCTACCTTCTCGGCCGGGATGGGTTTTCGGGATTTCTCGATCGCCCCGCCAAACAGGCGGCCATTGCCGCGTTCCGGCAGTGCGAGCGCGCGAGTTGTTCCTGATCAGAGCCCGGGCAACCGGACCCCGGCAGCCCTGCGCAACAGATCGAGCGCGATCAGCGTCAGCAGCGCCTTCAGAATGACCTGAAACAGGCGTTCCGGCATCTTTTCCAGCAGCCGCGTGCCCATCACCGTGCCGATGAAGCCCGAGACGATCATCGCGGCAACCAGCGGCAGCCATGCCACCAGCGCGATGCCGATGAAGCCGAAGGCGATCACCTTGAGGCTGTGCTGGATCACCATCATCACCGCATGGGTGGCGATCAGCCCTTTGCGATCGAGCCCGAGCGGCAGCAGCAGCGCCTGCGTGAACGGCCCGGTCGCGCCGATGAACATCGTCAGCACCGAGGAGATCGCCCCGCCGATCACCAGCCCGCTGGCGGCCAGACCGGGAATCTTCGGCTTCGGCACCCAGACCATCACCAGAATGAACACGCCGAGCAGCCCGAGCAGGAGGCGCTCCGGCAGGCTGACGAACAGCCAGGCCCCGAGCGCGACGCCGAGCACGGCCCCGGCCATGAACTTCCAAACCGCCGGCCAATCGGCAAACGCACGCTGGAGAATGGCCCGGCCGAGATTGGAGCCGAGCTGAACCACGCCATGCACCGCGACGATGACATTCGGCGGCACCGTGCCGGCCAGCGCACCGAGCATCGCCACGCCGCCGCCGATCCCGAAGGCGGCGGTCAGCGCCGAGGTGAAAAACGACACCACGATCAGCAGCAGCGCCGTCAGCCCATCCACGCCCGCGGGAAGAAAAGTCATCCGGTTTCGCCTCAGTTCCAGAACATTTTTTCGAGTTCCATCCGCATCACCATCAGCGGCGTATCGGTGGGGAGGCGCACCTTGTCGCGGGTGATCAGCTCACCCTTGGCGATCGGGGCGATCACCTGGCCGCCATGCAGCAGGCCAACCGGCCAGGCATTGGCCGCACGGGCCTCATCCGCCCGCATCGCCCAGGAGCGGTAGCAGGTCTCGCCGATCGCATCGAGCCGCTCGCCGGGCGCAAGGTTGCGCTTGGCGCGGGCGCAGACCTCGGCGACGGGGCGCGGCAGCGGAAACATTTCCGCCTGACGGTAGAGCACCGCACGCGCCGCCGAGAGCGGCACCTCGAGGCTCGTCAGATGGTGCGGCCGGTAGAAGGTGTAATAGGGACCTTCGCCACCGAGCTTGAGGTCGTGCATCCGCTCGCACAATCGCGGATGATCGAGTTCGACCACCACGAACACGCCGGGGGCGACGCCCTTGCCGGTGGTGTAATCCACCACGCCCTTGCGGGTGAGCACGCCGCCCTCGGCCCTGGGGATGAGAATGCTGTCGAGCGTATCCAGCGTGGCTTCCGGCCCGTGCATGCCGGGAACATCGATCGTCAGCCCGGTGGCATTGGCGATGGCGGACATTTCGACCATGGTTTTCGAGCCGTCGATGAATTCCACCAGCATGCGCGGGTTCATGTTCCGGCGGATGGCCTCATCGCGGTAGTCATCCGGCACCGCATCGGGGTTGAACGGATTGTTCTTGCCCTTGCCCGCCGCAACCACGGGATAGCCGAGCGCGGTGACGAAATTGATCAGCTCCATGGTCGCGGTCGGCTCGTCCCCGGCGCCGACGGTGTAGACGACGCCCGCCTTGTCGGCCTCGCGCTTGAGATAGGCGCCGATGGTGACATCCGCCTCGACATTCATCATCACGAGGTGCTTGCCCTGGCGCAGGGTGGCGAGGCCCAACTCGGCGCCAGCGGCAGGGCGGCCGGTGGCATCGATGACGACATCGACAAGCCCGGACCGCAGCATCACCTGGGCATCCTCGGTGATCGCGATGGCGCCGCGCTCGATCGCCCGCTCCAGCGCGGGCAGCCCGTCCACCGGCGCCGCCATCGCCGGCTCATGGCGCGCGATTCGGATCGCCTCGATCGCGTTGCAGCCCGTCCGGTCGGCGATCGCGGCGACCCGTAGCCCCTTCATCCGGGCGATCTGCGTGACAAGATCAGTGCCCATCTCGCCGCAGCCGATGATCCCGACCCGGATCGGCGTGCCGCTGGCCTCCCGCGCGGCAAGGTCAGCCGCAAGACCTTGCGCCACGAGACCTTGAGCTACAAGACCTTGGGCAGCAAGACCTTGGGCCGATATGGCATTCCCCGATCCGTTCATCTGTTCCCCGGAAGTCGCTACAGGCGTTAACGCCTTGTTGTTCCGGGGAGGGAACGGTTTTCGCAGGGCCTGTCAACGAAAAAAGCGGTTCGGCGGCAAGGCTTTCGCGACTCAGGCCCTGCCGATCAAACCTTGCCCAGCTCTTTCGCGTGCAGCCAGTCGGCGTGCTTGGGCGCCTTCTTGGTCCGCGACCACTCCTCCAGCATGTCCCATTTCACGGCGTTGAGACGCTCGAGCATCGAGGCTTCCTCGGGATCGGGGCAGGCCAGCTCGACGCGGTGGCCATTGGGATCAAAGAAATAGATCGAGTGGAAAATCGAGTGATCGGTCACGCCGAGCACCTCGACGCCATTCGCCTCAAGATGCGCCTTGAATTCCAGCAACGTCGCGCGGTCCTTCACCTTGAAGGCGATGTGCTGCACCCAGATCGGCGTGTTGAGATCCCGCCCCATCGGCGGCTTGGTCGGCAGCTCGAAGAAGGCGAGCACATTGCCCGCGCCGGCATCGAGGAAGACGTGCATGTAGGGGTCGGGTTCATGCGTCGAGGGAACCTTGTCCTCGGCGATCGCCAGCACGAAGTCCATTTTCAGGTTGTTCACATACCAGTTCACCGTCTGCTTGGCGTCCTTGCAGCGATAGGCGACGTGGTGAATTTGCTCGATCTTCAAGGCGCAATCCTCCGATGCGGGGCTCCTCCGGATATAGTTGCGCACGAAACTAATTTCGTCAAGCCACCGAACGGGGCCTCACGCCAGAACGATCAGCAAATCCTTGGCATCGACCTGGCCGTGCGGCTTGACGAGAATTTCGGCGATCTTGCCGTCAACACCGGCATGGATCGCGGTTTCCATTTTCATCGCCTCCAGGGTCAACAGGATATCCCCCGCCTTGATCGCCTGCCCGACCGTCACCGCGATCGAGGAAATCGACCCCGGCATCGGCGCGGAAACATGCCGGGCATTACCGTCCTCCGCCTTGCGGCGGGCGGTGATTTTCGCCGCGGCGGAACGGTTCGGCACCTTGATGATGCGCGGCTGACCGTTGAGCTCGAAGAATACCTTGACCTGCCCTTCATCGTCGGTCGCGCCGATGGTCTGGAGGCGCAGCACCAGCGATTTGCCACGCTCGATCTCGATCGTCGCGTCATCGCCGGGCTTCATGCCGTAGAAGAAGATCGGCGTCGGCAGCACCGAAACCGGGCCGTATTTCTCCTGCAGCGCTGCGAAATCGGTGAAAACCTTGGGGTACATCAGGTAGGAGGCGAGTTCGTCGTCGTTGACGCCGCGCCCCACCCTGGCCTCGACCTCGGCCTTGGCGGCATCGAAATCCTTCGGCTCCAGCAGCGAGCCCGGGCGAACGGTGATCGGCTTGTCGCCCTTGAGCGCCTTCTTCTGCAGGCCCGCCGGCCAGCCCCCCGGCGGCTGACCGAGATCGCCGCGCAGCATCTCGATGACGGAGGCCGGAAACGCGACCTCTCTGGTGGGATCGAGAATGTCGGCGGGCGTGAGTTCCTGGCTCACCATCATCAGCGCGAGATCGCCCACCACCTTCGAGGAGGGCGTGACCTTGACGATATCGCCGAAGAGATCATTGGCGGCGCGATAGGCTTTCGCGACCTCGTGCCAGCGGGTTTCCAGCCCCAGCGCGCGCGCCTGCTCCTTGAGGTTGGTGAACTGCCCGCCCGGCATCTCGTGCAGATAGACCTCCGACGCCCCGCATTTGAGATCGCTCTCGAAAGCGGCGTAGTGCGTCCGCACCGCCTCCCAGTAGAACGAAATCTGTCGGATCGCCTCGGGATCGAGCCCGGTGCCGCGCGTCGTGAAGGCCAGCGCCTCGACAATGGAGCCGAGACAGACCTGCGAGGTCGTGCCGCTCATGGCATCCATCGCGCAATCGACGGCATCGACCCCCGCTTCCACCGCTGCGAGGATCGAGGCCGCGGCGATCCCCGAGGTATCATGCGTGTGGAAATGGATGGGAAGGCCGACCTCTTCCTTCAGCGCCTTGACGAGGATGCGCGCCGCCGAGGGTTTCAGCAGCCCCGCCATATCCTTGAGGCCGAGGATATGGCAGCCTTCCTTTTCCAGCTCCTTGGCGAGATTGACGTAGTACTGGATCGGGTATTTGGCGCGGGAGGGGTCGAGGATATCGCCGGTGTAGCAGATCGCGCCTTCCGCCAGCTTGCCCGAGCGCAGCACCGCATCGATGGCGACGCGCATGTTCGGGACCCAGTTGAGGCAATCGAAAATGCGGAACAGATCCATCCCGGCTTTTGCCGCCTGATCGACGAAATCACGCACGACATTGTCGGGGTAGTTGGTGTAGCCGACGCCATTGGCGCCGCGCAGCAGCATCTGCGTCAGGATATTGGGCACCCGCTCGCGGATGAGACGCAGCCGCTCCCAGGGGTCCTCCTGCAGAAAGCGCATGGCGACATCGAAGGTCGCCCCGCCCCAGCATTCGAGACTGAACAGTTGCGGCAGCGCACGGGCATAGGCGGGGGCGATGGCGGCGAGATCGTAGGTCCGCATGCGGGTGGCGAGCAGCGATTGATGCCCGTCGCGCATCGTGGTGTCGGTGATCAGCACGCGGCGCTCGCCGCGCATCCATTCGGCGAAACCCTTGGGGCCGAGCTGTTCAAGCCTCTGGCGCGTGCCGAAGGAAATCTCCGTCCCCGGTTCCTCCGCGAAACGCGGCACCTGCGGCGTGCGTGCGTCGGCGGGCGGACGCGGCCGGTCGCGGGTTTCGGGGTGACCGTTGACCGAGACATCGGCGATATAGGTTAAGAGCTTGGTCGCGCGGTCCTTGCGCTTCTCCTGCCGGAAGAGTTCCGGCGTCTCGTCGATAAAGCGGGTGGTATAGTCGTTAGCGAGAAACTTCGGATGCGCCAGCACCGCCTCGAGGAAGGTGAGATTGGTCGCAACCCCGCGGATGCGATATTCGCGCAAGGCGCGGTCCATGCGGGCAATCGCCTCGCGCGGCGTCGGCGCCCAGGCGGTGATCTTCTCCAGCATCGGATCATAGAACGGCGTCACGATCGCGCCGGAATACGCCGTGCCGCCGTCGATGCGGATGCCGAACCCCATCGCGCCGCGATAGGCGGTGATGCGGCCGTAGTCGGGGATGAAATTATTCTCGGGATTTTCGGTGGTGATGCGGCATTGCAGGGCATGGCCTTCAAGGCGGATGCCGGCTTGCTCGGGAATGCCGGTCTTCAGCGTGCCCTCGGCGTCGCGCGCGCCGATTTCATGGCCCTCGAGGATCCGGATCTGGGCTTTGACGATATCGAGGCCGGTCACGACCTCGGTCACGGTATGTTCGACCTGGATGCGCGGATTGACCTCGATGAAATAGAATTTTCCCGTCTCTGCATCGAGCAAGAATTCGACCGTCCCGGCGCCGACGTATTCGGTGGCGCGGCCGATGCGGAGCGCGGCGTTGCACAGCGCGGTCCGGGTGGCACCATCGAGATAAGGAGCGGGCGCGCGTTCGATCACCTTCTGATGGCGGCGCTGGATCGAGCAATCGCGCTCGAAGATATGGACCAGATTACCGTGCTTGTCGCCGAGGATCTGCACCTCGACGTGGCGCGCGCGGCGGACGAGCTTTTCAAGGTAGACTTCGTCCTTGCCGAAGGCCGCCTTGGCCTCGCGCCTGGCGGTGAAGACGGCATCCATGAGCTGATCCTCGCTCTCGATCGGGCGCATGCCGCGCCCGCCGCCGCCCCAGCTCGCCTTGAGCATCACGGGATAGCCGATCTCGTTCGCGACCCGCAGCACCGCCTCGGGATCATCGGGGAGCGGCGGGCTCGCCGGCATCACCGGCACATCGACCGAGATCGCGAGATTGCGCGCATCGACCTTGTTGCCGAGCTGGCGCAGGGTTTCGGGAGAAGGGCCGATGAAGGTGATTCCCGCTTCAGCGCAGGCCTCGGCAAACTCCGGGCTTTCCGACAGGAAGCCGTACCCGGGATGGATCGCATCCGCCTGGGCTTCCCGGGCAACGCGGATCACCTCGGGTATCGAGAGATAGGCCTCCAGCGGCCCCATCGGTTTGGCCAGATGCGGGCCGCGCCCGACAAGATAGGCTTCATCCGCCTTGAAACGGTGCAGCGAGATCTTGTCCTCTTCGGCGTAGATCGCGATCGTGCGAATTCCAAGCTCGGTCGCCGCCCGAAAAACCCGGATCGCGATTTCGCTGCGGTTCGCCACCAGCAATCGGCGGATCGGCATCGGCATTCTCCCTGATCCCTTGCTCCCTGATCCCTCGGCAGGCATGGTACCCCATGCCCAAGGCCTTGGCTTGCGTCATCCGGGAGAGCAGCGGCGGAGTCGACCCGGCCAGACGCGCAAATTCCACATGGCCACCATGCCAAAACGGAATGGCGGGTTCGCCGTAACCGTGTGATGTCTCAGAGCGGTTTCCGATCTGACTGAACGAGATCGACCGCCCTATCTCCTTGTTTTGTCGTATTTTCTTTCGATGAGCCGGTGCCCGATTCATCGTAAAAATGCTCTAGTGAATATGGCTGCCGCCGTTGATGTCGATCTCCGATCCCGTGACATAACTCGCCAGCGACGAGGCCAGGAACAGGGCGCATCCCGCAACCTCATGCGCCTCTCCCGGACGCCTCATCGGGATCGTCGCGTTGATTTCAGCCAGCCGCGCCGGCGTCAGCGCACCGCCGGTGATATCGGTGTTGATCAGCGAGGGGCAGATCGCGTTGACGCGGATATTGTCCGGGCCAAGCTCACGCGCCGAGGCTTTCGTGTACCCGAGCACCGCCCCCTTGGCGGCGGAATAATGCGAACCGCCGAAAACGCCGCCGCCGCGCTGCGCCGAGACCGAGGACATATTGACGATCGAGCCGGATTTCTGCGCGCGCATGCCGGGCACCACCGCCTGGGTCATATGCAGGGTGCCGCGCATGTTGATATCGAAGATCCGGTCATAGGTGGCGTCATCGACCTCCAGCAGGCGCTGCGGCGAGGTGATGCCGGCGTTGTTGACGAGAATATCGATGCGCCCATGCCGCGCCAGCACCCGCGCCACCGCCTTCAGGCAATGGCTGCGGCTGGTCACATCGCATTTGAGCGCCATGTGGCCCCGCCCCTTGAGGCTCTCGGCCGCTTCACGCGCCGCCACCAGATCAAGATCGAGGATCGCGACCTTGGCGCCGTGTTCGGCAAACAGCCGCGCCGTGGCCAGCCCGAGCCCGCGCTTCGAGGCGGCACCGGTGATCACCGCGATTTGACCTTTGATAAGCATGGCATTTTCCTCCGAGTTTCTGATGATCCAGCTGGATTTTCGATATCCGCAAGCTCTGATGTTCCAGGTCTCTTGTGTTCCAGGTCTCTTGTGTTTCAGATCGGTCTCTTGTGTTCCAATTCGCCGCCGAAGCGATCCGGAAACCAGGCGGCACCCGGGCGTGAACTGTCCTTAAATAATAATACTATTTGACGCTCTTTGTGATCACAGCTCGAGACCCTCGCGCGCCGTGCCCCTGCCGAGAAAGGCGGAAAGCGTGTCGCGCAAGGCATCCGCCACCAGGACTTTCGTGATGACTTCCGCCAGATCCCCGTCCTGCCGTGCGATCGCCTGAAACAAGCGCTGGTGATCGGCGAGAGGGATCGCAAAGCTCTCCGCCGTCCGCGCCGCAACCTGGGTTCGAAGCGACCAGAAAAGGGTGGTGGCCACCACATCCTTCAGCGCCGAGATCGCGGCATTGCCCGCCGCATCAAAAATCGCATCGTGGAAGGCCAGATCAAACCGCATCGCCTCATCGGTGAACGGCGGGGTGATTTCCATCCCGTGCAAGGCCTCCTCGATCCGGGCGAGCTGGGCGGAAGTTCTTCGCAATGCAGCAATTCTCGCACAGCCGGGCTCGACGAGCGCCCTGAGTTCAAACAGATCACGGATGAAACTTTCATTGGCTGCCGCCGACAGCGACCAGCGCAGCACGTCCGGGTCGAGCAGGTGCCACGCGGATCGCGGCGTCACGCGCGTCCCGCTTCTTGGCTTGGCATCGATCAGGCCCTTGCCGGCCAGAAACCGGATCGCCTCGCGATAGGCCGTCCGCGAGGCTGAAATCTCGGCCCTGAGATCGTCCTCGTTCGGCACCAGCGCTCCCGCCGGCAAAGCCCCGGAAACGATGGCGACGGCCAGGCGCTGCGTGACCTGGCCGAACAGGGTTTCCGCCCCTGCGCGCGGGCCGCGATGGAAGCCCTCTTCCGACATTTTTCTCTCTTCCGCGACGATTACCGGCATGGCATGCTTGACAGAATACAAAATATAATATGATTTTTTAGCCGAGCGCAATCTTTGGCCAAGAGCCGCTGACAAGAGTATCTTCGAGAACGAAGGGCCAAAGAGAAGTCTGGCGCTCCGGCATCTGGAACGCCCAGGTTTCGACTGAATAAAAAAGTTCCGGGGGCCGCAAAAACCCCACGGAACGAACCGCGCATCCGGGCCAACCGGTTCGAATGCGCGGCGGGTGAGCAACAACCCAGGCGGGAGGGTGGAATGGCGTCGGTTACGATCCGCGATGTGCGGAAGGCGTTTGGGTCGGTTGAGATCATCCATGGCGTCAACATCGACATCGAGGATGGCGAGTTTGTCATTCTGGTCGGCCCCTCCGGCTGCGGAAAATCGACGCTGCTGCGCATGATCGCCGGGCTCGAGAATATCTCCGGCGGCGACATCGCCATCGGCAACCGGATCGTCAACAATCTGCCGCCCAAAGAACGCGACATCGCGATGGTGTTCCAGAACTACGCGCTCTATCCGCATATGAGCGTCGCCGAAAACATGGCCTTCTCGATGAAGCTGCGCGGCGCGCCCCAGGCCGAAATCACCGAACGCGTCGACAAGGCCGCGAAAATCCTCGGGCTGGCGCCGCTGCTCGACCGGTTCCCGCGCCAGCTCTCCGGCGGCCAGCGCCAGCGCGTCGCCATGGGCCGCGCGATCGTCCGCGATCCGCAGGTGTTTCTTTTCGATGAGCCGCTCTCGAACCTCGACGCCAAGCTTCGCGTGCAGATGCGCACCGAGATCAAGGAACTGCACCAGCGCCTCAAGACCACGACGGTCTACGTCACCCACGACCAGATCGAAGCCATGACCATGGCCGACAAGATCGTCGTGATGCACGACGGCATCGTCGAGCAGATCGGCGCCCCGCTCGATCTTTATGACCGACCGGACAATCTCTTCGTGGCCGGGTTCATCGGCTCGCCCGCGATGAATTTCATCAAGGGCAGGATCGGCGCCGGCGGCTTTGTCGCCGATGGCGGCTTCACCATGCCGATGCGCCATGCGCCGGCGGCCAGCGAGGGCAAGCCGGTGGTTTACGGCTTGCGCCCCGAACACATCCGCATCGATCCCGCCGGCGTGCCGGCGGAGGTCGTGGTGATCGAGCCGACAGGGTCGGAAACGCAGGTCGTGCTGCGCGCCGGCGGGCAGGAGATCGTCGCGGTCTTCCGCGAGCGGATGTCGGCCAAACCCGGCGAGACCATCCCGATCGCGCCGATGCCGGAGGTGGCGCATCTTTTTGACGCCGAAAACGGCCGCAGGCTGGTGGCCTGAACGCCGCATCGTCGTTTCGAGAACCGGGAACCCAGCCAGAAGAGCCGGGCCCGATATACCGGTTTCAAGGGCCGAGCCCCCGAAGCCAGAGCCGACAAGGTTTCACCAGGAGGAAACAATGACCACCAACCGCCGTGGATTTATCAAAGGCAGCGCCGCGCTTGGAGCCGGTGCCGTATTGGCCGGCTCCGGCCTCACCGAGTTCGCCCATGCCTGGGCGCAATCAACGCAGTGGAAGCCCGAGGCCGGCGCCAAGCTGCAGATCCTGCGCTGGAAGCGCTTCATCCAGTCCGAGGAAGACGGCTTCATGAAGCTCGTCGCCGCCTTCACCAAGGCGACCGGCGTCGCGGTCAATGTCGTCAATGAATCGCTCGACGACGTGCAGCCGAAGGCTTCGGTGGCAGCCAACACCAATCAGGGCCCGGATATCTTCTGGGGGCTCTATTCGCTGCCCCATCTCTTCCCGACCAAGTGCATGGATGTCTCGGATGTCGCCGGTTATCTCGGCAAGAAGTACGGCGGCTGGGTCGATAGCGCCGTCACCTACGGCACCTCGAAGGGCAAGTGGATCGCGATCCCGGTCGCCTACAACGCCAATGTCATCAACTTTCGCCAGTCGATGATCGACGCCGCCGGCTTCAAGACCATCCCGAAGGATACCGCCGGTTTCCTTGAGCTGATGAAGGCCCTCAAAGCCAAGGGCACGCCGGGCGGCTTCGCGCTCGGCCGCGCCTCGGGCGACGGCAATGCCTGGGTGCACTGGGCGCTGTGGAGCCATGGCGGCAACCTCGTCGACAAGGACGACAAGGTCATCCTCAACTCGCCTGAAACCGTCAAGGCACTCGAATACGCCAAGGCGCTGTCGGATGCGTTCATTCCGGGCACGGCCTCGTGGAACGATTCGTTCAACAACAAGGCCTTTCTCTCGGGCGAGCTTTCGCTGACCAACAACGGTGTCTCGATCTACGCTGCGGCGAAGGCCGGCGCCGACAAGGACGCCAAGCTCAAGGAAATCCGCGACGACATGAACCATTCGCTGTGGCCGGTGGGCCCGGCCGGCAAGCCGACCGAATTCCACATCGCCTACCCGATGGTGGGCATGAAGTATTCGAAGTTCCCGAATGCCGTCAAAGCCTTCCTCGCCTTCACCATGGAAGCCGAGAACCACAACCCCTGGCTGGAAAGCGCGGTGGCCTACCTCACCCACTCACTCAATGCCTATGACGCCAATCCGGTGTGGAAGACCGATCCCAAGCTCTCGATCGCCAAGGATGCCAGCCGCCGCACGCTGACCGCCGGCGGCCTCGGCTCGGTGGGCGAAAAGGCGGCCTCGGCGCTGGCCGACTTCCTGATCATGGATATGTTCGCCTCGGTCTGCACCGGGCGCGCCACCCCGGCGGAGGCGATCGCGGTCGCCGAGCGCCAGGCAAAACGCATCTACCGCTGATGCGCGTTTCCGGAAGGGCGGGCCTCCCGCCCTTCCGTTGCCGCCGAACCGGCCCCTGCTTTCGTCCCGCGCGGCTTTGTCTAGAACGGGATTCGACCGGACTGAACAAGGCCCCCGCTCTCGCTTCCTATCACTCAACGCGTTTTCTGCGATCAACCGGCAACCACTTGATCGGAAGACGCTCTCGGCGGGGTGCCGCTGAACATCGTATGAGGACACGCGCATGAACGATGCAGCCCCGAGCGCCGCCCGCCGGCCAACCGTCGCCACGGTTTCGTGGTCGGACAGGTTGATGATGAGCCGTGGCTTCCTCGGCTTCTGGTTCATGCTGCCGGCCGCGGCCTTCCTGCTGCTGTTCCTGCTTTATCCGCTGGGGCTGGGGGTCTGGCTCAGCTTTACCGATTCGAAGATCGGCACGCCCGGGTCATTTATCGGGCTGGAGAACTACGAATGGGTGCTGGGGGATTCGAAATTCCAGACGGCGGTATTCAACACGCTCTTCTACACCTTCGTCGCCAGTGTCATCAAATTCGCGGTCGGGCTCTATCTGGCGATCCTGCTCAACAACCAGATCCCGTTCAAGGCGATGATCCGCGCCATCGTGCTGATTCCCTTCATCGTGCCGACGGTGCTTTCGGCCATCGCCTTCTGGTGGATTTTCGACCCGCAATTCTCGGTCGTTTCCTGGACCTTGCGCAAGTGGGGCTGGATTTCTGGCAACGTCGATTTTCTCGGCGACCCCTGGAACGCGCGTTTCAGCGTGATTTTCGCCAATGTCTGGCGCGGCGTTCCCTTCATCGCGATCACGCTGCTGGCGGGCCTTCAGACCGTGTCCTCCTCGCTCTATGAGGCGGCGACGCTGGATGGTGCCACCAAATGGCAGCTGTTTCGCTACGTGACCTACCCGATCCTGACCCCGATCATCGCGGTGGTCATGACCTTCTCGGTGCTGTTCACCTTCACCGATTTCCAGCTGATCAAGGTCCTGACCAACGGCGGCCCCGCCGGCTCGACCGAACTGATGGCGACGATGAGCTACAACACCGCCATTCTCGGCGGGCGCATCGGCGAGGGGGCCGCGATTTCGACCGCGATGATCCCGTTCCTGCTCGGCGCGATCATGATTTCCTGGTTCGGCCTGCAGCGGCGCAAATGGCAGCAGGGCTCCGACAACGATTGAGACCGAAATACGGGCTTTGGCGGCAACCGCCGCCCGGCCCGGCACGTAGCGATCACCCAGCACCGCCGCATCAAACCGGTCTGACCGAAAGAGGAAACGCCAATGGCTGAGACCACGTCAACCCGCGACGATCATTCGGAAGGCATGAGCTATCTCGATACGGCGCGCCGCCAGATCGTCACCGTCTACATGCCGCTGTTCCTCATCGTCTTCGTATTGCTGTTTCCGTTCTACTGGATGGTGGTGACGGCGATCAAACCGAAGGAGCACCTGCTCGATCTCGATACGCACAACCCGTTCTACACGCTGGCTCCGACCTTCGAGCATATCCGGGCGCTGATCTTCGAGACCGAATACCCGCTCTGGCTGTGGAACACGATGTTCATCTCGGTGACCGCGACCATTCTGGCGCTGATCGCGAGCGTATTCGCGGCCTATGCCATCGTCCGCATCCGCTATCGCGGTGCGCAGCTCGTCGGCGGGTTGATCTTTCTCGCCTACCTCGTCCCGCCCTCGATCCTCTTCATTCCGCTCTCGACCGTGATCTTTAATTACGGCCTGTTCGACACGCCGTTTGCGCTGATCCTGACCTATCCCACCATCCTGATCCCGTTCTCGACCTGGCTCTTGATGGGGTATTTCAAGACCATCCCCTACGAGCTGGAGGAATGCGCGCTGATCGACGGCGCGACGCGCTGGCAGATCCTGACCAAGATCATCCTGCCGCTGGCCGTGCCCGGGCTGATCTCGGCGGGCATCTTCTGCCTGACGCTGTGCTGGAACGAGTTCATCTACGCGCTGACCTTCATCAACTCCCAGGACAAGAAGACCGTGCCGGTGGCGATCGTCACCGCCTTCACCGACGGCGACCAGTACAAGTGGGGCTCGCTGATGGCCGGCGCGCTCGTCGGCTCGTTGCCGCTGGTGATCCTCTACTCGTTCTTCGTCGAATATTACGTCTCGGCGATGACCGGCGCGGTGAAGGAGTAACGGATCGTGCCACAGGTTCTTGCGTTCATCGGCCTCGGCGCCATGGGCCTGCCGATGGCGCGGCGGCTGGTGGAACGGCAGTTCCGCGTCCAGGGCTTCGATCTCAACCCGGCGGCGCTCTCCGCCCATGCCGCCAACGGCGGCACGGCCAGCGCTTCCGCCGCGGAGGCGGCCAAGGGCGCGGAAGCGCTGATCCTGATGGTCGTGAACGCGGCGCAGGCGCGCGCGGCGCTTCTCACCTCCGGTGCGCTTGCGGCGCTCGACACCGAGGCCCTCGTCATCCTGATGGCGACCTGCTCGCCGGCGGATGCCAGGGAAATCGCCGGCATGGTGGAGAAGGCCGGCAAGCGCTTTCTCGATGCGCCGGTCTCGGGCGGGGTCGTCGGCGCGGAAGCCGGCACGCTCACCATCATGGCCGGCGGATCTCCGGCGAATTATGCGGCGGCGCAGCCCTACCTTTCGGCGCTTGGCGACAAGCTCTACCTCGTTGGCGAAAAACCTGGCGATGGCGCGATGGTGAAAACCATCAACCAGCTCCTGTGCGGCGTGCATATCGCGGTGGTGGCGGAAGCCTTCGCGCTCGGCGAAAAGGCGGGGATTGACCCCGCGCTGCTGCTGAAAATTCTCGGCCAGTCCGCGGCGGCAAGCTGGATGCTCAACAATCGCGGACCCCGCATGCTCGAGCCCGAGCCCGCCGTGACCAGCGCCGTCGATATCTTCGTCAAGGACCTCTCCCTGGTGATGGACGCGGGGCGGACGAGCAAGGTCGCCCTGCCGCTGGCGGCACAGGCGCACCAGATGTTTCTCGCAGCCTCCGGCGCCGGGCATGGCGCCGCCGATGACAGCCAGGTAATCCGCGCCTATCGTGCCCTGAACGGGACCCTAAAAACTTCATAAGCAAGGAACTGCGCCATGACAAAACTGCGGATCGGCTTCATCGGCGTCGGCTTCATGGGCCACGGCATGGCCAAGAACATCCTCGACAAGGGGTTTCTCCTCACCATCATGGGCAATCGCAACCGCGTGCCAGTGGAGGATCTCGTCGGGCGTGGCGCAAAAGAGGTCAAAACCGCGCGCGAGGTCGCCGCCCATTCCGATATCGTCTTTCTCTGTGTCACCGACAGCCCGACCGTCGAGAAAATCATCCGCGACGCGGATGGCCTGAAAGCCGGCGCCCGCAAGGGCTTGATCATCGTCGATTGCTCGACCGCCAATCCGGTCTCCACCGAAATCCTCGCCAGGGAACTGGCGGAGGTTGGCGTCGATTTTGCCGATGCCCCGCTCGGCGGCACCCCGGCACAGGCGGAAACCGGCCAGCTCTCCGCCATGGTGGGGGCCAAGCCCGAGGTGTTCACGCGCATCGAGCCGGCGATTGCGGCCTGGGCGGCGAAGATCGTGCATCTCGGCCCGGTCGGCACCGGCCACAAGATGAAGCTGCTCAACAATTTCGTCTCGATGGGCTACGCGGCGATCTACGCCGAGGCGCTCGCGATCGGCCAGAAGGTCGGGATTTCGGTCGAAACCTTCGATTCCGTGCTGCGCGGCGGCCGGATGGATTGCGGTTTCTACCAGACCTTCATGGGCTATGCCCTCGAAGGCAACAAAGATTCCCACAAGTTCACGCTCTCGAACGGCGCGAAGGATTTGCGCTACGTCGACGCGATGGCCAACGCCGCGCAGGTCGCCAACCCGATGTCCAGCGCGGCGAAGAACCTCTTTGCCCAGGCCGTCGGTTCCGGCAACGGCGACAAATTCGTGCCGATGATCGCGGATGTCGTCGCGGAGATGAACGGGTTCAAGCGCAAAACCCGGGCGTAGGCTACCCGGGCGCTTGCACCTGAGGATAGGCGGCTTGCGCTTGGCATCGCCGCCGCTCAGATCACGTTGCGTTCGAGCAGCGGGCGCTTCGCCACGATCCGCTCGAACCCGAGATCGGCGAGATCGAGGCTCGTATAGCGGCCCTCGACGATGAGTTCGGCGAGCCCGCGCCCGACCGCCGGGGATTGCTGCAACCCGTGGCCGGAAAAGCCGCAGGCGAGATACGCATTTTCGAGATCGCCCAACCGCCCGACAATGGCGTTGTGATCGAGCAGGTTCATGTCGTAATGCCCGGCCCAGGCCCGGCCGGGGCGGATGGCCTCGAAAGCCGGAATGCGATGGGCCAGCGCCGGCCAGATCACCTCCTCGAAAACAGGCCAATCGACGTCGAAATCCGCGCCGAAATCGATTTCCTCGGGCTCATCGGGGGAGAATCCGGTGATGAACCCCTCCCCCTCCGGCCGCCACCAGACCCCGGAGGTATCGATAATCAGCGGGTGATCGGGCAGTTTCTCCTTGGCGGAAAACGAGAAGACCGAGCGCTTCTTGGCGTAGACCGGCACCGGAAACCCGGCCTTCTCTGTCAGAACCCGCGCCCCACCCGCCCCGGCGGCATTGACGAAATGCCCGCAGGAAATCCGCGCGCCATCCTCCAGCAGCACCGCGGAAATCCGCGCACCCGTCTTCTCGAAGCCGACAACCCGGCTCTGGCGATAGACGACGCCTTTTGCACGGGCCGCCTTGCGGAAGGCCTGCATCAGCCCGTAGCCATCAAACCAGCCCTCCCCGGAAACCCCGAAGGAGCCCACCGCGAGGTCTTCCGTGTTCAGATAGGCAAAACGCGCCGCCAGTGCTGCCGCGTCCATCAGCGCGATATCCGCGCCAAGCGCTTTCTGGTCGGCGTGATTGGCCTCGAACACCGGCCGGGCGTCCTCGGTGCCGAGGTAGAGATATCCCCCTTCATGCAGGCCGATCTCCGGCCGATCCCCGTCCACCGTCAGAACATCGCCGATCGCGCGCAGAAACCCGATCCCGTACAGCGAAATCGCGATATTGACGGGTTGCGAGAACTGTTGCCGGATCGAGCCCGCCGACAGCGCGGAGGCTGAAAACTGGTAGGTCGAATCCGGCTCGATCACGAGAATCGAGCCGGTAAAGCCGGGATGTTTTGCCAGATGCCAGGCAATGGAAGACCCCATGACCGCGCCGCCGGCGATCACGATATCGAAATGGTCGGACATGAAAGCTCCTGAGAACACCCGCATGGCCAGTAAACCGGCCAGCAGGCGAACGGATTTCGGGGTGAGTTGGCGGATTATTCGACGCAAATCGATCGGGTTTCAAGAATAATTCCCGGCGGCTCCGGCAAAAATCCGCGAAAAATCCCATTCCCCTTTCAGCGCGCTTGGTCTAGCTTCGCGCCAACCTCAGGCCGGTGTGGTGCGAAGCTGCCACGCCTCCGGTCATTCCCCGTTTCAGGATCATCCCATGACAAGCTTTCTTCAGCAGGAATTCGCCTCCATCCTCTCCGCCCCGAAAGAGGAGGCTGCGGCCATCCTCGAAAGCTTCGGCCTCCCGCCGGCGAAACTGTCTGGCGGCACCCGGATTGTCCGCTCGCCGATTACCGGCGAACGCATGGCCGAAATCCACGACCATTCGGTGGAGGAGGTTTCCGCCGCCATTGCCCGCAACGTGCAGGCTTTTGCGGAATGGCGGCTGGTTCCCGCGCCAAAACGCGGCGAGTTCGTCCGGCTTCTGGGGGATGAACTGCGCAAGTCGAAGCGCGAGCTTGGCCATCTCGTGACGCTCGAAGCCGGCAAGATCACCTCCGAAGGCCTCGGCGAAGTCCAGGAAATGATCGACATCTGCGATTTCGCGGTCGGTCTGTCCCGCCAGCTCTACGGCCTCACCATCGCCACCGAGCGCTCGGGCCACCGGATGATGGAAACCTGGCATCCGCTGGGGCCGATCGGCGTGATCTCGGCATTCAATTTCCCGGTGGCGGTCTGGAGCTGGAACGCCGCGCTGGCCTTCGTCTGCGGCAATCCGGTGATCTGGAAGCCGTCGGAAAAGACCCCGCTGACCGCGCTCGCCGTCGGGGCGATCGTGGCCCGCGCCGCCGCACGCTTTGCCGCCGAAGGCAATGGCACCATTCCGGATGGCCTGAGCGAAATCGTGATCGGGGCTGGCAACATCGGCGCGGCGATCGTCGAGGATCATCGCGTGCCGCTGGTTTCCGCCACGGGTTCGACCGCGATGGGCCGGAAGGTGGGGCCACGGCTGGCCGAACGTTTCGCCCGCGCCCTGCTCGAACTCGGCGGCAACAACGCCGCCATCGTCTCGCCCTCGGCAGATCTCGATCTGGCGCTGCGTGGCATCGCCTTTGCCGCCATGGGCACCGCCGGCCAGCGTTGCACCACGCTCCGCCGCCTCATCGTCCACCGCAGCGTGATCGGCGATCTCGTGCCGCGGCTGGTCAAGGTCTGGGCCAGCGCCAAGATCGGCGATCCGCGCACCGCGGGCACGTTGATCGGCCCGCTGGTCGATGAAGCCGCGTTCCAGGGCATGGAAGCCGCACTGGCGGATGCGCGTGCGCTGGGTGCCACCGTGCATGGCGGCGGCAGGGTCGAGGGCATGCCCGGCTCGGGGTTTTATGCCCGGCCGGCGCTGGTGGAAATGCCGAGCCAGCAGGGCCCGATGCAGCGCGAGACCTTCGCGCCGATCCTTTACGTCGTCCCCTATGACACGATCGAGGAGGCGATCGCGCTCAACAACGCGGTAGGTGACG
>CAZNAT010000002.1:0-10230 GCA_964571245.1 uncultured Methylobacterium sp.
AGGAAGGCATCCAGGAATGCCATCTCCTGTCGCTGAAAAGCCGCCAGCGCCAGGAATTTTGGGGCCATTTCCGGCAGCAGGGCCTGGCGGAGTTATGGGGCTTCCCAAACCGCAACCAGCTTCCTAAGAGAAGTCAGGTCTATCTGATTGAGGGCAGGCCTGTCGCTCCAACGCCGGTCTCGAAAGCCTCGAATGGTCGCTGCCAAACCCTCCTCTTCCGCCCCTGCCGCCGATGCCACTTCCACGGGCGCGCTCGCCGATAGCCCGCGGGTTTCGGATATCCGCACCGAGGACGGGGATATCCGCCCGGAGGTGATGGCCGCGATTCGGGCGGCGATCAAAGCCGCGGACAAGGACGCCCTGACCGCGCTGGCCGGCGATCTCTACGAGGCCGACCTCGGCGATGTCATCGAAGCGCTCGACCCCGACGAGCGCCCGAAGCTGATCGCGATCATGGGCGCGAGCTTCGACTTCGCCGCGCTGACCGAGGTCGAGGACGCGGTTCGCGAGGAAATCCTCGAGGAAATCACCAACCAGCAGATCGCCGACGGCGTCCGCGATCTCGATTCGGACGATGCGGTCTATATCCTCGAAGACCTCGAACCGGAGGACAAGCAGGAGGTTCTGGCCAACCTGCCGGGCCCGGAGCGCGTCAACATCGAGCGCAGCCTCGATTACCCCGAGGATTCGGCGGGCCGCCTGATGCAGACCGATTTCATCGCCGCGCCGCCGTTCTGGACGGTGGGGCAGATGATCGACCATCTGCGCGATTCCAAAGACCTGCCGGATGAATTCTACGAGATTTTCGTGATCGATCCGGCCGGACGCATCGTCGGCCACGTCTCGCTCAACCGATTGTTGCGCACCAAACGGCCGCAGAAGCTCGAAAAGATCATGGACGAAGCCGATCACGTCGTGCAAGCGACCGATGATCAGGCCGATGTCGCCGATCTCTTCAAGCGCTACAATCTCGTCTCGATCCCGGTGGTCGATGGCGGCCAGCGGCTGGTCGGGGTGCTCACCTTCGACGATATCGTCGACATCATCGACGAGGAGGCCGCTGCCGAGATCCGCGCGCTCGGCGGCGTCAAATCCGACGAGGAACTCTCCGATTCGGTGCTGCAAACGGCCCGTGCCCGCTTTGCCTGGCTGTTCGTCAATCTTCTGACGGCGATCCTGGCTTCCGGGGTGATCGATCTCTTCAAGGGCTCGCTCGAAAAAATGGTCGCGCTGGCGGTGCTGATGCCGATCGTCGCCAGCCAGGGCGGCAACGCCGGCACGCAGACCATGACGATCGCGGTGCGGGCGCTGGCGACCCGCGCGATCACCGGCGCCAATTCCTCCCGCTTCGTGACCCGCGAAATCATGGTCGGGCTGATCAACGGCCTCGCCTTTGCGCTGGTGATGGGCTGCGTGGCCGCGTTCTGGTTCAAGAACATGGAGCTCGGTTACGTCATCGGCATCGCGATCATCGTCAATCTGGTGGCGGCGGGCCTCGCGGGCGTGCTCATCCCGCTGACGCTCGACAAACTCGGGGTCGATCCGGCGGTGGCCTCCGGCACCTTTGTCACCACGGTGACCGACATCGTCGGTTTTTTCGCCTTTCTCGGCGTTGCCACGCTGTGGTTCGGGCTCGGGTAGCCGGGCGTTTGCCCGATTGTGAATTCATTAAATAAACTTCTGCACGGCGCTTTAAGGGTTTGTAAGCCACACCGGGGGCGGCGAGACAGGAGAATGCCTGATGCATGGTCGCTCATTGGTCCGGACCTTGGACGCGGGAGTCGTCGTGATCGTGACGATCGCGATCGTATTGCTGTGTCTGCTGGCCTGGGCGGCGCGCTCGATGGACCAGACATCGTTCGAGACCGAGGCGGTGATCGTGCAGCGCCAGCTCGGCCGGCTCGTGCTGGATTTCCGCTCCGAACTGCCCGCGGCGAGCGCTGCCGCCGGGCACTGGATCGAGGAACGGCCGCAGGCCCATGCCATCCTGACCGGACCCGCCATGCAACCGGCTGTCCTGGCAACACCCGGCTCTCGCGTCGCGGCACTGCTGAGCGACAAGGCCAGCAGCCTGCGGCTTCAGCAGGCGCGCGAACTCCTCGCGAAACTGGATCCCCAGCGCAAACGGACCGATTTCGTGGTGATCGGCCCGGCCGGCGATGAGAGCCTGGCGCTGATCAGCCAGGTTGAGAGCGCCGAGGGGCTGCCAGGGCTTGCGGTGTCCGTGGTGGATTTTTCGGAGCTTTCGATCGATCTCGAAGCGGTGTCGATCGCGCTGCGGCCGCTGGTGGTCGCGGACGAGGCCGCAAAGTCGACCAATGGCCGGGTGACCCTTGCGGGCGTGAGCGGCGATACCATCGCGGCGCTGGCCTGGAAGAGTCGACGGGCTTCTTCGGTGATTTCGACCACCATCCTGCCGATTCTCGCCTGCTGTCTGGTTCTTGGCCTCGCGGCGCTGATGATGCTCCGCCATTACTGGCGCGTTGCCCGGGATGGTTTTTTGCAGGAATTGCGGGTCGTCGAGAAGATCGCGCATTCCGATGCCCTGACGGGGCTGCCGAACCGGCGCGCCCTGTTCGAGCATCTGAACAAGGTGGCGCCGGCCGATCAGCGCTTTCCGGCGGTATCCGTGCTGGTGCTCGATCTCGATGGCTTCAAGTGGGTCAATGACACCGGCGGCCATCAGGCCGGCGACCGGGTGCTGGCGCAGGCCGGGCAAGCCTTTTCGGAGGAACTCCCTGAGGGCGGGTTCCTCGCCCGTCTCGGCGGCGACGAATTTGTCGTGGTCCTGCCCGGTGTCTATGCGGGGGATGCTTTGGCCCGGCTTCATGACAATTTCAGCGCTGCGCTCCGCGAGCGGGTTTCGCTGCCGGGCGGCCTCCCGATCGGGGTCAGCATCGGCGCGGTCAGCTCCGCGCACTATGCCTGCGATGGCGAGGAATTGCTGCGTCTTGCCGATCTTGCGGTCTATTCCGCCAAGGCCGCCGGGCGCGGCGTGGCGGTCTCGTATGATCCCGGCATGAAGCTGGAAAAGGAATACCGCCGCGCCGTTGAACGCGATCTGCGCGCGGCCATGCTCGACAAAGCGCTGTTTCTGGCGCATCAGCCGATCGTCGAGGCGCTTGACGGCAAGATAATCGGCTATGAAAGCCTGGTGCGATGGCAGCATCCGGTCCGCGGCGTCGTTTCGCCGGCCGATTTCATCCCGATCGCGGAACAATCCGATCTCATCGTCGGGATCGGTAATTACGTCCTCGATCTTGCCCTTCGCGAACTCGGCCCGCTCGGGGATCTCAGGATATCGGTCAATGCGACCGGTCGGCAGCTGCTTTCCGAGAATTTCGAGACGACCGTGATAAATCTGCTCCGGCTTCATGGCGTCGAGCCGCGCCGGCTGTGTCTCGAACTGACCGAAACCAGTCTGATCACCGAGCGCGAGCGCGTCGCCGAGGTCATGGCCGCGCTTCAGGCCATCGGGGTGAAATTCGCGATCGACGATTTCGGGGTGGGGTATTCCAGCCTGAGCTACCTGCTCCGGTTCAAGTTCGATGTCCTGAAGATCGACCGCGATTTCATCGCCAGCCTCGACGACAAGCCCGAAGCGCCGATGATCGTGACCGCGATTGTCGCGCTGGCGCGCTCATTGGGCATGCAGGTGGTAGGCGAGGGGATCGAAACCGCGGCGCAGCATCGTTTTCTCGCCAGCGCCGGCTGCAATGCGCTGCAGGGATATCTTTTCGGCAAGCCCGGCCCAGTTTCGGAGCTGGATATCGCTGCACTGAATCTTGCTGCACCGAAGGATCTTGCGGTGTCGAAGAAAAGTAATCACTTTAAACGGAATGTCCGGGCTGCATGAGATGACAGGATTTTTGGGAAACCCCGCGCGGAACTCTGGCGCCCCCGCCGCTTCGGCTCGGGTGCGCCGGGGTCTTGCTGTTGGCTTCATCGGCCTGACAATTGCCTTTCTCGCCGCGTCCTGCTCCACGGGCGGCGGTTTCGAGGCCTCGCATTACCCACTCAAAAGCGATGCCAAGCCGCATCCGGGTGTTGCCAAGGCGCATCGCTTCCCGGTTCACGGCATCGATATCTCGAAATGGCAGGGCGAGATCGACTGGTTCGAGGTCAAGCGCGCCGGCACGGCCTTCGCCTACATGAAGGCGACCGAGGGCGGCGACCATCTCGACGAGCGGTTCCAGATCAACTGGGAAGGCGCCCGCCAGGCCGGGGTGCCGCGCGGCGCCTATCACTTCATGTTCTGGTGCCGCTCCGCCGAGGAGCAGGCAGCGTGGTTCAAGCGCAATGTGCCGCGTGACGCCGATGCCTTGCCGCCGGTGCTGGATGCGGAATGGAACGGCCACTCGAAAACCTGTCCCAAGCGCATCGATCCCGAGCTTGCCCGGCAGAAGATCGCGATCATGCTCAAGGCGATGCGGGAGCATACCGGCAAGAAGCCGATCATCTATACCGATATTCCCTTCCACGCCGACGTGCTCGAAGGGCAGCATATCGATCACGATTTCTGGCTGCGTTCGGTCGCCGCCGAGCCGCACGAGCGCTATAATTCCCGCACCTGGAAGCTCTGGCAATTCACCACCACCGGCCGCGTGCCGGGGATCAAGGGGCCGGTCGACCGGAACGCCTACTCGGGCAGCCGCAAGGACTGGAACCGCTTTCTTGCCCAGAACGGCGTGACCGGCCGGCAGGTCGCGGTCGCCGAGGAGCCCGCCGGCGAGGAATAACCGCCGAAGACGGCTCGCGCGCCAAAGCCGAAGAACCAAGAAAGCCGAAGGGCCATCCCAAGGATAGCAAGGGCGAGGCGATCAGTGGCCGCGCATCGCGTGGAAGCGCTCCCGCCATCCCCGGAGGACGTCGATCCCGCGGGCCATGCGCCGCATCCGGCTGGCCATGCGCGCGAGGCGTTCGAGCGCAACCGCCGGCGACACCGCCACCAGCAGGCTGACGATCGGCTCGCGCTCCAGCCACAGCTGGCCGATGCGATGCGCCGGGTGGGCGCAGGAATCCGCGCGGCGGATCGGCGCCCCGCCGAACGGTCGCCCCTCGGTGATCAGCCCCACCATCTGCCAATCGAGCAGCGTGCCGGGGCTATAGGCGGAGAAGGCTTCGTCATAGGCGGTCTTGATCGTGAACGCGGCGCCGCCGGAAATGAGATTGAGGTTCATCGCCAGCGCGCGCTCATCGAGGCTCAGGCGCTCGATCAGCCATGAGGTGTTGGCGAAAGCGGCGAGGGCGAAGGCCCGGGTTTTCGCGTGGCTGGCGAGCGCCGTTCCGCGTCGCCCTTTCCAGCCCGAGGCTTCCAGTTCGAGGAATTCTTCAAGGGCATTTCCTGGTAAGGCTTCCCCGGCTTCATCCCTCCGGTTGAAGATGGTGTCAAACCGGAGCGCGCCGAGCGCGGCCAGCCGCCGCTGTTTCTGCCCCAGCGCCTTGCGGGTTGCCCGCCTCAGGCGCTGGGCATAGGCGGGTTGGGACAGGGTGGTTTCGATTGCCGTGCGCTCGAAACGGCTCACCGTTTCAACCGGCAGCGCCGCGTGAGCGCACTGCGCGCGTAGCAGGGCGGCAAACTCGCGCTTCTCGCCCAGCATCGGAAAATGGAGAACGGGGGGAAGATCCGTCCGGTGTGCCAGAAATTCGAAGGCGGCGTGCAGGGCTTCCGCGGCGCAATCGGCGTGCACCAGCGGGGTCGAGAGGCTCGAATAGGCATTGGTATAGAGGCTTTGCGCGCCGAACAGGAGGCCCTCGCGCAGTCGCGGCCTTTGCAGCGGCAGCAAGGCGACGAGCCGGTTGTCGCGGCGAGTTTCGCGCACCACGAGCAGCGAGACGGCGTCGGCGCGCTCCAGATGCTGGATGGACGCGCCCAGAAACTCGGGTTCATAGAACGGATTGGGCTCGATCGCCGCGCGTGCCAGCGCGGCCCAGTCCTCACGTTGCGCCGCGAGGGCGCTCAGGCTGACCACATCGACCCCGAAGCCATGCCCTGTGAAACCTTGCCCCGTGATCCGTTGCCCCGTGATCCGTTGCTCCATCATGGCGCCTCGCGGCGGGCGCGATGCGGCCAGAACCCGAGATGCCGCGTCAGCCCGAGGGCGAGCATGCCGGTCGAGGCAATGATGCCGCCCGCTGCGGCCAGCGCCGCGCCGCTTGCCTGTGCCTGCGGGATCAGCACCAGGCCGAGGATCGCCATCACCAGCGCGCCGATCGCATTGGCCTGCCAGACGGTTTGCGGGTATCCGGCCATCGCGACGGCGTCTTCCGCCGGGCCGATCGCGAGCCGGAACGCGCCGGCGGCGAGCAGGATCTGCGCGGCCGGGACGGCGGCGGCGAATTCAGGGCCGAACAACGCGAGGATCAGCGGCGCGGCGAGGATGAGCACCAGCCCGGCCAGAAGCCCGGGGCCGAGCGTCATCCGGCGGGCTTCTGCGTAGAGCGCTTCCAGTCCCGGTGGCCGTGCCGCGCTCGCGCCAGCGGGCTCGGGTTCGAAATTCCGGGGCACGGCCCGCGCGAACCTGTGCCCGAAGGCGGCGCCGATGGCAAAATCGATCAGTCCAAGCAGCGAAGCGATGCGCGTCGCCGCAAAATAGAACCCGACAATGGCTGCCGGCGCCATCAGGCCAAGCAGGATCAGGTCGATGTTCTGCCGCGCGAGCAGCGCCAGATCGGACAAAAGCGTGGGCACGGCGGCCTTGCGCCATTCCGGCGCGTCAAAGGCGGGCGGCATGGTGGGGAGGGCCGCGCGGAGTTTACCCGCGATCAGCGCCACCTGCACGACCGCCGTCAGCGCGGTGGCGGCCAGTGCCGCGGCCATCGCAAAATGGGCGTCAGGGTTTCGTCCCATCACCAGCGCCCCGAGCAGAAGCGCGATGATCGTGCCCTGACGCAGGATATAGGGTGGGAACAGCGCGCGAAGGGTCCAGCCTTGCGAGCGGGCAACCCCTTCCATGAAATCGGTCAGCGCGAAGAACGGCAGCGCGATCACCCCGATGGCCAGCACCGAAAGGCAGAGCGGTCCATAGCCGGTTTCGATCAGCGGGCTGAGGCCCAGCGTGATCGCCGCGATCACCAGCGAGCCGGCCAGCGTGACGGCGATCCCGGCGCGCAAAAAGCCCTGCGCCAGCCCAAGCTGCCCCTGCTGGTGATACTGCGCCAGAAACCGCACCGCGATCTGCCCGAAGCCGAGCGTGGCGAGAAAACCGCCGATGGTCACGAGGTTCCAGGCGAAGGAAAACGTGCCGTAGTCCGCCGCGCCAAGGCTGCGGGCCAGCACGATCTGCAGCAGATACGCGAGGGCTGCCGCGCCGAGCCGGATGCCCAGTGCCCCCGCTGCCGCGTGATGCCGCCCGGCAAGGCGCGACAAAGCGCCCCCCGCGCGCGGGGGGCGGGCCTTCGCGTGAGGCAATCCGGCTTCAGGCGCGCGCGACATGGTTTCCTTGTACGCAAACCGACCAAGACCCCGGACCTTATCGCTCAGAGGTCAGGCTCCGGTTAAGCGCGCGGCGTAAACCGTCACCAGGGTTAGCGCCCTCTGAACTCGCGATCCCGCATGCGGCTTTGGACGGGCTATGCAAAGGGGGCGGAGTTCCTTCACAATGGGAAGAAATGACGCACAATGGAAAAAATAGTCCACAGGGCGAAAGCGGTGCCACCGGCGACATGCTTTTCGGTTCGCGCGGGTTGTGGCCGGCATTATGTCAGTGTTATTGTCCTATAAGCCATCCAGTCAGGGAGTGTGAGACGTGATCTCCAATCAGGCAAAGCCGTTCAATTTCGATCTCGGCGAAACCGCCGATGCGATCCGCGAGAGCGTCGCCAGTTTTGCACAGGACAAGATCGCGCCGCTGGCGGCCAGGATCGACAAGGACGACTGGTTTCCGCGCCATCTCTGGCCGGAAATGGGCGCGCTCGGCCTGCATGGCATCACGGTGCCGGAAGAGGAGGGCGGCACCGGCCTCGGCTACCTCGAACACGTGGTGGCGATGGAGGAAATTTCCCGCGCCTCGGCCTCGGTGGGGCTAAGCTACGGCGCGCATTCGAACCTCTGCGTCAACCAGCTGCGCCGCTGGGGCAGTTCGGAACAGAAGGCCCGCTACCTGCCCAAACTCATCTCCGGCGAACACCTCGGCGCGTTGGCGATGAGCGAGCCCGGCGCGGGTTCGGATGTCGTCTCGATGAAGCTCCGGGCCGAGAAGAAGGGCGACCGCTACGTCCTCAACGGCACGAAGATGTGGATCACCAATGGTCCGAGCGCCGAAACCCTGATCGTTTACGCCAAAACCGACCCGAACGCCGGGCCGAAGGGCATTTCCGCCTTTTTGATCGAAAAGGGATTCAAGGGGTTCTCGGTGGCACAGAAGCTCGACAAGATGGGCATGCGCGGCTCGGAAACCGGCGAACTGGTGTTTCAGGATTGCGAAGTGCCGGAGGAAAACCGCCTCTCGGACGAGGGCAAGGGCGTCAATATCCTGATGTCCGGCCTCGATTACGAGCGGGCGGTTCTTGCCGCAGGCCCCCTTGGCATCATGCAGGCCTGCATGGATGTGGTGATGCCCTATATCCACGAGCGCAAGCAGTTCGGCCGCTCGATCGGCGAATTCCAGCTCGTGCAGGGCAAGGTCGCGGATATGTACGTCGGCATGAACGCCTGCAAGGCCTATGTCTACGCGGTGGCGAAGGCCTGCGATCGTGGCGAGACGACGCGCGAGGATGCCGCAGGGGCGATCCTCTACGCGGCGGAAAAGGCGACGAAGCTCGCGCTCGACGCGATCCAGCTGCTCGGCGGCAACGGCTATATCAACGATTATCCCACCAGCCGCCTGCTGCGCGACGCGAAACTTTATGAAATCGGCGCCGGCACCTCCGAAATCCGCCGGATGCTGATCGGCCGCGAGCTGTTCTCGAAGGGGACGTGAGGGCGGCTGGCCGGCTATTTCGTCAGCCGCGTCAGGGTGTTGCGGTAGCGTGACGCCATGGCATCGGCGATTTTGTTGATCATGTTGGTGTTGCCGTCACTGAGCGAGCCGCCGCACATATAGCCGATCAGCGACTGACCGACCGCCCATGAGCTGCGGGTGCAGAGCCCGAAATGGACCAGCAGCCGGTTCTTCTGGTCGATCACGCCACTGTTGTTCCATTTGCTGCGGAAATCGGTCTCGTTTCTCGGCATGCTGGCGGGATATTGCCCGGAATTGACCGAGTTGAAGTGCCCGAGCGGCAGGGCATTGGCGTCCGACCACACGATGATGACGGGGAAGATATCCTCGGCCTTGAATAGCGTATTGGGGATGGGGTCGCCGACCTTGAACCATTTCGAGGTCATGCCCTCGTGGATGCATTCGTAGCTGGATTCGGGTTCGTCGCCGCCTCCGCCCGCGGCTTCCGAACCGATGAAGCTTTGCAGATTGGCCTTTTTAGCCGGCATCTCGTAAAAGTCCGAGGCCACCATCGCCTTGGGGTTTTTGCGCCAGCCCGAGGAGTAGCTGTAGACCCATTGGTCGTTGTCGACCGAGAAATCGCGGTAGAAGATCGCACGGATCCGGGTGTAGTCGAATTTTTCGAGGCCGCGCGCGATCAGGGCCGCGTTGAGATCGTCGGAAAAGCTTTGCGCGCGGGCCTTCACGCTGTTGATCGTGTTCTGCATCGACCCGGTGGCGTCGATGCACATCGCGACATCGAGAACCCGGCGGATGACTTCCTTGCCCAGGAGCGCGCTGGCCTTGACGCTGACGTCGAGGTCGCCGAAATCGAGCATCGTCACCAGCGACTTGATGCGGGCGGTTGCCGTGACTTCGACCAGACCATCCTTGACCGTGACGCTGACGGTTGCCGGTGCCAGATTCTGCGCAGTGACCTGGGTCGCAAACCAGCTGGCGGCGCGGGCCTTGCGGGCTTCGTCCGTATCGGTGGTCGAGGCCGTGGCGCCGGAAAGCGCCGCAGCGTCCGCGATTGCCTGATAGGATGAGCGCTGGCTGCTGATGCTCGAGTAATTCACGGCCACCGCGAAAGTTGCGACCATGGGCACCAGCGCAATCGACATCAGCATGGCGGTGGCGCCACGACGGTCGGCAGTAAAATCACGAAACAGGGACATCCGGCTCTCACACGCAAGCAACAATCGGGGCACTCTCGCGCGTTAAAGTTGCAATCTTGTAAAATAGAGCCCGGTTTTTTCAGGAAAAGCAGTGTTTTTCGGGCGTTTGACGGCCAAGTCCCGGCATTTTG
>CAZNAT010000002.1:10240-25146 GCA_964571245.1 uncultured Methylobacterium sp.
TGGTGATCTTTTGGTTCTATGGTTGCTGAAATCTATTCCGCTGCCGCTTGGGCTCAGGGCCGAAGACCGGATTGGAGCTGGTCTCCCGCTCCGGGTTTTCATCCTTGAACGCGTTTTCTTCGAGCAGCCCGCCACCGCGTGATCGCAAAATGCTCGGGCCCAAAGCCTGAGCCTATTTCGAAATCCGCATTTTCGTGAGCGATGAGGCGATCTGCTCGAAAACCGGCGTCAGCTGGCTTGCCGTCGTCACGTTGAAATAATGCGTCGGCGAGGTGGCGCAGCTCCGGAGCAGCGCGCCGTCGCCGTCGATCACCCGGATGGTATAGACCAGAATTCCGGTGGCCTTGACGTTGTTGCACACCGCCGTCAGGCGTTTGTCGATCTTGTCACCGGCGTTGTTGCCCCAGCGGTTGGCGGTGTTCTCGCCATCGGTCAGCACGATCATCACGCGCACGAGGTCCTTGGTGCCGTCCGCGCTGCCCTGATTGAGCGGAGCGCCCGGCGAGAGCGCATGCCAGGCCCAGGCGACGCCAATCGGCACATTGGTGTTTCCGCTGGCGATCATGGTGTCGGCCGCCGCCCGGATCCTGGCAAGATCGGTGGTCAGCGGGATGATGCGGGCGAGGCCACCGCAGCTGACCGGATGGCTGGTGGCGGTGCTGGTGCGCCACCAGAACAGCGTATCCGGGTTTCCGGCGAGCGGCGCGGCGTCGGTGGCGTCATTCGGCTGGTTACGGTCGGTGACGCATCCGTCCCAGCCGAACGGCGGGGTGCTTTCCAGCGACGAAGCCGGCATCCAGGCCGGATCGGTCTTCACCGTCGTGGCGAAGGGCACCAGGGCTATTCTGGTCGTGCCGGCGTTCTTGCTCTTGTCGCTCATGTGATCGACAAGCGCCTTGACCGCCAGTTTGAGCTGCTTGATTTTTTCGCCTGACATCGAGCCGGTATTGTCGAGCGCCAGCGCGATCTCGACGATTTTGGCCTTGCTGCGCTCGACCGTGACGCTGGTCTTGACGATGAGGCTGTCCGCTCCGAGAATTTTCGCGAAGGTTAGCTTGACCGTCCCGTCGGCATCGATGTGGACCTTGTCACTGTCCGCAGTGACATTCAGGTTCAGGTTATCGACCGGCACGTTGCCTGAAACGGCATTGGCATAGGCGAGCGCGCGGGCCTTGAGCTGGGCCGGGGTCAGCAGCAGCGCATCGGTGTCTTTTGCGAGCGCGGTCGCGGTGGCATCCACGACCTGTTGCAATGTGGATCTCTGCTTCACCGCGTGGGAGTAGTCGACCGAAATCGCCAGGGTTCCCAGAAGCGGGACCAGCATGATCGACATCAGCATGGCCGTCGCGCCCTTGCGGTCGTGCCAAAATCGTTGAAACGCAATCATTCTTGATCCCCGGCGTTTTCCAGCAACGCGATAGGCGGGATGAAAGCGGTTTTCCGGTTGCAAAAGTCCTAAAATGATCGATCAATGCCCAGGAGATTGGGCGCGTGCTCTACAAATCATTGCGATCATTGCCGAGGAACGGCTCAATCCAGCCGCGGCAGGCCAAGCCGGTACACGCCCTTGAAATTGTGCGGATCGGCAGGCTTGCCCTTGCGAAAAATCACCAGCCGTCCCTCTTCCGCCAGCCGGACGGCCAACCGGCGGATCGGCTGCATCAGCGGTCCCCACTGATCGGGATGGTTGCCGGCGACCGCGCGGGCGACATCCGACGGGCAGATTGTCTTTTCTGCCGCAGAGGCCGCGGCAAGCCCGAGCAGGCGCTGTTCGAGAACGGCAAGATCCGGCGCGAGAGCCGGTGCGGGAGCCGGCGGGGATGGGAGCTTTGCAGGTTGGGTCATGCTCTGGAGGTGACCTGTTCGGCGCCGCCCGTCAAGACCCGCGCCCGGCCCGAAACATCGAGCTGGGGGAGCGTGGCGGTGTGAAGGCTGGCGGGGAAGGGCATCTTCAGGGGAAAAGTCCGCGGTTCGATCAAGAATATTCGTGCCTTTTGAGGGCTTTGACTATGCAAACCGCCATTCTATGGTATGGCCCGATTGCGTGGTTCTGTTGAAGGACGACAACTCGACCGGGCAATTCGATGATTCGGGGTGTTTATGGATGCCGCAAGTGATTTCAAAAGGGATCAAGGCGCTTCTTGCCGAGGCTAATGCGGTCATTCCGACGCTGAGCGTCGAAGCGGCGGCGGCGATGCTGGGTCGCGAGGATGTCCAGTTCGTCGATCTCAGGGACCCGCGCGAGCTGGAGCGGGAAGGCCGCATTCCCGGTGCCTTTCATTGTCCGCGCGGCATGCTGGAATTCTGGATCGATCCGGAAAGCCCCTATGCCAAGCCGGTGTTCCAGGCCGACAAGACGTTTGTGTTTTTCTGTGCCGGGGGGTGGCGCTCCGCGCTGGCTGCCCGCACCGCGCAGGAAATGGGGTTGAAGCCTGTCGCCCATATCGAAGGCGGGTTTGGTGCCTGGAAGAAATCCGGCGCGACGATCGAGGCGCCGCAGGCCGCCGCTCGGGAGACATAGACCATGCTGACGACGAACATTGGCGACAAGCCGAAGTTTCCGCCCAAGCTCACCTTGATTATCGGCAACAAGAATTATTCCTCCTGGTCGCTGCGGCCCTGGCTGGCGATGGCGGCCAAAGGCATTCCGTTCGCGGAAGTGCTGATCCCGCTCGAACACCCCAATACCCGCCAGCAGGTGCTGCAATATTCGCCGACCGGACTGGTTCCGGCGCTGAAATTCGGCAACCTGCTGCTCTGGGAATCGCTGGCGATCATCGAATACGTGGCGGAAAAGCACCCGGAAGCCAATCTCTGGCCGGAAGAACCGGAATACCGAGCCATTGCCCGCTCCCTCGCGGCGGAAGTGCATTCGGGGTTTCAGGCGCTGCGCCAGCATTGTCCGATGAACCTGCGCCGCCGCGCCGCGCGCCGGATGAGCCCCGCCGCGGAGGCGGACGTGATGCGCCTTGCCAATTACTGGCGGCGTTTCCGGGTTGAATCGGCGGGGGCGGGTGCCTTCCTGTTTGGCGAATTCGGCGCTGTCGATGCGATGTTTGCGCCGCTGGCCACCCGGATCCGCTCCTATGAAATCCCCGTGGACCGCGTGACAAACGAATACGTCGATGCGATCTACAATCTCCCGGCGTTCCAGAAATGGTATCAGGCGGGGATCGCCGAACCCTGGCGCATCGCCTCGACCGATGACATCGACAAGCTGCGCCCGATGATGCGCTGATCGTGAATGCCTCTGGCATTTGTCCGAAGGCTTCTGGCGCGCGTGTCAATATCGCCGCCTGACAGAGCCGGCAGAAATAGTGCGGTTTGGCAACTTTATTGCCGTTGAAACCGGCACCAGAAACGGGAATATGGACGCGGAAGCCGCAAGGCTCCGCGTTTTTTTGTCCGCCGGCCTTTTTTGCCCGCCGACACGTCTTGATCCGTCGGCGTGTCGAGCGAGGGCAGCCGGTTGTTTTTGCATTGTTCAGCCGAACCGGTACGGTTCCGGCCTGAAATGCCTGCTGTGGGGAAACGATGGCTGTATTGCGCTCTGTCTTCGACCGAAACTCTGCCGAGGCGCAGAATAATGCCGCCGCATGGGCGGTGATCCGCGCGGAACTGGTGGAGCGTCGCCGGATCGCTGCCCTTGGTGGCCCTGAAAAGGCGCGCGAGCGCCACCTCTCACGGGGAAAACTCCTGCCACGGGACCGGGTGCTGAACCTGCTCGATCCCGGCTCGGCCTTCCTCGAGATCGGCGGGCTCGCGGCCTACAACATGTACGACCGGGATATCCACGGCGCCGGGATGATCGCCGGCATCGGCCGCGTCGAGGGCCGCGAGGTGATGATCGTGTGCAACGACGCTACCATCAAGGGTGGCACCTACTACCCGATGACGGTGAAAAAGCACCTGCGCGCGCAGGAAATCGCGATGCAGAACCGGCTGCCCTGCGTCTATCTCGTCGATTCGGGCGGCGCGAACCTGCCGCATCAGACCGAGGTTTTCCCCGATCGCGAGCACTTCGGCCGCATTTTCTACAATCAGGCCCGGCTTTCCGGCATGGGGCTGGCGCAGATCGCGGTGGTGATGGGTTCCTGCACCGCCGGCGGTGCCTATGTGCCGGCGATGTCGGACGAGACCATCATCGTCAAGAACCAGGGCACGATCTTTCTCGGCGGCCCGCCGCTGGTGAAGGCCGCGACCGGCGAGGTGGTCTCGGCGGAGGATCTCGGCGGCGCGGATGTCCATGCCCGGCGCTCCGGCGTCGCCGATCACTACGCGGCGGACGATGCCCACGCGCTGGCGCTGGCGCGGCGTATCGTCGCCAACCTCAACACCCGCAAGACGGTCGACATCGCGCTTAGCGAGCCGGAGGAGCCCGTGCTCGACCCTGCCGATCTCGAAGCGCTGGTGCCGAACGATCTCAAGCGCCAATACGATATCCGCGAGGTCATTGGCCGCATCGTCGATGGCTCGCGTTTCGACGAGTTCAAGGCGCTTTATGGCACCACGCTGGTGACAGGCTTTGCCGCGATCCACGGCATTCCCGTCGGCATCATCGCCAACAACGGCATCCTGTTCTCGGAAAGCGCGCAGAAGGGCGCGCATTTCATCGAATTGTGCTGCCAGCGCCGCATTCCGCTGCTGTTTTTGCAGAATATCTCGGGCTTCATGGTCGGTAGCCAGTACGAGGCCGGCGGCATCGCCAAGGATGGGGCGAAGCTCGTCACCGCCGTCGCCTCGGCCGAGGTGCCGAAGATCACGCTGCTGGTCGGCGGCTCGTTCGGTGCCGGCAATTACGGCATGTGCGGCCGGGCCTATAGCCCCCGCTTCCTCTTCACCTGGCCGAATTCGCGCATCTCGGTGATGGGCGGCGAGCAGGCGGCCTCGGTGCTGGCGACCGTCAAGCGCGACAACATCGAGCTGGAGGGCAAGACTTGGTCAGCGGAGGACGAAGAGGCGTTCAAGGCGCCGATCCGCGCCAAATACGAGGACGAGGGCAACCCTTACCATGCCACCTCCCGGCTGTGGGATGACGGGATCATCCTGCCCTCGGAGACCCGCCGCGTGCTGGCGCTGGCCTTTTCCGCCGCCCTCAACGCGCCGATCCCCGAGACGCGGTTTGGGGTTTTCAGGATGTAAGGGGGTGCCCTTTTCCCCCGCCGAGCGCGAAATCCTCCTAGCCGTCAAAGGCGTCGGGCCAAAAGTGATCCAGCGGCTGGAGGAATACGGCATCGCGGATTTGAAGACGCTCGCGACCCATGATCCCGCCGCGCTCTGCGCGGAAATCTCCCGCCGGCTTGGCGCGAGCTGCTGGCGCAATTCGCCGCTCGCCAACCGGGCGATCGCCAATGCGATTGCGGCGGCGCGCGGCGCCACGACCTGAACACTGGAATACTGCATGCAGGCTCTGTTTTCCGGCATGACAAGCCGGCCGCCAGCCGCTAGTTCTGTCTCCAGCCAATCGGGAGGAATGCATGACGGGGCAGGGCATGACGGGGCAGGGTAAGGTTGCGCTCATCACCGGCGCGGGTTCGGGGGTCGGGCGTGCGGTGGCGATCCGCTTTATCCGGGATGGCTACCGTGTCGGCCTGATGGGGCGCCGCGCCGATGCCTTGGCCGAGACGATCGTGCTTGCCGGCGGCACCCCCGCCAATACGATTGCGCTGGTGGCGGATGTCGGTGATCACGGCGCGGTCAACGCCGCCTTCGACAAGCTGGTGGCGCGTTTCGGGCGGCTCGATGTCGCCTTCAACAACGCCGGGATCGGCGCGCCGCCGGTGCAATGGGATGAGCTTTCACCCGAGCAATGGCGCGCGGTGGTCGATACCAACCTCACCGGGGTGTTTTTCTGCATGCAGGCGGCGTTCCGGGTGATGAAGCGGCAAAGCCCCAAAGGCGGCCGCATCATCAACAACGGCTCGGTTTCGGCCTATGCGCCGCGCCCGTTCTCGGCGGCCTATACCGCGACCAAGCACGCCGTGCTCGGCCTCACCAAGACCGGCGCGCTCGATGGCCGCGAGCACGATATCGCGGTCGGGCAGGTGGATATCGGCAACGCGCTGACCGATATGGCGGTGCGGATGACCACCGGCGTGCTTCAGGCCAATGGCACCACGGCCATCGAGCCGGTGATGGATGTCGAGAACGTCGCCAATGCGGTGGCGCATATGGCCAGCCTGCCGCCTGAGGCGAATATCCTCACCATGACCGTCATGGCGACGAAAATGCCGTTCGTCGGCCGCGGCTAGAGCGGTATCCGACCTGATTGAACGAGATCAACCGCTCTATCTTGTTGTTTGGGCGCATTGTCTTTCAACCAACCGGTGTCCACAGGCGCGGAAAATGCTCTAGGCGAGATTTCGGCGAATTCCACGGCGTTTTGCCCGTTTTCGCCGGTTGATCTAAAGCCTGCCTCGGGATACCCAAGTTTACCCACCCGGCGTGGTCGACATCGGCCCTGCCTTGCCAGCTTCAGGAGAGATACATGGCTTCCATTCAGCGGATCGAGACCGGCGCACGCATGTCGAAGGCCGTCATTCACGGCGATACGGTTTATCTCGCGGGTATCGTCGCTGAGAACAACAAGGTGGATATCACCGGGCAGACCCAGCAGGTGCTGGCCGAGATCGACCGCCTGCTGGCGCTGGCCGGCACGGACAAGTCCAAGCTCCTGCGCGCCAATATCTGGATTACCGACATGAAGAACTTCGGCGCGATGAACGCCGTCTGGGACGCCTGGGTGAGCCAGGGCAATACGCCCGCGCGCGCAACCGTCGAGGCTGGCCTGGCGACGCCGGATTACAAGGTCGAGATCATGGTGGTGGCCGCCAAGTAATTGATTGTCGAGTAATTGATTATCAAGTAATTGATTATCGAGTAATTGGCTGTTCCCGTTCGCGGGGATTGCGTGTCGGTTTCTCAGGCCGGACGCGGAACGATGGTGTGATCAGGGCGGTGCTTCGGTGCCGCCTTTTTCACGGGCAGCTGCGAGCCCGTATTAGACATTTTCCGGTCAAGTGGGTACCGGTTGATCGTAAGAAAATGCGTCAAAACATAGAGATAGAGCGGACGATCTGATCGAGGCAGATCGAATTCCGCTCTAACCCCGGAAAGTGCCGAGATCATTCGGAATTTTAATGATCAATCAATGAGCCGGTGCGTCCCTTCCCGGGTTAATGCGGGGCCCAGCTCGTCTCACGGCCAACCCCGTCGTGGGTTTATGCTCAACCGAGGCGATAGTTCGAAGGCGCGTTGTAGGACGGCAGCCGCGCATCCAGCGCCGGGGCGATCATCCAGGCCACGACGAGCGACAGCACCGTGCCGGCGCCGAGCAGAACCGGGATCAGCATCGCCGACAGCGACTGGAGCGAGGTCGCGAACACCACGATCGTGCCGGTGCTGAGCACGATGGCTTCGAGCAGCGTGAAAACGACGATGGCAATCTGAAATTTTCCCGACATGACATTCTCCTGTTGGCCCCGGCGGCCTTGATGACGCATATGTGCCAGGACAACGGGCGTGCGACTGTACGCTGGCGCACACGAGCGACAGGCCGTGGGGATCGGGGCGGATCATGCAGGTCACAGGGCAAGACGACCGTCAGGTCACAGGGCAAGACGACCGCAGTTATCGCCGCCGGGTGATGCTCATCACCGTGGTGATCGCCGGCCTCGCGACGTCGCAGACGATCTATGCGCTTTCGATCGGCGATCGCTTCCTCCTCAAGGACGGGATCGACTGGGTTTACGATGTGGTCCTCTGGCTGGTGGCGCTGGCGGTCTTCGGGCGCGGCCGGCGGTTCGAGGAAGTCGCGGCGCTCGGGGTCGGGCTGGTGATGCTGGTCGCGGGGCTGCACACGGGCTACGATCTCTGGGACAAGATCGCCACCGGGTGGCGGGCGGCGGCCTGGGTCGCGGGCTGGTCGGCCTTCACCGCGATCGGGCTGGCGCTGTTTGTGCTGGCGCTGATGCTGAGGTTCCGGGCCTCCGAGAACCCGCTGGTCACCGCGACCTGGCTTTCGAGCCGCAACGACGCGATTTCCACCACGGCTTTTGCGAGTGTGGGATTCCTCGCCCGGGTTTCGCCAAGCCAGATGCCGGAAATCCTGCTCGATCTTGTCGTAATCGGGCTCAACTTGCAGGCGGCGGCGGCAATTTTCCTGAGCGTTCACCGGGATTGGCGGCGAGTGTCGGCTCCCGGATAGACAAGCACGGAACAATATTGCAGCGTCAAACCTTCGAACCTCCAGTCAGCCGGATGAAGCCATGTTTTCGAGTGTCCTGATCGCCAACCGCGGTGAAATTGCCTTGCGTGTGGGTAAAACCGCGCGGCGGCTCGGTATGCGGGTCATTGCCGTGTATTCGGAGGCGGATCGGGCGGCCCCTTTCGTCAGCTTCGCGGATGAGGCCTATTGCATCGGACCCGCCCCGGCGCGGGAGAGCTATCTCGTCACCGGGCGCATTCTGGAGGTCGCGAAGAAGGCGGGGGCGGAATGCCTGCATCCGGGCTATGGCTTTCTCTCGGAGAATGCCGAATTCGCCGAGGCCTGTGCGGCGGCAGGCGTGGTTTTTGTCGGCCCACCGCCCTCCGCCGTGCGGGCGATGGGGCTGAAGGATGCCGCGAAAACCCTCGTCGAGAAGGCGGGTGTGCCGGTGGTGCCGGGGTATCACGGCGAGATCCAGGATCCGGCCTTCCTCAAGGAAAAGGCCTATCAGATCGGCTATCCCGTGCTGATCAAGGCCGTGGCGGGCGGCGGCGGCAAGGGCATGCGCCGGGTCGACAAGCACGCCGAATTCGAGGAGGCGCTCGCCTCCTGCCAGCGCGAGGCACAGAATTCTTTCGGCAATGCCCATGTGCTGATCGAAAAATACGTGCTCGCGCCGCGCCACGTCGAGGTGCAGATTTTCGGGGATCAGCACGGCAACGTCGTCCATTTCTTCGAGCGCGATTGCTCGATGCAGCGCCGCCACCAGAAGGTGATCGAGGAAGCACCGGCGCCGGGCATGACGCCGGAGACGCGCGCGGCCTTCGGCAAGGCGGCGGTCGAGGCCGGCAAGGCGGTGGGCTATTACGGCGCCGGCACGGTGGAATTCATCGCCGATGGCTCGAAGGGCCTCCGGCCAGATGGCTTCTATTTCATGGAGATGAACACCCGGCTTCAGGTCGAGCATCCGGTGACCGAGGCGATCACCGGGCTCGACCTCGTGGAATTGCAGTTCCGCGTCGCGGCCGGCGAGAAGCTGCCGATGGCGCAGGAGGCGTTGCGGATCGACGGGCATGCGGTCGAGGCGCGGCTCTACGCCGAGGAGCCCGAGCGCGGCTTTCTGCCGTCGACCGGCACGCTGCACGCGCTGCGTTTTGCGGAAGGCGAGGGGATCCGCATCGACAGCGGCGTCGTCGAGGGCGGCGAGGTCACGCCGTTCTACGATCCGATGATCGCCAAGGTGATCGCGCATGGCGCCACCCGCGAGATCGCGCTCGACCGGCTGCGCGACGCGCTGCTGGGGTCGGTGGTGGCAGGGCCGAAAACCAACACGCGGTTCTTATGCGCGCTGCTCGACCACCCGGATTTCCGTGCCGGCCGGCTCGATACCGGGCTGATCGAGCGCAATCTTGCCGCGCTCGGCGCCGTGCCGCCGGAACTCGACCGGGCGGCGGTCGCGGCCGGGGCGCTGGCGCTTCTCGCCGAGGAGAAGGCGCGGATCGATCTTGCGGCGGTGTCGCGCTCCGGCTGGGCCGCCGATCCCTGGACCGAGACCGACGGGTTTTCGACCGCGCCCGAGCGTCGGGGTACGCTGCGCGTCAAGGCCGAGGGCGAGGATATCCTGCTGCCGCTCGATGCGGCGGCGGAGGCCATTCTGGATGTGCCGGCTCAGGACGGGCGGGAGTTCTCGCTCGTCCAGGGCGGCGATTCGCTCTACGTGCTCGAGCGCGGGCGGCAGACCCGGGTGGCGCTGGTGGATGCGCTCGATGTGTCCTTCGAGGCGCATGGCGGCGATGCCGGCGGCAATGTTATATCGCCGATGCACGGCAAACTGGTCGCGCTGTTCGTCGCCGATGGCGATGCGGTCGAAAAGGGCCAGCGCGTCGCCATCGTCGAGGCGATGAAGATGGAGCATCCGGTGCTGGCCCCGCGCGCCGGCATCGTCGAGGGTATCGCCTATGCGCCCGGCGTCCAGCTCGGAGAAGGCGCCCGCATCATGGGGATCACCGATGCGCCCTGAAGGTCCAGCGCGGCGGATTTTGCCGCGATGATCGCGGATTAGCACGATGACGCTGCATATTCTGAAATTGTGCGTGGGCTGCGAGTCGATCCCGGATCTCGAATCCTGGATCGAGGAGACGCGGCTGCTGCACCATCGCCTCGGGCGGCCCTACCGGCAGGTGCACACCACCCGCATGGTGCCGAAACGAATGGGCGAGATCGCCGGACAGGGCTCGCTCTACTGGGTGATCAAGGGCCGTGTTGCCGCGCGCCAGCGCATCGAGTCCATCGAACCCTTCACCGGCGAAGACGGCATTTCGCGCTGCCATCTCGTGCTCGACCCGGTGGTCGTGCCGGTTCATCCGCGCCCGTGCCGGCCGTTTCAGGGCTGGCGCTACCTTGCCGCCAAGGATGCTCCGCCCGATATCGGGCTTGCGGAGGTGCCGGACGAGATGCCGGCGGCGATGCGCGAGGATCTCAGGGCGCTGGGCCTGTTGTGAGCTGGCGTCTTGTTGCCTGGCCTCTTGTTATCTCCGGGCTCTTGTAAAATCCCGGGGCTTGCTGTTGTAAAGGCGCTTGCTGTTGTAAAGACGTGTGCCAGCGGCTCCCGGTTTTGACCGGCGGGCCGTTGCAAGCCCGAACGGGCGCCCGAGCTTGGGTCTAGACCCTTATGCGAGGAATACCCTTGAATTTGACATCAAGTTCAAGGGCCAAGGGTATAACGCCCGCGAAGGTTGTGTGATGAACTACATCGTTTCCATGCTGGTGTTCGGCGGTATCGTCTGGTGGTTCGCGGTCGGCCCGGGCCGCAAGACCGGCGAGCATCTCTCGCCGCTGACGCGCAAACTGTTCGGCGCGGTCGCCGGCGGGGCGGGGATCATGCTGGCGTTGCGCGGGCGCTACGATTTCGCGATCGTGCTGGTCTCGCTCTCGGCCTGGCTGCTCGGCTTCAAATTGCCGGCGATGTTCGATCCGATCGGGCGGGCGCGGCGCAGCGAGATCCGCACGCTGGCGATGGTGGTCACGATCGATCTCGGCACTGGCGATCTCGATGCCCGCATCCTCGGCGGGACCTTCGCCCATTCAACGCTGTCGAAGCTCACACCGGAGCAACTGGTGATTTTTGCCCGCGAGATGGCGCTTGTCGATCCGCAAGGCCTAAGTCTGGTCGCCCAGGACCTCGACCGCCGGGCGCCCGGCTGGCGTCAATACGTGAAGTTCGATCCGCAGGCGGGGCAGGGTGCGGCGGCGAGCGTGGGTGAAATGCGTGACCAGGAAGCCTATGAGGTCCTTGGCCTTGAGGCGGGGGCCTCCGAGGAGGCCATTCGGGCGGCGCATCGCACGTTGATCGCGCGGTTTCACCCCGATCGTGGCGGCTCGACCTATCTCGCGGCCCTCGTCAACCGGGCGAAGGATGTCGCGCTGGCGGCCAGCCGACGTGGCTGAATGCCGGCCGAGCGGCCGGCTCATTTCCGCGATCAGATCATCGAGGGAAAGATCCTGAGGGTTGGGCATTGGCGCCGGCTTTCCTGTCACGTGGGGCGGGTCTCGGGGTTTTGGGCAGTCTCAGATCTTCTGGGCAAAGCAATTGAAGCCGGAGCGTTTGAGCGCCTTGCAGGCGTCCTGCGCCTCTTCGGCCTCAAACCCGCCGAAACGCGCGCGGTAGAGCGTCGATCCGCCCTTGGTCACGGCCTCGGTGAAGGGTTCGGCGCGCTTGAGGATCTTGCCGGTCTTCTCGACGGCGGAATCGAGGATCGTCCGCGCCTTGCTCTCGCTTTCGGCGGCCGCGAGCTGGATCACCCAGCCGGTGCGCGCCGGAGCGGCGGCTTTGACCGGTGGTTCCTTGGCGGCGTCCTTGATGGTTTTCGTCAGCTCCGGCTTGGCCGGTTCGACCGCGGCGTGGCGCTTGGCGGGCTCGGGCACGGGGGGCGGGGTGGCGGCGGCGATCTGCGCCCGTGTCGTCATGCTGGGAAGGCGGTCTTCTATCTTGCGCTCTTCCGGTTTGCGATCTTCGGTTTTCGCCGTCGGCAGCGGCTGGGCGGGTGGCAGCGGCTGGGTGTCTTCGGCCTTCGGCGCTTCGCCGGGGATGGTGTTGGTATAGCGGACGCTGCCGGGCGGAACGAGGCGCTGCTCATCGCGGGCGATCGGACGCGGGGCCGGTTCGGCCGGTTGCGGGCCGGGCATCCAGCGCATCGCTGGCGAGCGCGGCGTGGTGCCGACGAGCGCCAGCGGGCTGGTGGCGCTCTGGACGATATTGGTCGAGCCGCTGGCCGCGAGCGCGAGCGGACGGCCACGGGTCAGGCCCTGCTCCTCGCCAGGCTGGCGGGCGCCGGTTTCGGCAATTACCGCCGTCCGCGGCCGGCTGGGCGGCTGCGGCAGCGCGCTCGGCTGCGCCAGCGCGACCGGGGCCGGCGGTGTCGGTGCCGCGGCGACGCGCGGGGCGGGTAGCCGTGCGGCGGGCAGGGCGGGGGCCGCGCTGCCGTCCTCGTCGTCATCCTCGCGGGCGTCGCGGCCGGCGACATCGACCGTCTTGGCGCTCATGCGGCGGCCGGCATAGGCGCGGTCCATGTGGTTTTCGATCAGTGACGCGACCTGGGCATCGCGCGAACGGCCCGAACGGCCGCCGAGCACGACGGTGATCAGGTGGCGGCCATCGGCTTTGGCCGAGGTCAGGAGATTGAAGCCGGAGGCGCGGGTGTAGCCGGTCTTGATGCCGTCCACGCCTTCGATCTGGCCGAGCAGGCGGTTGTGGTTGCGGTAGTTGGTGCCATCGTAGGAAAAGGTCCGCGTGCCGAAATACGGGTAATATCGCGGAAAACGATCCTGGATGGCCCGGCCGAGCGTTACCAGGTCGCGGGCGGTCGTCACCTGGGCCGGGTTGGGAAGCCCGGAAGCGTTGCGGAAAACCGACTTGCTCATGCCGATCGCGCGGGCCTTGCGCGTCATCATCTGGCCGAAGCGGTCCTCGTCGCCGCCGATCGCCTCGGCGACCACCACCGCGATGTCGTTCGCGGATTTGGTCACCAGCGCCTTGATCGCATCCTCGACCGAAATCGTCTCGCCGGGGCGCAGGCCGAGCTTGGATGGTGCCTGGCTGGCGGCCTCGCGCGAAACCGGCAGTTCGGTGGAAAGCTTGAAACGCCCGCTCTCCAGCTGCTCGAACAGCATGTAGAGCGTCATCACCTTGGTGACGGAGGCGGGGTGGCGCAGCGCATCGGCATTGGTGGCCTGCAGCACGCGGCCGGCGTTCACGTCATAGACGATCGAGGCAAAGGGCGGGTTGTAGCCACCGCCGGCATGCTGGCGCTTGCGCCGCGCCTCGGCCTGCGGAACCGCCATCGCAACCGCGAACAAGACCGCAAGGACAAACGACGCAACGGATCGCGCAGCCAGAGGCTGACGCGCCGAACCAACGCAAAACGAACGCATACTCACAAACTCCGGCATCCATCCTGAATGCGTGCAAAGCCGGGCCGCCACGCCCGGGTAGGTTCCTAAAATGCCGGTATTCTGGTTACGCTTGTCTTAAGGGAATTGAACAATCGGGCTTTTTCCGACGAAGGATTCGCAACCAGGAATTGTTTGATCCGGCGCAAAATAAAATGGTGCGGTGCAAAATAATTCCTTGACAAATTGTGCGCTGCAACATAGATGGAGTGACAGCTGGAAGGGCGATGTTTCCGGCACGAAATCAAAGGGGAACCATCATGATCAACGCGTTCGAAGACATCCAGAAGTACGGCAAAGAAAACCTCGACCTCGCCGTGAAGGCGTTCGGCACCCAGCAGAAGGGTGTCCAGGCCATCGCGACCGAAGTCGCCGATTATTCCAAGAAGGCGATCGAAGCCAGCTCGGCCACCTTCGAGAAGCTTGCCGGCGTCAAGACGCTCGACAAGGCGATCGAAATCCAGACCGAATTCGCCAAGACCGCCTACGAAGGCTATGTCGCCCATGCGACCAAGGTTGGCGAACTCGTCACCGGCCTCGCGAAGGAAACCTTCAAGCCGCTCGAAGGCGCGATCGCCAAGGCTCAGGGCAAGTAAGCCAGACTGGCAAGTAATCCAGACTGGCAAATAATCCAAACTGGCAGGTAAGCTGACTGGCCGAGCAGGCCGGACAGCTTCAGGAGCCGAAGGGTTCCGCCAATCCATCAAGCCCGGTCGCAAGACCGGGCTTTTTTTGTTGTCCGAGGGGGTTTCATTGGGGGCCTCAGGTGCCTAGATCCTATAGGGCGACATGCGTTCTCCCCATCGTCCGGCGTTGTCTTCCGGCTCTTTGTGCAAACCAGCGTGCACCCCCTGTTCAAACCCGCTTGATTGTATGGCAAACCGGCATAACCTCCCCCTAGTGATCGCTGATTTGCGGGACGATCGAATGAGAGAATTCCAACCGGCGCCCGGTGCGCGCATCTTCAGGCGGATCTTCGGCCAGCTGGCGAACCGCATGTCCGGTGATCGCATGTCCGGTGATCGCATGTCCGGCAATCGCATGGCCGGAAAACCGGGCAGCAGCACGGTGCTGGCGCCCCGGACCAAAACGGCCAGAAAGCGGCCGGATCTCTACCGGGTCCTGCTGCTGAACGACGACTACACGCCGATGGAGTTCGTGATCCACGTTCTCATGCAGTTTTTCAACCGGAGTGAGGAAGAGGCCACCCAGATCATGCTCCATGTTCACCATCATGGGGTTGGCGAATGCG
>CAZNAT010000002.1:25156-38804 GCA_964571245.1 uncultured Methylobacterium sp.
ACCTTCACCTTCGAGATCGCCGAGACCAAAGTGACGCAGGTGATGGATTTCGCGCGCGAGCACCAGCACCCGCTGCAATGCGTGATGGAGAAGAAGTAGCACCGCGCCGGTGGAAGGGCTGCAGTTGCAGCGGACGACGAAATCATGGCACCATCCGTGTGCCGAACCATGAAAGCGAGCGGGACATTGCCCAGTTTTTCGAAGTCTCTCGAAAACGCATTGCATCAGGCGCTCGGCCATGCCTCTTCGCGCCGGCATGAATTCGCGACCCTCGAGCATCTCCTCCTGGCGCTGATCGATGACGAGGATGCCGCGGCGGTCATGCGCGCCTGCAACGTCGATCTCGACGTGCTCCGGCAGACGGTCATCGGTTACATCGACAGCGAACTCGAAGCGCTGGTCACGCGCGACCGGGCGGATACCAAGCCGACGGCCGGTTTCCAGCGGGTGATCCAGCGCGCTGTGATCCATGTCCAGTCCTCGGGCCGCGAGGAAGTCACCGGTGCCAATGTGCTGGTGGCGATTTTCGCCGAGCGCGAGAGCCACGCCGCCTATTTCCTGCAGGAGCAGGAAATGACCCGCTATGACGCGGTCAACTACATCAGCCACGGTATCGCCAAGCGCCCCGGTGCCTCGGAGTCGCGCTCCCCGCGCGGGGTTGAGGAAGAGAGCGAGGAGGGCTTCGAGCAATCCTCGCCCGGCAGCCAGGCCGAGAACAACAAGCCCAAGAAGGAAAGCGCGCTCGCCGCCTATACCACCGATCTCAACAAGAAGGCGCGCACCGGCAAGATCGATCCGTTGATCGGCCGCGAAGCCGAGGTCAATCGCACGATCCAGGTTCTGTGCCGCCGCCAGAAGAACAACCCCCTGCTGGTCGGCGACCCCGGCGTCGGCAAGACCGCGATCGCCGAGGGGCTCGCCAAGAAGATCGTCGATGGCGAGGTGCCCGATGTCCTGGCCGATGCCACGGTCTATTCGCTTGATATGGGCCTGCTGCTGGCCGGAACCCGCTATCGCGGCGATTTCGAGGAGCGCCTCAAGCAGGTGATGAAGGAGATCGAGCAGCATCGGAAGGCGATCCTGTTCATCGATGAAATCCACACGGTCATCGGCGCCGGGGCGACCTCCGGAGGGTCGATGGATGCCTCGAACCTGCTCAAGCCCGCGCTTGCCGCCGGAACGCTGCGCTGCATCGGCTCGACGACCTACAAGGAATATCGCCAGTACTTCGAAAAGGACCGGGCGCTGGTGCGGCGGTTCCAGAAGATCGACGTCAATGAGCCGTCGATCCCCGATGCGATCGAGATCCTCAAGGGGCTCAAGCCCTATTTCGAGGAGTTCCACCGGCTGAAATACACCAATGATGCCGTCAAGGGCGCGGTCGAGCTCTCCGCGCGCTACATCCATGACCGCAAGTTGCCGGACAAGGCGATCGATGTGATCGACGAGACCGGCGCCTCGCAGATGCTGCTGCCGCTGGCGCGCCGAAAGAAAACCATCGGTCTCAAGGAAATCGAGGCGACCGTTGCCACGATGGCGCGCATCCCGCCCAAAACCGTCTCGAAAGACGATGCCGAGGTGCTGCGCACCATCGAGACCACGCTCAAGCGCGTCGTTTACGGTCAGGACGCGGCGATTGCCCAGCTCTCAAGCGCGATCAAGCTCGCCCGCGCGGGCTTGCGCGACGCCGAAAAGCCGATCGGCAGCTATCTGTTCTCCGGCCCGACCGGTGTCGGCAAGACCGAGGTGGCCAAGCAGCTCGCGGCCGTGCTGGGCGTGAAGCTCCTGCGCTTTGATATGTCCGAGTACATGGAGCGGCACACGGTTTCGCGGCTGATCGGCGCGCCTCCGGGCTATGTCGGTTTCGATCAGGGGGGGCTGTTGACCGATGGCGTCGACCAGAACCCCTATTGCGTGCTGCTGCTCGACGAGATCGAAAAGGCACATCCGGACCTGTTCAACATCCTGCTGCAGGTGATGGATCACGGCAAGCTGACCGATCACAACGGCAAGGAAGTGCAGTTCAGGAACACCATCCTGATCATGACGACCAATGCCGGTGCGTCGGATATGGCGAAATCCGCCTTCGGCTTCACCCGGGCCAAGCGCGAGGGTGATGATACCGAGGCGATCAACCGGCTGTTCACGCCGGAATTCCGCAACCGGCTCGATGCGGTCGTTGCCTTCGGCAACCTGCCGCGCGAGGTCATCGCGCAGGTGGTCGACAAGTTCGTGGCCCAGCTTGAGGCCCAGCTCGCCGATCGCCACGTCACGATCCAGCTCTCGGACGAGGCGCGCGACTGGCTGGTCGAGCACGGCTACGACGATACCATGGGCGCGCGGCCGATGGGCCGGCTGATCCAGTCCGCGATCAAGACCGGGCTCGCCGAGGAGGTGCTGTTCGGCAAGCTGAAGAACGGCGGCAATGTGCGGGTCGTGGTCGTCGCCGAGGAAGGCGAAAACGCCGGCAAGAAAAAGCTCGGCTTCGAGTTCCCGGAGGGGCCAGTCAAGCCGAAGGCCGAACCTGTTCCTGCCAGACCCAGAGCCAAGCCGAAAGCCCGGCGTGCCGCGCCGAAAAAGCCGGCTCTGGCCAAGGCGGTTCTGCCGAAATCCGCTCCGCCGGCACCCCTGCCGCCGCCGAAAGGCCCCGCGCCCGACGGCGACCCGGGCCGGGACGAGGCGAGCAAACCACGCCGCTCTCCGGTGCCGAAGCTGCCGTTGAAGAAATCGTGACGGACACGCCGCGACTGGCGGTTACTTCACGACAAAACCTCTGAAATGGCCTAGCGCGAACTCGACGGGGTCGCGCAAGCGTCGTATTCATGGGCCAAGCTCATGGTTCCCGATTCCCCGTTTCTCCCTGCGCACGACACCCCGTCATCCTGGCCCCATGCCTGGGCCGGGATGCGCGCGGCCCTGGGAATCCCGAGCCTGATGCTGATGTGTTCGCTCGTCGGGGTCGGCGGGCTCTGCCGCGATATCGGCTATCCCATGGGGGCAGGCGTGCTCTCGACGCTGACGATCTGGGCCGGCCCGGGCCAGATGGTGCTGTTCGGCTCGATCGCGGCGGGGGTCACCTTGCCGGCGGTCGCGATCGCGGTGTCGCTGTCCTCGATCCGCTTCATCCCGATGTGCATGTCGCTGCTGCCCCTGATGCGGGTGGAGCCGGTGCCGGCGACGCCGACCTCGCCCGCCAAACCGGGGACGCCGACCTGGCTGATGCTCATCCTCGCGCATTATGTCGCGGTTACCGCCTGGGTCGAGGGCATGCGGCGCTTGCCGAACATGCCGCGCGCGGCACGGATCCCGTTCTACCTCGGCTTTGCCAACACCGTGCTGGTGGCGGCGACCATCGCCACCGGGGCCGGATACTATCTCATCGGCCAGTTGCCGCCGGCGCTGGCGGCGGGGCTGCTGTTCACCTCACCGATCTATTTCACGGTGGCGCTGGCGGCGGGCGCGCGCCGGATGATCGACTGGCTGGCGCTCGGGCTGGGGTTCGCCAGTGCCCCGCTGATCGCGATGGTGGTGCCGCCGGGGTTTGATCTTCTGGTCGGCGGCGTCGGGATGGGCACGCTGGCCTATCTGGCGCATCGGCTGCGCCGACAGGGCACCCCCGCGTGAGTGCGTTTTTTGCCAGCCTCGAACACGCGACCGGCGGGCTGTGGCCGTATCTGGTGGTGATTTTCGTCGGGTTTCTGCCGAGCGAGATCTGGCGCTGGCTGTCGGTTTTTCTCGTCAAGGGGCTCTCGGAAGACGCCGAAATTCTCGTCTGGGTCAAGGCGGTGGCCACGGCCCTGCTGGCCGGCGTGGTGGCCAAACTGTTGCTCAGCCCCAGCGGCGCGCTCGCCGTGGTGCCGGCGCTCTGGCGCTGGGGCGCGCTCGGCTGCGGTTTCGCGGCGTTTTTCGTCTTCCGAAGATCGATACTCGCGGGCGTGGTGATCGGCGAGACCGTGCTGATCAGCGCCGGGTTTCTCGCCGCGTCCTGATCAGCGCGGGGCGGGGATCTGCAGCATCTGGCGCAGGCTGGTGCCGTTCTCGTGCCGGATATCGGTGATGAGCCAGGCTCCCGAGGTCCGGTCGAGGTCGAAGGTCAGGCGGGCTTTTCCTGGCGGCGTCTCGATCCGAGCCTCTATTCGGGCCTGCTTGTCTCCCGGACGGGTGGGGGCCTCGATCGAAAACCGGAAACCCGTTTCCCCGGGCGGCGCGAACAGCGCGTCGGGTTCGATATCCGCCTTGGCCAGCGCGGCACGGATGCGCGGCACCAGCGGCCAGCGGGAGAGGTCCAGCGGCTGGTTTTCCTGACGGCTGCGCAGGATGTTCTCGACGATGGCGCGCGCCGGCTCCAGCGATGGCTCGGTCGGCGGCGGAAGTTCTGCCCGGGCGGCCTGAGCCAAGACCAAAATCGCCGCGCCGCCGAGGAGAATACCGCCGAGCAGAATACTCCGGCGGGCCGGCATCTGCCTTCGGGGGCGCACGGCCTTGGCCCTAACCACCCAGTACGGCGCGGATTTTGGCCGCCTGTTCGGCGAGCACGGCCATATCGCCCTTCGGCGCGGGGTGCTGGAGGGCGCGCACGCCCTCCCAGCGCGGCAGGATGTGGAAATGCAGGTGGAAGACTTCCTGCCCGCCGGCGGCTTCCGAGAACTGCTGTAGCGTGATTCCGTCCGCGCCAAGCGCCTCGCGGGCGGCCCTGGCGATCCTCTGCACCCGGCGGATGAGCTCGGCCAGCGCGTCCGGGTCGATATCGAGGAGGTTGCGGGCGGGGGCTTTCGGGATCACCAGCAGGTGGCCGGGCGAACGCGGCATGATGTCCATGAACGCGAGGACCGCCTCGTCCTCGAAGACCTTGTGGCAGGGAATTTCGCCACGCAGGATCTTGGCGAAGATGTTGTCGGGGTCATAACGCATGATGGGCTCGGAAATGGATGGGCAGCGGCAGACTATCGCGCCAAGGCCGGAAAAAGGAAAGGGGCGACCGAAGCCGCCCCTCGACCCTTCAGGGGGTCAAGAAAAAATCAATAGTAGACGCGCCGGATGTAGCGGCGGCGGTAGTAAACCCGCCGCGGGCGGTAATAGACCCGGCGGCGCGGGCGATAATAAACCCGGCGACGATAGACCCGGCGGCGGTAGTAATACTGCGTCGGTTCTGCGGCCGGCAACTCGCTGTCCTTGGCGATTTCAGGCTCGGCGGGGGACTTCGGCTCGGGCACCGGCGGGGCCAGCGGCGCGGCTTCGGCGGCAGCCGGCATCAGGATCGCTGTAGCGCCGACGGCGACGGCGGCGAGGCCAAACAAGGCCTTGAGGGTTGAACGGCGATTGAGGACCTTGTCCTCCACACGCCCCGTTTCTTGATCCATTTCAAAGTCCTCCTGGTTGCAAACTCAAGCGCGCGACTCGTCGAGCTGCCGCACGGTAGGAATAAGTGTGCGCTCTGACACAGGCGTTGACAATGCTCGATTTTCTCAGGCTCGCTGTGCGCCAGCGCACAGGCGTCACCCATTCAACGCCGGAACGGCATCATGGTTGCCAGCTCGTCCTGAATTCTGTCGATTTCGTTGCGCTCGCGCGCCAGATAGGCGGCGACCGCGCGCTGAAAGCCGGCATCGGCGAAATGATGCGCCGAATAGGTTTTGACCGGCCGATAGCCGCGCGCCAGCTTGTGTTCGCCCTGCGCGCCGGCCTCGACGCGGGCGAGCCCGCGTTCAATCGCAAACTCGATCGCCTGATAATAGCAAAGCTCGAAATGCAGGAACGGGTGATGCTCGATCGCCCCCCAGTTGCGGCCATAGAGCGTATTGGCACCGATGAAGTTCAGCGCGCCGGCGATGTATCGCCCGGCGCGCTTCGCCATCACCAGCAGAATCCGGTCGGCCATCCGCTCGCCGATCAGGGCGAAGAACCGCCGCGTGAGGTAGGGCGAGCCCCATTTGCGATTGCCGGTGTCGATGTAGAACGCGAAAAACGCGTCCCAATGCGCCTCGGTAATCGCGCGCCCCGTCAGCCTCTCGATGGTGATGTCGTTGGCCAGCGCGTCGCGGCGCTCGCGCTTGAGCACCTTGCGTTTGCGCGAGGCCAGCTCGGCGAGAAAATCGTCGAAACTGGCGTAGCCGCGATTGGTGAAGTGGAACTGCTGATCGGTGCGCAGCAGATAGCCCTGGGCCACAAAGGCATCGCGATCGACCGGGGTCAGAAACGTCGCATGGACCGACGAGGCGTTGATCCGGTCGCGAAGCCCCGCGAGCCCGGCGATCAGGGCGTTTCGGATCGGCTGCGGCGCGCGTCCCGGCGCGATCAGCAGTTTTGGGGCGGTTGCCGGGGTGAAGGGCACGGAGACCTGGAGCTTGGGATAATAGTCGCCGCCGGCCCGGGCATAGGCCTCGGCGAAGGCATGGTCGAAGACATATTCGCCCCGCGAGTGCGACTTGCCATAGGCCGGCACCGCGCCGATCGCCGTGCCGCCGGGATCGCGGGCGACAAGGTGCAGCGGGGTCCAGCCGGTGCGGCCGCCGACTGAGCCGGATTCTTCGAGCGACAGCAGGAAATCATGCGAAATGAAGGGGTTGTCACCGTCTTCTTCAGCAAGATTCTCCGCCGCTTCACAGGGTGATTCAAGGGCCTCGGAATGTGAATCACCGATCTCGGAAGGCGAATCAACGGCTTCGGGTCGCGTGTTCTCGCCGGCTCGTTCCGGTCCGGTTTTGGCCTCCGCCACCGGTTCGGAAAGCGATTCCGAATTTTGGGATACGGCATTGGCGGCGTTGGAGGATTGGGGGGCTGCTGCGTCAGCGTCCCGTTCCCCGGCGGCGGGGGCCTCGGCTCGCCGGCCCCGCGCCAGCGCATCCCATTCGGTGCGGCTGATCCCGGCGATGGCCGTCACGATCTCGAGCGAAAGGGCGGGGGGAGTGGATGGGTTAGCGGGCATCCGGACAATGTAACGCGCCACTCCGCCACACCAAGTGGCCTTGCCGGAAATCAGCGGCTGGACCCCGGAATTATTCGGACAAGAACTGCTATTCGGGCAAGAACTGCTCGAACACGATCTGGTCGGCATGGGCGGCAACGCTGTTCGCTGCCTCCTGGCTGCGGATCGTCCAGCTCATCACCGGCAATCCAAGCGCCGCCCGGCACAGGAACGGACCTGCCGAGGGCAGGTTCCGATGGTTCCAGGAGATGAAATCCGGCTTCGAATTGTAGAGGTGCAGCAGGTTGGCGAGCGCATGCTTTTCGCTTCCGGTCAGCCGGTCGTATTCGCTGTCGCTGTAGTCGCTCTCGCCGACAATGCCGAGCGGCTGCGCGACGCCGGCCTCGCGCAAGGCGATGAGCGCCGCCGGGTCGAAGGATTTGAACACCAGTGGCCCGGCGTAGTCTCGCGCGAGCGCCGCGATGCGGGCCGTGACCCGGGTGTCGCCGTCGAAGCGGCTCTTGACCTCGACGACGAGCGGCACGCGCCCGGCGGTGAGGGCGAAGAGGTCTTCCAGCGTGCCCATGCCGTCCTGCCCGGCCTTGAAGCGCAGCGCCCGCAGCGCCGCCGCATCGAGCGCATCGGTCCGGCCCGCGCCTTCCGTCAGCCGGTCGAGGGCAAAATCATGGAACACCATCGCCTCGCCATCGGCGCTCGGCTGGATATCGCATTCGATGCCGAAATTGCCGCCGATCGCCGCTTCGAAGGCGCCGCGGGTGTTTTCGACGATCCCGCTCTCCATCCGGTGCAGGCCGCGGTGCGCGATCGGCCGGACCAGAAATCCGGCGGGCAGGGCGCGGGGCGAAAGAAGCTGGGGGCTTGGCATCGGGGTGTTTTACGCGAATTCGAACATCGCCTCGACCTCGACCGAGCAGTCGAGCGGCAGAACCGGGACGCCAACGGTCGAGCGGGCGTGCTTGCCGGCCTCGCCAAGGGCCGCGACCATGAGATCGGAAGCCCCGTTCATCACGCCCGGCAGGGCGGTGAATTCCGGCACCGCGGCGATGAAGCCGCCGAGGCGCAGGCAGGCGGTGATGCGGTCGAGATCGCCGAGCGCGGCTTTCGCCTGGGCCAGAACATTGATGGCGCAGAATTTCGCCGCTTCAAGCCCGGCTTCGGCACTCACCGCGCCGCCGAGCTTGCCCTTGTGGCGGTCGGCGAGCTTGCCATCCGGCCCGACGCAGATTTGCCCGGCGATGATCAGCAGCGTGCCGGAGATGCGGAACGGCACGTAGTTCGCCACGGGCGGAACCGGGGTCGGCAGGGTGATGCCGAGTTCGCGCAATCTGGCTTCGACTTTGGACATGGGGCAACCTCTGGAAGGAAATCGGCACTCTGGGGAAAAGGCCCGATACTGAAAACGCAGGCGGGCGACGATTCGTCCGAATTTTGCCACTTACTTGCGTTTGATGATACCTCTGTTGTGGCCGGCAGCCGCGCTTCGCGGTACGAATCGGTGCCAATCCGACCACAGAACGCGTCCAAACCCCGAAAAGCGAAGGTCACGCCCGCTGATGTCAAATCTTTCCCCCTGTGGCCGTTTCGCCTTTGCCGCCGCGCCTCGTGCCCTTGCACGCGGAGCAACGGCGAGTATCTCCGCTGCGGGCGTCCTGCTTTCGGGCGTGATGATGCCGGCTGCCGCGGCTCCGGGCGCGGCCGTCGAGTTGCAGCCGCACCGCATCGCCTACGAGATCAGCCTTGGGCCGAGGAAGGGCGGCAATTCGTTTGCTTCCGCGCAAGGGCTGATCGCGCTCGAATTCACCGGAAACACCTGCGACGGGTTTGCGACCAACTTCCGGCAGGCGACCCAGCTCGCCGATCCCGATGGCGAGACCCGTAACCTCGATTTCCGCGTCACCCTGTGGGAGGAGGGGCAGGGCCAGCGCTTCCGCTTCTCGGTTCTCAACAAGATCAACGACGAGACGACCCGCAACGCCGACGGCGAGGCCAAACGCGTGAAGGATGGTTCGGTATCGGTCGCAATGAAGCGCCCCGAGGGTAAAAAGGGCGATTTCGACGGCTCGATCTCGTTTCCTTCGGCGATGATGATCGCCCTGCTCGATGCGGCGCTCAAGGGCGAGAAGCGCTTTGATGCCCGGTTGTTCGATGGCTCCGAGGGCGGCGAGAAGATCTTCGATACCATCGCCAGCATCGGCCCGGCGCTCGATGGCGAGAAAAATGCCCGCCTCGAGCCGGTGATGCGCAGCGAAAGCCTCGACAAGGTGCCGCGCTGGCCGATCTCGATCGCCTATTACGAGAATACGCCGGGTGACCGCCTCCCGGTCTACACGATGAAGAGCGTGACCTTCGCCAATGGCGTCGTCAGCGATCTCGTGTTCGAATTCCCGGAGTTCAGCCTTGCGGCGAAGGCGGTGCGCTATGAGGCGCTGCCGATGGAAGCCTGCAAGAAAAAATAGTCACCCCCGAGATCGCCGGACAGATGGGCGGCTGGCACGCCCGAGCGGGATCACAACACGGGATTAGAAGTCTTCGCGCGGCTTGCCGCCCAGCTTGTGCCAGGCGCGGGCCACCGCCTCCGGCTGCAGCCGACGGTTGGCGACGAAGGCCAGCAGCAGGGCCTCGTCCGCCAGCAGATGCTCCAGCACCGAGGCGAGGAAATGCGGTTCCTGCGCCGCGGCCCGCAGCGTCGCGGGTTCAAGCCCGGTGATTGCGAGAAACCGCCCCAGCCGCTCGGTATCCTCCGCGAGAAACCCGAGGGCATCGATGGCCAGGCTTTCCGGATCCGGGGCGTCGTGTCTGATGGCCATGGGGTTTTCCGTTTTGCTGCCGGGGAACGACATTCTCTCTAAACCATCTTTGCCGAAGGTTTGAGTGCCGTCGTGCACCTGGCCGGGGATTACCGTTTGATTCAGGGTTCGGCGCTACCCTGCGCGGGATAGAGCCCTGCTAGAATGCAGAGCCATTTCGTTATTCGGGGTTTCGGGCGGCCGGGGATGGGCAAGACGGTATTGATCGTTGAGGATAATGACCTCAACATGAAGCTCTTCAACGATCTGCTTGAGGCACATGGCTACGCCACGCTCAAGTCGCGATCGGGGCTCGAAGGATTCGAGCTGGCCCGCAACCACCGGCCGGATCTCATCCTGATGGATATCCAGCTGCCGGAGGTTTCCGGCATCGATATCATCAAGCTGTTGAAGGAAGACGAGGAATTGCGCGTCATTCCCATCATCGCCATCACGGCGTTCGCGATGAAGGGGGACGAGGAGCGCATTCGCGAATCGGGGTGCGAGGGCTATCTTTCGAAGCCGATCTCGGTCGCGAAATTCGTCGAAACCGTCCGCAGTTTCATCGGTTGATGCGCGGGGTCTGATCCGACGACGCCAATTGCCTCCGTTTATGCGTTTTTGCCCTGATGCCAGAATAGCTAAAAGAAAGATGGTCTTATGACCGCTCGGGTTTTGATCGTCGATGACGTCTTCGCCAACATCCGCCTGCTCGAAGCACGGCTGACGGCGGAGTATTTTACCGTCGTGACCGCGATGAACGGCCCGCAGGCCCTCGATATCTGCGAGCGCGGCGAATGCGATCTCGTGCTGCTCGATGTGATGATGCCGGGCATGGATGGTTATGAGGTCTGCCGGCGGCTCAAATCCGCGCCCTCGACCGCGCATTTGCCGGTGGTGATGGTGACGGCGCTCGACAGCCCCTCGGATCGTCTGGCGGGGCTCCAGGCGGGTGCCGACGATTTTCTCACCAAGCCGATCAACGAACTGGCGTTGCTCACGCGCGTGCGCTCGCTGGCGCGCCTGAAGCATCTGACCGACGAATTGCGTTCGCGCACCAGCGGCTGGCGCGAACTGGGCCTGCCTGATCCGCTTTCGGTCGCCGCCGCCGAGGATGGCCTCAATGGCCGTATCCTGCTGATCGAGGACCGCGCCAATGCCGCCGAACGGATGTGCGCCGCGCTGCAGCAGCACCACGTCGTCGAGATCGAGGCCCGTTCGGACAATGTTCCGGCGCGGATCGCGGCGGGAGGCTACGATGTCGTCATCCTGAGCCTTGGCCTGCAGGATAACGATGCCTTGCGGCTGGTGTCGCAGATCCGGGCCGATTCGAAGCACCGCAATCTGCCGATTCTCGTGCTGGCGGAAGCCATCGAGGATCCGCGCGTCAACCGCGCGCTCGACATGGGCGTCAATGATTACCTGATCCGTCCGGTGGACCGGAACGAACTGATCGCGCGCGCCTCGACCCAGATCCGCAAGAAGCGCTACCAGGATCGCCTGCGCGAGAACCTGCGGGCCTCGATGGAGCTGGCGATCGTCGATCCGCTGACGCGGCTGCACAATCGGCGCTATCTCCAGTCGCAGCTTTCGAGCCTGCTGAAGGACGAGGCCGTGCGTGGCACGGCGGTGTCGATGCTGGTTCTCGATCTCGATCATTTCAAGTCGATCAACGACCAGCACGGCCATGATGCCGGCGATGACGTTCTGAGGGAATGCGCCGAGCGGTTGCGTCAGGCGGTGCGCGGCATCGATGTTGTCGCGCGGTTCGGCGGCGAGGAATTCGTCGTGGTGATGCCCGATACCGAGCCCTTCGCCGCGCAGCGCGTCGCGGAAAGGATCCGGGCTTCGATCGAATGCACGCCGTTCTCGGTTGCTGCGGGACAAAAAACGGTGCGCGTGACGGTCTCGATCGGGGTTGCCACGACCTCCGGCGGCCTGACCGGGGATGCCTTGTTCAAGCAGGCCGACGCGGCGCTTTATGAAGCCAAACGCGCCGGGCGCAACTGCGTGCGAATCGCCGCCTGACGTTCCAATCCGGATCTTCGATGCGGGCTTGCGCGCCGGGCAGGGGCGCTTGGCCGCGTCGCCGAGCAATCATGCGCCGGCCCCTTTGCCTTCTCGTGCGACTCGCATAGTCTGATCCCTCGGATGGAATTCCGGCGTGCGTGCCGTTGCCGCCGCCCGGTATTCCTCGCGGGATGTTCAGGTCCGCCGCATCTCCTGAGTCCCACGGGGTCAGGCCGGCTCAAGGTCGAGGGGGTTGCCTCCTCACTCGCTCTTGGGCCGGCCGTCTTTTTTGGGCCGGCCGGCTTGTTCCGGGCGAGGTCTTCCGGCTTTGGCGTCGCCATCCCTTCCCGGCATCGCGAGCCCACTGCTGCCAGAAAACAAGCGGGCTGGAGCGGTTTCCGATCAAGTGGATCCTGGTTCGCGTGAAGAAAATGCTCCACCGGCAATCCACAGCGCGAGCAAAGAAAAAGGCGCCCTGAGGCGCCTTGGTTTCGTCCATCCAGCAGAAAGATCCGCAAGCACAGAAGGCCCGAAAGCCAGCCTTACTTGATCTTGGTTTCCTTGAACTCGACGTGCTTGCGCGCGACGGGATCGTACTTCTTGAACGACAGCTTTTCCGTCGAAGTGCGGGCGTTCTTCTTGGCAACGTAGAAGAAACCGGTATCCGCGGTCGAAAGCAGCTTGATCTTGATCGTCGTGGCCTTGGCCATAATCATTCCTCCGGCGAAACACGGCGTGGAGAAAAGGCCCGCCATTCGCGTGAAACAAATCGCCGAGCGAAAGGCGCCCGGCGTGAGCCGCTCGTATCGCGGAAAGTTCCCGCGAAGTCAAGGCGGCAATTGCGGCTTTCTGCGCATTCCGGTCGGGTTGTCGCTTGCGCAATTCACGGCTTGCGCAATTCACGGCTTGCGCAAGAGGCGGGTGGCGACGAGCGCCGCGTAAAGCGCCATCATGAGCGCCAGCGACATCGGCAGGCCCAGCGCGCTGCTGTGGTCCATCCCGAAACCGATCAGAACCGGGCCGAACATCATCCCGACGGAATACAGCATCACAAAGGCCGCATTGGCCGAAGCAAGATCGGTTCCCGAGAATCGCGCGCCGAGATGGGCGAGGGCGACGGTATAGATCGCGCCAAACGCCCCGCCGAGCAGGAACAGCAGGCCGGCAAAGCGCCAGAACTCCGGCGGCCCCAGCGGCAGGGCCAGCGAGAGCGCGGCCGAAAGCACGCCGAGCACCAGCAGCAGCTTGCGCCGGTCCATCCGGTCCGACAGCAAGCCCAGCGGCACCTGGAACAGGATATTGCCGAAGGTGAAGGCGGAGAGCAGCAGGGCCGCATCGCGCTCGGGAAAGGCGAGGCGCACGGCGTGGACCGGCAGTTGCGTGACGATCCCGGTCTCGACCGCGCCGAACGCCAACGCCCCGAACGTCGCCGTCGGCACCAGCAGGATGAACCGCCCGACAGCCCCCGAAACCGGTTCGTCGATGCGCGGTGATTCCCGCCCGGCCAGCAGCAGCGGGATCAGCCCGAGCACCAGCAGGGCGCTGGTCGCGAAATAGGGTATCGGGCCGGTGGTGCCGAGAAACACCAGCAGCAACGGCCCGGTCGCGAAGCCGGTGTAGAGCGCGGTGGCATAGAGCCCCATCACCAGGCCGCGTTTTTCGGGGTTTGCCGCAGCGTTGATCCAGAATTCGGCGAGGGTGAAAATGATGCCGATCACGCAGCCGAGCGCAAAGCGCAGCATGGCCCAGGCGATCAGGCTCGGGAAGACGTGGAACAGGGCCATGCCCAGCGACGCGATCGCCAGCGAGGAACCCAGCAGCCGTGCCACGTGCGGATTGTCTGCGCGCGCCAGCACCCGGTTGAGTTCGATGTCCGGGTTTGTGCCCGGAGTGATGCGGCGGAAGATCTTGAGGACGGCTTCCTGCT
>CAZNAT010000002.1:38814-71584 GCA_964571245.1 uncultured Methylobacterium sp.
AGCCGTGCCACACCAAAACGATGGGCCAATCCCGGCACAAGCGGCACGGCCATGACGGTGCCGAGCCCGGCGCAGGCGGCGGTGAGGCCGGAGAGCGTACTGGAGACGCCCCAGCGCTCCATTTCAAGCGCCAGCAACGGGTTGGAGACCGCCAGGGCGACCCCGACAAGCGTCACCAGCAGGGTGGCGGCGACAATCACCCGCGGATTGCCGCGTGAGGGGGTCAGGGGGTGATCCATTCGCGGCGGAACTGCTTGCCCGTGCGGTAATAGAACGGGATCGGCGCCGGATTTTCGAGCCCGCCCGCCGCCAGCCGCGTTCCAAGTTCGCCCAGGATGATGCGGGTGATGACCGGAAGCGGCTGCGACACCGTTTCCTCCAGCGTCAGCCAGGCAAGCTCGACAAGCTCCGAATTCGGCCCGACGATATCGCCGACGGTGTGGCGGATCGCCTCGGCCTCGACGATGAAAAACCGCGTATCGAAGCGCTTCGAGCGCCCCGGCGGCGTGATCGCCCGCGCCAGGTAGCGGATGGGCGCGAGATCGGGCTGGTAGCCGGTGGCAAGAAACTCGCCCCAGGGGCCGGAAAGGCGCGGTGCAAGGGCAGCCTGCTTCTGGCCGATGACGAGGCCGGTTTCCTCGAAGGTTTCGCGGATCGCCGCCAGTGCCAGCCGCCGGGCGCGGGCGGCGTTGCCGCGCGGGGTCCGGGCGATCAGGGCGGCGGCGACATCGGGGTGCAATTCCGAAACGGTCGGGACCGCGGCATCCGACCGTTCGGCCCGCCCGCCGGGAAAGACGAACTTGTCCGGCATGAATTTATGCCCCGGGTGGCGTCGCCCCATCAGCACGCGCGGGCTCGGGCCGGAGCGATCGAGAATCAGCAGCGTCGCGGCGTCGCGCGGGCGGGTCGCGGGTGACCGCACGCCGCCGGTCTCGACCCGGTGCACGGCATCGGCCTCGGCCGCCAGCGCGGCGCTGTTGGGGAAATCCGCCATCAGGGCGCCGCCGTACGCGGGATAGCGTGGATATCGCCGGCGGGATCAAAGCCATGCATCCGGAGCGCCCACTGATAGGCGATCAGCGCGCCCTTCACCGGCTGCATGATCGCCAGCGCCATGATGATTGTCAGCGTCGGCCAGAGCGCCATGTGCCACCACATCGGCCATTCCGTCGTGCGCTCGAAGAAGAGATTGGCCGCGACGATGATATGGCCCACGATCATGATGGTGATGTAGGGCGGCATATCGTCGGCGCGGTGGCTGTCGAGGCGCTCGCCGCACGTGGCGCAGACCGGGGTGACCTTCAGGAAGCGCGCAAACATCGGGCCTTCGTTACAGTTCGGGCAGCGGCAGGCGAGGCCGCGCTTCATTGCCTGCTTCCAGTCGCGCGGCGCGAGCGGTTCGGTTTTGGGGGCGTTCGACCATTCCTGCATGTCAGTCCTCGATGAAGCCAGGGCGATTCTTGCCCGGAAGTTTGCCTTTTCCGGGCTTGGACGTATTGGTTTTTTTGAATGTATTGCCTTTTGGACCACGATCCCCGGGGCGCGGCAAGAAGGATTTGCCTGAACGCGCCTTGCCACCGCTGACTTTCACATAGCGGCCTTCGCTCAGCATCTCGAAGCGGAGCGCGCCGGCCATCGGCTGCGCCTCGACCAGCCGCACGTTGACGCCGTCGCCAAGCCGGAAGCTCTCGCCGGTCCGTGCGCCGGTCAGGGCATGGGCGGCCTCGTCGTGCCGGAAGAAGTCGTTGCCAAGTGTGGAGGCGGGGATGAACCCGTCGGCGCCGGTCTTGTCGAGCTTGACGAACAGCCCGGCGCGGGTCACGCCGGCGATGCGGCCGCGGAAGCTCGCGCCGACCTGATCGGCAAGATACATCGCGATCAGCCGGTCGGTGGTTTCGCGTTCGGCGGCCATGGCACGGCGTTCGGCGGCGGAAATCCGGGCACCGATCTCGCGCATCTGGTCGAGGGTGGTCTCGGGCAGGCCATCGTAGCCGCCTTTCAGGCTGAGATTGAGCGCCTTGATCAGCCCGCGATGGACGACGAGATCGGAATAGCGGCGGATCGGCGAGGTGAAATGCGCGTAGCGCCGCAGGTTGAGGCCGAAATGGCCGATATTCTCGGGCGAATACTCTGCCTGGGCCTGGCTGCGCAGGATCACCTCGTTGCACAGCGTCGCGTTCGGCGTGTCCTTCACCCGGGCGAGAATGCGGTTGAAGAGCTCGGGCCGGACATTGCCCTGTTTGGGCAGCGAGATCGCGATGGTCTCGAGAAACGTCCGGAGGTTCTGCATCTTCTCGAGGCTGGGCGTGTCGTGGATGCGATAGAGCTGCAGCACATGCGCCTTTTCCAGCGTTTCAGCGGCGCAGACGTTCGACAGCACCATGAATTCCTCGATCAGCCGATGCGCGTCGAGGCGCTCGGGCACGATCACATCGCTGACATGGCCGTGGCTGTCGAGGACAAGCTTGCGCTCGGGCAGGTCGAGATCGAGCGGTTCGCGGGCGTCTCTGGCGGTTTTGAGCGCGCCATAGGCGTCATAGAGCGGCCGCAGCACCGGTTTGAGCAGCGCGCCGGCAAGATCATCCGGCTTTTCGGCGGGGTCACGGGTGCCGGCCGCGACCTGCTCGGCGCGGTCGATGGCGGCCTGCGCGCCCTGGTAGGAGAGTTTCGCCGCCGAGCGCATGAGCACGCGGTGGAAGGAATGCGATTGCTTCTCGCCGCGCGCGCTGATGACGATGCGCACCCCGAGCGCCGCGCGATTGACGCCGGGCTTGAGCGAGCAGAGATCGTTCGAGATCCGCTCGGGCAGCATCGGGACGACGCGGTCCGGGAAATAGACGGAGTTGCCGCGTTCCAGCGCTTCCTTGTCGAGCGCGGAGCCCGGCCGGACATAGGCCGCGACATCGGCGATCGCGACATGGAGGATGAAGCCGCCCTCGTTGCCGGGGTCGGTGTCGCGCTCGGCATGCACGGCGTCGTCGTGGTCCTTGGCGTCGGCGGGGTCGATGGTGATCAGCGGAATATCCCGCCAGTCCTCGCGGCCGGCGAGCGTCGCCCCCTGCGGCCGAGAAGCCTCGTGAAGCGCGGCTTCCGGGAAGACATTGGGAATTTCATGGGTGTGGATCGCGATCAGCGAAATCGCGCGCTCGGATTTGGTCGAGCCGAGCCGTTCACGCACGCGCCCGGTCTTGAGCCCGAGGCGGAAATCGCGGCCGATTTCGACCGCGACGAGATCGCCGTCGATGGCCTCGCCGGTCGCCGCGCCGGGGGGGATGGCGATTTCGACGCCTTTGGCCTTCTTGTCGATGGGGATCAGCCGTCCGCCGCCATCCTTGTCGGCCCGGAAAACCCCGACGGCGCGCTTGGCCTGATGCGAGAGGATCTTGATGACCTTGCCGGAATAGGTCGGGGCACCCTCCTCGTCCTCGGGCTCGATCGGCTCGACGCGCATCAGCACGCGATCATTCAGGCCCGGCATCGGCCCGGGGTCGCGGCTGCGCTGGGGCAGGCTGACCCGGATTTTCGGCGGCTCGCCGCGGGTATCGTCCCATTCGGCGGGAACGGCGATCAGATCGCCATCCGTATCGCGGCGGAGAATATCGACCACCACGACCGCAGGCAGATCGCCGGCATGGTGCAGGCTCCGGCGCTTGCGGTCGAGCGTGCCTTCGATCTCGAGTTCCTTCAGGACGCGTTTGAGCAGCATCCGGCTGGCGGGATTGAGCCCGAATTCGCGGGCGATTTCGCGTTTGCCGACCTTGCCTTTCGACGCGGCGATGAAGGCCAGGATCTCTTCCTTGGTCGGGAAGGGGCGCGCGCCCGGCGCTTTAGGTTTTCGGCGAGGGGCGGTGGGGGGTGTGGAGCGCGTCATGGCTCCTTCTCGCACAGGGCGCGATCCACGGGAAGGGCGGGGTTGCTAAAAGCAATGGGCGGCAGCAACCGACAGGAAGCGAGGCCCTACAGGAACAGATAGAGCAGCAAGGGCACCAGCATGGCGGTCATCAGCCCGTTGAGCGCCATGCCGAGCGCGGCATAGGCCCCGGCCTTCTCGTTGACCTGCAACGCCCGCGCCGTGCCGATGCCATGCGCGGAAATCCCGACGGCAAAGCCACGCGCGGCGTAATCCCGGATGCCGAGGAGATTCATCAGCGGCGTGACCATGATCGCGCCGAGAATGCCGGTCGCGATCACCAGAACGGCGGTGAGCGGCGGGGTGCCGCCCACCTGTTCGGCGATGCCCATCGCGATCGCCGCCGTCACCGATTTGGGCGCCAGCGAAGCGATGGTGACGCTCGAAAGCCCGAGCAGCTTGGCGAAAACCAGCGTCGAGGTGATGCCGGTGACGGCCCCGATCACCACCGCCACCGCGATTGCCCGCCAGTGCCTGGCGATCAGCGCCCGGTTGCGGAACACCGGCAGCGCGAGCGCCACGGTCGCCGGGCCGAGCAGGACATGGATGAAGCGGGCGCCCTCGAAATAGCGCTGATGCGAGGTTCCGGTGACCAGCAGCACCGTGCCGACGATCAGGATGGCGATCAGCACCGGGTTCGCCGCCGGATGACGGCCGCTGCGGGCGGCGATGCGGTCGCCGACGAGATAGGCCGCCAGCGTCAGCGCGAGGAAGAACAGCGGCTGTTCGGCGAGGTAGATCCAGAATAGGGAGGCATCGAGCGGGCGCAGCATCATGGCGCATTCCCGGCGTTATCGGCGGCTTCCGCTTCGGCAGGGCTGCGCGTCAGGAAGCGGAAGGCGAGGGCGGTCACCGCCATGGTCAGTGCCGTCGAGGCGACGAGCACGATCGCCAGCCGCAGCCCCTCGCTCAACAGCCGCTCGCCAAAGGCGATCAGCCCGACCCCGGCCGGCACGAACAGCAGCGAAAGATGTTTGAGGATGGAATCGCCGGCAACCTCGATCGCGGCCGGCATCGCGCCGCGCCAGAGCGCATAGCCCGCGAGCAGGCCCAGCCCGATCACCGGCCCGGGGATCGGCAGCCGTGTCACCCCGGCGAGAATCTCGCCGAGGAATTGCAGGGAAATCAGGATCGTCAGGCCTTCGAGCATGTGGTGGGTCTCCGTGCCGGACGTGTATCCCTAGCTGGCGGCCTTTTTGGCTGGTGCTTTGGCTTTCGCCGGTGCTTTTATCCCGGCAGCTTTCGCCTTGGCAGGAGCTTTAACCTTGGCGGGCGCCTTGGCTTTGGCCCCGGCGGCTTTGGGCTTGCCGCGCCCGCCCTTGGCGGCGGGAATGCCGCCGGTGGCCTCGATCCGCGCCGCGATCAACCCGAGCGCGCCCTCCAGCGTCAGCTCTTCCTTGACGGCGTTTTTCGGCAGGGTGGCATTGACGGTCGTCCAGTTGACATAAGCGCCGTATTTGCCATCGCGCAGGGTGATATCGCCACCATCCGGGTGCTGGCCCAGCACCGTTCCGGCCGGCGCGCCCGCGCCGCGCCCGAAGCGCGACTTGCCGCCGCCGGCGCGTTTGGTCGCGATCAGATCGACCGCGCGGTTCATGCCGATGGTGAAGACATCGTCCGTCGCCTCGATATTGGCATAGGTCTTGCCGTGCTGCACGTAAGGCCCGTAGCGCCCGATGCCGGCGAGAATGACCTCCCCGTCCTCCGGGTGCTTGCCGATTTCGCGCGGCAGGGCGAGCAGCAGAAGCGCGGCGTCAAGATCGATGCTCTTGACGCTCTGGCCCTTGGCGAGCGAGGCGCGTTTGGGCTTTTCGCCCTCGCCAAGCTGGACATAGGGCCCGAACCGGCCATCGCGCACGGTGACTTCGAGCCCGGTCGCCGGGTCGGTGCCGAGCACCATGGTGCCGGAGGCGCCGGCGCTCTCGCCGTCCTCGCCGGTCGGCACCGAAAGCGGCCGGGTGAACCGGCATTCCGGGTAGTTCGAGCAGCCGACGAACGGGCCGAGCTTGCCGAGCTTGAGCGAGAGCTGACCGGCGGCGCATTTCGGGCAGGCGCGCGGATCGGTGCCGTCCTCCTTGGCCGGGAACAGCATCGGGCCGAGGTGCGCGTTCAAGCCTTCGAGCACGGCGGTGGTGCGCTGTTCCTTGGCGCTCTCGACCGCGGTCTTGAAATCCGACCAGAATTCACGCAGCACCTGCCGCCAGTCGACTTCGGCGTTGGAGATACGGTCGAGATCGTTTTCGAGATCGGCGGTGAAATCGTATTCGACGTACTTGAGGAAGAAGCTCTCGAGGAACGCGGTCACGATCCGGCCCTTGTCCTCCGGCACGAGGCGCTTCTTCTCGATTTTCACGTATTCGCGGTCGCGCAACACCGCGAGCGTCGAGGCATAGGTGGAGGGCCGGCCAATACCGAGTTCTTCCATGCGCTTGATCAGGCTGGCTTCCGAATAGCGCGGTGGTGGTTCGGTGAAATGCTGGGCGATGGTCAGCGCCTTGCGGGTGATGGCATCCCCCACCGCCATGGCCGGCAGGCGGCGGTTTTCCTCGTCATCATCGTCATCCGAGGTCTCGGTATAGAGCGTCAGAAAGCCGTCGAACTGCACGACCTGGCCGGTGGCCCGGAGATCGAGCTTGCGCCCGCCCGCCAGCGCCGCGATATCGACCGTGGTGCGTTCGAGCCGGGCGGATTCCATCTGGCTGGCGATGGTCCGCTTCCAGATCAGCTCGTAGAGCCGGAATTCATCGTCGCCGAGATAGCCGCGCACGGCCTTTGGGATGCGGAAGGCGTCGGTCGGGCGGATGGCCTCATGGGCTTCCTGGGCGTTTTTCGCCTTGGTGGTATAGGCGCGCGGCACCTCCGGCAGGTAGCCCTTGTCGTAGCCCTTGGCGATGAAGGCGCGAACCTGCGCCCGGGCTTCGGGCGCCATGTCGACGCCATCGGTGCGCATATAGGTAATGAGACCGGTGGTTTCGCCGCCGATATCGACGCCCTCATAGAGCTTCTGCGCGATGCGCATCGTGATCGCCGGCGCAAAACCGAGCTTGCGCGAGGCTTCCTGCTGGAGCGTCGAGGTGGTGAAGGGCGGGAACGGGTGGCGTCTGGCCGGCTTGGCTTCCACCGCTTCCACGGTCAGTTTCGCGGTTTCGAGCGCCGCCTTGAAGTCCTCGGCTTCCTTGCCGGAGCCGATATCGAGCCGGGTGATCTTCTTGCCGTCGGCGCCGACAAGGCGTGCTTCGAAATCCTCGCCCTTTGGTGTGGCGAGCTTGGCGACCAGCGACCAGTATTCCCGGGTGACGAAGCGTTCGATTTCGCCTTCGCGATCGCAGACCAGCCGCAGCGCCACCGATTGCACACGCCCGGCCGAGCGGGCACCGGGCAGTTTGCGCCAGAGCACCGGGGAGAGCTGGAAGCCGACGAGATAATCAAGCGCGCGCCGGGCGAGATAGGCGTCCACCAGCGCCTGATCGATCTCGCGCGGGTTCGCCATGGCATGCGCCACCGCATCCTTGGTGATGGCATTGAAGGTGACGCGCTCGACCTTCTTGCCCTTGAGGACGCGGCGGGCTTTGAGCGCTTCCAGCAGGTGCCAGGAGATCGCTTCGCCTTCCCTGTCCGGATCGGTGGCGAGGATGACGCTGTCGGCATCCTTCACCGCGCTGGCGATGGCCGAAATCTGCTTCGAGCCGCGCCCGTCCAGCTCCCAGATCATCGCGAAATCATTGTCCGGATCGACCGAACCGTCCTTGGAGGGCAAATCACGGATATGGCCGTACGAGGCGATCACCTCGTAGCCGCGACCGAGATACTTGTTGATCGTCTTGGCCTTGGACGGCGATTCGACGATGACAACACGATTTTCCATTACGTCCCCTTCAGTGGCCAAACGGGGCCGCGCCGGTTTTGAGCCGGTGTGGTCGTGTTTTCAGGCTGGTGTGAAAACCGCTCCGGCACTGGTCGACCAAAATCAAACAGGGGCGGATAAGTGGCGAGCGGTGCGCCGTTTGTCAAATCGACCGGCAAAAAGGTCGGAAAAGACCCGGCATGGCTTCGGAAGTTTGGCCGGGGCATTCGCTTCATCGGCAATCGCGCTTTGGCACCGGTGGGAAAAAAAACCGCCATCTGTCATCGGGGTGAAAGCATCTCTTTACCGTTTTCGAAGATGGTCGCACCGAGGCATCCTTGCCGAAAACGCGTCTGGGGAATCATAGAAAATGATCGGTTTTAATTCGGATGCCAAAAATATTTTGAATGCTTTATACGCCGCGAATGCCGTGGCCGAATTCGATCTTGAGGGGAAAATCCTGACGGCGAACAAGGCCTATTGCGATATTCTGGACTATGCACCCGGTGAGCTTGCCGGGAAATTCTATGCCCAGCTGGTTCCGGAAGACCTGCGCCAATCCGGCGAGTACCGCACGCTCTGGCAGGATCTGAACGCCGGGAAGCCGTATTTCGGGGAAGTTCGGCAGGTGACAAAGGGCGGGCAGGAAATCTGGGTTTTTGCCCGGTTCAATGTCATTCTTCGTGGCGGCGGCAAGCCTTACAAGGTTGTTGTGTTCGCCACCGATGTCAGCGCCAGCCGGCTGGAGCGGGCGCATATCGAGAGCCAGATCCAGGCGATCAACCGGGCGCAGGCGGTCATTGAATTCACGCTTGATGGCACGATTGCCCATGCGAACGCGAATTTCCTCGCTGCGACCGGGTATTCGCTGGCCGAGATCAAGGGCAAGCACCACCGGATGTTTGTCGATCCGGCGGAGGCCGGCAGCGAGGCCTATAAAACGTTCTGGGAAAAGCTCCGCCTTGGCGAGGTCCAGCCCGGCGAGTACCGGCGCATCGGCAAAGGCGGCAAGGAGGTCTGGCTTCAGGCGTCCTACGACCCGCTGTTCGACGCTTCCGGCCGGCTCGCGGGGATCATGAAGTTCGCGACCGATATCACCGAGGCGAAACAGGGTCGCCTTCACCGGGCCGAGGTTCGCGCCGAGGTCGATGCCGGGCTGAACCGGATCGCAGGCGCCATCACCAGCACCAACGAGCAGGCAACCAGCGCGGCCGCGGCGGCGGTTGAGGCCTCCACCAATGTCAATGCGGTCGCGGCGGGGTCCTCGCAGTTGTCATCCTCCGTCCTCGAGATCAACAATCAGGTTTCCAAGGCGCTCGAAATCTCGAACGACGCGGTTCAGCAGGCCTCCCAGGCCGGGGCGACGGTGGCAAGTCTGGTCGAGGACGCCAAGAAAATCAGCGCGGTCGTCGATCTCATCGCCTCGATCGCCAGTCAGACCAACCTGCTGGCGCTCAACGCCACCATCGAAGCGGCGCGCGCCGGCGAGGCGGGGCGTGGTTTCGCGGTGGTCGCCGGCGAGGTCAAGGATCTTGCCGCCCAGACCGCCAAGGCGACCGGCGATATCTCCGCCCATATCATGGCGGTGCAATCCTCCAGCCAGCTGGCGCAGGTCGCGATCGACGCGATCTCGAACACGATTTCCAGCATCAACGGGATTTCCGTCAGCATCTCCGCGGCGGTCGAGGAACAGGCCGCGGTCACCGCCGATATGTCCCACAACATGCAGGAAGCGGCCAAGGGGGTCGAAATGATCACCCAGAGCATGGAGCAGGTCGCGCAGCTGACGGGGCAGGCCGATCAGGGCATCCGCCGGATTTCGGAAGTCGCCCAGCGCGCCGTATAGGCGCGCCGGTCCGGTCTTTTCTGGCGCCGTATAGGCGCGCCGGTCCGGTCGCTCCTGACGCCGTATAGGCACGTCAAGCAAGCCTTTCCCAGCTCGGTCCAGGGCATCCTATACCCTATAGTCTACCTTCCACATTTGCGCCGGATGGCCGGGCGCGCTATGCGCCGGGCTGATTTTGCGCGTGGCAGGCTGCGGGTTTGCCGGGCGCAAGGGTTTGGAGGCACCATGTCATCGCATTCCGCGCCGTCCCCGCTCACGCCGGTCCAGCGCCGGTTGACCGCCCCGGATCTTCTGGCCCGCAAGGGGGCCGAGCCGATCGTCGTTCTGACCGCCTATGATACCGCGCATGCCAGGCTGGTGGATCGGCACGTCGATGCCATCCTGGTCGGTGACAGCCTCGGCATGGTCGGTCACGGGCTCGCGAGCACGGTGCCGGTGACGCTCGAGATGATGATTGTGCACGCCCAGGCGGTGATGCGGGGCTCGGTGCGGGCGCTGATCGTTGTCGATATGCCGTTCGGTTCCTATGAGCAAAGCCCGGAGCAGGCGTTTTCGAGCGCCGCGCGGGTGATGAAGGAGACCGGTGCCGGCGCGGTGAAGCTCGAAGGCGGGATGCGCATGGCACCGACGATCCGGTTCCTGGTCGAGCGCGGCATTCCGGTGATGGCGCATGTCGGCATGACCCCGCAGGCGATTAATATTCTCGGCAGTTTCAAGGCCGTCGGGCGCAGCGAGCTGGAACGCGCCAAAATCCTCGCCGATGCCGAAGCCGTGGCGCAAGCCGGGGCCTTCAGCCTCGTGATCGAGGCGGTGGAGGAGCCGCTGGCGGTCGAGATCACCCGCAAAGTGCCGATTCCGACGATCGGCATCGGCGCGTCCGTCGCCTGCGACGGGCAGGTGCTGGTGCTCGACGATATGCTGGGCCTTACCGAGCGACCCCCGCGTTTCGTCAAGCGCTATGCGGCGCTGGCGGCGGCGATCGATACGGCGGTGGCGGGCTATGCCGCCGAGGTGCGTAGCCGGGCTTTTCCGGCACCGGAACACACCTATCCCCGCAAGAACGGCTGAAGCGCCCCGCGATTAAAGAGGATAACCCTTCGCGGCGCTTGCGGGGCGGGAAGCTCTTTACTAGAGGATGGAGCTTACCATGAGCACTCCATCCGGTTTCGTCTTCCCGCATCGGCATCTCCTCGGGATCGAGGGGCTCTCGCGTCCCGATATCGAGGGTCTCCTCGATCTGGCGGAGGAGGAGGTCGCGATTTCGCGGCAGGTCGAGAAGAAAAAATCGAGCCTGCGCGGCCGCACGCAGATCAACCTGTTTTTTGAGGCCTCCACCCGCACGCAATCCTCGTTCGAGCTTGCGGGCAAGCGGCTTGGCGCCGATGTCATGAACATGTCGGTGGCCAATTCCTCGGTCAAGAAGGGCGAAACCCTGATCGATACCGCGATGACGCTCAACGCCATGCGGCCGGATATCATCATCGTCCGCCATCATGCGGCGGGGGCGGTGCATCTGCTGGCGCGCAAGGTCGACTGCTCGGTGGTCAACGCCGGCGATGGCGCGCATGAGCACCCGACGCAGGCGCTGCTCGATGCGCTCACCATCCGCAACCACAAGAAGCGGATCGAGGGGCTGACGGTCGCGATCTGCGGCGATATCGCGCATTCGCGCGTTGCGCGCTCCAACATCATCTGCCTCCAGCAGCTCGGTGCGCGGGTGCGGCTTTGCGCGCCACCGACGCTGATGCCGGCGGGGATCGAGCGTTTCGGTGTCGAGGTTTTCACCGACATGAAGAAGGCGCTTGCCGGGGCCGATATCGTGATGATGCTGCGCCTCCAGCGCGAGCGGATGAACGGCTCCTTCGTGCCTTCGGTGCAGGAATACTTTCATTATTACGGGCTCGACCGCGAGAAGCTCGCCTACGCCAAGGACGACGCGCTGGTCATGCATCCCGGCCCGATGAACCGCGGCGTCGAGATCGCCTCCGATGTCGCGGATGGCGCGCAGAGCCTCATCCGCGAGCAGGTGGAAATGGGCGTCGCGGTGCGGATGGCGGTGCTGGAGGCGCTCGCAAGGCGGCTACCGAATGGGTGAAACATGGGCCTGATTGAAGCACTCTTCGGCGATCTCCTGCTGCTGCTGATGCAATCCTCGCTCGTGCGCTGGGGCGTGGCGCTGGCGGCCTCGCTCTGGGTGTGGCTGATCGGCGACGAGGAGGCGCGCGGCCGGCGCTTTTACCTGCTGGCGCCGTTCTTGGTTGCGGGGCTGGTCGAGGCCTGGAACGCCTTCGAGCAAAGCGGGGCGGGGGCGGCGGGCGGCAGGATCTCGCACCTGCTGATCGTGCAGGAGGCGGCGCGCAAGCTCGCGAGCCTGATCGGGCTTGGCGCGATCGTGCTGGCGGCGATCCTCGGGGCGATGCGCGGCATCGGCTTTGCGATCGGCGTCGCCATCCTGCTCGCGGCCTATTTCACCGAAGGATTTTCGGCCGGAGCGGTCCAGCGCGCGGGCTCCAGCGCCGCCTTCGCGCAGGCGCTGACCCTGCTGCCCACCGTGCTCGTCGTCGTGCTGACCGCCTATGGCTTCGGCGCCAGCTTCCGCCGCTTCCGGGAATCCCGTCGTGATGACTTCCGCCGCCCCTATGAATGATTCCCGCCCGATACTGCTCGCCAACGCGCGGCTGCTCGACCCGGTCACCGGGCGCGAAGCCCCGGGCGGCGTGCTGGTTTCCGGCGGCGTGATCCGCGATTTCGGAATCGACCTTCATGCCGCCGCTGTCGCGGATGCTCAAACCGTCGATTGCCGCGGCGCGCTGGTCCTGCCCGGGCTCGTCGATCTGCGTGCCTTCATCGGCGAACCCGGCGAGGAATACCGCGAGACGCTGCGTTCGGCCTCGGAGGCGGCGGCTGCCGGCGGGGTCACGACCGTCCTCGCCCAGCCGAATACCTCGCCGGTGATCGACGATCCCGCGGTGGTGGATTTCGTTCTGCGCCGCGCGCGCGATACGGCACGGGTCAATATCCGGGTCGCCGCCGCGCTCACCAAGGGCTGCCGTGGCCAGGAGATGAGCGAGATCGGGCTGTTGCAGGAGGCCGGCGCGGTGGCCGTGACCGATGGCGACCGCCCGGTCACCAATGCGCAGGTGATGCGCCGCGCCCTGACCTATGCCCGCGTCTTCGACATGCTGGTGATCCACCATGTCGAGGACCCGAACCTCGTCGGCGAGGGCGTGATGAACGAGGGCGAATTCGCGACGCGGCTCGGTCTGCCGGGTATTCCGCGCGCGGCGGAAACCATCATGCTCGAACGCGACATTCGCCTGGTGCAGCTGACCGGCGCGCGCTACCACGCCGCGATGATCACCTGCCGCGAAAGCCTCGAGGTGATCCGCCGCGCCAAGGAGGCCGGTTTGCCGGTCACCGCCGGGGTTTCGATCAACCATCTGAGCCTGAATGAAATGGATATCGGCGGCTACCGCACCTTTCTCAAGCTGCGCCCGCCGCTGCGCGATGAGGAAGACCGGCTGGCGATGGTGGAGGCGGTGGCCGAAGGGCTGATCGATGTCATCGTTTCCGACCACAACCCGCAGGATGTCGAGACCAAGCGCCTGACCTTCGCCGAATGCGAGCCGGGCGCGATCGGGCTCGAGACCATGCTCTCCGCCGGGCTGCGGCTGGTCGAGGCCGGGCAGATCAGCCTGCCGCGCCTGATCGAGGCGATGTCCGAGGCGCCGGCGAGGCTCGCCGGGCTGGCGGCCGGCCGGATGGCCAGGGGCGCGCCGGCGGACCTGATCGCGCTCGATGCCGAGATGCCCTGGGTCGTCGATGCGCCCGCGTTGCGCTCGCTGTGCAAGAATACGCCGTTCGACGAAGCCCGGCTTTCGGGCAAGGTGACGATGACCATGGTTGCCGGGCGCGTGGTCCACACGTATCGTTGAGAACGGGTCATTGAGGCCCGGTTGCTGAAGCCGGGTGCAGGCTCGGGAAAATCGGGGGGACTATGGCGGAACTTGCCTCGCTCGGCTGGCTGAATGTCGTGCTTGCGCTTGCCTTTGGCTATCTCTGCGGCGCGATCCCCTTCGGGCTGCTGCTGACGCGCCTGGCCGGCACGACGGACATCCGCACCATCGGGTCGAAAAGCATCGGCGCCACCAATGTGCTGCGCACGGGCCGCAAGGATCTCGCAGCCGCGACGCTGGTTCTCGATGCGCTCAAGGGCACGATCCCGGTGCTGATTGCGTTGCGCTGGGGCGAGACCCCGGCGGTGCTCGCCGGGCTTGGCGCGTTTTTGGGCCATCTCTATCCAGTCTGGCTGAAGTTCGAGGGCGGCAAGGGCGTGGCGACCTTCATCGGCGTCATGCTCGCGCTCTGGTGGCCGGGGGTGGCGCTGTTTGGCGCGATCTGGCTCGGCATTGCCTATCTCACCCGCTACTCCTCGCTCGCCGCGCTGGTGGCCTCGTTGCTGGTGCCCTTGACCCGGATCCTGCTTGACCTTGGCGCGCGCGGCAGCGGCGGCCTCGGCGCGGTGCTGGCGGTGATGGCCGCCTTGCTGTGGTGGAAGCACGCGCCGAACATCCGGCGTCTGCTGCAGGGAACCGAAGGCAAGATCGGCGAGAAGGGATGACCCCGGCTGGCGGAAGGCCTGCCGCCGGCATTCGCCTGAGCGACACCCAGCGACGCGACTGGCTTCGGCTTTCGCGATCGGAAGGCATCGGCCCGCGCACCTTCAAGGGGCTGATCAACCGCTTCGGTGGCGCGGCGGCGGCGCTCGAACACTTGCCGGCGCTGGCCCGGGCGCGCGGCCGGAGCGTGCAGATTCCGGGGGTCGGCGACATCGAAGCCGAGATGCGGCAGGCGGAGCGGCAAGGCGTGCGTTTCCTCGCCTCCGGGGAAGAGGATTATCCGCCGCTGCTTCTCGAAATCGATGGACCGCCGCCAATTCTTGCCTTCAAGGGGCGGCTTGATCTTCTGCATGGCCGCGCAGTGGCGATCGTCGGTGCGCGCAACGCCTCGGCGGCGGGGCGAAAAATGGCGGCACGGCTGGCCAGCGGGCTTGCCGAGGCGCGCTATGCCGTGGTGTCCGGTCTGGCGCGCGGCATCGATACCGAAGCCCATCGCGCCAGCCTCGAGGGCGGAACCGTCGCGGTGCTGGCGGGCGGGCTCGATCGGCCGTACCCGCCGGAAAATCAGGCGCTTTTTGAGGAAATCGCCGAAAGAGGCACGGTCGTTTCCGAAATGCCGCTCGGGCTCTCGCCGCGCGGGCGTGACTTTCCCCGCCGCAACCGGCTGATTTCCGGGCTCGCGCTGGGGGTTGTCGTGGTGGAAGCCGCGCGGCGCTCGGGCTCGCTGATCACCGCGCGGATGGCCAACGAGCAGGGGCGCGAGGTTTTTGCGCTCCCCGGATCGCCGCTTGATCCGCGCTGCGAGGGCACCAACGATCTGCTGCGGCAGGGGGCATCGATCGCGACTTCGGTCGAGGATATCCTCGAGATGCTGGCACCGCTCGCCGGCGAGATGGAACGCGCGCCGCGGCTGTTCCGGGAGGCGCCATCGCCGGAGGACGACCGCCTGTTCGAGGAGTGGGACGAGGGCGATGCGCCGCCCGCAGCCGGGGACGCCTGTGCCAGCGCCTATTCGGTGGAGGACGAGGCGGAGGCGGGGGAAACCTCCCCCCGGATGCGGCTGCTTGGGCTTCTGGCGGTCGATCCGGTCGAGGTCGATGTTCTCGCGCGCATGAGCCAGCTTTCGGCGCGCGCGGTGCAGGAACTGCTGATCGAGCTGGAATTGAGCGGCGCCATCACCCGCCATCCGGGTAATCGGGTCGCGCGGGCGATCAATTGAGGTTCGCCCAAAAATCCATCCGTCAGAGCACGTTCGGCGAATTCACATTCACCTCTCATGCTCTATCTTCTGGTTCTGTCGCATTTTCGCTTGCGCGGACCTTCGGTTCTTGACGCGAACCGGAACCCGCTTCGCTCGAAAATGCTCTAGGTCAGCAGCGCGATCACGATCGGCAGGCTGATGAGGGACAGCAGGGTCTGCCCGGTGGTGATCGCCGCCATCAGCTGCGCATCGCCCCCGAGCTTGCGGGCCAGCAGATAGGAGGCGCTGGCGGTTGGCACCCCCAGGCACACGAGCGCAATGATCAGCGAATTCCCCGTGAGGCCAACGGCCTTGGCCAGGCCAAACCCGACCAGCGGCGCGAGCGCGAGGCGCAGGCCAATGCCCGCCAGCAGCGCCGGGCCCGGTTTCTGCAAATCCCGCAGATGCAGCCCTGCGCCGACGAGCAAGAGCCCGGCACCGAGCGCGCAACGCCCGGTGATATCGAGCGCCAGCCCGATCGCGTTCGGGATCGGCAGGCTGGTCGCATTGAGCACGATCCCGACCAGCGTGCCGACAATGAACGGGTTTTTCGCCAGTCCGGCCCAGAGCGAGCCCTGTCCCTGGCCAGTGCCGTATTGACGCAGCACCATGACCGAGGCGACATTGAGTACCGGGATCAGCGCGGCGATGGCGACGGCGGCCAATGTGACCCCTTCATTGCCGAAGAGATTGGCCGCGATCGCAAGCGCGATGAACGCGTTCCAGCGCAAGGTGCCTTGAAAAATCGACGTGAAGCCGGGGCCGTCGATCCGCATCAGCCGCGCGAGCAGGGGCCGCAGGGCGAGCAGGATCGCGCCAAGCAGAAAAACCGCTCCGAGCAGCGTGGCCGCGAGTTTTCCAAACGGAACATCGCCGAGCCGGGCGTAGGCGAGGGTCTTGGCGATCAGCGCCGGCACGAGAATGTAATACGAAATCGCCTCGAAGCCCTTCCAGGCCTCGTCGTTCGGCAGCAGCGTCTGGCGCAGGGCCCAGCCGAGCGCGATGACGAGAAAGACGGAAATCAGGGAATCAAGGATCACGGGGCACGCTGCAAGGGAGGTGCGCCAACCTAGACGATCCCGGCGGGTGCTGTCGCATGAATTTGCGTGATCGAATGAACGACGCGCATGAATGGATCGGGTGCTGGATTTGGCCTCTCTCGCTCTGGAGGGTGCAGTGGTGGAACTGTTTGTGCCGTTCAGCGTTGATTTATCCGGAGGCGTATACACATCTTCAATAAGGTTTCAGGACCGGCGCTTCCGGCTCCCTGAAATGCGCCGGGCTCTGTTCCGGCCAATGGTCATGGAGGACCTTGAAATGAAACAGCTTGCTCTGAAGCACGGTGGTGGACTTTCGCTCGGCGCTGCGGCATCCGGGCTGGCGATGCTGGTCCTTGCGGCCGCGCCATCCTCGGCATTGGCAGGGCCTTTCGGCGCAACCGCCGAGATCCGGTCGCTGGTTTCCGCGCCGATCGTCGATGTTCAGGCTCGGCGTGCTCGCCCTGTCCGCCGCCCCGTGGCGCGTCGCCGCAACAATGGCGCGGCGGCGGCTGGCGCGCTGATCGGTGCCGCCATCATCGGCGGAGCGATCATCGCCAATTCGCAGCGTCGGCAGTACTACGATGATGGTGCCTACTATTACGGCCACGACCCCTATTACGGCGGGACCGGTTATGTGGTGCAGCCGCACCCCTATTACGGCGGCGGGTATTATCATGTACCCAGAGGCCGGTACTACCGCGGGCATGGTACGATTCAGGCTGCTCCGGCCCCCAATTCGGGCAAATAGCCCGCTCGAGCCCGTAACCGGCTCAGGAAAACAGGGGGCGCGGCCATGCGATAGTGTTATGCTGCCCTCTCAGGCCTCCGGTTCGCCGGAGGCCTTTTTGTGGTTGAGATCCCGCAGCCGGTCGAGCACCCCCTGAAGAATGAACGCGGCGGCGGTGGCATCGATCACCTCCGCCCGTTTCTTGCGGGACATATCGACCGAGATCAGCGCGCGTTCGGCAGCCACGGTCGAAAGCCTTTCGTCCCAGAACAGGATCGGGATCTCGCGGAGGTTGCGGATGTTTCGGGCGTAGGTCCGCGTCGCCTGGACGCGCGGGCCCGAAGAGCCGTCCATATTCAGCGGCAGGCCCAGCACCAGCCCGCCGATCCCGAATTCGTCGATGATCTTGAAAAGATCGACCGCGTCCTCCCGGAATTTGCGCCGGCCCAGCGTTTTCAGCGGGGTTGCGATCCGCCATTCGACATCCGAGAGCGCGAGGCCGATCGTTTTCTCGCCGAGATCGAGCCCGAGGAGGCGCTGGCCGGGGGGGAGCGCGCGGCAGAACTCATCGGCGGAAAGGTCGCGGTTTTGCCGGGTGGGGGCGTTCAATGGACGATCCTTGCTGGATGCGGAAGAATGGGTTGGCTTGAAGCGCGGTCGATGGCGAGGGGGGACGAAATGGTGCAGTGCAAAAAATCTACTGGTCTATCGGCCTCCTAGCCCATAAACCCTATCCAGCAACAGGGATAGTCAGGAGGCACCTCATGCAGATTACCTGGTTTGGACATTCGGCTTTTGCGCTCGCAAGGGGCGAGCGCCGCGTTCTGGTCGATCCGTTTTTGAACGGCAATCCGGTCTTCGAAAGCCGGGGGCCCGGCAGCGTGGAGGAGAAATTCGCGGCCGCGATCAAGGGCGTGACCGACATCGTGATCACGCACGGGCACGGCGACCACATCGGCGATACGCTGGAGATCGTCCGGCAAACCGGCGCGACCGTGTTCTGCAATTGGGATCTTGGCCAATGGCTCACCGCGAAATGGGAGGCGATGAACACCGGCAAGCCGTTCCCGGTGGAGATGATGAACGCCGGTGGCTGCGTGGAGCACAGCGGGGTTTCCGTCCGCCTGGTGCGGGCCGACCATTCGTCCGGCGTCTGGGAGAACGGGATTTTCCAGACCCTCGGTTCGGCCAATGGCGCCATCATCACCATTCCCGGTGCGCCGGTAATTTATCATATGGGCGATACCGATATTTTCGCCGACATGGGGCTGATCGAGGAGTTGCATAAGCCCGATATCGTGATCGTGCCGATCGGCGACCGCTTTACCATGGGGCCGTCGACGGCGGCGCTGGCCGTGCGGCGGTATTTCCCGCGCTCGAAGGCGGTGATTCCCTGCCATTTTGGCACCTTCGGCCTGCTCAACGGCACGGTCGAGGAGTTCAAGCGCGAGCTTGGCCCGCTCGGCACGCATCTGCTGGAGCCGGAGGTTCATGTTCCCGTGAAGTTTTCGATCCGATAACGGGCCGCGCCCCGGCGGCGGCTGCACGTCCGGTTTGCCCTTGCGCCCCGCGTTCTGTTAAGAGCGCGGGGTTCGCTTTTTTTGGAGATTCCCCCGATGTCCGTTGATGCTGCCACCGTTCGCCGGATCGCCCGGCTGTCCCGGATCGCGCTGCCGGAGGCGGATGTCGCCGGCATGCAGAACGAGATCAACGGCATCCTCGGCTTCGTCGAGCAGCTTGGCGAAGTCAATGTTGAGGGCATCGAGCCGATGACCTCGGTAACGCCGATGGCGCTGAAAATGCGCGAGGATATCGTGACCGACGGCGAGAAGGCCGGTCTAGTGACCGCCAACGCGCCGCAAAGCGAGGACCATTATTTTCTTGTCCCAAAGGTCGTCGAATAACGCGCAGGCCCGAGGCCCGGCTTCATCTTTGTCCTTCTTCTGGTTTTCCATTTCCCTGCCCGAGCAACCTCACCATGACCGATCTGACCGATCTGACCGCCCTGACGCTGACCGAAGCCCGCAAGAGCCTCGCCGACAAGACCATCACCGCTGTTGAGCTGACGCAGGCCCATGTCGCGGCAATGGAAGCGGCGCGCCCGCTCAACGCCTATGTGCTGGAGACCGCGGACAAGGCGCTGGCGATGGCGGCGGCCTCCGACGCGCGCCGCGCCAAAGGCGAAGCCGGGCGGCTCGAAGGCATTCCGCTTGGCATCAAGGATCTTTTTGCGACCGAAGGCACCCGCACCACGGCGGGCTCCAACATCCTCGGTAATTTTATCCCGCAATACGAATCGACCGTCACCACCCAGCTCTGGCGCGATGGCGCGGTGATGCTCGGCAAGCTCAACAACGACGAATTCGCGATGGGCTCCTCGAACGAAACCTCGGCCTTCGGCCCGGTGGTCAACCCGTTCAAGCCGGCGAACTGGGACGATGCCAAGGCAAAAGCCGCGCTTGGCGGCGACAAGAAGGGGCTGTTGGTGCCGGGCGGTTCCTCGGGCGGTTCGGCTGCCGCCGTTGCCGCCAACCTCTGCCTTGGGGCGACCGCCACCGATACCGGCGGCTCGATCCGCCAGCCGGCGGCCTTCACCGGCACGGTCGGCATCAAGCCGACCTATGGCCGCTGCTCGCGCTGGGGCATTGTCGCCTTCGCCTCCTCGCTCGATCAGGCCGGGCCGATCGCCAAGACGGTGCGCGATTGCGCCGCGCTGATGACCTCGATGGCCGGGCATGATCCCAGGGATTCGACCTCGGTGGATATTCCGGTGCCCGATTTCGAGGCGGCCATCGGCAAATCGGTCGCCGGCAAGGTGATCGGCATCCCCCGGGAATACCGCGTCGAGGGCATGCCGGAGGAGATCGAGGCGCTGTGGAAGAAGGGCGCGGAGATGCTTGAAAGCGCGGGCGCCACGCTCGTCGATGTCAGCCTCCCGCATACCAAATACGCACTGCCGGCCTACTACATCGTCGCACCGGCCGAAGCCTCCTCGAACCTCGCGCGCTACGACGGCGTGCGCTACGGCCTCCGCGTGTCGGGCAAGGATATCGCCGATCTCTACGAGAAGACCCGTGCCACCGGTTTTGGTCGCGAGGTCAAGCGCCGGATCATGATCGGCACCTATGTGCTTTCGGCCGGCTATTATGATGCCTATTACCTGCGGGCGCAGAAAATCCGCACGCTGATCAAGCGCGATTTCGAACGCGCCTATGCCGCCGGCGTCGACGCGATCCTGACCCCGGCGACGCCCTCCGCCGCCTTCGGGATCGGCGCGATGATCGATGCCGATCCGGTCGAGATGTATCTCAACGACATCTTCACGGTCACGGTGAACATGGCGGGCCTGCCGGGCCTGGCGCTGCCGGGCGGGACCGATGCCTCCGGCCTGCCGCTCGGGCTTCAGCTCATCGGTCGCCCGTTCGACGAGGAAACGCTGTTCTCACTGGCGTCGGTGATCGAGGATCAGGTGGGCCGCGTGACGACCAAACGCTGGTGGTGAGCCATGCTGAAAATTCTCGGACGGGCCAGTTCGATCAATGTCCGCAAGGTGCTCTGGACCTCAGATGAAATCGGCCTCGCCTATACCCGCGAGGACTGGGGCACCGGCTTTCGCTCGACGAAAGACGCTGAATTTCAGGCGCTGAACCCGAAGGCGCTGATCCCTGTCGTCGTCGATGGTGAGGCGGTGCTGACCGAATCCAACGCCATCTGCCGCTATCTCGCGACAAAGCATGGCCGGGATGACCTCTGCCCGGCGGATCCGCTTCGCCGTGCCGAGATCGAGGCCTGGATGGACTGGATGATCGCCGACCTCAACATGGCCTGGCGCTATGCCGTTCAGGCGCTGGTGCGCAAGCGCCCCGGCTATGACAACCCGGCGGAAATCGGCAAGAGCATCGACGAATGGAACGCGCAGATGCGCACCTTCGATACCCGCCTCGCGGCCCTGCCAGCGTATCTCTGCGGGGCGTTCTCGCTGGCCGATGTGCCGATGGGGCTCGCGGTCCACCGTTGGCTGAAGACGCCGATTGCGCGGCCTGATTTGCCCCGGCCTGATCTGCCCAATGTGATGCGCTACTACGCCCTGCTTCAGCAGCGCGCGGCTTTCGCACGCTATGCGAACGAGAATTTTGACTAGAGCGGTTTCCGATCTGACTCGATCAGATCAACCGCTCTGGCTTCTTGGTTTGTCGCGTTTTCTTTCGATGAACCGGTGTCCACTTCATCGTAAAAATGCTCTCAGGCCAATCGCCAATCGGTAAAAGCCGCAGGATCGTCGTCCTGATCGCGTGGCAAGCCGGTGCCCGAACCAAAAGATAAGGCCCGGTTTCCCGGGCCTTTTTGATGTCTGTCAGTTGCCGCCGAGGGCGTGTTTGGCCTTCGCCCACCAGCCCGAGCGCTTCGGGCGGTTGGGATCGTCGACCTCGGGCTCCGGTGCCGGTTTGGCGGGAACCGGAGCGGGTGCCGGAGCAGGAACAGCGGCAGGCGCTGCTGCCGGCGCGGATTTCACTTCCGGCGCGGGCGCTTCAGCCGCAACCAAGGCTTCGGCGGCAGCTTCCGGTGCCGGAGCCTTTTTCGCCCGGCCACGGGGTTCCTTGGCTGGCAAGTCTTCCTTGGCGGATTTCTCTTCCTTTGCCGGCTTTTCCGCCTTCGCGGGTTTTGCCGCCCTGGCGGGCTTGGCTACCGCGACACTTTCAGCGGCGGGCTCCGTTTCCACGGCTTCCGCGGCTTCAGCGCCAGCCGGTGCCGACTTGGCACGGCTGCGGCGCGGCTTCTTGGCCGGCGCTTCGGCAGATATCGCCTCGGCGTCGCCCTGCGCCACGACCGGTGCCGGCTCGGCTGGAGCGCGCTCGGCGGCACCATCCTCACCAGCGGTACGGGGCAAGGGCGCCCCATCCTCACCGAGCTGGCGCTCGCCCGGCCGGTCATCGCGGTCGCGGCGATTGCGGCGGCCACCCCGGCGACGGCGGCGCTTCTTGCGCTCCTCGCTGCCTTCGGCACCGCCGGCCTGATCCGGACGGGCCTCGCCGTTCTCGTCGCCTTCCGCGTCGTCCTCGGTCTCGTCGCCCTCGGCATCGCCTTCCGTGGCGAGGCGGGGAGCTCCCGGTTCGCGCGGCTCACGCGGTTCGCCATTGCGGCCACCACGACGGCGGCGGCGGCGGCGCTTCTTGCGTTCCTCGCTGCCTTCCGCGCCACTCTCGGCACGCGGTTCGGCGGCGGCTTCGGTTTCCTCTTCTTCCTCGGCAACGTCGTCCTCGGCCTCGTCCATCTCGATATCCTCGGGATGAACGGCGCGTGCCGAAGCTGCCGAACGTGGCGGGGCGGCGCGTTCGCTGATCGGCGGGCCTTCACCCTCGACGCGATCGGCGACGATGCGCGGCTGGACGGGTTCGCCGCGTTCGATCACGAAATGCTGGCCGGGCGCGAGCGCGGCCTCGGCGATGACCGTGACGGTGACGCCGAAGCGGGCCTCGAGCGCGGTGAGGCTCTCGCGCTTCTGGTTGAGGATGTAGAACGCCGTCTCCAGCCGCGTGCGCAGGGTGATATCATGCGTGGCGGAGCGCAGCAGCTGGTCTTCGAGCGCGCGCAGCACGTGCAGCGCGAGGCTCGGGGTTGAGCGCAACAGGCCGGTGCCGGCGCAATGCGGGCAGGGGATGGTCGAGCTTTCGAGCACGCCGGTGCGGATGCGCTGGCGCGACATTTCCAAGAGGCCGAAATGCGAGATCCGGCCGACCTGAATGCGGGCGCGGTCGTTTTTCAGGCATTCGTTGAGCTTGCGCTCGACCGCCTTGTTGTTGCGGTTCTCCTCCATGTCGATGAAGTCGATCACGACAAGGCCGGCGAGATCGCGCAGGCGGAGCTGGCGCGCGACTTCCTCGGAAGCTTCGAGGTTGGTCTTGAGGGCGGTGTCCTCGATGTTGTGCTCGCGGGTCGAACGGCCCGAGTTGACGTCGATCGCGACCAGCGCCTCGGTCTGGTTCATGACGATGTAGCCGCCGGATTTCAGCGTCACGATGTTCGAGAACATCGCATCGAGCTGGCTCTCGACGCCGAAGCGCGAGAAAATCGGCGTCGCATCGCGGTAGGGCTGCACGGCCTTGGCATGGCTCGGCATCAGCATGCGCATGAAGTCTTTGGCTTCGCGGTAGCTCTCTTCGCCGGCGACCTGGATTTCCTCGATATCCTTCGAGTAAAGATCGCGGATCGCGCGCTTGATCAGCGAGCCCTCCTCGTAGACGAGCGCCGGGGCGGTCGATTCGAGGGTGAGCGAGCGGACACTCTCCCACAATCGCATCAGGTATTCGAAGTCGCGCTTGATCTCGACCTTGGTGCGCGCGGCGCCGGCGGTGCGCAGGATGACGCCCATGCCATCCGGCACCTCGAGTTCGGAGGCCATCGACTTCAACCGCTTGCGGTCGACGGTATTGGTGATCTTGCGGGAAATGCCGCCGCCACGCGCGGTATTCGGCATCAGCACCGAATAGCGGCCGGCGAGGCTGAGGTAGGTGGTGAGCGCCGCGCCCTTGTTGCCGCGCTCTTCCTTGACGACCTGCACCAGCAGGATCTGCCGGCGCTTGATGACTTCCTGGATCTTGTACTGCTTGCGCGAGCGGTGCTGGCTGCGCGTCGGCACCTCTTCCATGGCGTCGCCGCCACCGCCGAGCTGCTCGACGTGGTCTTCTTCCTTCGGCGCGTCTTCACCCGTCGCATCGTCGCCGTTCTGGATCGGGCGCTCGACGTGCTCGCGGCGGCCGCCATCGTCCGGCGCCTCGCCCGAGCTGTTCTCGTCCCCGGCATCCTCTGCGGATGCGGCGTCGGATGCCGTATCGGTGACCGGCTCGGAGGCGACCTGGTCGCGCGGGGCCCGGCTCCGCTTCGGCTTGGCGCCGCGGCTGCTGCGCGAGGAACGACGACCGTCCTCGTCATCCGCATCCTCGTCCCGGGCGGCTTCCGCCTCCTCGGCGAGCAGCGCCATGCGATCGGCGGTCGGGATCTGGTAATAATCCGGGTGAATTTCGCTGAACGCGAGGAAGCCGTGGCGATTGCCGCCGAAATCCACGAAGGCCGCCTGGAGCGAGGGCTCCACACGGGTTACCTTGGCGAGGTAGATATTGCCACGAAGCGGGCGACGGCTGGCCGATTCGAAATCGAACTCCTCAACCCGGTTGCCGCGTATCACCACGACCCGGGTCTCTTCCGGATGCGCGGCGTCGATGAGCATTTTTGTTGTCATTGCAATCTCTTGATGGGGAACAGGCCATGTTTCTGACCCCGGACGCGACAAACGCGCGCCCAAGGGCAACCCGGTCCGGCATGGAACAGCGGGAAAAATGGCGATAACGGTGATCGCTAGAACTCGCATGGCGAGAATTCTGGCGGCGAGGACTCTGGGGGAATGGCCGCGCGGCGAACCGGGCCGGCCAGTCGAAGAACGGCGACATCGAGCCGATATCTGAAGAGCGTTCCCCAAAGCCTGTGAAAGGCTTGGAGAAGGGCATCACTCCCGACATCATTGTTGCTGGCATAAACGCCACCCTCACTCGAAAAGACGCACGAGATGCGCGTCACGGGGCTCCGGCTCGGTGAGCGAAATTGCCGAGAAAGGTTTTTCACCTTGTCTGGCAAAGGCTGCCGGCGGAGTTTCCCGCATTCCCCGACCAAGGCTGAGGACTCGGCGCACTCCTTTGAGGAGGGTCGAATCAACGAAAACTTGCCCCGGCGAAGAATGCACCGTAGACCCCGTTTAAGGTTGAGGGTCAGCTTTTGCAAGCGGAACAAAGGCTTTGCGGCGGAGATCCCGCACTCCGTTCCCGGGAAGCGAGCCCTCCGGCTCTGGAAATCGGCCATGATCGATCTGCGCATCTATCTGATCATAGTATCGTTTTGGGTGTTTTCGGGGTTCGGGAATCCGACTTTTTCCCAAGGCGCGGCGGTGCCGCCCTCCGAAGCTCCTCCGGCGGGCAAACCCGCCACCGCGCGTGATTCGCCGGTGATCGGCCGGGCGCTGCATCTGGTGGAGGATCAGGGCGCGGAAGGCGCCGGCCTCGTCATCGACCTGACGCAGGAGGTCTCGACCCGCATCGAGGCGTTGTCCGAGCCCAACCGTCTCGTCATCGATCTCGAAGGCGTCAGCTTTGCCGGCGCTGCGGCGCTGGCGTCGAACAAGGCCATCGGGCCGATCTCGGGCTATCGGGCCGGGCTGTTCATGCTCGGCCAGTCGCGCATCGTGCTCGATCTCGCCCGCCCGGCGCTGGTCGAGCGGATCGATTTTGTCCGGCAGGCCGGGACCGTGCGGCTGGTGGCGCAGATCCGCTCGGTCCCGTCCGAGCGCTTCGAGGAACGCGCCAGGGCCGATCAGGCACGGCGTCTCGCGGCCCGGATGCCCGATCCCGGCGTGCCGGCGCCGCCGAAGCCGGGTGGAAAGCCGTTGCTGGTGATCGATCCCGGTCATGGCGGCATCGATCCCGGGGCCTCCGGTCCGAAGGGGGAGGCGGAAAAGGATATCGTTCTGGCGCTCGCCAAAGAGCTGCGTAAAGCGATCATGGCGGATGGGCGGATCGAGGTTCAGCTGACCCGTGACGACGATCGCTTTATCGCGCTCTCCGATCGGGTCGCCTTTGCCCGCGCCCGCAATGCCGCGCTCTTTGTGTCGCTGCACGCCGATTCGCTGTTCGGCGAGGGCGATGTGCGCGGCGCCTCGGTCTATACCCTCTCCGATCGCGCCTCGGATGCGGCGGCCGAGCGGGCGGCGGAGAAGGAAAACCGCGCCGATCTCCTGGCCGGTCTTGATGTCGGCGAGGACAAGCGCGGCGGGATCGACGATATCCTGTTCGATCTGGCCCGGCGCGAGACGCGGATTTTCAGCCAGGTCGTCGCCCGGCAGGCCGCGAACGCGCTCCAGAAAGGCGCGCGGCTGCACAAGACGCCGCTGCGCAGTGCCGGGTTTCGCGTGCTGCGGGCCCCGGATATGCCCTCGATCCTGGTCGAACTCGGGTATCTGTCCAATACGGAAGACCTCTCTGCCCTCCTGAGTGAAGCTGCGCGCGAAAAACTCGCCGCGGCGTTGGGCGAGGCGCTCGTTCGCTTCGTCATGTCGGGACGCGACGCGATTTCGGCCAAATCTCCCGAGTAACACCAGGCAAAAGGCCGACCTGCCGTTTTTCGGCCACGGTTTCGGCATTTCTGGCGGAAAGCGGGTCTGCCGGTTTGTCGGCGGGCCGGCCTTCTGATATCCGGGCCGATCTTGGACGACAGCTGACTCGGATTTTGTTTATCGTTCGGGCATACATTATCTGCGGGTTTAATGTGTTGCCGGGTTTAAATTCTGGCGTTGCGTTCTCACCTACAGGGTTCTGGCGCCGGATCAGGGCGGGGTTCGCCCGGCAATATGCAGGACGGGGCGGTGTTTCCGCCCGGAACCAGAATGGGGCGGGCTTTCCGCCCCGGAACAAGCTAGAGCGGATTTTCCGCTTGGGATGGATAGACGTATGCGGATGATCGCGCGCTTTTTCGCGTTTCTGTTCGGAACCGCCACGCTGGTCGGGCTGCTGGGCGCGGCCGTGGCTGGCTATGTCATCTGGCATTATTCCCAGGATCTTCCCGATCACGCCCAGCTTGCGAAATACGAGCCGCCGGTGACGACCCGCGTGCACGCCGCCGATGGCACGCTGCTGGCCGAATACGCCCGCGAGCGCCGGCTCTATCTGCCGATCCAGGCGATGCCGAAGCTGTTGATCGCGGCGTATCTTTCCGCCGAGGACAAGAATTTCTACAAGCACGGCGGCGTCGACCCGGAGGGCATCGCCCGCGCGATCCTGCGCGGCAGGGCTGCTGGCGGCCGCCAGCAGGGCGCGTCGACCATCACCCAGCAGGTGGCGAAGAACTTCTTCCTCTCGCCCGAGCAAACGATGGACCGCAAGCTGCGCGAGGCGCTGCTGGCATTCCGGCTCGAATCGACCTTCTCGAAGGACAAGATCCTCGAGCTCTACCTCAACCAGATCTATCTCGGTTTCGGCAACTACGGCGTCGCGGCGGCCGCTCTCAACTACTACGGCAAATCCGTCCACGAACTGACGATCGCCGAGGCTGCCTACCTCGCGGCCTTGCCGAAGGCGCCCTCGACCTATCACCCGATCAACAATCGCGAGGCGGCGGTGGGGCGCCGCAACTACGTCATCGATCGCATGGTCGACAACGGTTATATCACCAAGGAAGACGGCGTTGCGGCGCGGGCCGAACCCCTCGTGGTGATTTTCCGCTCGCTCTCGCCCAATTCCTACGCCGCGGGCTTCTTCGCCGAGGAAGTGCGGCGCGATCTTGCCGAGCGCTACGGCTCGAAGAAGCTTTACGAGGGCGGGCTTTCGGTACGCTCGACGCTCGATCCGAAACTGCAGATTCTGGCTCGCAAGGCGCTCTCGGATGGTCTGGTCCGGTTTGACGAGGCACGCGGCTGGCGTGGCGCGACCGAAAAAATCCCGCCGACGGGGGATTGGGGCGTCCAGCTCGCGGAAGTGCCGACCCTGACTGACGTCGATCCCTGGCGGCTGGCGGTGGTGTTGTCGGTGGACGAGACGCAGGCCCAGATCGGACTTCAGCCAGCCAAACTCGGCGGTACCGTCGATCGCAAGCGTGAGACCGGCGTCATCACCGCCGATAGCGCCAAGATTTTCCCGCGCAAGCGGCTGCGCGAGGCGCTGGTCGCGGGCGATGTCGTTTACGTCGAGCCGATCGAGGGCAAGCCGGGCCAGTTCCGGCTGCGCCAGGTGCCGGAGATCGCCGGCGCGCTCGTCGCGATGGACCCGCATACCGGCCGGGTGAAAGCGATGGTCGGCGGGTTCTCGTTCGACAAGAGCGAGTTCAACCGCGCGACGCAGGCGCTGCGCCAGGTCGGCTCGTCGTTCAAGCCGTTCGTCTACGCCACCGCGCTCGACAATGGCTACACCCCGTCGAGCATCATCCTCGATGAGCCGATCGAGGTCGATCAGGGCAATGGCGACATCTGGCGGCCGGAGAACTACGACGGCAAGCCGACGGGGCCGAAAACCCTGCGCTACGGCATCGAGCGCTCCAAGAACCTGATGACCGTGCGTCTGGCGCGTGACCTCGGCATGCCGCTGGTGGCGGAATATTCGAAGCGCTTCGGCATTTACGACGACATGCTCCCCGTGCTGGCGATGTCGCTTGGCGCGGGTGAAACCACGGTGTTGCGGATGACGGCGGGCTATTCGATGCTCGCCAACGGCGGCCGGCGGATCCGGCCGACGCTGATCGACCGCATCCAGGATCGCTGGGGCGCGACGATCTACAAGCACGACGAGCGCATCTGCAAGGAATGCCCGGCCGAAGCCTGGACCAGCCAGGACGAGCCGCGCCTGATCGACAAGCGCGAGCGCGTGATCGACCCGATGTCGGCCTACCAGATCACCTCGATCATGACCGGGGTCATCCAGCGCGGCACCGCCGGCTCGCTGCGGCCGCTGGATACCGCGCTCGGTGGCACCGCCGCGGCGCCACGGCTCGCGGGCAAAACCGGCACCACCAACGACGCCAAGGACGTGTGGTTCGTCGGCTTCTCGCCTGAACTCGCGGTCGGGGTCTATCTCGGCTACGACAAGCCGCGCTCGCTCGGCAGTTCCGCGACCGCCGGGCAATACGCCGCGCCGATCTTCGGGGCCTTCATGAAGGATGCGCTGGCCGGCAAGCCGGCCTACACCTTCCGCGTGCCGCCGGGGATCAAATTCATCCGCGTCAACCCCTCGACCGGTCAGCGCGCCGGCCCCGGCGAAGGCTCGATCCTTGAACCCTTCAAGCCGAATACCGCGCCGCCCGAGAACTATTCGTTCGGCGCCTCCGCCACCGGGGTCTCCACCGGCGGCAGCCCGGTCGGGAGCACCACCGGCGGGCTATACTAGCGGCTTTCCCCAAGCCGGGTTTACACGAGGCCCCGCGCTCGGCTATGCGAGCGCGGCAGGCTGCGCTTTCGCAGCCGGTTCGATTTTTTCCTGAAAGCAGCGAAACAATGCGCCCCGAAATAGAAGCGATGGTCGAGACCATCCAGCAGTCAGTCGGGCTGCTGAGGAGGCATCTTTGACTGGGATCGATCCTCACGACGCCTCGACGAACTGAACGTCCAGGTCGAACACCCCGATTTCTGGAACAATTCGACCACCGCGCAGAAGATCACGCGCGAACGCTCCGACCTCGAATACGCGCTCAACGGCATCCTCAAGCTCGAACGCGAGCTCGACGACGCCAAGACGCTGATCGAACTGGGCGAGATGGAGGGCGATCAGGCCACAATCGACGAGGGCGAGGCGCAGATCCGGGCGCTGGAGGCCGAGGCGGCCAAGCGTCAGGTCGAGGCGCTGCTCTCGGGCGAGGCTGATTCAAACGATACCTTCCTCGAAGTGCATTCGGGCGCGGGCGGCACCGAAAGCCAGGATTGGGCCTCGATGCTGATGCGCATGTACGTGCGCTGGGCCGAGCGTTCGGGCTTCAAGGTCGAGATCATGGAAATGTCCGACGGCGAGGAAGCCGGGATCAAATCCGTGACGATGCAGATCAAGGGCCGCAATGCCTACGGCTGGGCGAAGACCGAGGCCGGCGTGCATCGTCTGGTGCGGATTTCCCCTTATGATTCCAACGCGCGGCGACACACCAGCTTCGCCTCGGTGACGGTCTACCCGGTGGTCGATGATTCCATCCAGATCAACCTGAACGAGAGCGATGTCCGCATCGATCTGATGCGGGCGCAGGGCGCCGGCGGCCAGAACGTCAACAAGGTCGAGAGCGCGGTGCGCCTCGTCCATATCCCGACCGGGATCATGGTGATGAGCCAGACCTCGCGCTCGCAGCACCAGAACCGCGAACTCGCGTGGAAGATGCTGCGTGCCCGGCTTTACGAGCGGGAATTGCGCAAGCGCGAAGAGGCGGCGATGGCCGAGCAGGCCAACAAGACCGATATCGGTTGGGGCCACCAGATCCGATCCTACGTGCTCCAGCCCTACCAGCTGGTGAAGGATCTGCGCACCGGCGTGACCTCCAGCACCCCGCAGGAGGTGCTGGATGGCGCGCTCGATCCCTTCATCGAGGCCGCGCTGGCGCAGCGCGTCCATGGCTCGGCGGATGTCGTGGTGGATGATCTCGATTGAGGGCTCTGGCGAGCGCCCTCCCGGGGCGCCGGCTCAGTTCTGCTTGAGCAGGCCTTCCGCCCGCACGAACCGCATCGGATCGGCGGCGTCGTCGTCGATCCGGACCTCGTAGTGGAGATGGGGCCCGGTGGAGCGTCCGCTTGAGCCGACATGGCCGATCACGCTGCCTTTTTCGATCGTCGCGCCCTCCTCGACGCTAATCGAGGACAGATGCGCGTAGCGCGTCGTGAGGCCAAACCCGTGGTCGATCTCGACCATGCGGCCATAGCCGCCATTCGGCCCGGCCTCGAGGACCTTGCCGGCCGCCACGGCCCGGACCGGGGTGCCGGTCGGCGCGCGGAAATCGAGCCCCGAATGCAGGGCCGGCGAGCGCGTGAACGGATCGAGCCTCGTGCCGAAGCCGGAGGAGAGATCGTAGCGCTCGCCGAGCGGGCGCCCGACCGGGATCGCGCGCAGGATGGCGCGGGCGTTCCTGGCCGCGACAAGCGCGGTCTCGGCCTGGCCGATCGCGCGTTCAAAGACTTCCGATCCGGTGCTGGCGGGCAGGGGCGGCAGCAGCGGCCCGCCCATCGCGGTGCCGGATGACGCTTCCGTATTGACATCGCGCAGCATAAACTCGTCAAGCGGCGCCGGGCGCCGGATCGGGGCGCTGCCAAAGGTCGACTTTCCAAAACGTGCCGGTTCAAGCCCGACGCTGGCCACCAGTTTGCGGCTTTTGGCGATTTCATCGCCAGCGGCCTCGCCGATGCCATGCAGGATCTCGACCTGCGCCTTCTCCATCTGGTTCGAGCGGCGTTCGATCTCGCCAACCACCCCCTCCATCGGGCTTCGGCCTTTGGCGGGTTCGAAGCCGCGCGCTGCTGCCGGCTCGTGTGGCACCGGGCGCGGCTTGCCGCGGACCATCGGATCGGCGAAGGGCAGGGCAATCGAGCCGGTGAAGGCGGGTGCCTGAGCCGTCGTTTCGCTGGCCGCGGACCCGGTGATGGCCAGACCGCTGCGTTCGGCGCGGGTGCCGAGATCGGCGACGATGATCTGCCGGGCTTCGAGTTCGGCTTGCCGGGCGACGAGCACCGCCACGCGGTCCTCGATCGAATCCTGGTTGACGACCTGACGCGCGGTGATCCTGTCGATCCGCGTCCGCAACTCGACGATCCGGTTCTCGTAGGCCTGCTGCGTGCGCTGCTGCCCGCTCATCAGCGAGACGACGACGTCATCGCGCAGGACCAGATACAGGGTGGCAAACAGATACCAGGCCAGCAACAGCGCGCTGAGGAGGATCAGCGCCGTCACGGTTCGATCCCCGATCTCGATGATCCGGGTGCCGCGCTCCGAACGCAGCATCAGCGCGAGGCGCGCATTGGAATTGGCGAGTGGACCTTGTGCGGGCGGACGAATGAACATGTACGCAGCAAACCCCGAAAACCCATGACGGACAGGGCGATCATGGATTGTTAGGGTTAATCCATCGCTAAAATACCGCCTCGCCGCAGGGATTCAGCGCGATTTTGGATTCAGCGCGATTTTGCCCGTGCGAGGACCTCATCCACATGGCCGGGTACTTTGACCTTCGACCAGACATGGATGATCGTCCCGGCCGCGTCGATCAGGAAGGTCGTCCGCTCGACGCCCATGTATTTGCGGCCATACATGCTCTTCTCGACCCAGACGCCGTAGGCTTCCAGCATGGTCTTGCCCTCGTCGGCGGCCAGCGCAAAGCCGAGATCGTACTTCTTGCGGAACTTGGCGTGGCTGGCAACGCTATCAGGCGAGACGCCGATGATCTCGGTGCCCGCCGCCGCGAATTCGGCCCGCAATGCGTTGAATTCCTTCGCTTCCTGGGTGCAGCCGGAGGTATCGTCCTTGGGGTAGAAATACAGCACGAGCTTCTTGCCGGCCGCGCTGGCGAGCGAAAGCGTCGTGCCGCCATCGCCGGGCAGCGAGAAATCCGGGGCCTTGTCACCGGGGGCAAGCGAGGTCATGCGGGGCGTTCCTTCTCTTTGTGCTTGTCAGGGTATGTGGCGCCTATGCACGGGTTTTCTCGACCCCTGCCAGGCTTTGTATGGTACGGCATGGCTGCCGCTCCGGATGCAGATGGGGCACTCGGCAGCGTTTGACGAGAGGCCGATTCGGGTCAAGCGTCCAATCCACGATGCTACGTTGTTTTCAGGCCCAGCGTCGTCGATTGCATTCGGCGCGGTCAGATTCCTCTGGAAGGTCAGGAATAAAGCGCCGGATATCCATGAATAAGTCGCCTTTCATGTGCATAGAATTCGGTGATTTTACCACCGCGCACAGGAACCTGCTTTGCGCGGAGGCCGTTGCTGGTATTGGGGATGATCGGGCCGCGGCGAGCTTCCCGGGGATGGAGAAAAAAACCGTTTGAGACACGA
>CAZNAT010000002.1:71594-75155 GCA_964571245.1 uncultured Methylobacterium sp.
GCGCGGCGGCTCCAGACGGCTTGGGGTTTTCGGCTGGTGTTCGCTGGGGGTTGCCGGCGTCATGCTGCTCCTGGCGGTCGCGGCGGGGGCTTTTCTGTTCGCGATCCAGCGCGAGCGCAACTCGGCGTTTCTGCGCGAGCAATTCATGCAAGCCCTGGCGAACGGGCTTGGTCCCGGCAATCAGCTGATGCTCGACGAGGCCGGGTTGAGTTTTGCCGGCATCAACCCGACGTTTTCGGTTTCCGGCCTGGCGATTTCCAACCCTGAAACCGGAGCCTATGCCGAATTGGGGCATGCGGATTTCGCGCTGTCCAGCCTGTCGCTATGGCGGTTTGCCCCCGAGGCCAAGACCATCCGCTTCGACGGGCTGAAGCTGGTGCTGCCGAATGCCAGAAGCACCGGAAATCCGCTGGAGGCCAATGAAGCGCTGACGTTGCTGCGGGCCACGCTTGCGGCGGTCAATTTCGTGGTCTCGGGTCAGGACCCGGCGTTCCGCGCGCTCACGGCGATCGAGGGCCATAATATCTCGGTTCTGCGCCGCGAGGCGGATGGCCGGACCAGCCTGCTGCACGAGGGCTTGACCGCCTCGGTTTTCCGGCAGGGGACCGGCGGAATTCTCGCCAGCATCAAGAAAGCCGGGGCCCCGTTCGGCATCGCCATGACCGCGAGCAGCCAACCGACTGGCGATGGCGGACGATCGATCCTGATCGAGAGCGGCGATCTGACCTCGGCCGGCATTTTTGCGCTGACAGGACAATCGATCGAAGGCATCGATCCGAAATTGCAGGTCCTGCTGAAGCTTCATTCCAGGATCGGCGCCGATCAGGCGTTGCTTGAAACCGGTATTTCGATCTCGGCGCGCAACGGCCGTCTGGTGCCGCCCGACCGCGACATGGCGGCGTTCGATCTTGATGAGGCCGCGCTCGACCTCCGGGTCAGGACCGGATCGGCCGATGTGCTCATCGATCGCCTGCATATCCGCTTCAACGAAACCAACATTCTGGCGCGCGGGCTGATGAGCCCTGCCGGCGAGCCCGGGAGCGTTCGGCTGAGCCTGACGGCGGAGCGTGCGGATCTCGATCGGCTTTCCCCGGGCGAGGCCCCGCTGAGCCTCGACCATGCCGAACTGGAGGGCGTCATCGCCGCCAATCTGCGCAGCTTTTCGCTCGCCCGCCTCCTGATCCGGGAAGACGAGGGCGAGGCGCTGGTCAGCGGCCGGTTTTCGCTGGACGAGGGTGGGCTCGTCGATGTCCGCCTCGACGCCCGAAATCTCGATCTGCGCAAGGCCTTGCGGGCCTGGCCGATCTGGATTGGGACCAATGTCCGGCGCTGGCTGGTGCAGCACGCGGTCACCGGGCGGCTTGCCGTCCTGAACCTGCGCTCGACTCTGGCCGGCGAGGCTCTGAGGGCTGCCGTCAACCACGATCCGATCCCCGATGACGCGCTCGCCTTTACCTATCGGCTCGAGGGCATGACGCTGCGCCCGGTGCTGGATGCCGCGCCGTTCCAGGGGCTTGTCGCCACCGGGGTCTCCAGCGGTCGCCGCGCCGATATCACCGTCGAGCACGGCTGGGTCGAGCCGGCGCCCGGGCAGCGCTTCGATGTTCTTAGCGCCAAGCTCCAGGTGGCAGATACCGCGAAGCGACCGGCGCTGCTTGAAATGACGATCCCGGCGCAGGGGCGGCTCGACGGGCTGCTGGCGTTCCTCGCCGCGCCCTCGCTCAAGAACCTCGTCGGCCTTCCCGCCGAGGCCGCGGTGCAGGAGGGAACCTTTCAGGGGAGCGCGACGATCGCCCTGCCGCTCTCGCAGAGCCCTGCGGCGAAGGATACCCGCGTCGACATCCGTGCCGATACCCGCAATGTCGTGATCGACAACGTCGTCAAGGGCGAGCGCCTGGAGGCGGGAAATTTCAGTTTCACCTCGCGGTCCGGGGTCATTTCCGGCAAGGGCGAAGCCCGGGTCTTCGGGGTGATGAACCAGATCGAGCTGAAGAGCGATGCCAGCAAGACCATCGTTGCCACCGTGAAAACCCCGCTCGACGACGCGCTTCTCGCCCGGCGCGGGATCGATCTGCGCCCGGCGGTCAGCGGCCCGATCGCCGCGACGTTCACGGTGCCGCTCGGCAAGGCCGCGCCGATCGAGGTTGAGCTCGATCTCGGCAGGACCAAGATCGAATCGGGGATTCCGGGTATCGGCAAGCGCGCCGGGCAGCCGGGAAGGGCGAAGTTCTCGCTGCAAACGCGGGCCGAGGGTACCAACCTCGAAAATCTGGAACTCGATGCCGGCAGCCATGCGATGCGTGGCCGGATCGAGATCCTGAAGAACGGGCACTTCGGCAAGGCCGAGCTGACCAGCTTCAGGATTTCAAGCGGCGACAATGCCCGATTGGTCATCGAGCGCAGCCGGGGCGGGCTGAAGCTGACGCTACGCGGCAATTCGTTTGATCTGCGCCCGTTCCTGCGCGGCTTCCAGAGTGGCAAGATCGAGGCCGGCAAACCCGGAGGGGAGAAATCCACCGATCTTGAATTTGATCTGCAAACCACCGTGCTTGTCGGGTTCAACGGCGAATTGATCAGCGCGGCGGAGGCCAAGGCCACCCGGCGCAACGGATGGCTGTCGCAGGTGGCGCTCAAGGGGCAGTTTTCCGGCGAGCCGGTCTCGGCCAATTCCACCGAGCAGCGCGGGGACCAGACCACCATCCATGTCGCCAGCGCCGATGCCGGGGCGCTGCTGCGCTTCCTCGATATTTACCCGCGCATGCATGGTGGGCGGTTGACCGCCGAAATGGTCACCAGCGCCAGGAGCCAGAGCGGGCTGGTTCAGGTCCGCGATTTTGTCATCCGCGACGAGGCCAGCCTGCGGCAGGTGACGGCGACCGGCCGGCCCTCCGCCCGGGCAACCCCGGCGGGAGGAGACGCTGTGCCCTTCACCAAGCTCAGGGCGGACTTTATCCGCCAGCCCGGCAAGTTCGAACTCAAGGAAGCGGTGATGTGGGGGGCGCAGATCGGCGGAACGCTGGAAGGCACGCTCGATTACGCCGGCGATCTCGTCAACCTGAAGGGGGTCTTTGTCCCCGCCTATGCGCTCAACAACTTCTTTGCCAGCGTGCCCCTGCTCGGGCCGATCCTTGGCGGTTCGCAATACGAGGGGTTGTTTGCCGTGCCTTTCGTGATCACCGGCAAGGCCAGCGCGCCGGTGCTGCGCACGAACCCGGTCAGCGCCATTGCCCCCGGTTTCCTGCGCAAGATTTTCGAGATCCAGAAAGACGCGCGGTAATTCGGCTTGACTGGCATGGCCGGGCTGAACCCGGCCACGACCCTCCGTCTTCGACCTACACCGGCTTCAGCAGCACGTGCTTCTTCTTGCCGAACGACAGCTTGATGGCGCCATTGTTGATCGCATCGGCCGTGGTCAGGATCTGGGTGGCGGCCGTTACCACGCCATTGTTGACACTCAGTCCGCCGCTCGCCACCTGCCGGCGGGCCTCACCGTTGGAGGGCACGAGGCCGGCCTTCACGAACGCGGTGAGCACGCCAAGCCCGGCCTCGAGCTCGCTGCGG
>CAZNAT010000002.1:75165-90118 GCA_964571245.1 uncultured Methylobacterium sp.
CCAGTTCCGCGGCGGTGCCGCCGGCCGCGAAGGTGGTATGCTCCGGGGCCGCCGCGGCATCGGCAGCCGCGCGCCCGTGCAACAGCGCGGTGGCTTCCGTCGCGAGCACCTTCTTGGCCTCGTTGATCTCCGCGCCCTGCAAGGCCTCAAGCCGGCGGATATCCGCCATCGGCAGGGTGGTGAACAGCTTGAGGAAGCGGCCAACGTCGGCATCCTCGGTATTGCGCCAGTACTGCCAGAAATCATACGGCGAGAACTGCTCGGCATTGAGCCAGACCGCGCCCTGCGCCGTCTTGCCCATCTTGGCGCCGGAGGCGGTGGTGAGCAGCGGCGTCGTCAGCGCGTAGAGCTGGTGCGTGCCCATGCGCCGGCCAAGATCGACGCCGGTGATGATATTTCCCCATTGGTCGGAGCCGCCCATCTGCAGGTTGCAGCCAGTGCGGCGTGCGAGCTCGACGTAGTCATAGGCCTGGCAGATCATGTAGTTGAACTCGATGAAGCTCATCTCCTGCTCGCGTTCGAGCCGCAGGCGCACCGAATCCATGGTCAGCATGCGGTTGACCGAGAAATGCTTGCCGATATCCCGGAGCATGTCGATGTAGTTGAGCTTGGTCAGCCAATCGGCATTGTCGAGCATGATGGCATCATGCCTGCCGGGGCCGAACCGCAGTATCTTCGAGAATACGCCCTTGATCGAGTCCTTGTTGGCGTCGATCTCCTCGATGGTGCGGATCGCGCGCGATTCATCCTTGCCGGAGGGGTCGCCGACGCGCGTCGTGCCGCCGCCCATCAGCGTGATCGGCTTGTTGCCGGACTGCTGGAGCCAGTAGAGCATCATGATCGAGATGTAGTTGCCGATATGCAGGCTCGACGCGGTGCAATCGTAGCCGACATACGCGATCACGTCGCCTTTGGCGGCTTTGGCATCCAGGCCTTCGAAATCCGAGCATTGATGGATAAAGCCGCGTTCCTTCAGCGTGACCAGGAACTCGGATTTGGGCGTGAAATCGGACATGGCGGCACCGTTCTTCGGGTTGTGGATGGCTCGCTACAGCAAGGCACTTCAAATGAAAAGGGCGGCAAATGAAAAGGGCGGCATGTCCGCCGCCCTCTGGTTTCGCGTCTGGTTCGATGCTGCAAAGGCTATTCCTTCACGATCCCCAGACGCGTGTCCAGATAGCTCCCGACGGTGCCGACCAGCTGGTCAACGCGGTTTTCGAAGAAGTGGTTGGCGCCTTCGATGATGGCGTGATCGAGCTTGACGCCCTTCTGCACCTTCACCTTGTCGATCACCGCAATCACCTCGTTGACCGGCGCGACGCGATCCTTGTCGCCATGGACGAACAGCCCGGAGGAGGGGCAGGGCGCGAGGAAGGAGAAATCATAGCGATTGGCCATCGCCGCGATCGAGATGAAGCCCTCGATCTCCGGCCGGCGCATCAAGAGCTGCATGCCGATCCAGGAGCCGAAGGAAACACCGGCGATCCAGCACGAGCGGGCATCGGGGTTGATGGCCTGCATCCAGTCGAGCGCGGCGGCGGCATCGGAGAGTTCGCCGGTGCCGTGATCGAAGGTACCTTCGGAGCGGCCGACACCGCGAAAGTTGAACCGCAGCACCGAGAACCCGCGATCCAGAAAGGTGTAAAACAGCTGGTAGACGATCTGGTTGTTCATCGTCCCGCCGAATTGCGGATGCGGATGCAGCACGATCGCGATCGGGGCACCGCGCCGCTTGGCCGGCTGGTAGCGCCCTTCGAGGCGACCCTCGGGACCATTGAAGATGACTTCAGGCATGAACTTATCCGTCTTCTGACAGCAGCACCGGTGACCGGAACCCTTGTTTCCGCCCACCGGTGCGCATGTTGCGCTTGACGGGGCTGACGCACCCGTTAAGAAAAATAGAGCGTGGAACGTTTCTTAGAATAATTCTAAAAACTTTCCGGATTTTTGATCTGACGCCGGTTGATAAGCGTCACAGGCGCTGGGCGTTAGCATAGCCCTCAACGAAATGCGATGATTTTCGTGGTTGCCGATGCCGCGCGCGAGGAATGGATGGCTCAAGCGGCATGGATTACCCGGGAAGCATGGACCAAGAGGAACGGATGACACCGGCCCGAGCCTATCTCGACTGGAACGCCACGACGCCGATCCATCGGTGCGCGAAGGCGGCTGTCGTGGCGGCGCTGGATCTTGCCGGAAACCCCTCCTCGATCCACGCCGAGGGCCGTGCCGCGCGCGCCCTTCTCGAACAGGCGCGGGCCGATGTCGCCAGGCTGGTGGGTGGCGAATCGGAGAACGTGGTTTTCACCTCCGGTGCCACCGAAGCGGCGAATGCGCTGTTCCACGCCGGGGTTTCCGGCTGCTGCGGCAAGGATCTTGCGGGTGGTCTGCGGCCGATGGTGTCGGCGATCGAACACGCGGCGGTGATCGCGGCGGCGGGACCGGCGGCGGCGATCATTTCGGTCGATAGCCACGGCATTGTCGATGCAGAGGCGCTCAAGGCCATGCTCGCGCAGGGCGGTCCGGCGCTGGTGGCGATCCAGCTTGCGAATAACGAAACGGGTGTCGTGCAGGACATCCGGATGCTGGCCGATATTGTTCACGACGCTGGCGGTGCGCTGGTTGTCGATGCCGTGCAGGGGCCAGGCAAGGTCGATGTCGATATCAGGGCCCTTGGTGCGGACGCCGTTTTCATCTCCGCGCATAAGTTTGGCGGGCCGAAGGGCGTCGGCGCGATCGTCTTCCGCGATAGCCGGACGCGACTCGCGGAAGCCTTCCTCAAAGGCGGTGGGCAGGAGCGCGGCCAGCGTGGCGGCACCGAGAACCTGCCCGGCATCGCCGGCATGGGGGCTGCGGCGCAGGCGGTTCGCGGGATGGATCAGGCTGTTCAGAAAATGAGTCAGCTTCGCGATCAATTCGAGTTGAGATTGAATCGCTTGGTGCCGGATGTTGCCATCGTGAGTCGAGACGTGCCACGTCTTCCCAACACGACGTGCTTTGCCATTCCCGGCCTTCGCGCCGAACAGGCATTGATCGCTTTCGATCTCGACGGCGTTGCGGTATCGAGCGGCTCGGCCTGCTCGTCAGGCAAGGTCAAGGCCAGCCATGTGCTCAAAGCGATGGGGCAGCCGGACTGGGTGAAAGCCGGCGCGATCCGGGTTTCGATCGGCGAGGCGACGACAATCGACGAACTGGAGCATTGCCTGGCTTCGCTCGCGCGCCAGTTACAGCGGCAGAGAAGCAGCGCAAAATCAAGCGAAGTGGGCTCCGGTTCGCGTGAAGATTTTGCGGCAGGGCAGAAAAAGAATATCGCCGCGGCCTGATCGGGCTGCGGTTTCGGAACGTAGACTTGGCATAACCCTCGGCCCTTGAAGCCGAAGAGGAGGATAGAGTGGCAGCGGTGAAAGAGACGGTTCAAACCGTCAAGACCATCGACGTTGACCAGTACAAGTACGGTTTTGTCACCGATATCGAGAGCGAACTCGCGCCCAAGGGGCTGAGCGAGGATATCGTCCGCTACATCTCGGCCAAGAAGAACGAGCCGCAATGGCTGCTCGACTGGCGGCTCGAGGCCTATCGGCGCTGGCTGACGATGACCGAGCCGGTGTGGTCGCGCTGCCAGTATCCGCCGATCGATTTCCAGGATCTGCACTATTATTCCGCGCCGAAGAACACCCCGGGGCCGAAGAGCCTCGACGAGGTCGATCCCGAACTGTTGAAGACCTACGCCAAGCTCGGCATTCCCCTGCGCGAGCAGGAGGTGCTGGCCGGCGTCGAGCCGCAGAACCGCGTCGCGGTCGATGCGGTGTTCGACTCGGTTTCGGTGGTCACGACCTTCAAGGCCGAACTCGCCAAGGTCGGTGTGATCTTCTGCGCGATCTCGGAAGCCGTGCACACGCATCCCGAGCTCGTGAAGCAGTATCTCGGCACGGTGGTGCCGACGACCGACAATTTCTACGCGACGCTGAATTCGGCGGTGTTCTCGGATGGCTCCTTTGTCTACATCCCGCCGGGGGTCAAATGCCCGATGGAGCTTTCGACCTATTTCCGCATCAACGAGAGCAAAACCGGCCAGTTCGAGCGCACGCTGATCATTGCCGACAAGGGCGCCTACGTCAGTTATCTCGAAGGCTGCACGGCCCCGAAGCGCGACGAGAACCAGCTGCACGCGGCGGTGGTCGAACTCGTCACGCTCGATGACGCCGAGATCAAGTATTCGACCGTCCAGAACTGGTATCCGGGCGATAGCGAAGGCAAGGGCGGCATCTACAACTTCGTGACGAAGCGCGGCGATTGCCGCGGCAAGAATTCCAAGATCTCGTGGACGCAGGTCGAAACCGGCTCGGCGATCACCTGGAAATACCCCTCCTGCATCCTGCGCGGCGATGGCTCCTCGGGCGAGTTCTACTCGATCGCGATCTCGAACGGGATGCAGCAGGTCGATTCGGGCACCAAGATGATCCATCTGGGCAAGAACACGACCTCGAAGATCATCGCCAAGGGCATCGCGGCGGGTAAGTCCGACAACACCTATCGCGGGCAGGTTTCGGCCCACCGGAAAGCGACCGGCGCGCGCAACTTCACCAACTGCGACTCGCTTCTCATCGGGCAGGAATGCGGCGCACACACGATCCCCTATATCGAGAGCAAGAACGCTTCCGCGATTTTCGAGCACGAGGCGACGACCTCGAAAATCGCCGAGGATCAGCTGTTTTATTGCATGCAGCGCGGGCTCGACGCCGAAAGCGCGGTGGCGCTGATCGTCAACGGCTTCGTCAAGGATGTGCTCCAGCAGCTGCCGATGGAATTCGCGGTGGAAGCGCAGAAGCTGATCGCGATCAGCCTTGAGGGGAGCGTGGGGTGAATATCACGAACGTCATTGCGAGGAGGCGCGAAGCGCCGACGCGGCAATCCATTTTTCGGCGCAAGGAAGATGGATTGCTTCGTCGCTACGCTTCTCGCAATGACGATGGAGACGGCTATGACAATTGATACGGAACAAAACCATGTCTGACGTGACCACCCTCGAAGCCGAACGCGCCCGCATCACCGACGCGATTGCGGCGCTGTCGCCGGATCTCGGCCGGCAGTTGCCGGGCCGCAAGCTGCCGTCCTCTGCGGGCAGCAAACTCGATGCGCTGAACCGTCAACTCGCGGTGGTGAACCTCAAGCTGAAGCAGGCGAAGGTGAAAGCGGGGAACGTGGGGTGATGGATGCGTCCCTCTATTCCGGAGCCGCGCTGATCTTGGCGCATCCCAAGTGCCGCAGGCATCGGGAGGCCATTCTTGAGAGCGATAAATGCGGGTGCTTCTATTGCCTCGTGGTTTTCGAGCCTGCCGAAATCATTGAATGGACAGACGAGGAAACGACAGCGCTTTGTCCCAAATGCGGGATCGATAGCGTGATCGGGAATAAATCGAGTTATCCGGCGGATGATCCAGCGTTCTTGAAGGCCATGCACCAACACTGGTTCGGCTAAACCAAAACAGAACTTTGAACGGAACAAACCCATGCTTGAAATCAAGAACCTCCACGTCGAAATCGACGGCAAGAAAATCCTCAACGGTCTCAATCTCACGGTGAAGCCGGGCGAGGTCGCGGCGATCATGGGGCCGAACGGCTCCGGAAAATCGACGCTCTCCTATGTCATCGCCGGCAAGGAAGACTACGAGATTACCGAAGGCGACATCCTCATCAACGGTGAGAGCATCCTCGAGATGGAGGCCAATGAGCGCGCGGCGGCGGGGGTGTTTCTCGCCTTCCAGTACCCGCCCGAAATTCCGGGTGTCGCCACCATGACCTTCCTCAAGGCGACGATGAACGCGCAGGCCAAAGCGCGCGGCGAGGCCGAACTCACCCCCGGCGCGTTCATCAAGGCGGTGCGTGGCGCGGCGGCCAAACTCGGGATCGACCCGGATATGCTCAAGCGCCCGCTCAATGTCGGCTTTTCCGGCGGCGAGAAGAAGCGCATGGAAATCCTGCAGATGGCGCTGCTCGACCCGCAATACTGCATCCTCGACGAGACCGATTCCGGCCTCGATATCGATGCGCTCCGCATCGTCGCCGAGGGGGTCAACGCGCTCCGGGCGAAAAATCGCGGCATGCTGGTCATCACCCACTACCAGCGCCTCCTCGACCATATCGTGCCGGATGTCGTGCATGTCATGGCCAAGGGCCGCATCGTGAAATCCGGCGGGCCGGAAATCGCGCTGGAGCTTGAGAAGAACGGCTACGCCGAATACACCGATCAGGCGGCCTGAGCATGAGCACGCCCGTGATCCAGATGCGGACCGCCACTGAGACGGCGTTGATCGAACGCTTCAAGGCCGAGCAGGCGTCGCTGCCCGGTGCGGCGGTGGCCCGTGCGGAAGCCTTGGCGCGGTTCGAGAAGGCAGGGCTGCCGTCGAAGCGCGTCGAAAGCTACCACTACACCGATCTCAGGAACCTGATGCGGGTGTTGGCACCTCGTTCAAAACCTGAACGCGATGAATCGAAAGCCGAGCACGATGAATCGGGATCGAAGAAGAGTAGCGCAACTTCAGGTTGTAAAACGGTTTTTTCCCTGACCGGCGCCTCACGCATCGCCTTCGCCAATGGCGCGATGTCCGGGGCCGGCGCCATGCCTCCAGGCGTCTCGATCCTGCCGCTGGCGGAAGCCCTGTGCGCCGGCAAGGCCTCGCTCGGCACCGCGATGGGGGCCGCCAGCGATATCGTCGTCGATCTCAACGCCGCGCTGTGCCGCGAGGGTGTGGTGATTTCGGTTGCCGGCGCGATCGAGGCACCGCTGCATCTGGCCTTCGTTGAAACCTTCACGGCGCCGGCCTCGATCATGCCGCGCGTGATCGTCGAGGTTGCGGCCGGGGCGGAATTCACGCTGATCGAGAGCCATTCCGGCCCGGATGGGGTTCCCTACCAGAGCAATCAGGTCGTCGAACTCATTCTCGGGGATGGCGCGAAGGTCGAGCATATCCGCCTCAACGAGGCCGGCGACAAGGCACTGGTGCTCTCGACGCTGGCGGCGACGCTCGGTGCGGAAGCGGAGTTGATGTCGCTGAATTTCACCTCGGGCGGCGAGATTTCCCGCCACCAGAGCTTCGTGACCTATGCCGGCGAGAATGCCAAACTCCGCCTCAACGGCGTGACGATGCTCAACGCGCGCCAGCATTGCGACAACACGCTGGTGGTCGATCACGCCGTGCCGCATGGGGAAAGCCGCGAGTTGTTCCGGGCGGCCATCGACGGCGAGGCGCAGGGCGTCTTTCAGGGCAAGATCATCGTCCGCCCGCACGCGCAGAAAACCGACGGGCAGATGGCGTCGAACGCGCTGCTGCTTTCCGATGAAGCGGGGATGAGCAACAAGCCGGAGCTGGAAATCTTCGCCGATGACGTCGTCTGCGCGCATGGCGCCACCTGCGGCGCGCTCGACGAGAACCAGCTATTCTACCTGATGGCGCGCGGCTTGCCGCGGGCCGAGGCCGAAGCGCTGCTCGTGGAAGCTTTTCTCGATGAAGCACTGGAGGCGATCCGCCATGAGGGCCTGCGCGAGGCGCTCGCGGCCAAGGTCAGCACCTGGCTTGGCGCACGCAGGAAGGTGGCGGCATGAGCTATGATCTCGCCCGTATCCGCGCCGATTTTCCCGCGCTTGCGCTTGAGCCTTACGGCAAGCCGCTGACCTACCTCGATAACGCCGCCTCGGCGCAGAAGCCGCGGCAGGTGCTCGACCGGATGCGAACAGCCTACGAGACCGAATACGCCAATGTGCATCGCGGGCTGCACTACCTCGCCAATGCCGCGACCGATGCCTTCGAGGCGGCACGCGAGAAGGTGAGGGGGCATCTCAACGCCGCCTCGACCGACGAGATCATCTTCACCAAGAACGCGACCGAGAGCCTCAATCTCGTCGCCTCCTCGCTCGGCCGGCACCTCTATATCGGCGAGGGCGACGAGATCGTGCTCTCGATCATGGAGCACCATTCCAACATCGTGCCCTGGCACTTCTGGCGCGAGCGCATCGGCGCGATCATCAAATGGGCGCCGGTCGATTCTGACGGCAATTTCCTGCTTGAGGAATTCGAAAAGCTGCTCACCAGCCGCACCAAGGTCGTCTCGATCACCCAGATGTCGAACGCGCTCGGCACCATCGTGCCGGTCAAAGAGGTGATCGCGCTTGCCCATGCGCGCGGTATTCCCGTGGTGGTCGATGGCGCCCAGGCGGCGGTGCATCTGGATATCGACGTGCAGGATATCGACGCCGATTTTTACGTGATGACCGGCCACAAGCTCTACGGGCCGTCGGGCATCGGCGTGCTCTACGGCAAGCGCGAATGGCTCGAAAAGCTGCCCCCCTTTCTGGGGGGCGGCGAGATGATCCGCGAAGTGACCGAGTTCGGCGTCAGCTATGCCGATCTGCCGCATCGCTTCGAGGCCGGCACGCCGCCGCTGGTGCAGGCGATCGGGCTGGGGGCGGCGATCGATTATGTCAACGCGATCGGCAAGCCCGCGATCAAGGCGCATGAGGATGCGCTGCTCGCCTATGCCACCGAACGGCTCTCGGCGATTAATTCGATCTCGATCCTCGGCAAGGCGGCCAACAAGGGCGCGATCCTGTCGTTCAGCCATGCAGCGGCGCATGCGCATGATATCGCCACCGTCATCGACCGGCAGGGCGTCGCCGTGCGGGCCGGGACGCATTGCACGATGCCGCTGCTCAAACGCTTCGGTCTCACCGCTACCTGCCGCGCGAGTTTTGCCCTATATAACACTTTCGAGGATGTCGACCGGCTCGCCGATGCGCTGGTCCGGGCGGATAAGCTCTTCAGCTAGGGTTTTGCTCTATGTTGATGAAACAACAATGGATTTCTCGACGATGACCGATGAAATGACGCTGATCGATGCAAAGAAGCCCGATGCGAAGGCTGCCGAGGTCACCTCTGGTGCGCTCTCGCCCGAAGCGCTGGATCAGTTGACGGACGACATCATCGCCGCGCTCAAAACGGTCTATGACCCGGAAATCCCGTCGGATATCTACGAGCTCGGGCTGATCTACCGCATCGATATTTCCGACGAGCGCTTCATCACCATCGACATGACGCTGACCGCGCCGGGGTGTCCGGTGGCCGGAGAAATGCCGGGCTGGGTGGAGACCGCCGTTCTTGCCGTGCCCGGGGTTTCCGGCTGCAAGGTCGTCATGACCTTCGATCCGCCCTGGGACCAGAGCCGGATGTCGGACGAGGCGCGCGTCGCCCTCGATATGTGGTAGTTCGTCGCTCATCCGCCGCCATCCCTGCGAGGATTGAATTTTACCATGGTATCGAAAACCGCACTGATGTGCGCCGCCACCTGCGCAGCCCTGGCCGTTTCTTCCGCGCCGGCGAGCGCACAAAGCCTCAAGGAGAAGGGCATTTGCCCGGGCGTTCAGGTGTTTGGCGAAGCCATTCCGGTCCGTCTGATGCGGGTTGTTGCGCCGGTTCCCCGGGTGCATTTCGTCGAGGACAAGCTCTCGAAGGCCAAATCGTCCTGTCCATCCAGTGCGCCGGAATGCCAGCGTAAAGGCTTTGTCGTACCGGGTGACGAGCTGCTCACCGGCTGGTCCAATGGCGCCTATCTCTGCGCGGCCTATGTTTCGCCGAATGCGAAGCGGGTCAAAGGCCAGTTCCCTGAGACGAACGGCTATCTCCCTCTGGCGGCGTTGCAGGAAATCAAGGTTCCGGAGGCCAAACTCGGGGATTGGCAGGGGCAATGGACGCGCTCCGCCGAGGCTGAAATCACGATCACGGCGGGAGCTGGCAAGTTGAAGCTTGCCGGGCAGGCGACCTATGGCGCCCATGATGCCGGGCGTGTCGCGCGCGGCGCCATCAATATCGGGGAGCTGGAAGGCGAGGCTACCCCGGAAGGCAACATCATGGCTTTTGGTGAAGATTACACGGATCCGACAAAGCCATTCGGGGATGATCGATCGGAATGCCGGGCAAGGCTTCAGCTGTTTGGGCGCTATCTTCTGGTCGAGGATAACGGCGGCTGTGGCGGCAACAATGTCAGCTTCACCGGGATTTATATCCGGTTGAAACCTTAGCCCCGAGGTTTCGCACCGTGCCGCTGCTCCTTGCCAAACTGGCCGGCTCGGTGCTGGTCGCCATCGCGATGCTCTATCCACTGGCAACGCCGGAGGGGCGGGCGGGCGTTCTTGCCTCGGTCTCTGCGCTCGGCTGGGGCACGGCGGCGGCGATCGTTGCGGCCTTCCTGATCGGCATCGCACTCTATTGCCGGAGCCTCCAGGCCTGTCTAACGCGCATCGCGCCAGCCAACCGGGCGATGGCGCCGCGTGCGGTGTGGCTGATGTTCGTGCCGTTCTACAACATCATCGAAGACTTCTTTATCATCCGCGGCGTGACGACTTCGATCCGCGCCGAAGCCGCGATCAATCCGCGCCTTGCCGGCTTCACGCGCTTCGGCGCGGTTTCGGGTTATGGCTGGGCGGTTGCGCAGGTGCTCGCGCTGGTGCCATCCCGGCTCGGCGAGGCGGCAAGCGTTATCGCGCTGGCGCTCTGGCTATGGCATTGGTGGTTTATTGCGCGGGTGATGCGCGCCTTGAGGGCGGAAGAAGCGCCTCAGCTCCGGTAGCTCGCCTCGGCCTTCTTTTCGCTGGAACTGCCGCGCAGGGCATCGAAATCCCGCTTGAGCAGCCCGACGATAACGTCATCGTACCAGGTGCCGCCGATCAGCGCGCTTTCGCGTTCGAGCCCCTCGCGGATGAAGCCGACGCGCTCGTAGGCACGAATGGCGCGGGTGTTGAACGCCAGCACGCGCATCGACAGCTTGTGCAGACCGAGGGTGTCGAACGAGAATTCGGCGATCGCCTTGATGGCCTCGGTGCCAAGGCCCTTGCCGAGCGCATGCGGATCGAGGATGCCGATGATCAGCCCGGCGCGCTTGTCCGCTTCGACGAAGTTGTCGAGCAGGATCTCGCCGATGGCCCGGCCCTGCCACTCGATGACCCAGGCGGCGGGGTGGCTGACGATGTTCTCGACCCAGGCCTTGGCCTGATCTTCCGTCAGTGCCGGCATGCTCCGCGTATCGGCGCCCAGCATGCGGTAGATTTCAGGGTCCCGCCCGATGGTATGCCGGTCGGCAATATCGGAGGCGATAGGCCGGCGCAAGACGAGGCGGGCGGTGCGCAGAACGGGGAGCGGCGAGGGCAGAATCATATCAAACTCGACAATTGCGATGGCCGCATATCACCGCCCTCTGGTTTTTTTCGCAACAATTCTTAGGGTATAATCACAGGAACCCGCCATCTTCCGCCCGGCGTGGATAACGAGTGCGGTAAACATCCGGAAACGGCGCCGTACAAGAATGCCAATCGCGCGATAATGCGCTATAGAGTTTAACCCGTTGCCCCGTCCGGGCCTTGAACCCGGATCGGAAAAGGAAACACCGCCGATGGCCACGAATGTGACGTCTTCTTCTCCCGCACCCGCCAATTCCGCCGCCCCCACGCCCGCCCGCCGTTCGTTCCGGGTGATGTCGCTCAGCGACGCCGCGGCCGAACGCATCCGCAGCGTGATTGCCGCCGCGGAAACGCCGATCATGGGCATCCGGGTCGGTGTCCGGAACGGTGGCTGCGCCGGCATGTCCTACACGATGGAATACGCGGCCACGAAAAACCCGTTCGACGAGATCATCGAGGAGAAGGGGGTCACGGTGCTGATCGACCCCAAGGCGGTGCTGTTCCTGCTGGGCACCGAGATGGACGTGAAAACCGATAAATTCGCCTCGACCTTCGTGTTCAACAACCCCAACCAGACCTCGGCCTGCGGCTGCGGCGAGAGCGTCGCCATCACGCCGGCCGCGCCGGGCGCCTTGGCGGCTGCCGGGGGACGCGGCGGCTGATCGTCGATGGCGGCCGATCCTGAATGGGTGGAAGAACTCTTCTCGGCGTTTGGCCCGGTCCGGCTGAAGCGGATGTTCTCCGGCCATGGCGTTTATGCCGGGGATTTCTGCATCGCGCTGGTGTTCAGCGACGAGATCTGCCTGAGGTGCGATGCCGCCTCCGAGCCGCGCTACCTCGAGATCGGGGCCGAACCCTTCACCTATGAAGCGCGTGGCAAGCGCGTCACGGTTCGCGCCTGGTGGCGGATGCCCGAAACTTTCCTCGACGACCCCGAGGCGCTCGCCAGCTGGGCCCGGCTCTCGCTTGACATTGCCCGCGCGCTGCCGCCGAAGAAGAAGCGGAGCGCTGGCGGGAAATCCCGGCCGGCCCAAAAACCGGAATAGGAAACCACCGAGGTGGACAAGATCGACATTCAGGAATTTTTTGCGCCGGTCATCCCGGTGAGCATCAAGCGGATGTTCGGCGGTGCCGGGCTTTACGCGGAAGGGCTGATTTTCGCCTTCGAGGACAGCGGCGTCTTCTATTTCAAGACCGATGCGGAAAACCGAGCCTTTTTCGAGGAGAAAGGCTCAAAGCCGTTCGTTTTCACCAAAAAAAGCGGTGAGCAATCGGTGATGAGCTATTTTTCCTTGCCGGAGGCGGCCTACGACGATCCCGAACTTCTCAAGGCCTGCGTCGCGACATCGCTGGCGGCCTCGCGTCGGGCGCAGGCGGCCAAGCCACGCGTGGACAAGCCACGCGCGGCCACATCGAAGAAATCCCGAAAGCCCAGGAAGTAAGGGACGAAACCGGCCTGGAAGAATGGGAAAAGGCCGCGCGGATAAAAAACCGGCGCGGACAGAACGCCCCGCAAAGCGGCGCGCCGGGACCACAGGATTGGCCCCAACCGCCAACCGTCACGTGCGTTGCGCCAGTCCCGGGAGCAAGCCCCCGGACCTGCTATTGGCCGGGGAGCGTTTACTTTTTGCCGGACGGCGGGGCCCGCATCAAAAAGCCCGGCAGCGCATCGCCGAAGCCCTTCGGCGTTGGGCCGCCATCGTCGTCGCGGTGGCGACGCGGGTTCTGCTCCCGCCGCGGTTCGCCCTGATACGGCGCGCGTTCCGTGCGGGCAGGGCGATCATCCCGGCCAGGACGATCGGAAGAGGACGGGCGCTCGCGACGCGGCGCGGCATCACTGCGCGCCGGGCGTTCGGCTCTCGGTTCGGCGGCTTCTCCACCGGCGGCGCGTTCGGGCCTTGGTGCTCTCTCCGCTCGCGGTGCCCGCTCGGCACCAGGCGCACGCTCGTTTCTTGGCGGACGATCCGCGCGCGGTGCGCGTTCCGGGCGCGGTGCCCGTTCCTCGGCGGCGCCGGGCTCGGAACCTGCGGCCGAATCGAGAATTTTCTGCTCCTTGGCGGTGCGCACATGCTCGCGGCCTTCGCCGTGGCGCGGTGCCGGTCGACGTGATTTCTCGCGTTCGCGGCCGGTTTCACGGCCCCGGCGCGCCGGGCGATCGTCCTCGCCTTCCTCGCGCGGCGGCAGCGAGGAAAGATCGCCACCTTCCCATTCGATCGCAACGCCCGCGAGTTTTTCGATCGCGGCGAGGTATTTCTCGTCCCCGCGCGCCACCAGCGTGAACGCGGCCCCGAGCCGACCGGCACGCCCGGTGCGGCCAATGCGGTGGACGTAATCCTCGGCGTGGTGCGGAATATCGAAGTTGAAGACGTGGCTGACATCCGGAATATCGAGCCCGCGGGCCGCGACATCGGACGCGACCAGCAGGGTCAGCTCGTTCTTGCGGAAGGCCTCGAGCGCATTCATGCGCGAACGTTGGTCCATATCGCCGTGCAGCGCGCCGACCGAAAAACCGTATTTCTGCAGCGAACGGTGCAGTGCCGCGACCTCGCTCTTGCGGTTGCAGAAGATGATGCCGTTCTTGAGCACGCCCGGCCCTTCGATGGCCTGGGCCTCGCCGATCAGCCGGCGCAGCGTGACGCGCTTCTCGTAGTCTTTGCCATGCGTGGCGACGAGGCGTTGCGTGATCGTGGTGACGACCGACGACGGGCGCGCGACTTCGATCACCACCGGGTTCGACAGGAACTGGTCGGTGATGCGCTTGATCTCGGGCGGCATGGTGGCGGTGAAAAACAGCGTCTGCCGGGTGAACGGGCACAGCCCGGCGATCCGCTCGATATCGGGGATGAAGCCCATGTCGAGCATGCGGTCCGCTTCGTCGATGACAAGGATCTCGATGCCGGTGAGCAGCAGCTTGCCGCGCTCGAAATGGTCGAGCAGCCGGCCCGGCGTCGCGATCAGCACATCGACGCCGCGGGTGATCTTGGCGTCCTGGTCGTTGAAGGAGACGCCGCCGATCAGCAGGGCGACGTTGAGTTTCTGGTTGGGCGCGTATTTGACGAAGGCTTCCTCGACCTGCGCGGCGAGTTCGCGCGTCGGCTCGAGGATGAGCGTGCGCGGCATGCGGGCGCGGGCACGGCCCTGTTCGAGAAGCGAGAGCATCGGCAGGGTGAAGGCAGCGGTCTTGCCGGTGCCGGTCTGGGCAATGCCGAGAACGTCCTTGCGTTGCAGGACGTGGGGAATTGCCTGTTCCTGGATCGGGGTCGGCTGCGTGTATCCGGCAGCGGTTACCGCATCGATCACTCGTTGGGAAAGGCCAAGTTCAGAAAAGGTCATGAGCACCATGTATCGTCAAACGCGAGCGGCCAGACAGTAGGCCCAGCTCTTCATGCCCGATTGCGGGCGGACGATGTTGCGGATAAGCGCGAATTGGCCAGCAAAAGCAAGATCAAACTTGGAGATCGCGCGAAAATTCACCGGATACCGGTAACGGGGACGGTGGAATCACGGCGTTGGTGCCCCAAGGGGCCTTGCTGCGGCTTTGCCCCGCCGCTGCGGTTCTGTTCCAGCAGCGTCAGTTTTTGCACGGATCGACGCGGGGTGCGCCTGGGCGGTGGATCGAACCGGTTGTCAACCCGTCATCCAGAACCGAGCGCGTGAGCGTATAGGTCCGGGTGCCGGTCTGGGTTGAACCGGCGGAGATGCGGATGGCCTGATCCGGGACCATCA
>CAZNAT010000002.1:90128-94381 GCA_964571245.1 uncultured Methylobacterium sp.
CTGCTGAACGCGATCGTGCAGGAACTGGAATTGCCGCTCCGGTGCCTCGGCGCCGGCATCATCGGCCGAGACGACCAGGCCCTGGGCTGCGGCGAAGGTAAAGCCCACCATGGCGATCGAGAGCAGGACGTAGCGACGCACAAGCCGATGCTCGCCGGAAAAAAACGACAGAATTTCTTTCATCAAGCACCTGTTGGTTCACCTCCACCAACAGTGAGGAAACATGCTTAACAAACCGTATCCGGGGATTGGGACGTCGCCCATTGCCTCCAGCTAACCGGGACATTGCCAAGCTTTAAGTTGAATTTCTCCCGCATCCGGCGCTTCTCTTGGCCGGGTTGGCGACAACAGGAGACGAACAAATGAGTGAGAAAAAGCCGTTCTTTGGCTCTGCGACCTCGAAATGGATGCTGGCAGGCGCGGCCATTCTGACGATCGGCGTCGGCGTCGGCATCGCCGATTGGGCCCGCGATGGCGGTTACGGGTCACGCTGGCATGGTCGCGGCCCGATGGCCGGGCACGAGCGCGCGGCCGGCATGCAGCGCCTCTGCGAGCGCGATCCCTTGAAGTTCGAGGGCGTTGCCCGTGCCTTCCTCAAGGCCGATCTCGACCTGACGCCGGGGCAAAATGCCGAACTGGACAAGCTGGCCTCCGGTCTGGTACCGGCGCTGAAGGACTTGCGGGACGAAGTCTGCAATAATTTCGCCACCCAGGGGACGGCGACGGTGCCGGAAAAGCTGCAGAAATTCGCGACCGTCCTGCGCAAGGCGGCGGATACCGCTGAAAAAAGCGTGGTGCCCACGAAGAACTTCTACGCCACGCTCGATGACAAGCAGAAGGCCCGGGTCGAGGAATTGTCCAACCGGCGCCATCGCTTCGGCGGGCCCGGTCGCGGGCCCTGGATGGAGGGCGGCCCCGGCGGGCCAACCCGCTGATCGCCGGAAGGGCAGCGCTCCGGCACGGCCTCCGACGCGCATCCAAACAGAACAAAAAAAGGGCGCCCCGTGGCGCCCTTTTCCTGTTTCAGGTGCGGATTTGCCGGTTATGCCGCGCGGACGGCGTGCAGGAACGTGCTGACCTTTTCGCGCATCATCGTGCTTTGCTGCGCCAGTTCTTCGGAGGCATCGAGAACCTGGCCAGCCGCCGAACCGGTGCTGGTTGCAGCTTCCGAAACCACCGCGATGCTCTCGGAAGTATGCGCGGTTCCCTGCGCAACCTGCTGGACATTGTCGGAAATACCGGTGGTCGCGGCGCTTTGCTCGGTAACCGCCACGGCGATCGAGGAGGCGACCTGGTTGATGTCCTCGATCATCCGGGTGATCTCGGCCACGGCGTCGATGGATTCGGCCGAGGCGGATTGGATCGCCTCGACATGCTGGGCGATGACATCGGTGGCGCGGCTGGTCTGGCTGGCAAGTTCCTTCACTTCCGCGGCAACCACGGCGAAGCCTTTGCCAGAGTCGCCCGCTCGGGCGGCTTCGATCGTCGCGTTGAGCGCGAGAAGATTGGTCTGGGACGCAATCGACCGGATGAGATCAACGACTTCGCCGATGGCATTGCCGGCCTCGTTGAGGCGGAGGACGATGCCATCGGTGGACTTGGCTTTGGCGGCGGCTGCGGCGGCGAGGCCGGAGGATTGCTCGGCCTGCCGGCCGATCTCGTCGATCGATTCGGCGAGTTCGCGGCCGGTGGCGGCCAGCGCCTGGATCGTTTCCGAGGTTTGATGGGCTGCCGCCGCGACCATGTTCGATTGCGTGCTCGTGGTGCCCGCGACCTCGGTCATCAGTTTCGCCGAGGCTTCCAGTTCGGACGAGGCCGCCGCGACACTGGAGATGATGCTCATCGAAGCGGATTCGAACTCCCCGATGATGGTCTCGATCTTTTCCGCCCGGGTCTGGCGTGCGCGCTGATCGGTTTCGGCCTCAAGCCTCAGCCGTTGCCGCTCGATCCCGGAGGTCTTGAACGTTTCCAGCGTGCGCGCCATCGCGCCGATTTCATCCGGGCGCTTGGTGCCCTCGATCTCGATCGAGGCGAGCTGGGCGGTACGGTTTTCCCCTTGCGCGGAGGCCCCGACCGTGGACGCCGCCAAGGCTTCCATGGTCAGGATCGAGCGCCGCAGGGGGTGAATAACGCCGTAAACGACGTAGCCGATGGCGAGCCCACAAAGCCCGATGGCCAGAAGCGAAACGCCGATCAGGACGAGTTGGGCGAAGGCACCGGCCTTAAGCGCACCATCGCGCTTGTCCTTGGCTTCCTCGAACAGGAGATCGACGAGCTTGCCGACGAGATCCGTCACCTCATCGATGGCGGCGTAGCTTTCGGCAATGATCGCATCGGTCATGGCGGAGCGTTCCGACTTCCCGGTGATGTCGAGCAGCTTGGCGAGCACCTTTTCGGTCACGGCCATTTTTTTCTCGACGGCCTCGATCAGCGCGCGTTCTCTGGCGGTGTGCGCACCGGCCCGGTAGGGCTTCCAGATCTTGTCGATTTCCGCCGTTGAATCCCGCATGGCCTTATTAGCCTCCGGCATCGTGAAAATGCCGGCACGGGCCTTGTTCGCGGCATCGATGATGTTGACCGCGTAGAGGTCTGCGACGTTTTTCATGTCCCGGATGTGGGAAATCGAATCCGTATAGAGCGCATCGACGGTGTCGGCCTGTTTTTTCTGGGTGGTCCAGGCGACCGCCGTGAGGGCGATCGAACAGATGAACAGCGAGACCAGGGCAACGATCATTCGTGCGGATATCGTGGCGGGCATGGTTTGATCCCTCATTCCCTTCTTGCGGGCGAATATTGGAATGCAAGCCATTCTGCCCGCGAAGCGCATCCGAGCATCTTAATAAGAATATACTAAAGTTATATTACCAAATGTTAAGGTTATCAGATTTTTCCGGGCATCCAAAAACTGCCTGACGCGGCGCCCCGAGGCTCCCGTCTGTGGGGGGCGGCCGCGAAACCATACGGGGGCTTCTTCGACACGCAGAGGCTCTTGACGTCAGACGTCGATCAGGTCCTCGGCGAAGGCCGCGCGTTCCTGGATGAAGGCAAAGCGCGCCTCGGGCCTGTTGCCCATCAGCCGTTCGACGCAATCATCGGTCGAGGCCTTGTCCTCAAGGATGGCCTGCACCTTGAGCATCAGGCGCTTCGACGGGTCCATCGTCGTTTCCTTCAGCTGCGCCGGCATCATCTCGCCAAGGCCCTTGAAGCGGCCGATCTCGGGCTTCTTGCCCTTGAACACCGTCGCCATCAGCCGGTCCTTGTCGGCATCGTCGCGCGCATAGACCGTCTTGCTGCCGTGCGTGAGGCGGTAGAGCGGGGGGATGGCGAGGTAGAGATGGCCGTTTTCGATCAGCTTCGGCATCTGCCGGTAGAAGAAGGTGATCAGCAACGAGGCGATATGCGCGCCATCGACATCGGCGTCGGTCATGATGATGATCTTGCCGTAGCGCAGTTCCTCGTCGCGATACTGGCTGCCGGAGCCGCAGCCGAGCGCAAGCATGAGATCGGCGAGCTGCTGGTTGGCGGCGAGCTTGTCGCGGGTCGCGTTGGCGACGTTGAGGATCTTGCCGCGCAACGGCAGGATGGCCTGGTTCATCCGGTTGCGCGCCTGTTTGGCCGAACCGCCCGCCGAATCGCCCTCGACGATGAACAGTTCGGTGTCGCCCTGCGTGTTCGAGGTGCAATCGGCGAGCTTGCCGGGCAGCCGCAGTTTGCGCACTGCGGTCTTGCGCTGGACATCCTTCTCGGCGCGGCGGCGCAGGCGATCCTCGGCGCGCTCGACGACGAAATCGAACAGTTTCAGCGCCTTGACCGGGTTTCCAGCCAGCCAGTGGTCGAAGGCATCGCGGATCGCGGCATCGACGATGCGGCTGGCCTCGGTGGTGGCGAGCTTGTCCTTAGTCTGGCCGACGAATTCCGGCTCGCGGATGAACACCGAGAGCATGCCGGCGGCCGAGATCATCACGTCCTCGGACGTGACGATCGCGGCGCGCTTGTTGCCGACCAGCTCGGCATAGGCGCGCAAGCCGCGGGTGAGCACGTTGCGGAAGCCGGTCTCGTGCGTGCCGCCCTCGTGGGTGGGAATCGTGTTGCAGTAGGAGTTGACGAAGCCGTCGCCGCCGAACCAGGTCACCGCCCATTCGAGCGCGCCATGGCCGCCCTGCCTGTCGCTCTTGCCGGAGAAGATCTCCCGGGTCACCTGGAAATCGTCGCCGAGCGATGCGGCGAGATAGTCCTTGAGGCCGCCGGGGAAG
>CAZNAT010000003.1:0-3586 GCA_964571245.1 uncultured Methylobacterium sp.
CTTCGATCTCGCCGGCATCGGGCCAGCGCCGCGCGGCGTGCCGCAGATCGAGGTGACCTTCGATATCGACGCCAACGGCATCGTCAACGTGACCGCGAAGGACAAGGCGACCGGCAAGGAACACCAGATCCGCATTCAGGCCTCGGGTGGCCTTTCGGACGCCGATATCCAGAAGATGGTCAAGGAAGCCGAGGCCCATGCCGAGGAAGACAAGAAGCGCCGCGCGCTGGTCGAGGCGAAGAACCAGGCTGAAAGCATGATCCACTCCACCGAGAAATCGGTCAGGGAGCATGACGCCAAGCTGCCGGCGGCCGACAAGGAAGCCGTTGAAAGCGCGATCACGGCCCTGCGCGATGTGCTTTCGGGCGAGGATTCGGAGGCCATCACCGCGAAGACCAACGACCTCATGCAGGCGGCGATGAAGATCGGCGAGACGATCTACAAGGCCGAGCAGGAAGCAGCCGCCAAGGCCGATGCCGAAAAAGACGGCGCGGGTCAGGATACCAAGAAGGACGACGTCATCGACGCCGAATTCAAGGATGTCTCCGGCGATGACAAGGGCAAGAAGGCTTCGTGAGCCGGGTGTTCTTGAAGGCGGTGTTCTTGAAAGCAAGCCGATTGCTGTGATCCAAGCGTCAAGGCCCGGCCGCGTAGCCGGGCCTTTCCACGTCCGACCCGGAGCCTGATCCATGGCCAAGCGTGACTATTACGAAATCCTCGGCGTGTCCAAAACGGCGGATGAAGCGGCGCTCAAAGCGGCCTTCCGCAAGCTCGCCATGGTACATCACCCCGACAAGAACCCGGGTAATGCCGAGGCCGAGAAGAAGTTCAAGGAGTTGAACGAGGCCTATCAGGTGCTCTCCGACGAGCAGAAGCGTAGCGCCTACGACCGCTTCGGCCATCAGGCGTTCGAAGGGGGTGGACAAGGCGGGCCGGGCGGCTTCGGGCCGGAGTTCGCCTCCTCGATGTCTGATATTTTCGAGGATATTTTCGGCGACGTGTTCGGTGGTGGCGGGCGCCGCGGCGGGGGCGGCCGGGGCCGCGAACGCGGCGCGGATTTGCGCTACAATCTCGATATTACGCTCGAAGAAGCCTTTGCCGGCAAGAATTCCACCATCAAGGTGCCGACCTCCATCACCTGCGAGGCCTGCAGCGGCACCGGGGCGAAGCCGGGTTCGAAGCCCAAGGCCTGCGGCACCTGCGGTGGTCAGGGCCGGGTTCGGGCGACGCAGGGCTTCTTTTCGATCGAGCGCACCTGCCCCACCTGCGGCGGGCGCGGCGAGGTGATCGAGGATCCCTGCAAATCCTGCTCGGGAGCAGGCCGCGTCACGCGCGAGCGGACGCTCTCGGTCAATGTTCCGGCCGGCGTCGAGGATGGCACGCGCATCCGGCTTGCCGGCGAGGGGGAGGCGGGCATGCGCGGCGCGCCCTCCGGCGATCTCTATATCTTTCTCTCGCTCAAGCCGCACGGGTTTTACAGCCGCGACGGCGCGGACCTCTTTTGCCGGGTGCCGATCTCGATGGTGGCCGCGGCGCTCGGTACCGAAATCACCGTGCCCACGCTCGACGGCAAGGACGCCAAGATCAAGGTTCCCGAAGGCACGCAATCGGGCAAGCAGTTCCGCCTGCGATCCCGCGGGATGCCGGTGTTGCGCTCGAAGGAAATGGGCGATCTCTACGTCCAGACCATCGTCGAGACGCCGCAGAACCTCACCCGGCGTCAACGCGAGCTGCTGCAGGAATTCGAGAAGGATTCCTCCAGCGCGACAAGCCCGGAATCGGCGGGCTTTTTCTCCCGCGTGAAAGACTTCTTCGGCGGCTCTGCCGGCTGAGTTTGGTGAAACCGGCATTTCCGGTCTTGAAACCGACATGGTCTTTCGTCATAGAAGGCATGGTCTTTCGCTCACGAAGGACTGCGCGCCTAACCGGGCTCCCGGGTCCTTCCGCGAGGAAGAGCCGTCCGGGGCAGGGTTGGGGCCGCGCGGGTGTGTCGTGTCAGCATTAGGATGTGCCTTTGTCCGGACAGAATGGTCCTTTCACCGCATTCCATGACATGCGTCGCTCGGGCGAGCGTTTTGTCAAACGGATCGCCGCCGAGACGCAGCTTGAAGACGAGGCGCGTTTTCTCAAGTCGTGGTTCGACAAGCCGCTGATGACCGGCGCGGTCTATCCCTCTGGCAAGGCGCTGGCGCGGATGATGGCGCATTACGTCGACCCGGAAGTTCCCGGCCCGGTGATCGAGCTTGGACCCGGCACGGGGCCGGTGACCGAGGCGCTGATCGCACGCGGTGTTGCCGAAGACCGGCTTATCCTCGTCGAGTTCAACAAGGATTTCTGCCGCCTCCTGCAGAAGCGTTTCCCCAGGGCGCGCATTGTCGAAGGCGATGCCTATTCGCTACGTGATACGCTCGCCACGCTGGAGGAGCCCGCCGCCGCGGTGGTATCGTCGCTGCCGCTGTTCACCCGGCCCGAGGCGCAGCGCATCGGGTTGTTGCGCGAGAGCTTCGGCATGATGGGCAAGGGATGCCCGTTCATTCAGTTTACCTATGCGACGGTGTCGCCGATGCCGCTGAAGAACCGCGATTTCTCGGCGCATGTCAGCCCGCGGGTCTGGCTCAACCTGCCACCGGCGCGGGTCTGGGTTTATCGCGATACGCAAGGGTGATGCCCCCGCGCGCGTAATGCTCCCCGCATTTTCCGGCGGGCATGTTTTTTTTCGAGAAAGTCATACCAGCGGTGCGGCGATCGCGGCGTGATTTTCGAGCCAATGCGGCACTGGCAGGTTTTTCCCCCGAAGGAATTCGGGGTTGAACAGCCGCGAGGCATAGCGGGTGCCATAATCGCACAGGATGGTCACGATCGTATGGCCCGGCCCCATTTGCCGCGCGAGCCGGATCGCCCCGGCGATATTGACGCCGGAGGAGGAGCCGAGCACTAGCCCCTCTTCCTCGACGAGCTGGAAGACGATCTTCAGCGCTTCCTCGTCGCTGACCCGGCAGGCGAAATCGGGCACAAAGCCTTCGAGATTGCGGGTGATCCGCCCCTGGCCGATGCCTTCGGAAATCGACGAGCCCTCCGATTTCAGCTCGCCGGTGGTATAAAAGCTGTAGAGCGCCGCGCCGAAGGGGTCGGCCAGCCCGATCCGGATGCCCGGATTTTTCGCGCGCAACGCCATCGCCGTGCCGACCAGGGTGCCGCCGGAACCGACCGCGCAGATAAAGCCATCGATCTTGCCGCCGGTATCGCGCAGGATTTCCGGGCCGGTGGTCTCGATATGCGCCTGCCGGTTGGCGATATTGTCGAACTGGTTGGCCCAGATCGCGCCATTGGGCTCGGATTTGGCGAGGTCTTCCGCCAGCCGCCCGGAGACGCGGACAAAATTATTCGGGTTCGAATAGGGCGCCGGCGGCACTTCGATCAGCGTGGCTCCGGCAATGCGCAGCGCGAGCTTCTTTTCCTCGCTCTGGCTGTCGGGGATGACGATCACGGTTCGCACACCCAGCGTATTGCCGACCAGCGCCAGGCCGATGCCGGTGTTGCCGGCGGTGCCCTCGACGACAACGCCGCCCTTTTTCAAGAGGCCTTT
>CAZNAT010000003.1:3596-63151 GCA_964571245.1 uncultured Methylobacterium sp.
GCGCGATCCTTGACCGATTGTCCCGGGTTGAGAAATTCGGCCTTGCCGAGAATGGTGCAACCAGTCTCCTCCGAGGCACGCTTGAGCTTGATCAGCGGGGTGTTGCCGATCGCGGGAACCATTCCGTCGAAAATCATGGGGTAATCCGTTGCGGGGTGGATATCGCGCCACCTTCCTCTAGATGTGCTGATCAAATCAACCGCTAGCCGGAGAAAGCCATGCCAAAGATTCTGGTCTTTTCGGGATCAACCCGTCCGGCCTCGTATAATCGCCGTCTGGCGGCGGTCGCCGCGCGCGATCTGCGCGCGCTCGGTGCGAACGTCAAGGAGATCTCGCTGGCGGACTACCCGCTGCCGTTCGTCGATCAGGATGGGCGCGCCAGCATCCCGGATGCGGCCAGGGCCTTCCGCGCCGAGATCGATGCGCACGACGGGTTCTTCATCGCCTGCCCGGAATACAACGCCGGTTACACGCCCCTGCTCAAGAACGCGCTGGACTGGGCGAGCGTCGCCAAACCCAGTTTGGCATTCGGCGCCAAGGTGGTCGCGCTCGGCGGCGCCTCGACCGGGCCACGCGGCGGCTATCGCGCGCTGACGCAGCTCCGCGCCGCGCTCGAACTCGGGTTTGGTGCGCTGGTGCTGCCGGAAATGGTATCGGTGCCCTTCGCCGACAAGGCGCTGCCGGAGGGTGGCCAGCTCGAGGATGCCCATGTCGCGGGATTTCTCGCCGCCTGCCTCAAGCGCCTTGTCGCGGAAGCGGCGTTTGCGCGCGGGTGAGCATCGGGTTTGTCCATGGGCGAATCTGTGATAGCGGACGGCCTTCAGGACAGGCTCGCGCCTTCTTCGCCCGGAAGCCGAGGCTTGCAGGCTTTTTCATGCCATCCTGAGCCGGGAGGAACCTGTCATGCCAGCCGATGCCGCGCTTCGCGAGAAAATCATCGTCGCGCTCGATGTGCCGGATGTCTCTGCCGCCAGGGGCATGGTCAAAACGCTGGGGGATGCCGGCACTTTCTACAAGATCGGCTACGAACTGGCCTTCGTCGGCGGGTTCGATCTCGCCCGAGAGCTGATCTCGGCGGGCAAGAAGGTTTTTCTCGATCTCAAGCTGCATGATATCCCGAACACGATCGAAAAGGGCGTGGGCCAGATCGCGGGCATGGGGGCGACGTTCCTCACCGTTCATGCCTACCCCCAGACCATGGCCGCCGCCGTCAAAGGCGCCGCCGGCTCGGCTCTGGGCATTCTCGGGGTATCGGTGATGACCTCGATGGATAACGACGATCTCGCCCGGGCGGGCTACGGCATGGATGTCGAGACGCTCGTCGTGTTGCGGGCAAGGCAGGCCCTCGAAGCGGGCTGCGCCGGGCTCATCTGCTCGGCCGGTGACCTCGTGAACGTGAGAGCCGCGGTCGGCGGCACGCTCAAGCTGATCACGCCGGGCATCCGGCCGGCCGGGAGCGATGTCGGTGATCAAAAGCGGGTGATGACCCCCGGGCAAGCCATCCGTGCCGGCGCGGACCACCTCGTGATCGGGCGCCCGATTACCGGCGCGCGCGATCCGAAAGCCGCCCTGCTCGCGATTCTCGACGAGATCCACAACACCTGACCCCATAATGGAGACGACCATGCCCAAGGGATATCTGATCGGCCGTGTTTCGGTGCATGACCCCGAGGCCTACAAGGCCTATGCCGCCAAGGCCACCGCCGCCATTGCCCAGTATGGCGGCAAGGCGCTGGCGCGCGGCGGGCGTTTCGAGATCGCCGAGGGCGAGGGCCGCACGCGTAACGTGATCCTCGAATTCGAGAGCTTCGAACAGGCGAGGGCCTATTTCTTCTCGCCCGAATACCTTGAAGCGCGCAAGCTGCGCTGGCCGGTCAGCGTTGGCGAATTCGTGATCGTCGAAGGCGTTTAACCGCGCGGGCACGGCTTCCGCAAGACGAACGGGTCCAGACCCTAGTGGTCGCCGTTCTCCGGCACGATGATCGGCGTGAAGCTGAAGACCCCGGCGGTGTTGGGGTCCACGCCCACCAGAACGCCATGCACCTGGTTGGCGCCGTAGACCTGAAGCCGCATCGCGCTCGGAATCGGCTTGAGATCGGTGCCGACCATGCGATCGATCACGAAGCGGTGCTCATCGCCGTGGATGTAGAGGATGGGGCCGCCAAAGGTTTTCGAGCCGCGCTCGAAGGCCTTGATGGTGCCGATGAACCCGGAGGCGGAAGGCACCGCCGGGAATTGCTGGCGGATGTCGTAGAGATCGGCCTGGGCCATCACCACGACGGCCTTCAGACCCTCCGCCTTCGCCTTGGCGAAGGCCGCGTCGAGCCAGGCGATATTGGCCTCGTCGCGGTCGAAGAACTCCATCGCCGCCTTGCGGTCGCGCGGTTCGAGATTGTTGTTCGAGCCGACGATATGCGCGGTGACGAACAACACGCCGTTGATCTTGAAGCGCAGATTCTCGACGTAGCGGGCGTATTTATCCGCCATGATCACCGACTGGCTTTCGACGCTCAGCTTCTGCTTGCCGAGCGACTTGCCGGGGTCGGGGAAAAACATCGACCGGATCTTGGCCAGACGCTCGATCGGGTCGTGGCTGCCGTTGCTCTGGCGGTGGCAGTCGGTCCATTCGTTGTCGCCGGGGGTATAGACCAGCGGCGCTTCGAAGCTCTGGAACTGGTCGAGGACTTTCTTGAAATTCTCGTCCGAGCAGGCCGTCGAGCCGGATTTGATATCGCCGACGTGGATCGTGAAATCGGGATTGGTCTCCTTGTTGATCTTGCCGATCAGCCGGTCGAACTTCTCGTAGTCCCGGGGGATCGTGTAGGGCATGTCACCGATGGCCATGAAGCGGAAGGGTTCGAGCTTCTGGGCGCTGGCGGGTTGGATGGCCGCGACCAGCAGAACAATCAAACAAAGCGCGCGCATCCTGAACTCCCTCATTTCAACCCGGTATTTGGGCACCGTAATGGCAACCCTCTTGCCGCAACCGCTTGACGGATATGTGACGCATCGGGCAAGTCTGTCGAGATGCCACGTCGATCCGTCCGCCAAAAGCGCGCGGCCAGTTGGAGATGCGAGCCATGACCGAAAATTCCCCAAAAGGCTACTGGATCGCGCGCGTCGACGTGATCAACCCCGAGGCTTACGCACGATACCGCGAGCTGAACGGCATCGCCTTCCAGAAATTCGGCGGCAGATTCATCGTGCGCGGCCCCGCTGGCAAGGTCGTCAAGGGGACGTCGCGCCAGCATAATGTCGTGATCGAGTTCAAGGATTATGCCACCGCGCTTGCCTGCTACGAGAGCCCGGAATACCAGGCGGCGAAGGTTTTCCTCGATCAGGCCGCCGAGTCGGATCTGGTGATCGTTGCCGGCCATGCCGGCTGAGGCGTTTTCGCGCGAGGGCGGCATCGCCGGAAGATTTAGGGCCTTGGACGAATTTGCGGTGCCAGCCCCGGTTTTGCTGGCCAAGGAGAAACAATGACCGCCACCCCGATGCGCCTTGTGGTTGTCGGTGCGGCCGGCCGGATGGGGCGGACGCTGGTCCGCGCGGTGTCCGAAAATCCCGATACGGTGCTCCATGCCGCGATCGAGCGCGAGGGCTCGCCCGCCATCGGGCAGGATTCCGGGCTCGTTGCGGGGGTGCCGGCCAATGGCATCCCGGTGACGAGCGACGCGCTGACGGCTTTCGTGCGGGCGCAGGGGGTGCTCGATTTTACCGCCCCGGCCGCGACCCTCGCGTTTTCCGCGCTCGCGGCCCAGGCGCGGCTGGTTCACGTCATCGGCACGACCGGGATGAGCGCGGCGGAAATCGGCACCCTCGATATCGCGGCCCGGCACGCGGTGATCATCCGCTCCGGCAATTTCAGCCTCGGGGTCAATATGCTGGCGGCCCTGGTCCAGCGGGCTGCGGCCTCGCTCGGGCCGGACTGGGATATCGAGATCGTCGAGATGCATCACCGGATGAAGGTGGATGCGCCCTCGGGCACCGCGCTTCTGCTGGGCGATGCGGCGGCCAAGGGGCGCGGCGTGGCGCTGGCCGAGGCGTCGGTCCGGGTTCGCGATGGGCATACCGGCGAGCGCCAAGCCGGAACGATCGGTTTCCAGGCCTTGCGCGGTGGCAGCGTCATTGGCGAGCATACCGTGATCCTCGCCGGCAATGGCGAGCGGATCGAATTGCGCCATATCGCGGAGGATCGCGGGCTGTTCGCGCAAGGCGCCGTGAAAGCAGCCCTGTGGGGCCTCGCCAGAAAACCCGGGCACTATTCGATGAGCGATATTCTCGGGCTGCAGGGGTGAATGGCGATGTCTCCGATTGCGCGTGACTATCTGATTTATGGCGTCGCCAGCCTCATCGGGTTTGGCGTGTATCTCACGCTCGACTGGGGCTTCAGGATCGACTTCTCGATTGCCCTGCTGCTCGGGTTTGTCGGGGTCCACGCCTCGGTAATTCTGGGGCGTCGGTTTCTCTAGAGCGGTCGATCTGACTGAATCAGATCGACCGCTCTATCTTGTTGTTTTGTTGCATTTTCTTTCGATAAACCGGTATCCACTTCATCGGAAAATGCGCTAGAGCATTTTTTATTTCTTCGGGAGGGTTCGGGTTCCGCTCAAGCGCCAATGAGTCCGGCCCGCGAGAAGGCGGCAATACGTGGAGAAAGAGCGTGCTCGGTGAGGGGAACTCATCGGGGGTGGTCGACGAAAGAGGGTAGTTGCATGGAACGTCTGCTGGTGCTTTGCCGCCATGGTCAAAGCGAATGGAACCTCAAGAACCTGTTCACGGGCTGGAAAGACCCGGCGTTGACGGCGCAGGGCATCGAGGAGGCAAAGGCCGGCGCGGCGCGGCTCAAGGCCAAGGGGGTCCGCTTCGATATCGCCTTCACCTCGGATCTGGCGCGGGCGCAGCATACCTGCCGCCTGATCCTGGAAGGCCTCGGCCAGCCGGACCTTGAAACCATCCGCGATCAGGCGCTGAACGAGCGCGATTATGGCGAACTCTCCGGCCTCAACAAGGACGACGCCCGCGCCAGATGGGGCGAGGAACAGGTCCATATCTGGCGCCGCTCCTACGATATTCCGCCGCCGGGCGGGGAAAGCCTGAAGGACACCGCCGCGCGGGTGCTGCCCTTCTACATCCACCGCATCCTGCCGCAGGTTCTCTCCGGCCGGCGCACGCTCGTTGCTGCGCATGGCAACTCCTTGCGCGCGCTGATCATGGCGATGGAAGGCCTGACGGGCGAGGCAATCATTGCCCGGGAGCTCGCGACCGGCGTGCCGATCGTCTATCGGCTCAACGCCGATTCGACGATTGCGTCCAAGGAAGAGCTTGTCTGAAAAGAAGAACCCGCCTGCATAAAAAACGCCCGGCCGGGGAGGTCGGGCGGCTGTCGGGTTGGTCGGCGGCTCAACCGCCGGGGGGCCTCATGCCCGCTTGTCGACGCGGGGCTTGGCAGCCTCGGCGCCCGGACGATGCGGATCGGCATGGCCTGAAGCGGGATGAGCTTCGCCGGCAACCCCAGTTTCGGGGGCGGGTGCCCGGGCCGGGCCGCCCTTCGAAACGCCGACCATGGCCGGGCGCAGCACGCGATCGCCGATCGTATATCCCGCCTGCACCACCTGAACGACGGTGCCGCTCGGCTGGCTCTCGTCCGGCACCTCGAACATCGCCTGATCGCGGTGCGGATCGAAGCGCTCGCCCATCGGGAAGCGTTTCTTGACCCCGTGACGTTCCAGCGCCTTGAGCAGGTCGCGCTCGGTCAGCTCGACGCCGTCGACCAGCGCCTTGATCGCGGCGCCCTTGTCTTCGCTGGCGTCTTCACCGGCTTCTTCGGTGGCCTTGGGGGCGGATTCCAGCGCACGGCGCAGGTTATCTGCGGTCCCGACGATATCGGTGGCGAATTTGGTGATCGAATACGCCCGCTGGTCCTGCAATTCGCGCTCGGTGCGACGGCGGAGGTTTTCCATCTCCGCGAGTGCGCGCAACAACCGGTCCTTGAGATCGGCGTTTTCGCGCTCCAGCGTGGCAATACGCTCGGAATCCGCCGTCCGCACCTCGGCTGCGGGAGCCTCGGGGCCGGCGCTGGCAGGCTTCTGGTCCGTATTCTTCTTGTCAGGATCGGCGCTCATCGATCACCCTCTGTCGTATCGAACTGGTATAAGGCCGGCTCCGGCAAGGCCGGAACAAGACCCAATCTGGTTGGCGTCGGTGCCACGTCGCGGCAGTTTTCTTGCCCATCGGGGGAAGAGCCAGCCTCGCGATGCTGAAGGGCTTGGTGCAACGCGGCGCCTCCCTGGGGATATCGAGGCTCCCGGCGGTAAAATCAAGCGGTAGACGGGGAATTTACATTCACTGTCCTGTCTTCGTGCGCCGCGAGCACTTCCATCAGCGCCTTCCTGAGCTTCTGCTGGCGCGGGCCTTGCAAAATCTTGCCGCCGGTCAGATCGGTTACGTAGAATACATCGACGGCCTTTTCGCCGTAAGTGACGATGCGGGCGGAATTGATGTTGAGGTTCTGCTTGCCGAGCTCGGTGGTGAGTTCGTACAAAAGGCCAGGACGATCAAGCCCCGTGACTTCGACGACGGTCGATTTGGTCGAAAGCTCATTGTCGATCGAAACATCCGGCGCGACGCTGAAGGCCAGCGAAACCGTGCTTTGCGCGCGGCGCGAGGCGACGATATCCGGCAGGCGCACCTCGCCCTTCAGGGTGGCGATGATGTGCTTGGCCACGCGGTCGGCGCGGCGCATCTCGTCGGCATCCTGATCGAAGGCCCGCGAGATGGTGATCGAGTCGAGCGCAAAACCGTCGTTGGTGGTGAAGATCTGCGCTTCGACGATATTGGCGCCGGCGGCCGCGCAAGCCCCGGTGAGAATGGCCAGCAGGCGTGGGTGGTCGATCGCCATCACCGTCAGCTCGGTCACGCCGCGGAAAGCATCGGTCGAGGTTTCCACCTGGAAGCGGTCGCCGGTCTTTTCGCTCCTCTCGACCAGACGGGCGTGCTCGACCTGATGGGCGAGATCGACCTTCATCCAGTAGGCCGGGTTATGGCGCTGGGCATAGGCCTTGAAGCGGGCTTCGGACCAGTCCGGCAGTTTTTCGGCGAGATCGCGCTGCGCCTGCAGGATGCGCTCGCCGCGCTCGGCGCCACCATAGTCGCCGGACAGCATCATTTCCGCCTCGCGGTAGAGCCCGCGCAGCAGCTGGCCTTTCCAGCCGTTCCAGACGCCGGGGCCGACGCCGCGAATGTCGCAGACCGTCAGCACGAGCAAGAGCCGCAGGCGCTCCATCGTCTGCATGTTTTCGGCGAAGGTGGTGATGGTCCTGGGATCGGAGATATCGCGGCTTTGCGCGGTCTGCGACATCACGAGGTGGTTCTCGACCAGCCAGACGACGGTGTCGGTTTCCTGCGGGGTCAGGCCAAGGCGCGGGCAGAGGTGGCGCGCGATACGGCCCCCGACGATCTCATGTGCCTCGGCGCGGCCCTTGCCGATATCATGCAGGAACAAGGCCACGTACAGTGCGCGGCGATTCTGGATCGATGGCAGCAGGTTGTGCGACAGCGGGTGATCATCCCCGAGTTCGCCGCGATCAAGGCGCGAGAGCAATCCGACGCAGCGCAGCGTATGCTCGTCCACGGTGTAGTGATGATACATCGAGAACTGCATCATCGCCGAGATCCGCGCGAAATCCGGGATAAAGCGGCCGAGAACCCCGGCTTCATGCATCATCCGGAGCACGACCTCGGGGGAACCCTTCGAGGTCAGGATTTCGAGAAACAGCCGGTTGGCTTCTGGGTCGAGGCGCAAGGCATCGTCGATCAGGCGCAGCGACAGCGTCACCAGCCGGGTCGCGCTCGGGTGAATGGGGAGCTGGTCGCGGTCGGCGTACCAGTAGAGCCGGATCAGGTTGACCGGGTCCTTGGTAAAAACATCCTGCCCGGCGGTGGCGATACGACCGTTCTCGATGGCGAAGGCTTTGGTGCCCGACAGCGGCTTCGAGCGCCGGCGAAAGCGCCCGACGAAGCGGTCGAGCATCGCCTTGGGTTTTTCCTCGCGCGCTTCGAGCGCGGCGGAAACGATGGCCGAGAGATCGCCGACTTCCTTGGCCACCAGAAAATAATGCTTCATGAAGCGCTCGACCGCGCTGAACGGGCCGCGATCGGCATAGCCCATGCGCGCCGCCACGATCCTCTGGATATCGAAGCTCAGGCGCTCTTCGGCGCGGTTGGCGGCAAAATGCATATGGCAGCGCACGCGCCAGAGAAACTCCTCGCAGCGCCGGAACAGCCCCAGTTCGCGGGCGGTGAATACCCCGACCCGGACCAGCTCGCGCGTATCCTTGATCCGATACGCGTATTTCGTGATCCAGTAGAGCGTCTGGAGGTCGCGGAAGCCGCCTTTGCCTTCCTTGACGTTCGGCTCGACGAGATAGCGCGATTGTCCGGCGCGCAGGATGCGCTCATCGCGCTCCGCCAGTTTCGCATGGACGAATTCCGCCGTGCGCCCGGCGACCACCTGGCGGTCGTAGCGGGCCTGAAACTCCTCGAACAGCGCCGGATCGCCCGCCAGCAGCCGCGCTTCCAGCAGGGCGGTGCGCACGGTGAGATCCTCGCGCCCGACGCGGATGCATTCGTCGATCGTGCGGGTCGCGTGCCCGATCTTGAGGCCGATATCCCAGAGCACGTAGAGCATGGCTTCGGCGATGCTCTCGCCCCAGGGGGTCGAAACCGGCAGCAGGAACAGGATATCGGTGTCCGAGCCCGGGGCGAGCGTGCCGCGACCATAGCCGCCAACCGCCACCACGGCGATTTTCTCGCCGGTTGTCGGGTTGTCGGCCCGGTAGAGCCGGGTACAGGCGAGGTCGAACAATGCCCGGATGACGCAGTCCTGCGCCATCGAGAGAACGCGGGCGCAGGCAAACCCGCCGCGCGCCGTCAGGGTGGCCTCGGCCTCGCTCCGGGCACTGGCCAGAAACGCCTTGGCCCGCAGGACGAACGCCGCCTTCAATTGTTCCGGCGTTGCACCGGCGGCATCCTCCAGCGTCAGCGGCGCGATGGCGCCGGGATCGGTCACTGCCGCCGCCTCTCGATCGCATCCCAGATCGAGACCGCCAGATCCGGCCCGCCGAGGCGCTTGATGGCCCGGATGCCGGTAGGCGAGGTGACGTTGATCTCGGTGAGGTGTCCATCAATCACGTCGATGCCGACGAAAATCAGGCCGCGCTCGTGCAGCAACGGGCCGATCCGTGCACAGATTTCCTTCTCGCGCGGCGTGAGGCTGGTGGCCTCCGCAAAGCCGCCGCGAACGAGATTGGAGCGGATATCGCCCGGCGCCGGCACGCGATTGACCCCGCCCATCGCCACGCCATCGACGAGAATGATCCGCTTGTCGCCCTCATGCACCTTCGGCAGAAAGCGCTGTGTCATCCACGGCTCGCGCGAAAGCCCGAGGAAATGGTCCATGAAGCCGTTGAAGTTCATGTCGTCGCGGGCCACCTTGAACACGCCGGCACCGCCATTGCCATAGAGCGGCTTCATGACGAGATCACCGTGCTCGGCGCGGAAGGCCTCGATCTCCTCGCGATCCCGGGTGATCAGCGTCGGCGGCATCAGATCGGGGAATTCCGTGACCAGAATTTTCTCCGGCGCGTTGCGGACATGCGCGGGGTCGTTGACCACCAACGTTTTCGGATGCACCCGCTCCAGAAGATGGCTCGCGGTGATATAGGCGAGATCGAACGGCGGGTCCTGCCGCATGTGCACGACGTCGAAATCCGCGACATCGAGCCGCTCGGGCTCACCGAGCGTGACGTGATCACCGACGATATCGCGGACCACCGCCTTGCGCATGCGCGCGGTGAGGTGATTGTCCTTCAGGGTGAGGGCCTCGGCGCCGTAGACATGCAGGCTATGGCCGCGTGCCTGCGCCTCCAGCATCAGCGCGAAGGTCGAATCGCCCAGGATGTTGATCCGCTCGATCGGGTCCATCTGGAAAGCAACACGGAGCGACATCAGACCTCCAACCCTGACCGTGCAGGGGAATGAAACATTCAATCAAGCGGCAATTCGCCGATGGCCTCGATATGGCGCGGCAAGCGTCCCGGCGCAACCAGGATCGCGTCACATCGTATCGTGCGCGGCATTCTCGGCAAGCGGCCGAGATAGGCGCGGGCTCCACGGGCGATGCGCCGGAGTTTCTCGGGGGAAATCGAGATCAGGGCATCGTCGAGGCTTGCCCGTGCCTTGACCTCGACGAACACCAGCGTGCCGAAGCGCGAGGCAATCAGATCGATCTCGGCTCCCGCCGCCTGAAAGCGCCGCGCCTGGATCGAATAGCCCTTGAGCATGAGCAGTGCCGCCGCCCAGAATTCGGCGTCATGCCCCAGCAGGAATGCCGCCTTGCGGTCACGCATCGCCATCATGTCCGGAAAGCCGGAGCGCGCGGGCATAGACACGCTTTCTGGGCAGGCCAAGCTCGGCGGAAACCAGTTGCACGGCATCGCGTTGCGAATGTTCGGTCAAGGCCTTGGCCAGCGCGCGGTCGATTCCCTCGTCATCAAGCGCGGCTTCGGGGGCCGGCGGGCCGACCAGCAGCACGATCTCGCCCTTCGGCGCGCCCTCCGCCGTGTAGTGCGTCGCCAGTTCCGGCAGGGTGCCGCGGCGGACGGTCTCGAATTTCTTGGTCAGTTCGCGCGCCACAGCGGCGGGGCGGTCGCCGTAGACCGCGGCGAGATCGACCAGCGTCTCGGTGATCCGGTGCGGAGCCTCGAAGAAGACGAGGGTCGCGGGAATGGTCTCGAGTTCGCGGGCGCGTCGCCGACGTTCGCCGGATTTGTTGGGCAAAAACCCTTCGAAAAAGAAGCGGTCGCTCGGCAGGCCCGAGAGCACCAGCCCCATCAGCACCGCCGACGCGCCCGGCAGCGCGGTGACGAAATGCCCGGCCTCGATCGCGGCTTCGACGAGCTTGTAGCCGGGATCCGAGACCAGCGGCGTGCCGGCATCCGAGACCAGCGCCAGCGCCTGTCGCTCCGCGAGCCGCGCCAGCAGCTTCGGGCGCATCTCGCCGGCATTGTGCTCGTGGTAGGCGAGGATGGGCGTGGTGATGCCGTAATGCGCCAGCAGCACCTTGGTGACGCGCTTGTCCTCGGCCAGGATGACATCCGCCGCGGCGAGGGTTGAAAGCGCCCGCAAGGTGATGTCGCCGAGGTTGCCGATCGGGGTCGCGACGATGTGCAGGCCGGGCTGAAGCCGCCCGGCTTCCGCCGCAAGTCCGAGGACGGTGAACTGCGAGACCATCTACCTATCCTTGCACCCAATTCTCGCACGGGCGAGCCCCGACTCCAGACCCGGCGAAGCGCCGTCCGGCGTGACTAGCTTCGACGGACAGCCTGATGGCTTTGCCATAGAGCATGATCCGCAAAAGTGGAAACCGGTTTTGCGCCAGATCATGCGACCATGGTTTCGAGAGCATGATCCGCAAAAGTGGAAACCGGTTTTGCGCCAGATCATGCGACCATGATTTCGAGAGCATGATCCGCAAAAGTGGAAACCGGTTTTGCGCCAGATCATGCAGGCCGGTTTTGCGGGTGGGGTACCGGGCATGCCCAGAGAAAGCCGCCCGGCCGATCCTCGCATAAATGAGGTGCAACCGTTGCAGAAACAACATGGTTTGCAAATATCGTTAACGATCTTTGCAGGTGATCCTTGAACTTGCCTCAATTTCTGGCTTTCGTTCTCCTGGGGGACGTGTCTATTCGCCGCAGTTTTGTTGGGCGGCATGGTTGGAGTGATGTTGATGCGGCAATCCGATCGGGATCAGCACGGCGGTATCCTTGGAGCGCAGCGCGTTCCAGCGCCGGTATTGCCTTCGCGTCGGGCGCTGCTCGGCACGATCGGCATCGCCGCTTTTGCTTCGGCCTGCGCCGGGACTGGGCTCGACGGCCTGATCACGCCGGATGCGGAACAGCCCGGTGCCACTGGCGACGTCATCGGCAACGGGTCGGTCAAGGTCGGCCTCATCCTGCCGTTGTCCTCCGCCAGCGGTCAGGCGGCGGCGATGAGCCTGCGCAATGCGGCGCAGATGGCGATGAGTGATTTTGGCGGCGGGCAATCGAACATCCAATTGCTGGTCAAGGACGACAAGGGCACGCCGGAAGGCGCGCGTCAGGCGGCGCAGGAAGTGCTGGCGGGGGGTGCCGAACTGATCATCGGCCCGCTTTTCGGCCCATCGGTTCAGGCCGCGGCCTCGGTTGCGCGGCCCGCCGGCAAGTCGATGATCGCGTTCTCCTCCGATGCCTCGGCCGCGCAGCGCGGCGTGTATCTCCTCAGTTTCCTGCCGCAATCCGATGTCCAGCGCGTCGTCGGGTTCGCAGGCAGCCGCGGCAAGAAATCGTTTTCGGCGCTGATCCCGCAAAGCCCCTACGGCAATGTCGTCGAAGCCGAGTTCATGCAGGTCGCCAGCCAGGGTGGGCGACGTGTGGTGACCATCGCGCGGTTCCAGCCCGGCAATCCGGCTTCGATCTCGGCGGCCGTGGCCCAGATCAAGGGTTCGCTCAGCCAATCGGACACGCTGTTCATCGCCGAGGGTGCGGATGGCATCGGCGCGCTGACGCAGGGCATGGCGGCGGCCGGGATTACCGGCAAGGATATCCAGATCATTTCCACCGGGATCTGGAACGACCAGCGCGTCCACGGTATCGGCATGCTCGATGGCGCCTGGTACGCCGCGCCGGACAATACCCGCTTCAATGCGCTCGCGGGCCGCTACCAGAGCCAGTTCGGCTCGGCCCCGACCCGCATCGCCACGCTCGCCTATGACGCGGTGACGCTGGCCAGCGCGCTGACCCAGAATTTCGGCACCCAGCGCTTCACCGAGGCGACGCTGACCAATACCAACGGCTTTTCCGGTCAGGACGGGGTGTTCCGCTTTCGGCAGAACGGCATGAACGATCGCGGATTGGCGGTGTTCGAGATCCGCTCGGGTTCCGCCCGCGCGATTGCCGCCGCGCCGACGACGTTTGTCGGGAATACGAACTAGGGACCAGACCCCGGCGGAGCGGTCTACCGAACCCGCATCCTGGCTATTGTCCGACGTCCGTCTAAGGTTTGAAGTCCAACCAGGGGACGAAATCCAACCAGGGATCGAGGCCGCGTTGAACCTTGCAGGAAGGCCGGGCTAGGCGTTCCCCGGCGCTTTCAGGCCGCGAGATCCGCGATGATCGCATCGAGCACCGGAAACCCTTGCGCGGTCACGCGCAGGCGGGTGTCGTTGCACATTTCCACCAGCCCCTCCGCGGCGAGGGCCTCGATGCGGCGGCGATCCAGGCCACGTCCGCGCAAGCGCTCGAACCGCTTGGGATCGATGCCCTCGGTGAGGCGTAGCCCCATCAGCAGGAATTCGTCGGCCTCGCTTTCGCCCGAGAGCGCTTCATCGGCCACCAGAGCGTGCCCGTCGCGCGTGACGTAGTCGAGCCAGGCCTCCGGCGAGCGTTCGGTCGAGAGCGCCCGGCGTCCGCGTTCGGTATAGAGCCTGCCGTGCGCGCCCGGACCGACCCCGGCGTATTCACCATAGCGCCAGTACAGGAGGTTGTGGCGACATTCGTCGCCTGGCCGGGCGTGGTTGGAAATCTCGTAGGCCGGCATGCCGTATTTGCCGCAGATTTCCTGCGTCATATCATAGAGTTCACGCGCCAGATCATGATCGGGGATGACGAGCTTTCCGGCGTCGAACAGCGTTTTATACGGCGTTCCGGCCTCGATCGTCAGCTGGTAGAGTGAAAGATGCGTCGGCGCGTGGGCGAGCGCTTCGATCAGTTCCTCGCGCCAGGCGTCCACCGTCTGGCCCGGGCGGGCGTAGATCAGGTCGAAGGAAAATCGTTCAAAATGCTTGGCCGCGATTGACACCGCCACCAGCGCCTCGCCCACCGAATGCATGCGGCCGAGCGCTTTCAGATCGGCATCGACGAGGCTCTGAACGCCCAGGCTGACCCGGTTGACGCCAGCGGCGCGATAGCCGGCAAACCGCCCCGCCTCCACCGAGGTCGGGTTGGCCTCCAGCGTCACCTCGCAATCGGATTTGATCGACCAGTTCTTGCCGATCGCATCGAGGATCGCCCCGACGGTTTCCGGCTTCATCAGCGAGGGCGTGCCGCCGCCAAAGAAGATCGAACCGACCTCGCGTCCCGGTGCCATTTCCGCCATATGCTGCAATTCGCGGGTGTAGGCGGCGACGAACCGCGCCTCGTCGATGCCGCCGCGCCGGACGTGGCTGTTGAAGTCGCAATAGGGGCATTTGGCCTGGCAGAAGGGCCAATGCACGTAGACGCCGAAACCGGCGTCAAAAGGCGGCAGATGCAGGTTGCTCATCAAAGGGGTTCCGCAGATCGGGCTTTCGCGCGGTCGGTTTTCTCAACAAGACCTGCTTTTTCAACAAGCCGGATAAAGGCCCGGGCGCGGTGCGAGAGCCCTTCAAGCCGGCCGTTGACGCGGCGGATGCCGTGCTTTTCCTCGGAGGTGATTTCACCGAAGGTGCGGTTCTCGCCCTCCGGCACGAAGATCGGATCATAGCCAAAGCCCCGCTCCCCGCGCGGCGGGAAGGTGAGGCGGCCAAAACAGCGCCCTTCCGCGAGCAGCATGTCGCCATCCGGCCAGGCGAGAACCAGCGCCGAGACAAAGTGGGCCTTTACGCCCTCGGGCTCGATATCCCGGAGTTCAAGCTCGTACTTCACCCGGGCCATCGCGGCCTTGAAGTCGCGCGGGTTACCCGCCCAATCCGCCGTGAACAGCCCCGGGGCACCGTCGAGATCTTCGATCGAGAGGCCGGAATCATCGGCGAGTGCCGGCAATCCGGTCGCTTGTGCTGCCGCCCGCGCCTTGATCGCGGCATTCTCGGCGTAGAGGGTTCCGTTTTCCACCGGCTCGGGCAGGCCGAGCGCGCCCGCCGAGACACAGGCGAGGCCATAGGGCGCGAGCAGCTCGGTCATTTCCGCGAGCTTGCCCGCGTTATGCGTGGCGATCACGATCCGGCCGACAAGCGGACGAACGGGCGTGTGCGAAGCGCGCACAGGTCTTTCCCCGCCTTCGCGCACAGGTCTTTTCCCGCCTTCGCGCACAGGTCTTTTCCCGCCTTCGCTCATGGGCGTTTCCCCGCCTTCGCTCATCCTGCGATCGCGGCCTTCTGCATCGCCACCAGCTCGGTCGTGCCCTTGCGCGCGAGATCGAGCAACGCGATCAGCTCTTCCTGGCTGAACGGGGCACCTTCCGCCGTGCCCTGTACCTCGATGATGCCGCCTTTGCCGGTGAGCACGAAATTCGCGTCGGTTTCGGCGGCGCTATCCTCGACGTAATCGAGATCGAGCACCGGGTTGCCGCGGTAGATCCCGCAGGAGATCGCCGCGACATGGTCGCGTAGCGGCAGGGTCGTCAACATGTTGCGCGACTGCATCCATTTCAGGCAATCGTGCAGGGCGACCCAGGCGCCGGTGATCGCGGCGGTGCGGGTTCCGCCATCGGCCTGCAGGACATCACAATCGAGCGTGATCTGCTTTTCGCCCAGCGCCGGGAGATCGACCACCGCGCGCAGGGCCCGGCCGATCAGGCGCTGGATTTCCTGGGTGCGGCCCGAGGGCTTGCCGGCCGTCACCTCGCGGCGGGTGCGTTCCAGCGTCGCGCGCGGCAGCATCGAATATTCGGCGGTCACCCAGCCCTTGCCGGTGCCACGCAGCCAGGAGGGGCCGCGCTCTTCGAGTGTTGCGGTGCACAGAACATGCGTCTCGCCAAATTTGACCAGGCAGGAGCCTTCGGCATAGCGCGCGAAATTGCGCTCCAGGCTCACGCTGCGCAGCTGGTCGGCGGCTCGTTTCGAGGGACGCATGGTTTTCTCCGTCTTGGTTCAGCCAAGTCTTGGTTCAGCCAGATCTTGGCTCAGCCGGGGTTTGGTCCAACCGGCCAGCGCGCGCTTTTAGGCGCGAAAGCCGCCGGGTACAAGCGCAAGCCGCGACAACTCTGGTATTCCTCTTCCGAATGCCAGCGGGCATACTAGATCTCCGGGGTAATGCTCCGACGACACCGAGGGACCTTGATGAGCAAAGAACCCGGCAAGGAAGACAGCGGCGCGGCTTTGGCCGAGCTTGATCTGCGCTCGCGCGACATCTTCCGGCGCATCGTCGAAGGCTATCTGGAAACCGGCGAACCGATGGGCTCGCGCAATATCTCCAAGATCCTGCCGGTTTCGCTTTCCGCCGCCACCGTGCGCAACGTGATGCAGGACCTTGAGGATCTCGGTCTCGTCTATGCCCCGCATATCAGCGCCGGCCGGTTGCCGACCGAGCGCGGCCTCCGGCTGTTCGTCGATTCGATCCTGGAAATCGGCGATGTCGGCGCGGAAGACCGCAACGCGATCGAGACGCAGATCCGGGCGGCCGGCTCGGGCCGGAGCTTTGACGAGGCGCTGGCGCAGGCCACCAGCCTGCTCTCCGGCGTCAGCCGCGGGGCGGGGGTGGTCGTCACCTCGAAATCGAACAAGCGGCTGAAGCATATCGAGTTCGTGCGGCTTGATCCCAGCCAGGCGCTGGTCGTCTTGGTGTCGGATGATGGCACCATCGAGAACCGTCTGGTGCCGCTGCCGCCCGGCCTGCCGGCCTCGGCGCTGATCGAGGCCTCGAATTATCTCAACCACCGGCTGCGCGGGCGAACGCTGGCCGAAGTCTCCGGGGAAATCGCCCAGAACCGCGCCGCGATGGAAAACGAGATCAGCGTGCTCAGCGCGCGGCTCGTCGAGAGCGGGCTCGCCAGCACCGCCTCGGATGCCGGCGACATGCGCCTCATCGTGCGCGGGCAGGCGAACCTCCTCGAGGACCTCACTGCGCTCGCGGATCTTGATCGCATGCGGCAGCTGTTCGCCGATCTCGAACGCGAAAAGGAGGTGATCGAACTCCTCAACCGTGCCGAGAGCGGCGATGGCGTGCGCATCTTCATCGGCTCGGAGAACAAGCTGTTCTCGATGTCGGGCTCGTCGATGATCGCGGCGCCGTTCCGCGATTCCAGCCAGAAGATCGTGGGCATCGTCGGCGTCATCGGCCCGACCCGGCTCAATTATGCGCGGATTGTTCCCATGGTGGATTACACGGCGAAGGTGATGGGGAAGCTCTTGGAGCGGGGGTAGGCGCGGGCAGTTTATCCCCGCCTGTGTAAACGCCGGTATTTTGGGCCTGCCTCACCCCGATGAGCTTGAACCCGAAGAGCTTGCCCATGCGCTTTGAAAGCCGGACCGCCCTGACCCTGATGTGCCTCAGGCAGGCGCAGGATGACGAGAAAATCGCGCACATCCGCGCCGAGCTTGAGGCCATCCGGCTTCATCTCAAGGCGCGCCGGGAGGAAAAATACAGCCCCGAGCAGCCACGGGATGAACTGGGGCGGTGGGTGCCGTGGGACCATGGCGCCGAGGAAGGAGACGTCTCGGAAGGCGACACCCCCTACGGGATAGCCCCGGATGGAACGCTCATTGAAAGCATTGCCGAATGCTCGGGCATATCCGCGCATGCACTACGCCGGATGCAGGAGAGAGGTATAACTCCGGCAGCCGTAATGGATGCCTTGACGAACCCGCTGCAGGTTATTCTGCAGCCAAATGGGAATACGCTTTACATCGGGTCTCGTGCCCGCGTGGTTCTGAGTCCGAATGGGTGGATGGTCACATGCATGTAATCGCTCAATCTGCAAAAACATCCTTCTCTCTAAAAACTCTGCGTGCAGTCCCGCCAGAAACCAATAACGACCTACAGTGGCCGGTCATAGAAGTTGAATGGGAAATCGGCGGAAGGGCTTTCCAAGCCACCAGCGAATGCCTAACTGTTCAAGAGGCAGTTCAACTGAGAGCATGGTTTCGGAGCCTTGAAAGCAATCCGCGCGACAGTATCCTGTCCTTTATCGAGCCGTCGCTGCATTGTGTGTCGTTGCTTGCGAGCGATGTCGTGCTGTTCGTGTGTTGGCTCGAACTAACGCCAAAGTCTGAGGCACGGATTCCAATTTCGCTGGCATTTCCGAGAAGTGCCATTCGCATCATTGAGTAGGTATCAAAAAAAGCCCCCGTCTCCGGGGGCTTTTGCATTTCAAGTCTGGATTCCCGCTCGCGGGCTTTTGGCCTGCGTCGGGATGACGGCGAGGCGGTGTTACGCCGCCATCTGGTTCTTCGGTGCGGCGTTTTTCACGTCCGCATCGACATGCGCTTCAAAACGCTTGAAGTTTTCCTCGAACATGCTGACCAGCTTCTTCGCGGTGGCCGCGAAAGCCGCCTTATCCTGCCAGGTCTTGACGGGATAGAGGATATGCGGCTCGACGCCCGGCACCGAGGCCGGCACGGCGAAGCCGAAGTAGGGGTCGCGGCGGAAATCAGCGCGGGCGAGGCTGCCATCGAGCGCCGAGGCGAGCAGGCGCCGCGTGACGCGGATCGGCATGCGCCGGCCGGTGCCGAACTGCCCGCCGGTCCAGCCGGTATTGACCAGCCAGCAATCGACGTGGTGCTTGGCGATGAGGTCGCGCAGCAAATTGCCGTATTCCGCCGGGTGGCGCGGCATGAACGGCGCGCCGAAGCAGGTCGAGAACACGGCTTCGGGCTCGGTGACGCCCTTTTCGGTGCCGGCGACCTTGGCGGTATAGCCCGAAAGGAAGTGATACATCGCCTCCGCCGGGGTGAGCTTGGCGATCGGCGGGAGAACACCGAAGGCGTCGCAGGTCAGCATCACGATGTTTTTCGGGTGGCCGGCGCGGCCGGTATCCGAGGCATTCGGGATGAAATGCAGGGGATAGGCGCAGCGCGTGTTCTCGGTTTTCGAGACATCGTCGAAATCGCAGATGCGGGTATCCGGGTCCATGCCGACATTCTCGAGCACGGTGCCGAAGCGTTGCGTGGTCGCGAAGATTTCCGGCTCGGCCTCGGCGGAAAGGCGGATCGTCTTGGCGTAGCAGCCGCCCTCGAAATTGAAGATGCCGGATTTCGACCAGCCGTGCTCGTCGTCGCCGATCAGCGTCCGGGTCGGGTCGGCGGAAAGCGTGGTCTTGCCGGTGCCGGAGAGGCCGAAGAACACGGCGCTATCGCCGGCCGGGCCGACGTTCGCCGAGCAATGCATCGGCATCACGCCTTGCGCGGGCAGCGCGTAGTTGAGGTAGGTGAAGACCGATTTCTTCATCTCGCCGGCGTAGGAAGTGCCGCCGATCAGCACGGTTTTCGACGCGAAATCGACCGCGATCACCGTCGAGGTGCGGCAGCCGTGGCGGGCCGGATCGGCCCTGAACGAGGGCAGGTCGACGATCGTCATCTCCGGCGCGAAGCTGGCGAGTTCATGCACTTCCGGGCGGATCAGCAGGTTGCGGATAAACAGCGAATGCCAGGCGTATTCGGTGAAGACGCGGACCTTGACGCGGCTCGCCGGATCGGCGCCGCCATAGAGATCCTGCGCGAAAAGGTCCTTGCCCTTGGCGTGGGCGCGGAAATCCGCGAGCAGGGTGGCAAAATTCGCCGGGGTCATCGCGCCGTTGTTGTCCCACCAGACCTGATCTTCGGTGGCGGCATCGCGGACGATGAACTTGTCCTTCGGCGAGCGGCCGGTGTGGACGCCGGTTTCGGCGAGCAGGGCGCCGCCCGAAGTCACCATCGCTTCCTTGCGCTGGAGAGCCTCTTCATAGAGCGCGGGCGCCTCGAGGTTGAAGAAGAACCGGCCCGGCGCGTCGAAGCCAAACGTGTTGGCACCCAGCGTCGTGTTCAGGCGGCCTTTAATCTCCATGGAAACGCTTCCTTTTCCTCGTTGGGCCTAGGGCCTCGCGCATGAAAGTGCGGGCCGGAAAAAGCGACGGTGGGCTCTGGCAAGCCCCCCTCCATCGCAGCATGCGTTTGCTCGCGCATGCCGCGACATTTGGCGGAGGCGAATAGCAGGAATCCACCCGCGCGCAATGGCTCCATGGTCGTATGCCCGGTGTTTTTATCCGGTAGGGTTTAAATCCCGGCTGCCATACCAACGAATGACAGACTGAGTCGCCATGGCTGCCGCCATTTTTCTGAAGATCAGGCCTTCCAAAGGTCAGGCGCGCGCGCGATCGGCCATCTCCTTCAGCGTATTGCGCAGAACGCCCGCATCTTCCACCCGCTGGGGGAAGACCACCCGGGCCGTCTGGTCGCCGAGCGCGAGATCGAGCCCATCGGGGTCGAGCCCCGTTGCCCGCCACTTACCCTCCGGCATGCCGCAGAGCTTTGTGGCGTAAAGCGCGAGGGCCTCGGTGTGATCCGTGTTCATGTGTTCGATCGCGGAATGCTCGAGGGCCTCGAAGGCCGCCCGGTCGGAGATCGGAGACAGGATCAGTCTGGCGTCGCCGTCGAAGGCGCGGGCGAAGCCGCCGTTGAGGTGCAGGGCGAGCAGCCGGAGCCGGAAAAACGCGAAATCCGGAAAATCGACATAGAGTTTTGCCTTGGGGTGGCGGGCCAGAAAACGGTTGCGGGTAGCGGGGGATCGGTCCATTTCGGCCATGGCCTGCAGCGAAAGCCGGGGGTGGGCGAGCGGATCGCCCTTGCCGCCCTGGCTCAGCATCAGCGACACCCGCTGGTCGGCGAGCAGGTTCTGGGTGTGCTGCGAGAGCCGGGAAACCAGGATGATCGGCGTTCCCCCAAGATCGGTCGCGACGCTGACAAGGGTGACAAAGGGATAGCCGGTGGCCGGATCGAGCGTCCCAAGCGCGCCGGTGCGGATCGATCGCAGCAGCATCCGCCCGAGTGCCAGGGGGTCGAAGTCGGCCGGCTGGCGCGGATCGCGCGGCAGCACCGGCTCGGCGGAACCTTGAGTGTTCTCGGACATGTCCATTCCTCCGCGAAAAGGGGCAATTTTAGATACAGTCCTTTGCGGACAAGCGCATTCGACAACGAAAATCCCGGGACAACCCGGTAGGAAACCACAAATAAATCGAGCCGATCCATCGTTGCCACAATTCGGCCTGTCTTTGTTCTAGATTTCCGGGCCAAGGCAGCCCATCTTAGAAGCAAGGCAGGCTGCCGCCAGAACTATGGCAATGCCATCTGGCCAATCCAAGGCAAGCCGCACCAAGGCATGCCATACCAAGGCAAGAGGAAGAGTTCATGCCCACGATCGCGCTCGTCGACGACGACCGGAATATCCTGACGTCGGTCTCCATTGCGCTCGAAAACGAGGGTTTTCGGGTCCAGAGCTATACCGACGGGGCCTCCGCGCTCGATGGCATCCGACAGAGCCCGCCGGATCTGGCGATCTTCGACATCAAGATGCCGCGGATGGATGGCATGGAGCTGCTCCGCCGCCTCCGGCAGAAATCCGACCTGCCGGTGATTTTCCTGACGTCCAAGGACGAGGAGATCGACGAGTTGTTCGGTCTTAAAATGGGCGCGGATGATTTCATCCACAAGCCGTTTTCGCAGCGCCTCCTCGTCGAGCGGGTCAAGGCGATCCTGCGGCGGGCCGGCGCCAAGGATCTGCCCGCCTCCAAGGAGGCCGATGCCAAGGTTCTGGAACGGGGCTTGCTCAAGATGGACCCGGAGCGCCATACCTGCACCTGGAAGGGCGAGCAGGTGGTGCTGACCGTAACCGAATTCCTGATCCTGCAAAGCCTTGCGCAGCGGCCGGGCGTGGTCCGCAGCCGCAACGCGCTGATGGATGCCGCCTATGACGATCAGGTTTATGTCGATGACCGCACGATCGACAGCCACATCAAGCGCCTGCGCAAGAAGTTCAAGCAGGTCGATGACGATTTCGAGATGATCGAAACCCTCTATGGTGTCGGCTACCGCTTCAAGGAAGGCTAGGCTCTGGACCTCTGGGTCTGGACTGGGAGGCGCCAGTGCTCGACCGCTCGACGGGCGACGGGATCGCGAACAGGGATGGCGCGGCGAAGACGGCCGCAGGACCCGGTGTCCCGCGCCGTTCCCTTCGCACGCGCCTGTTCCGGCTTGGCATCGGGGTGCGGCTTGGTTTTGTGCGCCGGCTTTCCTCAAGCCTGACGCGGCGGATCGCGTTTCTCAATCTTGCCGGGCTGGTGGCGCTGTTTCTGGGGTTCTTGTGGATCAACCAGACGCGCATCGGCGTGATCGATGCACGCAGCCAGTCGCTCTCGCTGCAGGCGGAGATGATTTCCGCGGCGATCGCCAGCGCGGTCAGCACCAATACCGACACCCTGCAGCTCGACCCCGACAAATTGCTCCAGCAACAGCTCGCCGATCCCCAGCCGCGCGAGGAATACGGCCAGAACTGGTTCGAGTTCTCGATCAATCCGGCACGCGTCGCGCCGATTCTCAAGCGGCTGGTGACGCCGACCCGTACCCGCGCCCGCATCTACGATCGCGAAGGCCTGCTGCTGCTCGATACCCGCGCCTTCTACAGCCCCGGCGATTTTGTCGATCCGCGCCCGCCCAGCGCTGACGACAGCACGCTGACGCTGTTCACCCGCAGCTGGAACGCGGTCAAGCAACGCCTGGGGCGGATCGATCTCGGGCAGCCCGATTCACCCAGCGGCAACCAGGGGCTGCCGGAAGTGCAGCGCGCCTTGCTCGGGGCCGGCGGGACCCTGGTGCGGGTTTCGGCCGACGGGCAGACCATCGTTTTTGCGGCCATCCCCATCAAACGCGGCAGCACCATCGAAGGCGCGCTGCTGCTCTCGACGCAGGAAGGTGACGTCGACCGCATCATCGCCGAGGAGCGCTGGGGTTTCGTGCTGGTCTTCCTGATCGCCTCCGGCGTGATGCTGGTGCTCTCGGTCCTGCTCGCCGGCACCATCGCCGAGCCGGTGCGCCGGCTGTCCGAGGCGGCGGACCGGGTCCGGCGCGGCACGCGGGTACGCGAGGAAATCCCGGATTTTTCTGAGCGCTCGGACGAGATCGGCCAGCTTTCCGCCTCGCTGCGCGACATGACCAGCGCGCTCTACAGCCGGATCGAGGCCATCGAACGCTTTGCAGCCGATGTCGCGCATGAGTTGAAGAACCCGCTGACCTCGCTCAGAAGCGCGGTAGAAACGCTGCCGCTCGCGCGCAACCCCGACAGCACGGCGCGCCTGCTCGCGATCATCATCCATGACGTGAAACGGCTCGACCGGCTGATCACCGATATTTCGGAAGCCTCCCGGCTCGACGCGGAACTGCAGCGCGCGTCGACGGGCTCGTTCGATCTGGCGGCGTTGCTGGAGACCGTCGTCAGCATGAAGAACGACGTGCTCCACCCCGGCGAAGCGCCCGTCAGCCTGAGCGTTGATCGCCCGGCCGGTCCGGCGCGCGCGCTGACGATCACCGGGCACGACAGCCGCCTGGTGCAGGTCTTCAACAACCTGATCGACAATGCGCAATCCTTCTCGCCCAAGAACGCGCCGGTCCGCATCCGGGTGACGCCGCGCGGGGGCCAGGTCGAGGTCCGGGTCGAGGATGAGGGCCCGGGCATTCCCGAGCACGCGCTGACGCGGATTTTCGAGCGTTTCTACACCGATCGCCCGGAGCATGGTTTCGGGCAGAATTCCGGGCTTGGCCTGTCGATCTCGAAGCAGATCGTCGAGGCCCATAACGGTACGATCCGGGCCGAGAACATCCTCGATGATGAGGGCGCGCGGCGCGGCGCGCGCTTCGTCGTCGTGTTGCCGCTGGCCAGCTCCGCATGAGTGCCGGGCTTTCTGCCGGGGCGTTCGAGGGCCCTTATTGCCATGCCAGCGTGGTCGTCGTGGGAGAACGCGGGCTGCTGCTGCTCGGGGCCTCCGGTGCGGGGAAATCGTCGCTGGCGGACAGGATGATCGCCGAGGCGCGTGCCCGTGGGCTATTTGCCGGGCTTGTCGGCGATGATCGGGTCGCGCTTCTGGTCTGCGCCGGCCGCCTCGTCGCCTCCGCGCATCCGGCGGTCGCCGGGTGGATCGAGCGGCGTGGAACCGGCATCGTCGCCATTGATCACCTTCCCCGGGCGGTGATCAGCGCGGTCGTTTCAATCGAAGCAAATCCGCCGCGCTTTAGCGAGGAAAGCGAGCGTTTTATGGTGATCAAAGGGGTGAAGCTGCCGCTGTTGCGGCTGCAGGCGGACCAGGACCTTGCCGCCAGGGCCCATCTTGCGCTCGGGTTGATTGGTGTTTAAATCTCGCACCTGCGAAAAAAGAATAGAATCTTTCTTGTTTTGCTTGCCAAAGGCGCGGCTGTCGACAAAATGCGCGTCCTGCCCCGGAAACGGGCAATATGTCCCGACGCGGGTTCTTCTCGCGGGCCGGGGAGCCAGAGGTTACGGTATCCGTCAATGATCGGATTGGTATTGGTCAGCCACGGGCAACTCGCCACCGAATTCCGGTCGGCGATGGAGCATGTGGTGGGTCCGCAGCGGCAACTCGTCGTGGTCTGTATCGGACCGGAAGACGATATGGATGCGCGTCGCGGCGAGATTGTGGCCGCCATTCAGGCGGTCGATTCCGGCAAGGGCGTCGTTGTTCTCACCGATATGTTCGGGGGCACGCCGTCCAATCTGGCGATTTCCGCGATGAACGGCGCCAATGTCGAGGTGATCGCCGGCATCAACCTGCCGATGCTGGTCAAGCTCGCCAAGGTCCGCGAAACCAGCCCGCTCGCCGAGGCTGTGATCATGGCGCAGGATGCAGGGCGCAAATACATCAACGTCGCCAGCCATATTCTCGCGGGGCGCTGAGAATGGATACGGACGATTGCGATTGTCCTCCTCCCCCGGTTTTTGAAGGCGCGATCACGCGCGAGCTTCCCATCATCAATCGCAAGGGTCTGCACGCCCGCGCCTCTGCCAAATTCGTGCAATGCTGCGAGCAGTTCGAGGCCGAGGTGCATGTCACCCATTGCGGCGAAACGGTTGGCGGCACCTCGATCATGGGGCTGCTGACGTTGGCCGCCGGTATCGGCAAAAGCATTACGGTCGCCGCAACCGGCGCGCAGGCGCAGGAGGCGATGGACGCTCTCACGGCGCTGCTGGCGGACCGCTTCGGTGAGGGCGAGTAGCCCCGCTTTCCGGAAATTTGTTCGATATAAAGAAATCTTTATATCTTTATTGCGCCATTCCATGAACTTTGCTATAGCGCCGCCAGCCGGCCCGCTTGGGGCCGTGGGTTCCTGCGCGCCAACGTCTCCACCCGGGACGAACCGGGCTGCGCGGAAAGAATTTGAGGGTTCCATGGATTACGTCGTGAAAGATATCGGCCTCGCGGGTTGGGGTCGCAAGGAAATCAACATGGCCGAGACCGAAATGCCGGGTCTCATGTCGGTTCGTGCCGAATACAAGGGCGAGCAGCCGCTCAAGGGTGCGCGCATCGCCGGCTGCCTGCACATGACGATCCAGACCGCCGTGCTGATCGAGACGCTCAAGCATCTTGGGGCCGATGTCCGCTGGTCCTCCTGCAATATCTACTCGACGCAGGACCACGCCGCCGCCGCGATCGCCGCGGGCGGCACCCCGGTGTTCGCCATCAAGGGCGAGACGCTGGAAGAATATTGGGAATACGTCTACCGCACCGCGCAGTGGGGCGACGGCGGCACGCCGAACATGATCCTCGACGATGGCGGCGATCTCACCATGCTGATCATTCTCGGCGCCGAAGCGGAAGCCGGCAAGGCCGCCTTCCTCGACAAGCCCGGCAATGAGGAAGAGACGATCTTCTTCGCGCTGATCAAGCGCATCCTCAAGGAGAACAAGGGCTGGTTCACCAAGACCTGCGCTGCGATCAAGGGCGTTTCGGAAGAGACCACCACGGGCGTGCATCGGCTTTACGAACTCGCCAAGGCCAACCGGATGCCGTTCCCGGCGATCAACGTCAACGACAGCGTCACCAAGTCGAAGTTCGACAATCTCTATGGCTGCCGTGAATCGCTCGTCGATGCGCTGCGCCGCGGCACGGACGTGATGATGGCCGGCAAGGTCGCGATGGTCGCCGGTTACGGCGACGTCGGCAAGGGCTCGGCGGCTTCGCTGCGCCAGGCCGGCTGCCGCGTGATGGTGTCGGAAATCGACCCGATCTGCGCGCTGCAGGCGGCGATGGAAGGCTATGAAGTCACCACGATGGAAGACGCCGCGCCGCGCGCCGATATCTTCGTGACCTCGACCGGCAACGTCGATGTCATCACCGTCGAGCACATGCGGGCGATGAAGCATCGCGCCATCGTCTGCAACATCGGCCATTTCGACAGCGAAATTCAGGTCTCGGGCCTGAAGAACTTCAAGTGGGATAACGTCAAGCCGCAGGTCGACGAGATCGAGTTCCCCGATGGCAAGCGCATCATCCTTCTTTCCGAAGGCCGCCTCGTGAACCTCGGCAACGCCACCGGCCATCCCTCTTTCGTGATGAGCTGCTCGTTCTCGAACCAGACGCTGGCCCAGATCGAACTCTGGAACCACCACGCCAAGTACGAGAACAAGGTCTATACCCTGCCCAAACACCTCGACGAGAAGGTCGCCGCCCTCCACCTCGACAAGGTCGGCGCGAAGCTGACCGTGCTCTCGGAGAAGCAGTCGGGCTATATCGGCGTACCGAAAACCGGCCCGTTCAAGCCGGAAACCTACCGCTACTAAGGGCAGCCCGGGTTCCGGGGGTTCGGTTCGGGGAAAGCGCCCGAATCGGGGTATTCCACTTCTGTTCTTCTCAATTCAGCGCGTCCGGGAAACCGGGCGCGTTATTTGTTTGTTAACCACTTCCTGACGGAGTCTCCGGCTGATTAAAGTAAGCCCAAGCGAAACACCCAGGTGATTCGCGACCCGATTGAGCAACGGTATTCGCGCGAGCTGGCGGCGAAGCGCGAGGAGGCCCGAGCATGGACGCTGAGGCAACAAGGGGCGAGCTGGAGGCACGGCGCGCCGTCAATGCAACGCCGATCAGGCGGCGGTGGGACGCGTGCGGCGCGCGGGTGTTTTCCGCACTGGCCTGTTGCATCGTCGCCGAGCTGTTCAGGATCCCCGGCGCCATCGCCGCAAGCTCGCCGGATGGGTTCGACCTCCGGCTGCCCAACCTGCCGATCGGTCGGCTTGATCTCATTCATACCGCGATCCCGCTGAGCCTCGCGTTGCTGGCGGTGACAATCTATGCCGCCACGATTTCGATTTTTCATGTGCGCGGGCGGCGGGCCTGGAACGAACAATTCGAAGAGCAAAACCGGACCATTCGTGAGGCCCAGGCCAGGGTCGAGCGCTCCAACCTGTTTCTGGCCGCAGACCGGCAATTGCTGGTGGCGTGGAACGGTCCGAAGGGCGAGCCGGAGTTCGAGGGCGATCCGGGGGTCGTCATCGAAACCACCACGCCGCAACGCGCGCTTTCGTTCAGTGACTGGCTCCCGCCGGAGGACGCACGGCGCCTCGATCAGAAAGTGCTGCAACTGCGCTCGGACGGGACCGGCTTTTCCGAGCAGGTCAAATCGCTGCGGGGCGATTATGTCGAAATCGATGGCCGCCCGGTTTCCGGCCGCGCGGTGATGGCGATCAAGGTCGCGACCGGCGAGCGCTTGGCTCTCGCGCGGATGATGGACGAGAAGAACGCGCTCCAGCACGCGCAGGACCAGCTCCGCATGGTCGTTGAGGCCATTCCGCAACCGGTCTGGCTGCGCGACCGGGCTGGCAAGCTCGGCTGGGTCAACAGCGCCTACGCCCAGGCTGTCGATGCTTCCGGGCTTGCGACCGTGCTCTCGACGCAGGCCGAAATTCTCGACAGCGATGATCGCGCGGTCATTCGCAAATCGCAGGCCAGCCAGGGGCGATACGAAGGGTCGGTGACCGCCATTTTTGCCGGCCAGCGCCGCAAGGTCGATGTGGTCGAGATCGCCGGGCCGGAGGGCGGCGGCGGTTTTGCGCTCGATATCAGCGAGCTGGAAGCCACCCGCCAGGCGCTCGAACGGCAGATGGAGGCGCATGTCCGGACGCTGGACGAATTGCCGACGGCGGTGGCGATTTTCGACCGCCAGCAGCGGCTGACCTATTCCAACCGGGCGTTCACCGATCTCTTCGCGCTCGATGCCGCGTTTCTGGCAACCCAGCCGGCCAATGGCGAGTTGCTTGATCAGCTCCGCTCGAAGGGGCGCCTGCCCGAAGAGACCGATTACCGGGAATGGAAGGCGCATCTTCTGGCGCAATATGCCGCCACAGAAACCTCCGAGCACGGCTGGCGCTTGCCGAACGGCCGCTCCCTGCGCGTCGTCATCACCCCCAATCCACAGGGCGGGCTGACCTATCTCTTCGAGGACGAGACCGACCGTTTCACGCTCGCCACCTCCTATGACCAGCTCAAGAGCACGCAATGGGAAACGCTGATGGCGCTTTCCGAAGGCGTTGGCGTATTCGGCTCTGACGGGTGCCTGCAGCTGTCCAATCCCGCGTTTGCCCGCATGTGGGGGATTCCGCCCGAGGCGCTTCAGGGCCGCCCGCACGTCGAGGAAGTCGCCCAGGCGCGCACGAAGGGGGCGGAGGAGGTCTGGCGGCGCATCTCGCAGATTGTCTGCAGCCTTTCCGAAGCGCGCGATGACCAGCAGTTCGAGGCGACGACGAGCGACGGGCGGCGGCTGACGGTGCTGATGACCCCGCTGCCGGATCGGGCAACGCTGGTGACCGTGACCGATGTGACCGATACCGTGGAGGCCGAGAAACGGCTGCGCGAGCATAACGAGGCGCTCAAGCAGGCGGCACGGCTGCGCACCGACTTCATCAAGAGCGTCTCCTTCGAGCTGCGCTCGCCCTTGACCAGCGTTGTCGGGCTGGCCCAGGCCCTCGCCGAGGGGGTGGCGGGGGAGCTGACGCCGCGCCAATTGACCTATGCCCAGGATCTGTCGCGCGCGGCGGATGCCGTGCTGGCGCTCACCGCCGATATTCTCGATCTCGCGGGGGTTGAAACCGGAGGCGAGGTGGAACTCCTGCGCGAGCATTTCGATCTCGCGACCGCGATCGAGGACGCGATGGAGGGGCTCAAGGACCGCCTCGGTGATGCCAAGGTCCGGCTCGCGCTCAATCTCCAGACCGGGATTTCGACCGTCAACGCCGATCCCAAGCGCTTCCGGCATATCGTCTTCAATCTGGTGGCCAATGCGGTATCCTTCTCCAGCCCTGGCGATACCGTGCGGCTGGCGGTGCGGCGCGGCGCGACCGGGGTTTCGATCGAGGTTTCGGATACCGGCAAGGGGGCCGGCGTGGCCAGCACGCCGGACGAGGCCGCCGGCGTGCCGAATACCGAGCGCGAGCACGGCCTGCGGTTTTCGCTCGCCAAGGCGCTGGTGCTGCTCCACGGTGGCCTGATCGATGTTCGCGATGATCCGCGTGGCGGGCATCTGACAACCGTCTTCCTGCCCAATGCCTGAATTCGGCAGCGCAACACCGGTCGATGGCATCAGAACGGCAACAGGCAGGACAGCAGAAAGCGGATGGCACGAGCATGACGAACGCTGAGGCCGCATGGCGGGTCGCGCTTCCGGACGAGGCCGCCACGATCCGCATGGCGACGAGGATCGCCGGGGACCTCGCCCCCGGAGACCTCGTAACGCTCAGCGGCGATCTCGGGGCGGGAAAAACCACCTTCGCCCGCGCGGTCATCCGCGCGCTCACCCGCTCGCCCGAGCTGGAGGTTCCCAGCCCGACCTATACGCTGATGCAGACCTATGACACCCCGGAATTCCGGATCGTCCATGCCGATCTCTACCGGGTGGCCGATCTCGCCGAACTGGTGGAACTGGGCTGGGATGAGGCCGCCGACAACGCCATCGTCCTGTGCGAATGGGCCGAGAAGGCCGGCGATATTCTCGCCGGCGATCGGCTTGACGTGCGGATCGAGACGCCGCCAGACGGGGTGGGACGGGTTCTCACGTTGATCGGGCACGGGCGCCTCGCCCCGCGGCTGGCGCGGGCGCAGGCGATCCACAAGCTGTTCGAACGCGGCGGGTTTATCGAGCCGGAGCGCGAATTCATGATGGGCGATGCTTCGGTGCGCGCCTATGAGCGGATCCGCGATCCCGCGAGCGGGCGCAAGGCGATCCTGATGATTTCGCCACGCCGGCCGGACGGTCCGCCGATCCGGCTCGGCAAAAGCTATTCGACGCTGGTGCATCTGGCGGAAAGCGTTGAGGCTTTCATCGCGGTGGCGCGCGGCCTGCGCGATATGGGGTTTTCCGCGCCGGAGATCTACGCCACGGACATTACCGCCGGATTGCTGCTGATCGAGGATCTCGGCACACTCGGGGTTGTCGATGCGGCCGGCCCGATCGCCGAACGCTACCTTGCCGCGGTGGATGTGCTGGCCGAACTCCACTCCCGCTTCCTGCCGCAGGAGCTGCCGGTCGAGGGACTGATCACCCACAAGCTTCACCGCTACGATCTCGAAGCGATGACCATCGAGACCGAGCTGCTGCTCGACTGGTTCTACCCGTATCGGGCGATGCGTTCGCCCAACGCCGGCACGCGGCTGTCGTTTGTCGACAATTGGGTCTCGACGCTCGAAACCGTCCTCTCCGGCGAGAAAACCTGGGTGTTGCGGGACTATCACTCCCCCAACCTGATCTGGCTGCCCGAGCGCGAGGGGCTGCATCGGGTGGGGCTGGTCGATTTCCAGGATTGCGTGATCGGGCATCCGGCCTATGACGTCGTCTCGCTGCTGCAGGACGCGCGCGTCAGCGTGCCCGAGACGCTCGAACTCCAGCTGCTGGCGCGCTACGCCCGGATGCGACGGGCGAAGGACCCGGATTTTGACATGCAGGCCTTCACCACGGCCTATGCCATTCTCGGGGCCCAGCGGGCGACCAAGGTGCTGGGCATTTTCGTGCGGCTTGACAGACGGGATGGCAAACCGGCGTATCTGAAGCATATTCCGCGCATCGAAGCCTATCTCAGACGGTGTCTGGCGCATCCGGCCCTGGCCAAACTCAAGACGTGGTATGAGGCTAACCTTCCGGGATTTGCGCAGGAAAGGGTGACGGACAACGCGGATGACGGCAAAAAAAAACCAGAACGGGATAGGCCTGAAGGGGCCGCTCGACCGGGCGATGGTGCTGGCGGCGGGCTTGGGCACGCGGATGCGGCCGCTGACCAACACTCTGCCCAAACCGCTGGTGACGGCGGGCGGGAAGACGCTTCTCGATCATAATCTCGATCAGCTCGCGGCAAGCGGCATAACGCGCGCGATTGTCAACGTCCACTACCTGCCGGACCAGATCATCGACCATCTCCAGGGCCGCAAGCGCCCGGCGATCACCCTCTCGGACGAGCGCGACAAGCTGCTTGATTCGGGAGGCGGAATCGCGCGGGTGATCGATCAATTCGCAAACGCCCCGTTCTTCTCGCTCAATGCCGATACCATCTGGCTCGATGGCCCCCGCCGCAATCTCGACCGGATGCGTGAGGCGTTTGATCCTGAGACGATGGATGTTCTTCTGCTCGTCGCGCCGGCGGTCACCACCATCGGCTGGGGCAATCGCGGGGATTTTGTTCTCGATCAGAACGCCCGGCTTCGCCGCCCCGGGAAGGGCGAGATTGCGCCCTTCGCCTATACCGGCGTGGCCATCCTCAAGCCCGACGCCTTTACCGGACGCCCGGAGGTCTTTTCGCTGAACCGGATTTTCGACGATGCTATTGCAGCCGGGCGGCTTTACGGGCTACGGCTTGACGGGCTTTTCATGCACGTGGGAACGCCGGAGGCACTGGCGGAGGCCGAGCGTGCGCTCTCGATCATCGATCGGTAGATCATGGCGCGCGCGGTTCCCCATGTCTTCACGATCGCGCCGGGACAGAACTTTGCCCAACGGATGATCGAAGCCCTGCTGGCGGGGCGGCTGATCGATCTGCCGTTCGCGGCGGAACCGGCGCTGCTGGCGGATCTGACGATCTACGTACCCACCCAGCGCATGCGGCGCGTTCTGGAACTGGAATTCGCGCAAGCGCTTGCGCCAAGGCCGGCGATCCTGCCGAGGATCCGCCCCCTCGCGGAGCCGGGCGACCCGCTGGAGCAGCTGCTGGCGGAGGATCCAGGGCCCGGGGTCACGGCCAACCCCTTCGAACCGGTGATTAGCCCGATCCGGCGCCGGTTTCTTTTGCTGCCGCTGATCGAGACATGGCGGGCGGGCCTGCGCCGGGATATCGGTGCCGACATGGGCGCGGGCATGGGCGCGGGCATGCGTACCGAGGATGGCGGTGGCGCTCATCTGCCCGATGCCGGGGTTTCGATCCGTGAAAGCCTGGCGCTGGCGGCTGCGCTGGGGCGGCTGATCGACGAGATGATGATCAGCGGCGTGCCGCTCGATCGGCTCGCCTCGACCGCCCCGCCGGGCTATGATCCTGCCCGGTTTGACGCCTATTGGCAAAAAAGCCGGGAGTTTCTGGGGATTGCCGCCCGATACTGGCCGGAGGTCCTCAAGGCCGAGGGCGCGCGTGATGAGATGGCGGTGCGGCTCGCGTCCATCGAGGCCGAGGCGCAACGGCTGGTGGCGGATGATTCGAAGGCACCGATCCTCGTCATCGGTTCTACCGGCTCGGTCAATGCGACGGCGCGGCTGATGCGGGCGGTTTCCCGGCTCGATCATGGCGCCGTGGTCCTGCCGGGGCTCGATCTCGGGCTCGACGCGCAAGGCTGGTCGGAGATCGGCGCGGAGGATGCGACGCTGGCAACCCGCTTTGCCCATCCGCAGGCCGCGCTGAAACGACTGGTGGCCGAGATCGGCATTTCGCGCGAGGACGTGGCGCTCCTGGGGGAAGAAACGCCGCCTGCCGCCGCGCGCAACCGGGCGATCTCCGAGGCGCTGCGCCCGGCGGAATCGGTCGATGTCTGGCGGCAGACCTCGGCCCGGATCGATCTCGATGCGGCACTCGCCGGGGTTTCGTTCGTCGAGGCGGCGGACGAGCGCGAGGAGGCACTCGCCATCGCCGTTCTGATGCGGGAAACCCTCGAAGATCCCGAAGCCAGCGTTGCCTTCGTGACCGCGGATCGTGCGCTGGCGTGTCGGGTGCGGAGCGAGATGCGGCGCTGGGACGTCGAGGTCGAGGATTCCGCCGGCACCAGTCTTGCGGAGCGCCCCGCCGGCATTCTGTTGCGGCTGTTGCTGCGCGCGGGGGCGACGCGCGATGGCGGCTCGATCCTGGCCCTGCTGCGCCACCCGCTCGTGCGCTTCGGTTTTGATGCCGCAAGGCTCCAGAACCTGACCGATGCCTTGGAAATCCTGGTGTTCCGCGGCCGGCATTTTTCGCCCATCGAAAGCCTTCAGGCGCGGGTGCGCCATGCGCTCGCCAATCCACCGGATTATCCGCATGCCGCCCTCGCCCGCATCGATGCGGCGGACCACGCGGCGCTATCGGCCTTTGCCGCTCTTCTGGAGCAGGCTTTCGCGCCGTTCGGCGAGGATGCGCCGGTGCTGCCGTTCTCGGATCACGCGCTGGACCTGATCGAGGCACTGGGCATGCTCACCCGCGATGCCTCCGGTGCGGGCGCGCTCGAAGGCGATGCCGATGGCGCGGCCCTCATCGAGATGCTGCGCGAGATTGCCCTCCACGGCGCGAGCTGCCCGTTGCCGGGGGCGGCGCTCGCCGGGGCGGTCGATGTTTTTCTGGCGGAACGCGTGCTGCCGTCCTCGCGTGAGGGACATCCCCGCGCCGCCATCCTGGGGCTGCTTGAGGCCCGGCTTGTGGCCGCCGACCGGGTGATCCTCGGCGCTCTGAACGAGGGCACCCTGCCGCCGGTTGCCGAGGAAGACGCCTTCCTCAACCGCGCGATGCGGCTTGACCTCGGGTTGTTGCCACCCGAACGCCGCATCGGCCAGAGCGCGCATGATTTTTCGATGCTGGCTGGGCAGGTGGAGGTCATCTTGACCCGCGCCGCGCGGACGGGCGGGCAGCCGGCGATCCCGTCGCGGTTTTTGCGCCGGCTGGAGGCTTTCGTCGGCGAGAAGCGCTGGAACGGTCTCCGGCAGCGCGGGGAGGCGGCCTTACGTCTGGCGCGGGCGCTCGACGAGCCGGAAACCTATGCGCCGATCGAGCCGCCAGCCCCGGTGCCGCAGGCGCCGCGGGTGCCGAAACGGTTGTCGATCACCGAGATCGAGACGCTGCGGCGCGATCCCTACGCGGTCTATGCCAGGCATATTCTGGGGCTTGCACCGCTGGAGCCGATCGAACCGGAGCTTGATGGCCGCGAACGCGGCACGATCCTCCATGCCTGCCTCGATGCCTACGCGCGGACCGAACCCCCGCGCGATGCGGCGGAAGCCGCGATCGCCCTGCGCGATCTCGGGGCGAAGCTGTTCGAGCCGATCCGGCATGAGCGCGAGCTGTTTCATTTCTGGTGGCAGCGCTTCCTGGGCATCATCCCGGCGTTCGTCGCCTTCGACCGTGCCCGGCGCGATGCGGGGTACCGGGTGCTGACCGAGGTTCGCGCTCGGGCTGAGATCCCGCTTCCCGGCGGCGATCGCGTGACGATTTCCGGCAAGGCCGATCGGATCGAGATCGGCCCGGCAGGCGAGGTCGCGATCTTCGACTATAAATCCGGCGCGCCGCCCACCAACAGGACGATCGAGCGCGGGCTGGCGCCGCAGCTTCCCATCACCGCCGTGCTGGTCCAGCGCCAGGCCTTCGATGGCGTCGCGGGGGCTTCTGACATCGGGACGCTGGCGCATATCACCATCGGCGGAGCCGAGCCGCTCGAGATCAAATCCGTCGCGATCCGGGATCTCAGCCTCGCCGATCTCGCCGAACGCAACTGGCGGCAGCTGGAGGCCGAGCTGCTCGGTTTTGCGCGCGGCGAGACGGCGTATCGCGCCCGGCTGTTCCCGGCGCAGCGCGAGCGGGATGGCGATTATGATCATCTGGCAAGGGTGCGCGAATGGCACGTCACCGGCGGGGTGGCGGATGTGGCGGATGAACCGGGCGAGGACGCGGAATGATCTCCGATCCCATCCTTCCCGATCACGAAAAGGCCGTACGCATCGAGGCGACATCGCCGGCGCTCGATGCCTGGGTGTCGGCCAACGCCGGTTCGGGTAAAACCACGATCCTGCGCAACCGGGTGATCCGGCTGCTGCTCGACGGGGTGGCGCCGGACCGCGTGCTCTGCCTCACCTTCACCAAGGCTGCCGCTGCCGAGATGCAGGCGCGGATCTTCGCCGAACTGGCGCGCTGGGTCGGGCTCGATGATGCCACGCTGACGCGCGAGATCGGCCGGCTCGTGTCGGTCAAGCCGGATCGCTTCACGATTGAGCCGCGGCGGCTGGATCTGGCCCGGACGCTGTTTGCGCGCGCCATCGAGGCGCCGGGCGGGTTGAAAATCCAGACGATCCACGCCTTCGCCGAGCGGGTGCTGCACCTGTTTCCGCTCGAAGCCGGGGTTCCGCTCGATTTTACCGTTCTGGGCGATGCCGATGCCGAGGCGCTGCGCACCGCCGCCCGCCGCGCGACGGTCGAGGCGGCGATCCGTGAACCGGCCTCGCCGCTCGGCCGGGCCTTTGGCGAAATTCTTGACACCTGCGGCACCGACGCTTTCGCCAAGGCGCTGCATTCGGCGATGCGGGAGCTTTCCAGCCTGGCGATGCGCGATGCGCTGCCGCCCGAACCCCGCGCCCGGGACGCGGCCTATCGTGCGGCGCTCGACGTGCCAGCGGGGGAAACGCTCGAGCGCATCGAAGCCGATTTCACTGACGCCGCGTTTTCGGATGCCGAAATGCGGGCTGCGGCGGAGGCGATCCGCGCCCCGGCGAAGATCAGCGAGACGCAAGCGGAGCTTGCCGGAGAGTTCTTGCGGGTCGCCCAGCTTCGGGCCGACGGTGCACCTTGGCAGGATGGCTTCCTGAAGCTGTTCCTGAAAGCCGATGGCGATCCGAAAAAGGCGGTGTTCGTCAAGCCGGCATTGCTCGCCAACCCGGAGCTGGCCGCCTTTGAGGCGCGCGCGAAAGCCGCATGCCTCGGCTATCTCGAACGGCTCAGGGCCTTCCGTACCTTCACCCGCTCGCTGGCACTGCTGATCTTTGCCGAAAGCGTGCTCGGGCGCTTCGTTGCGGCCAAACGCGCGCGCAATGCGCTCGATTTCGACGATCTGATCGCCGCCTTGCGTCGGCTGCTTCAATCCGGGCAGGCCAGCTGGATGATGCTCAAACTCGATTCCTCGATCGAGCACGTGCTGGTCGACGAGGCGCAGGATACGACCCGCGAGATGTGGGACATCCTGCGTGGGCTGACCGAGGAATTTTTTGCGGGCGAAGGCAAATCCAGGCGGCGGCGATCGCTGTTCGTGGTCGGCGACGAGAAGCAGTCGATCTTCTCGTTCCAGGGCGCGGACCCCGTGGTTTTCGAGGAATCGCGGGCCTTTTTCGCGCAAAAATCGCTGGAGCCGGCGCTGATCAAAACTCCGGTGGCACTCAATTCCTCGTTTCGCTCGAGCGATGATATCCTCCGGGCGGTCGACGCCGTTTTTGCCGCTGGGGATCGCGCCGAGGGCCTCACCGCCTCCGGCCTGGCCATCGAGCATATCGCGGCGCGGCAGAACTTTCCCGGTCTGGTCGAGATCTGGCCGCCCGAACGCCCGGAGGACGAGGAGGCCGCGGAAGCGGGGGCTCCCGGTCACGCCGCACGGGTGAAAATCCCGCCGGTTGCGTTGGCGGAGCGCATCGCCGACCAGATTGCCGACTGGCTGAGAACCGACGCCCGGCACCTCGCCGATGGCAAGCCCATCCGGCCCGGCGATATCGTGATCCTCGTGCAGCGGCGAAACCGGTTTTTCTCGGCGATGCTGCGGGCGCTCAAGCGTCGCAAAATCCCGGTTGCCGGGGCGGACAGGCTGAAACTGCAGGATGAAATCGTCATCCGGGATTTTCTCGTTATCGCCGAGGCCTTGTTGCTTGAGCACGATGATCTCGCGCTGGCGACCGCCCTGCGCTCGCCACTGTTTGGCCTCTCCGAGCGGCAACTCGAAGACCTCGCCCGCAACCGGCCGGGTTCGCTCCGGGGCGCGGTGCTGGCCTCGGAGGATCCCGCGCTCCAGCGCATCGGCGCGAGCCTTGAAGCGCTGGGGCTTGCAGTCCGCACCCAGTCGCCGTTCGAGTTCTTTGCTTCCCTGCTCACGCAAGCCGCGCCGGGCGCGCCGGAAATGAGCGGCAGGAAGGCGATCCTGACCCGGCTTGGTGATGACGCCAGCGATCCGATCGATGCCTTCCTCACCGAAGCGCAGGATTTTTCGCGCGCCGAGCCGGGGTCGGTTCTGTTGTTCGTGATGGCCCAGCGCGGGCGCATCACCGAGATCAAGCGCGATCTGGATCAGGGCGGCAACCGTGTCCGGGTAATGACGGTGCATGGCGCGAAGGGGCTTGAGGGCCGCATCGTGTTTCTCGGCGATACCATCGACAAGCCGGATCGCGCCAAGGAACGGCCCGCCTTCCTGCTCGACCGGAACGCGCCGACGCCGCTGCTGCTCTGGGCCGGCTCCAAGCGCGATGAACCCCTGCCGATGCGCGAGGCGCGCCACGCCGAGCGGCGGAAGATTCTCGCCGAATACCGCCGCCTGCTCTACGTCGGCATGACCCGGGCGGCTGATCGGCTTTATGTTGGCGGCTACGCGCAGAAGGTGTCGAAAAGGGAGCGCGACAGCGGTGTCGAACTGCCGCCGCCGGAGGAGGCGATGGAATGGTCATGGTATCATCTGCTGCGTGCCGGGTTGGCCGATCTGCCGGGCATGCGCGACGTTTTTCAGGAAAACGCCGCACCGCCGCACCTCGATGAGCGACCGGTCCGGCGTCTTGTCTCTCAGGTTCCCGCCGCTGCGCCGGTTCATGGAGCACCGGCCGGGATGACCATGGCGGAGCCGCTTCCGCGCTGGTTGAAACAGGGGTTGGCGCAGCCCGCGCGCCCGCTGCCGCCGCTTCGCCCGTCCAAAGGCCTCGTCCAGATCATCCCGTCGACGGGCGAGGATGGTACGGAGGCCGACCTCCAGAACGCCTTCGCGCGCCGGCGCGGCATTGTCCTGCACCAGCTCTACGAATGGCTGCCGCGTATCGACGCCGAGGCCCGATCGAAGGTTGGCCGCGAGCTTCTGGCCCGCTTGGCACCCGAAATCGTCCCGGCGGAGCAAAACGCCGTGCTGGCCCCGGTGCTGGCGTTTCTGGAAACGGCGGATGGCCTGCGCCTTTTCGGGCCGCACTCGCGGGCCGAGGTCGCGATCTCTGGCCGGATCGCGCTGCCGGATGGATCGGGCCGGGAGGTCACGGCGCGGGTGGATCGTCTGGTTGTCGGGGAAACGCGGGTCGAGATCGTCGATATCAAGACCGGCCAGCCCCGGAAGGCCGGGAATGACGCCGTGATCACGCGGCAGATGGCGCTGTATCGGGCGGTCCTTCAGGCGATTTACCCGGAAAAAACCGTCGACTGTCTGGTGCTCTGGTCCGGGCAGGGGCGGCTTGATCGCCTGGAGCAAGCCAATCTTGATCAGGCGTTGGAGAGGATCACGACCGAGTGAGTCGACCAGAGGCGCCTTGATTCCAGGGCCCGTGGTCCCTAGTTTAGCACACGAATGGTTTTTCGTTTTTTCGAGGAAGGAACCCGTCATGGGCGCGAATACCCACGTAGTCACCGACAAGAGCTTTGCGGCCGATGTCCTGCAGTCCTCCGAGCCGGTGGTTGTCGATTTCTGGGCGCCCTGGTGTGGCCCCTGCAAGATGATTGCCCCGGCACTGGAGGAAATTGCCGGCGAAATGGCCGGCAAGGTCAAGATCGTCAAGGTCAATGTCGACGAAAATCAGGAAATCGCGGCGCAATATGGCATCCGCTCGATCCCGACCCTGATGCTGTTCAAGGGCGGCAAGCTGGCCGCGACCAAGATTGGCGCGGGTTCCAAGAGCGATCTGAGCAAGTGGATCACCACGACCGCCTGACTTGGTTTTGGCAAGACAGGTTTCTTTGGCAAGACAGGTTTCTTGGCCCACCCCAATCGGGCCTGATCTGAACTGAATTTTCCAGGGGGAGCGCCGGCAAGGCGCTGAGAAGTCGATAGGAAGGGGTCCCCTTCCGGCGCGACGACCCTTCGAACCTGATCCGGGTCATGCCGGCGAAGGGATGGGCATCCGTTATTTCCGTCTCCCGCTCTGTGCCCCGGTTCGTTTGTCTTTTCGAAGCGGAGCATGCTCATGTCTGGAAAGAACCAGAATTTTTTCACGAAAACCGCGCGTTTCTTGCGGGGCGCAGGTTTCGCGCTTGGCATGGGTCTCGCGGCGTTTGGGCCGGGCCACGCGGCCAAGGCGCAGCAGAAGACCGCCCTGCAGGTCTACACGACGCTGCTGCCGGAATCGCTGGGGGAGTTCAAATCCGCCTTTGAGGCCGAAAATCCCGACATTGAAATCATCTGGCGCCGCGAATCGACCGGCACCCTCACCGCCCGGATCGCGGCGGAGGGGGACAATGCCCGGGCGGATGCCATCTGGGGCCTTGCGGTCACCTCGATGCTGGATTTCAAGAAGCGCGGGCTGCTGGTGGCCTATGCCCCGAAAAACCTTGCCGAAATCCGGCCGAGCTTTCGTGATCCCGATGCGGTTCCCTCCTGGGTCGGGATGGAGGCCTGGGCGGCGGCGATCTGCTTCAACACCATCGAGGCGGCCAAGCTCGGGTTGCCGAAGCCGACCTCCTGGTTTGATCTTCACGACCCGCGCTTCAAGGGCAGGATCACCTTCTCGAACCCGGCCGCATCCGGCACCGGCTATTTCCATGTCTCGGCCTGGCTGCAGATTTTTGGCGAGGCCAAAGCCTGGGACTTCATGGAAAAGCTCCATCCCAACGTCGCGATTTACGAGCCCTCCGGCACGCGGCCCTGCCGGCACGCCGCGACCGGGGAATTTCCGGTCGGGATTTCCTATGAACTCGCCGGCATGATCGAGAAAGCCAAGGGCGGGCCGATCGAGATCCTGCTGATGAAGGAGGGTGGCGGCTGGGACATGGATACCGCCGCCATCCTCAAAGGCACGAAAAACCTGCCGCAAGCCCAGCGGCTGATGGATTTTGCCGCCAGCCGCAAGGCCAACCAACTCTACGCCAAATGGGTGCCGCAGGTCGCGATCGAGGGCATTGGCACGCCGCCGGCAAACTACCCGGAAGGCGTTGCGGCCTCGATGATCAAGAACGATTTCGTCTGGGCATCGGAAAACCGCGACCGGATTATCGCGGAGTGGTCCAGGCGTTTTGAGAAAAAATAGCCGGCGCTTCGAGACGACGTGAGGGCTGGAGACGACGTGAAGGCTGGAGACGACGTGAAGGCTGGAGCGGTCTCCAACCTAGTCGTATCAAGTCTACTGCTCTATTCCCTTGTCTTGGCGTATTTTCGCTTGCGCGGACCTTCGGTTCTTGACGCGAACCGGAATCCACTTCGCTTGAAAATGCTTTAGCCGCGCTCAGACCGGCGGGGCGCCATCCGCGACCAGAACCTCGCCGGCAAGGTAGAGCGAGCCGGTGATGACAATGCGCGGCGGTTCGTGCCATTCGCGCGCGGCGAGATAGGCAAGGCTTTCCTCGACGGAGCCGGCCTGCGCCGCCGGAAGCCCAAGCGTCCGGGCCACGGCGGCCAGTTCCCCGGCCGGGCGGGCCCCATCCTGCGCAACGGTGACCGCGAGAAACTCCTGTGCCAGCCCGACGAAGGGTTTGAGAATTTCTTCGGCATTCTTGCGTGCCATGGTGCCGGCGATCAGCACCAGCGGGCGCGGGCTGCGCTCCTCCAGCGCGCTGACCGTTTCCGCCAGCACGCGGGCACCATCCGCATTGTGGCCGCCGTCGAGCCAGAGTTCGGCCCCCGCCGGCGCAAGCGCGGTGAGCCTGCCGGTGAGCCGCTGGAAGCGCGCCGGCCATTCGACCGTCTGCAGGCCGGTTTCGATCGCCTTCTGATCGACGCGCTGTGGGGCAACCTGAAGCAGGGTCGTGATCGCGGTCGCGGCATTGAGGATCTGGTGTCGGCCCGCCAGGCGCGGCAGCGGCAGGTCCAGCAGGCGATCCTGCGCCTGATAGACGAGCCGCCCGTTTTCCTCAAAGGCCTGAAAATCCTGTCCGCCGACCAGCGGCGTTATCCCCAGCTTGCCGGCAACATCGAGGCAGATGTCGATGGCTTCGCGCGTCTGATCGGCGAGAATGGCCGGGGTGCCGCGCTTGAGGATTCCCGCTTTCTCGAAGGCGATCTTCTCGATGGTATCACCAAGAAACTCGCGATGATCGAGCGAAATCGGGGTGATGACACTCGCGGCCGGGCGATGCACGACATTGGTGGAATCGAAGCGGCCGCCCAGGCCCACTTCCATCAGCACGAAATCGGCGGGGTTTTTCTCGAACAGATCGAAGGCCACCGCCGTGGTGATCTCGAAAAAGGTAATGGGTTCGCCGGCATTGACCGCCTCGACGCGGGCGCAGGCCTCCGCGAGTTCGGCATCGGAGACCAGCACACCGCCGCCAACGCGGCCAAGCCGGATGCGCTCATGGAACCGCACCAGATGCGGCGAGGTAAAGACATGCACCCTGGCGCCGCTCGCCTCGAGAATGGCGCGCATGAAGGCGATGGTCGAGCCCTTGCCGTTGGTGCCGGCGACATGGATCAGCGGCGGCAGATGCCGCTCGGGATTGCCGAGCTTTGCCAAGAGCCGCTCGATGCGGCCCAGCGAGAGATCGATCAGCTTCGGATGAAGCTGGCCGAACCGTGCGAGAAACGCGTCCGAACCTGACATGGAATGACCCGCTGCGAAAACGACACGGTTGGAAACTGCACATCCATAAACAGGGGTGCTGCTCAGGCTGCCGCATCCTGTCTGGTCAACAGGCGGCAGAGGCGCGACACGGTTCCGCGGATCTCCTTGCGGTGGAGCACCATGTCAACCATGCCATGGTCGCGCAGGTATTCCGCGCGCTGGAACCCCTCGGGCAGCTTTTCGCGGATCGTCTGTTCGATGACGCGCGGACCGGCAAAGCCGATCATGGCCCCGGGTTCGGCGATATGGACATCGCCCAGCATCGCGTAGGACGCGGTGACGCCACCGGTCGTCGGGTTGGTGAGCACCGCGATATAGGGCAGGCCGGCGCGGCGCAGGCGTTGGATCGCCACGGTGGTGCGCGGCAGCTGCATCAGCGAGAGGATGCCCTCCTGCATGCGCGCGCCGCCCGAGGCGATGAACAGCACCAGCGGCGTCTTGCGTTCGAGCGCGGTCGTTGCCGCGACGATGACCGCCTCGCCAGCGGCCATGCCGAGCGAGCCGCCGATGAAGGCGAAATCCTGCACCGCCATTGTCACCGGCAGCGCATCGAGCGTACCGGCGCCGACAAGCACGGAATCCTGCATGCCGGTTTTGGCGCGTGCATCCTTGATGCGGTCGGTGTAGCGCTTCTCGTCCTTGAACTTCAGCGGATCGACCGGCACTTCCGGCACCTTGATCGTCTCGTAGGTGCCGCCATCGAACATATGCGCGAGGCGGGTTTTCGCGGTCATGCGCAGGTGATGCTCGGAACCGGGAATGACCCAGAGGTTATCCTCGACCTCTTTCTGGAACACCATCTGCCCGGTATCCGGGCATTTGATCCAGAGGTTCTCCGGCGTTTCGCGGCGCAAAAGCGAGCGGATTTTCGGGCGAACGAGGTTCGTGATCCAGTTCATCGTGCTTTCGGTGGACATTTTATTTTGGTTCCCTCGCATAAGCTCGGCGTCGCGTTGCTCCTACCCCTTCGGGGAAGGTTTTGTTTATGCACCGGTTTCGCCGGTGCGGCCCCTCGCAACGGATGCTGAAGCATCCTGCTCGGCGTCGCATTCGCTCCTAGCCTTGGTCTTCGACCAAGGCAGGTGTCCAATTTCAATCTGCTTCGGTCCCTATTTCCTCACGTTGCGGACAGCGCCCGCAAGGCCCGAAACAATCGACGTGACGGCTGAAACCGTCTTTTCCGTGGCCTTGCCATCCGCATCCAGCGAGGTGCGGATCGCCTCGACCAGCGCCGAGCCAACGACGACGCCATCCGCGCCCTCTGCAATCGCCGCGGCATGCTCCGGCGCTTTAACGCCAAAACCGACCGCGACGGGCAGCTTGGTGTGGCGTTTGATCCGCGCCACCGCGCTCGAAACCTGTCCGAAATCCGGCGTCGCCGTGCCGGTGATGCCGTTGATCGAGACGTAATAGACAAAGCCGGAGGTATTGCCGAGCACCTTGGGCAAGCGCTTGTCGTCCGTTGTCGGCGTCGCCAGCCGGATGAAGTTGAGCCCGGCAGCAAGCGCGGGCAGGCAGAGTTCCGCGTCTTCCTCCGGCGGCAGATCGACGACGATCAACCCGTCGACGCCGGCCTTGACGGCATCGACGAGGAACTTCTCCACGCCGTAGATGTAGATCGGGTTGTAGTAGCCCATCAGCACGATCGGGGTGTCGGCGTTTCCTTCACGGAATTCCGTGACGAGCGCCAGCGTCTTCTTCAGCGTCATGCCGGCCTTGAGCGCGCGCATCGACGACCACTGGATCGCCGGACCATCGGCCATCGGGTCGGAGAACGGCATGCCGAGTTCGATGACATCCGCCCCCGCCCCCGGCAGCGCTTTCACCAGCGCGAGCGAGGTGGCGGGATCGGGATCACCGGCGGTAACGAAGGTCACCAGCGTGGCTCTACCATCGGCGGCATTCTTGGCGAAGCGGGCGGGGATACGGGACGACATGATCACATCCCCCCGAGGTGTTCGGCGACCGTAAAAATATCCTTGTCGCCGCGGCCGCACAAATTCATCACCATCAGGTGGTCCTTCGGCAGTTTCGGCGCGAGGTCGATGACCTTCGCCAGCGCATGCGCGGGTTCGAGCGCCGGGATGATGCCCTCGAGCTTCGAGCAAAGCTGGAAGGCGGCGAGCGCCTCGTCATCACTCGCGAAGAGATAATTGACCCGCTTGATGTCATGCAGCCAGGAATGCTCCGGCCCGATGCCGGGGTAATCGAGCCCGGCCGAGATCGAATGCGCATCCGTGATCTGGCCGTCGTCATCCATGAGGAGATAGGTGCGGTTGCCGTGCAGCACGCCGGGGCGCCCGCCCGTGAGCGAAGCCGCGTGCAGGCCGGTCGAAAGCCCATGGCCCGCCGCCTCGACGCCGTAAATCGCCACGCCAGGGTCATCGAGGAACGGGTGGAACAAGCCGATGGCGTTCGAGCCGCCACCGATCGCCGCGATCAGGCTGTCGGGCAGGCGGCCCTCGGCCTCCTGCATCTGCCATCTGGTTTCGTTGCCGATGACGCACTGGAAATCCCGCACCATCATCGGGTAGGGGTGTGGCCCCGCCGCCGTGCCGATGCAATAGAAGGTCGTCTCCACGTTGGTGACCCAATCGCGCAGCGCCTCGTTCATCGCATCCTTCAGCGTTTTCGAGCCGGAGACCACCGGCACGACTTCGGCACCGAGCATCTTCATGCGGAAGACGTTCGGCTTCTGCCGCTCCACGTCCACCGCGCCCATGTAGACGATGCATTCGAGGCCATAGCGGGCGCAGAGCGTCGCCGTCGCCACCCCGTGCTGGCCGGCGCCGGTCTCGGCGATGATGCGCTTCTTGCCCATGCGGCGGGCGAGCAGGATCTGGCCGAGCACGTTGTTCACCTTGTGCGCGCCGGTGTGGTTGAGTTCGTCACGCTTGAAGTAGATTTTCGCGCCACCCAGATGCGCCGTCATCCGCTCGGCGAAATAGAGCGGCGAGGGCCGGCCGACGTAATGCTTGAGCATGAAGTCCATCTCGGCATGGAACGCCGGATCGGCTTTCGCATCCTCGTAGGCCTGCTGGAGGTCGAGGATCAGCGGCATCAAGGTTTCCGCGACGAAGCGCCCGCCGAACATCCCGAAGCGGCCATTCTCGTCCGGTCCGGACCGGAAGGAATTCGGCTTTGCCTGCGACATTCCCTGGGTTTCCTGCATCACTCTACTCCTTCGGCTTCCCGCACGGCTGCGATGAAAGCCCTGATCTTGCCCAAGTCCTTGACGCCCGGCGCGCTCTCGACCCCGGAGGAAACGTCCACCCCCATGAGGCTAAGTCCCATTCCCCGGATTGTGCGAATGGCATCCGCCACGTTCTCCGGCGAGAGCCCGCCCGATAGCATGAACGGCAGGGCGGGGGGAAGCGCCGAAAGGATTTGCCAGTCAAACACCCGGCCGTGCCCGCCGGGATAGGCGGCATCTTTCGGGGGCTTGGCATCGAGCAGGATATGGTCCGCGACGGCGGCATAGGCGGGAACCGCCGCGAGATCGGCGGCAGCGGCAACGCCGATGGCTTTCAGGATGGGGAGGCCCAGCACGGAACGGATATCGCGGATGCGTTCGGGCCGTTCCGTGCCATGCAACTGCCAGAGGTCGGGCGATACGGTTGAACGCAGCATGCTGAGCGCCCCGTCCTCGGGGTCGACAATGAGGGCCAGGCTTTGGGCGCGGCCCGCTACCTGCCGCACGAGGTCGCCGGCATCCTCCGGCAAAACATACCGCGGGCTCTTCGGGTGAAAATTGAAGCCGAGCATATCCGCGCCGGCATCAACCGCGCATGCCACGCTTTCCGGCGTCTTCAGCCCGCAGATCTTGATCAGAAGCTTTGGCTTGGGGGCCGTGCCGGTCACGCTGAAATTCCGCTTTTTGCCGCGACAAGCGCCGCCGTGGCCAGATCGAAAACCGCGCCGCCGGTGGATTTATAGAGCGTGATGTCATTCGCCGCGCGGGCAAACGAAACCGTGCCGCGCGCGAGATCGAAGAGATCGGCCTCGACCGCCTCAGCCGTGATGATGCCCGCCTGGATCGGCTGGACGAGATCACCGCCCTCTTTTAGCGCCCCGCCGCGCGTATCGACGAAAATCCGCGCGCGCAACACGCAATCATCGTCGGTTTCGCGCATCTGAGGCGTGAAGGCGCCGACGAGATCGAGGTGCGCGCCGGGCTTGAGCCAGGCTCCGCGCACCAGCGGCACTTTGGAAAGCGTTGCCGTCGAAATGATATCCGCAGCCCGCACGGCGGCTTCGAGGTCATCCGCGACCTCGACGGCAATGCCTTCGGCCTCAAGGCTGGCCGCGACCTTCTCGGCATTCGCCCGCGTCTTGTTCCAGATGATCGAGCGCGTGATCGGCCGGACCGCACGATGCGCCCGGAGAAAGAACGGCGAGAGCGCACCCGCACCAACCATCAGATGCGTCGCGGCATCCGGCTTCGCAAGGTAGCGCGCCGCCAGTGCCGAGGTCGCCGCGGTTCGCCAGAGCGTGAGCCGCGTGCCGTCGATCACGGCCAGCGGCGCACCGGTATCGCCGCTCATCAAGAGGTAGCTGCCGAGAACGCTCGGCAGGCCGCGCGCGCCATTGCCCGGGAAGACGTTGACGATCTTCACCCCGAGATAGCCGCCGGCTCCGGCCGCCCAGGCCGGCATGATCAGGTTGGTGGCGTCGCCCTCGGCCCGCGCGATCGTATGGTGATGGCGCACGGGAACGACGATATCGGCCCGCAGGGCCGCGTCGATCGCCTCGATCAGCGGCGGAAAGGCAAGGGCGCTATCGACCCCGGATTGATCCACAACGCGCATGCCCAACTCCTGGAGCTTTTTGGCCCGGCAGGGGACCGGGGAACGATGGAAAAGGATGGAAGACGACGCGAGGACGCTCAATCCGGGTGCTGTCCTGTGCGGTCAGGCGAAGCGCGTGGCCTGCTGCCCTAGAGGCCGGCCATGGGCATCTGCGCCTTGAGCTTGTTGTATTCGTCCTGCAGGCGGTCGCGTTCACGCCGAAGCTGCCGCTCGGCCCGCCGATGCCGACCTTGCGCAAACCAGGTGGCCGCCGAACCGGCGATCACCCCCAGCGCCAGGGTAAGGAAAAAGAACACGAACAGCGGGACCGAGATCTTCAGGGCGTCGGCCGGGGCGGAAATCGGGTCAATCACCAGCGTCACGATCTGGCGGTTCGCCACCCCGAAGAGAACGAGAACGGCGGCAACCGGCAAAATGACCAGAAACTTGATGAAACGCAGCATGTCGATCTCCCGGTTGCAAACCTGCCTGTTGCTCAGGCGCGCTTGACCGCAGCAGATTTGGCGACACTCGGTTTGGCCGCGCCGGCTTTGGGGTTGAGCCGGTCGCGCATTTCCTTGCCGCTCTTGAAATAGGGCACGACCTTGCCGGTCACGCTGACCTTCTCGCCGGTGCGCGGATTGCGGCCCTGGCGCGCATCACGTTCCTTGATCGAGAACGTGCCGAAGCCGCGCAGCTCCACGCGGTCGCCGTTGCGAAGCGCCGAGGTGATTTCATCCAGGATCGCGTTGACGAGAATTTCGACGTCGCGCTGATAGAGGTGGGGGTTCATCTCGGAGAGTTTGAGAACGAGTTCGGACTTGATCATAGGAGGCCTCTTTTCCGGGTTCGCCATGGAGGGAACTGCCGGGATTGTACGATGGAAATGTTCATTAGAACATTGATATGGAATAATTATTCCCTAGCAGGGTGCCAGACGGAGACAAGCCCGTCAAGCGCGCCCGCGCCGAGAAATTCACGAGCCTGCTCCTGAAACGTCCCGGAGGTTTCGCCGCTGATCAGGCCGACAAGCCCCGTCAGGCTGGTCAGGCCGGGAATGAGGCTGACATTCCGGCGCACCGTATAGGGCCGCACCTCGATCGCCTTGGCAATCCCCTTTTCCTGCTCCAGCCAGGCGATGGCCTCGCTCTCGCCGCCGAGCGCATCGACCAGCTTGAGCTCAAGCGCCTGCCGGCCGGTGAAGACGCGGCCATCGGTGACCTTGGCGAGGGCTTCCGCCTCCAGCTTGCGCCGCTCTCCGACCAAGGCGCGGAACCAGCGATAGGTCTCGCCAACGGTTTCTTCGAGTGCCGCGCGGGCTTCCGGTGACGTCGGTTCGATCCCGCTCGGCATTGCCTTGAGCGGCGTCGAGCGGACCGATTCGACTTTCACGCCGACGGTGTCGAGCAGTTTGGTGAAGTTCGGGATCTGCGCGATGACGCCGACCGAACCGACAATGGCGCTGCCGTTGGCGATGATCCGGTCCGAGCCGATCGCGGTCATATAGGCCCCGGAGGCACCGACACCGTCGATGACCGCGACAACCGGCTTGCTGGCGGCCAGACGGCGCACTTCATTGTACAGGGTCTCTGACCCGGAGGTGGTGCCGCCGCCGGAATTGATTCGCAAGATGACGGCCTTCACGCCGGCATGGTTGGTCCGGCGCAGGAGATCGATCGTTTCCTGCTTGCCCGTGATCAGTCCCTCGATGGTGATTCGGGCGATATGCGGCTTGGCGGTGCGGAAGCCGCCACCCCAGGCGAGCCCGCCGCCGATCAGGGCCGCAACCGCGATCAGCACCGCCAGCACCCGCCAGAATGTCAACTGGCGGCGGAGCCGGCGGCGGTCGACGATCAAATCTGAGTTCAGGCTCATGGTTGGCGCCTTTCCTTCTCGGGTCGAAATTCCTGTCCGGGGCGAAACCGCCGGACCCCGTTTTGTGGGGAGCGCGGTGCTGGCATGTCAATGCCTCCCGCGCAAGCACCTTTCCCGATCTGGCCCCGTTTTCCGATCCAATCCGGGGCTGGCCCCTGAATTTCCGGCCCAACGCCCGATTGGTGGCGATCACAGCCCCTGCGGTTGCCCTGCGACCACGATCAACGGTTTGACATTGGAGAACAGCCGGGTGCCGACCTCCTGCATCTGCGCCAGCGAAACCGCCTCGACCTCGTCATTGCGCCGATCGATATAGTCGATCCCGAGATCCTCGACCCGGATTTCCAGCAATTGATGCGCGATCTTCCGGGAGGTGTCGAACCGCAACGCGTAGGAGCCCATCAGAAAACGCTTGGCCTTGTCGAGTTCATCGGCGCTGGCGCCCTTGTCGGCGATCCCGGCGATTTCGGACAGGATCACATCGAGCGATTCGGCGACCCGCTCATTGCTGGTCGCCGTGCCCGCCAGAAACAGCGCGGAATGGCTTCGGCTCGCCAGCATCGACCAGACCGAATAGGCCAGTCCGCGCTTCTCGCGCACTTCCGTCCAGAGCCGGGAGGTGAAACTGCCGCCGCCCAGAATATGGTTCAGCACCATCGCCGGCATATGCGCCGGGTCCTTGCGGCCGATGCCGGGCAGCGCGAGATAGAGCGTCGACTGGGGGATATCGAGATCGATGATTTCGCGGTGGCCGCCGCCCTGCATGGTGATCGGCAGGATCGGGGTCAATTCGGCCTTGGCAGGCAGCGCGCCGAAAGCGCTCTCGACCGCCTTGATCAGGTCGTCCGGCGCCATCGCGCCGACGGCGACGATGCGCAGCGCATCCCGGGCGAACAGCCGGGTATGCTGCCGGCAGAGCTCGTCGCGGGTAATCTCGGCGAGTTCGGCAATCGTGCCATCCTCGGAACGGCCATAGCTGTGGCCGGGGAAGGCCAGCGCGTTGAGGGCGTCGCGCACGCGGGAATTGGGATCGGATTCGTCGCGCTTGAGCCCGGACACGATCTGCGAGCGCACCCGCTCGATGGCATCGGGGTCGAAGCGCGGCGAGAGGATCGCGGTGCCCAGCAAGGCAAAAGCGCTCGCGGCGTTTTCCGCCAGCGTGCGCAGCGAGCCCCCAAGCCGATCACGCCCGGCATCAAACGACAGCTCGATCGCCTTGTCTTCCAGCGCTTCCTGAAACTCCTGCGAGGAGAGCGCGCCCGCGCCTTCATCCATCAGCCCGGCGAGCAGGTTGGCGAGGCCGGTGCGCCCGGCGGGGTCCTGCGCCGCGCCGCCTAGGAAGGCGAATTCCACCGAAAGCACCGGGACCGTATAATCCTCGACATGCCAGATTTCGATTCCGGAGGCCGTCCGCAGCGATTGAACGCGGGTTGCCGCAGTGCGTGGCGGGGTAGTGGAGCCGGAGGCGGGGGGCTTGACGCTCATGTTCGACGGTTTCTTCGCTCTACGGGTTTGATCGGGGACAGGCAGCGGCAACACCGGCCAGCAGGTTCAGGCCGCCGTTTTGACGAGATGGCCGAGAACCGAACGCCCCGGCTGCAAGTAGCGCTGGGCAACCGCCAGAATGTCTTCCGCGCTAACGTTGCGAATGCCCGCCGGCCAGGCGGCGACATCCTCGACCTTGCCGCCGGTCGTCAGCGTCGAGCCGTAGATGCGGGCCAGATGCGTCTGGTTGTCCTGGGCGTAGATCATGTCGGCGATCAGCCGCGTCTTGGCGCGCTCAAGCTCCTTGGCATCGATCAGCGTCTCGCGGAATTCGCGCACGATGGCCTCGGTCGCCAGATCCAGCGCGTCGAGTTCCACCCCTTCCGCCGGGACGGCATAGACGCCGAACTGCCCCATATCGAGCGCGTCATTCCAGTACCAGGCCCCGGCCCCGACCGCGACCATCTGGTCGATCACCAGCGCGCGATAGAGCCGGCTCGTCTGCGAGCCGCCGAGGATCTGTGACAAGAGTTCGAGCGCATAGGCCTCGGTGCCCTCGGCGGTCGCATGCGACGGCACGATATAGGCGCGCTGCGACGACGGCTGTTCGACCTTGGCATCCGCCAGCCGGACATGGCGGGTGGCGCGGATTTCCGGTTCGCGGACGCGGGTGCGGCTCGGCTTCGGGGTGTTGCCGGCGGGAACCTTGCCGTAATGGGCTTCGGCCAGCGTGCGGACCTCCGGCGCCCCGATATCGCCCGCGACGATCAGGATGGCGTTATCCGGGCGGTAGAAGCGGCGATAGTAATTCAGGGCATCCTCGCGGCCGAGGTCCTCGATCTCGTGGCCCCAGCCGATGATCGGCGTGCCGTAGGGATGATGAACATAAAGCGTTGCCAGCAGGCTTTCCTGAAGCTGGGCAGCGGGGTCGCTGTCGGTGCGCATCTTGCGCTCCTCGATCACCACGCCGCGCTCGGAATCGACTTCCGGCCCCTCCAGCACCAGCCCGGTCATCCGGTCGGATTCGATCGCCATCACCGCGCCGAGATGTTCTTTGGCGACGCGCTGGTAATAGGCGGTGTAATCATAGGAGGTGAAGGCGTTCTCCTGCCCGCCAAGCCCGGCGACGATCTCCGAGAAGACGCCTTTCGGGTGTTTGTCGGTGCCCTTGAACATCAGGTGTTCGAGAAAATGCGCGATGCCGGATTTACCCTGCGGGTCATCCGCCGCGCCGTTGCGATAGTAGACCATATGCGTGACCACCGGTGCCCGCCGGTCCGGGATGACGACGACCTCGAGCCCGTTTTCAAGCTTGAAATGATCAACCGACGGCGCCTGGTGCATGGTGGTTCCCTTCGACACGGCGCTCAAACGCCATCAAGAAAAACGAGGCGCCCCCAAGGCCAAAACCTCGGCAAGCGCCTCGCTAGAAGCTATCCGCAAGATGGGTTCGTTCGAACCGGAGAGCAAGAGGCGTTTTTCAGCTCCCCTTGCCCGCTTTGCCTTATTCGAGGCGTTTCCAGGCGTCGCCCACCCTGAAATTGTCGACCACCGGGCCATCCTGCGTGCGCTTGCCCACGGCGGCTCCGGCGGAGGGAATACGGAGGCCTGGTGGCGGGTCGGTGAGGTATTTGCGCGGCGGTTCGGTGCCCGGCGGGTAGCTCGGCGTTGTCGCCAGCTTGCTACCGGCGGTCATTTCCTGAACGCTGGCCAGAACGCCGTCCCTGTCGTTACGCGGCACCCCGGTTTCACCCATCTGGGCACCCCGCGCGCTACGGCCACGGGCGAGCTCGTCGAGCTTGAGGCGGTTGCCTTCGCCGGCATCGGCCTTGAGCGGGGCAAAAACCGGCAGGTTGCGCCGGGCCTTTTCGCGGGCGCGTTCGGCAACATCGGGGTCAACCGGCCAGGCGCTGTTGCGGGCAGCCGCGCCTGCGGGTTCCGGCGTGCGCAGCACGTTGGTGTCCTTGGGCACGACGAGCGCCGGTCGCTCGCGATATTCGATCGGGTCCTTTTCTTCCGGCAGGATGCCAATCTTCCCGAACAGGTTGCGCATCAACAGCCCATCCTGCGCCTGTGCGGGCGCGGACATCGAGACGAGCAGCACGCCCAGCAGTGCGAGAGCACCACGGGACAGGAACTTCGGGGGGGCGATCTTCGTCATGAGTAAACTCCACAGGCCGGCGCGCTTCATACCACCAGATCCTACTAAACGCCAGATCAGGACTTTTTCGCGGCGGGCGGGCTAGAAACAAACTGTCCCAGCAGCATCAATCCGACGCCCAGGACAATGCCGGCATCGGCGACGTTGAACACGTACCAGCTGAACTCGCCAACGTGAAAATGCACGAAATCGAATACCGCGCCGTGAACAATCCTGTCGATGGCGTTGCCGATCGCCCCGCCGATGATCAGCCCGATGCCGAGCGTCTCCAGCCGGCCGGAGGCGTTCCTGAGCCAGAAGGTGAGAAAAACCGCCGCGCCGAGTTTGAAAGCGGTCAGCGCCCAACGCCCGAACTCGGAATGCTGCTGAAACAGGCCATAGGAAATCCCGCGGTTCCAGACGACCGTAAAATCGAGCCAGGGCAGCAGCGGCCAGGGGTAGGTCAGACGGATATCGGTACCAAGGATCAGCCAGAATTTCGAGATCTGGTCGAAAACCAGGCAAAGCCCGGCAACGAGCAGCCCAAGCACCAACGGATTGCCGAGCCGTGCGTTGCTGCCCATCGGTTCAGGCGGGCTATTCTTTTCAGGCGTGGTGTCCTTTTCAGGCGGCATTCGGGTTTGCCTTCTGCCATTCCTTCATCGCCAGCGCATCGCGCGCGGTGATGCCGGGGAAGGCGGGATCGGCGCTCGCGGGGTCGAAATAGCGCCAGGAGCGCGCGCATTTGATGCCCGGCGCCTTGACCGACATCACCGCGACGCCCGGCACCTCGGCGAGGCGGAAAGCCTCCACCGGGCCTTCGCCCGCCACGACCGAGATCGCCGAGGTAATGCAGATATCGGCGAAATCGACGCCTCCCAGCGCGGCGCGCAGCGCGTCATCGGCGATATGCACGACCGGCGCCGCTTCCAGACTGGAGCCGATGGTCTTCGCCGCCCGCTCCTTTTCGAGCGCGCCGGTCACGACCCGGCGGATGTCGCGGATTTTCTCCCATTTTTCGGAAAGCGCGTCGTCGCGCCATGAGGCGGGCACTTCGGGAAACCCCAGTTCATGGATCGAACCGGTCGCCTCCGGGTCGCGTGCCAGCCAGGCTTCCTCTGTGGTGAACACCAGGATTGGCGCGAGCCATTTGATCAGCGTGTCGCAGAGGCGATCCACCACGCTCAGCGCCGCCCGGCGGGCGAGGCTCGAAGCCGGATCGCAATAGAGCGTATCCTTGCGGATATCGAAATAAAGCGCCGACAATTCGGTATTCATGAACTGGGAAAGCTCGGTGACGACCTTGCGGTAATCGTATTCCGCGTAAGCGCCCCGGATCACCGGATCGAGTTCGGCGAGGCGATGCAGCATCAGCCGTTCGAGTTCCGGCATATCCTTATGGGCCACCGGCGTGCCATCGAAATGCGCGAGCGCGCCGAGCATCCAGCGCAGGCTGTTGCGCAATTTGCGATACATCTCCTGCATGCTCTTGAGGATTTCCGGGCCGATGCGCTGGTCATCGGAATAATCGACCGAGGCGACCCAGAGCCGGAGGATATCCGCGCCCGACTCCGAAATCACCTTCTGCGGCGCCACGACATTGCCTGTTGATTTGGACATTTTCTGCCCCTTCTCGTCCATCGTGAAGCCATGCGTCAGCACGACATCGAACGGCGCCCGCCCGCGCGTACCGCAGCTTTCCAGCAGGCTCGACTGGAACCAGCCGCGATGCTGGTCCGAGCCCTCGAGATACATCACGCGGTCCTTGCCACCATCGACCTGCCGGTGAATGCCCGCGAGCGTCGGGAAATTCTTGGGGTCTTCGAGCACGTAGGTGTGGGTGGAGCCCGAATCGAACCAGACGTCGAGCACGTCGGTCACCATCTCGTAGTCATCGGGGTTTTTGGCGAAGGGTTTTAGAAAGCGCTGCTGCGCCCCTTCCGCGAACCAGGCATCTGCGCCCTCAAGCTCGAAGGCCGCCGCGATGGCCTCATCGACACGTTTGTCATTGAGGAGTTCTTTCGTCTCGCGATGCACGAACACGGTGATCGGCACGCCCCAGGCGCGCTGGCGGCTCATCACCCAATCGGGCTTGTTCTCCACCATGCCGCGAATGCGGTTTTCGCCGGAGGCCGGCACCCATTCGGTTTTCGAGATGGCCTCGAAGGCGGTTTCGCGCAGGGTTTTATCGTTTCTGGATCCCCGCTCCTCGCCTTGCTCGGTCGGGGATGACACGTCCGCCCTGTCATTCCCGACGGCCCGAAGGGACGAGCGGGAATCCAGTTCAACGGCGAAAGGCTTGTCCATCGCGATGAACCACTGCGGCGTATTGCGGAAGATGACCGGCTTCTTCGAGCGCCAGGAATGCGGATACTGGTGCTTGAGGCGGCCACGCGCAACAAGCGCATTCGCCTTGATAAGCTCGGCAATGACGGCCTCGTTGGCATCGCCCTTGTCGCCGTTTTCCTTGATGACGCGCTTGCCCGCAAAGCCAGGGGCTTGGCTCGTGTAGATGCTGTCGTCGTCCAGCGTGAAAGGAATGGTGGTATCGATTCCGCGTGCGGCCAACTGGCGCGTATTCGCCATCCAGATATCGAAATCCTCGCGCCCGTGGCTCGGCGCGGTATGGACAAAGCCCGTGCCGGCGTCATCGGTGACGTGATCGCCATCGAGCAGGGGGACGTCGAAGGTGTAGCCGAGGGATGCGAAGGGGTGGGAGCAGGTGAACCCCTTCAGCATGTGGGTTGGCACATCGCTTCTGCGCTGAAGTGTGATCTTGGCCGAGCCGGCGACGGCTTCAGCGAGCTTGTCTGCGAGGATGTACTGTTCACCCGGTTGTGGGCCGTACTCGCGTTCGTTCGTGATAACCTCATAAAGACCGTAGGCAATCTTTGCGGAAAACGAGATCGCCCGATTGCCCGGAAGCGTCCAAGGCGTCGTCGTCCAGATGAGGACATGTGCCTTGAGCAATTGCACTGCGAGGTCATCGCGGTTAATTTTGAGATTGGGATCACGAACCTTCCGGTCGATATATGTGGTCTTCACCGGAAACTTCACCCAGACCATATCGCTCTGGTAGTCCTGATATTCGATCTCGGCCTCGGCCAAGGCCGTTTTCTCGACCACGGACCACATCACCGGTTTTGACCCGCGATACAAAAGCCCGTTGTCCTTGAACTTCATGATCTCGCGGGCGATCTGCGCCTCGGCGGGGAAGGTCATGGTCTGATAAGGGTTCGCCCAATCGCCGGTGACGCCGAGGCGCTTGAATTCCTCGCGCTGGATATTGAGCCAGTTGGTCGCATAGGCCCGGCATTCGGCGCGGAAGGCGTTGATCGCCGCGCCCGATGACAGATCCGGCTTGGGCTTGCCCTTGGCGCGGTATTCTTCCTCGATCTTCCATTCGATGGGCAGGCCGTGGCAATCCCAGCCTGGCACGTAATTGGAATCAAACCCGAGCATCGATTGGCTGCGCGTCACCAGATCCTTCAGGATCTTGTTGAGCGCATGGCCGATGTGGATATTGCCGTTGGCGTAGGGCGGGCCATCGTGCAGCACGAATTTCGGCTTGCCCTTCGAAGCCTTCCGAATGCGCGTGTAGAGGTCGATCTTCTCCCAGCGGGCGAGGATTTCCGGCTCCTTCTGGGGCAGGCCGGCGCGCATCGGAAACTCGGTTTGCGGCAGGAACAGGGTTTTCGAATAATCGAAAGCGGGCTTCTGATCGGACATTGGGATTCTTTTCGCGAGATTGGCAGCTAAGACGAAGGCGAGATTTCTCGTGCGTCGCAAAATGCCCGCGCGGGCCGGAAAAGCGCTGCGCGTGGTTTTGCTCTACCCGGCCCGGGGCGCGATCAAGGCGCGGGGGCCGGGGTGCTAATTCGTCCCGCGAAGAATGACCGGTCGTGGAGAAATCTGTCCTGCATTGCGCCGCTATATCAGGGGAAAGCGCCTACGGGAAGCTTCAGCGCGGTTTGGGGTGAAGAAGTTGCCGCGCGCTCGCGCTATCGGCATCCATCTGGGCAATCAGCGCATCAAGACTGTCGAATTTGGCCTCGCCGCGAAGGTAGGCCTCGAAGAAAACCTCGATCTCATGGCCGTAGAGATCGCCGGAAAAATCGAACACATGCGTCTCCAGTAGCGGCGCGCCGTTGTCGAAGTGCGGGCGGCGGCCGAAGCTCGCGACGCCCGCGTGCGTCTTGCCCTCCACCCGAACCCGCACCGCGTAAATGCCATGCGCGAGCCCGCAGGACGCGTCGAGCTGCATGTTGGCGGTGGGATAGCCGAGGTCGCGCCCGCGTTTCTCGCCATGGATCACCACCCCGGAGACGGAATAGACATAGCCCAGCAGCGCGTTCGCCCGCGTGATCTCTCCCGCGCCAAGCGCCTTGCGGATCGTGGAGGACGAGATGATCGTGCCATCCTCAGCGCGGCAGGGCGGCACCAGGCGGACCGCAAAGCCATGGCGCGCGCCCTCCCGGACCAGCATGCCCGGCGTTCCGGCGCGGGCTTTGCCGAAATGGAAATCCTCGCCGACCACCACGCCGTCGATGGCAAGACGCCGGACCAGCACCTCCTCGACGAAGGTTTCCGGGCTCATCGCCGCGAATTCCGCCGTGAACGGCAGCACGACCATGCCGTCAAACCCGATGCGCCGGAGGTGATGCGCGCGGGCCGCAGGCGCCAGCAGCTGGAAGTGCGGCCGATCCGGCTGGAAAAAATGCCGCGGATGCGGAGCGAAGGTCAGAGCCAGAACCTGGAGCTCACGAAGAACTCGGGTCGCACCAACTCGGGGACTGCCAACTTGGGGACTGCCTTCAGGAGAAGCTTGGCCCAGATTCTGGGGCTGGCTCTCGGCTTGCGTCCTGCGTGCCCCCCCCCTTGCCTCAGCAAGTTCTTCCGCGAGCGCGCGTGCGGTCGCCGCCACCGAGGCATGGCCGCGATGCGCGCCGTCGAAATTTCCGATCGCGACGACGCGGACTTCCAGACCCGTTTCAATCCCGCCGGCAGGCGGATGGGGCCGCGGAGGGTAACCCTCGGCCAGAGCATGGGCGGGACGCCATTCCGGGAAGTCTGAAGGCGCGTGTTCGTTCATTATCAACCACGTCAGAAGGTTATGGCCGAAAGCGGCAGCGTGAGTTTCAAAAAAATTCGGGCGATCCCAGCCTGCATTAACGCATTCGCAATCGGCACATGCCTATGGTCACTCAAGAAGGATACACAACTTTAGGGTGAAAGTGTTCCTTTCGCGGACCCGGCAGGTTCGATGGTGGATCGTCGGGTCATCTGGAAGGACGTTTTTGGAGTGGGTCATGAATTTCGATAGTGGAATGCCGATCCTCGTCGTTGACGATTATCAGACCATGGTGCGGATTATCCGCAACCTCTTGAAGCAACTTGGCTTCGAGAATGTGGATGAAGCGTCGGACGGGTCCGAGGCGCTGGCCAAGATGCGTGAGCGCAAGTACGGGCTCATCATTTCGGACTGGAACATGCAGCCGATGACGGGTTACGACCTCCTCAAGCAGGTTCGTGCTGACCGTGATCTTCATTCGACCCCGTTCATCATGGTGACGGCGGAATCGAAAACCGAAAACGTCATTGCGGCCAAGCGCGCCGGCGTCAACAACTATATCGTCAAGCCGTTCAACGCGCAGACGCTCAAGGCCAAGATCGACGCCGTCGGCCAGTCGCTTCACGCCTGATCGCGGCGCTTTGGGGTCTCGGCCCCCATTCTACCAGACGAGGCTGACCATGGTCATGGTCGGCCTTGTTTTGCTTGCGCGGGCGAGCCGTTCGAAGGCATCGCGGTCGAAATCGCCGCCCGAAAGCCCGAACTCCTGCGCGTGAATGCCGGCAAGGGTCATGATGCAATCATGGCCCTCGGCATTGGCGCCGGCGATATCGGTGCGGAAGGCATCCCCGATACACAGAATCCGGTCCCTGGCGACCTCCCGCCCGAGGGCACGGGTGATTTCGCCGCGCGCGCGCGCATACACAAGCGGGTGGGGCTTGCCGACCCAGATCGCCTCGCCGCCCATCCGCTCATAGAGATCGGCGATCGCGCCGGCACAGGGGATGAGCCGGTGCCCGCGCTCGACGATCAGATCGGGGTTGGCGCAATAGAGCTTCAGCTTGGCGTCCAGCGCCTGCTCGAGAAACGCCCGGTAATCCTCGGCCTGCTCGGTTTCATCGTTCACAAGCCCGGTGCACAGGATGTAGCGCGCCTCCTCCAGGGGCCCGGGCCGGGCGGCAAGGCCTTCAAAAACCGCGACGTCGCGGGCCGGACCGAGATGAAAGAAGGGTGCATCGCCTTCGTCACCGAGCAGGGCGCGGGTGACGCCGCCGGAGGAGACGATGGCGTCATAGGCCGCGTCCGGAACCCGCAACCCGCGCAATTGTTCCCGCACCGAGTCCGGTGGGCGTGGCGCATTGGTGAGAAGAACCACGGCGAGGCCTGCACCGCGCGCGGCGCTCAGCGCCTCCGAAGCGCCGGGCGTGGCGCGGATGCCGTCGTGTACCACCCCCCAGACATCGCTGATGATGGCGTCGTAGCGTTCCGCAAGATCGCGCAACCGGAGAAGGTGCGGAACTGGATCGGACAGAGCCGGATGGGACATGGCGGGATGCGCGCCCTTTGAACGATCGGGCCGATCAACAGGACCACCCGGGAGACTGGAAAGATTGGGGGGCGAGAAAAGAACCGTGAGGAGGTCGGGGAAAGTATCGGGATCAGGCGCGGCGGGCCAGATCCCGCAGGCTGCGGCGTTCCGCGGGCGGTTCAGGAGAACGCTGCGCATCCTGGGCCGGCGAGGGGGTCTCGAGCACATCCGCCCGCACCGCTTGCGGCGGGGCAAAAGCGACGCCCTGCGCGAACTCGACATTGAGATCGATCAGTTCGGCGATCCGGCCCTCATCGGATACGCCTTCCGCCATGAACGAGAGCTTGCGACGGGCAAGAACGGTCACGAAGTCGGTGGTCGCGACGCCGAGCAGGGTATCCTGTTCGGCAGCCGCATTGAGGAAGCCATCGGCCGACATGCGCAACCAGCGCACCCCCATCTGGGAGAGCTTCAGCGGGTCGAAATCGAGGTCCTCGATATCGCGCATCATGAAGCTGAACCCCATCTTGCCCAGCGTGCGCAGCGCCTCATGCTCGAAGGCCACGGCCTTCTTGAAGAAGCGTTGCGGCAAGCACAGCACGATCCGGTGCGCGGCTTGCGGAACATCGGCAACGAGGGCGTCGAGATCGTCGAACGCGGCCTCGCTCATCAGGAAACGCTGGGAAATATCGGCGAAGAGGACGACATCCCGATCCCGCTGATCGAAGACCCGCGCCAGACGTACGGCCTGGATCATCAGCTTGCGATCAAAGGCGAGCTGGTGGCCAACCGCCTCGACCGCCTGACGGATTTCGGTATTGGGAATGGTGAGGTCGCTGCCATCCGGGCGCAGCGTCACGTCGTAGCCGCGAATCCGCCGCTGGGGCAGGCCGACAATCCGCTGGAGATAGAGGTCGAAACGGTCTGCCGCGATTGCGGCGGCGACGAGCTGACGCACCGCGCGCGGTGGTTCGTTGCCGGCCGGCGCG
>CAZNAT010000003.1:63161-86765 GCA_964571245.1 uncultured Methylobacterium sp.
GGGGTGGAACATCCTGTAGCTCGCGCTCGTCATAGCCGCCGCGCGCTGCCCGATCATCATAGGGGTGCGACGGGCGTTCGTCGTAGACGCGGGGGGCGCGCTCGTCATAACTCCGTGACGCAGGGGCCATCGAGGGAGCGGCAGGGCGCGCCACGGGCTTGGCCGGCGCCATCCAGCCCGCGGGTGCGGCGGCGCGCGCGGCAGCAGGGCGCGTTTCGACAGGGCGGACCCGGCGAAGATCGGCGAGTTCGATTTCCGCCGCCTCGGCGCGCTTGTCGAGTTCGGCGACACCATCGGCCAGATCGCGAACCAGCGTGCTCAGCGTCGCGAATTCGCCGGGGCGGACGGCGTTTTCCCCGCCCGGGCCGGCGGAGTGGACGAAGGCCTCGCGCAACTCGCGGGTATGCCGGGCCAGGAGGGCTGCGTGCTGGCGGGTGCCCTCCAGATGCTCGCGCAAGACATCAAGCTCGCGCATCATGACGCCACTTTTTACGTGCAGGAATACACCGCCGCCCGCGAAGGCACCCGAGAGCGCCGCCACCGCGAGCCAAAGCTGATCATAACGGTGCGCAAGCACCGAAAGGCCTGCGGCGAGCATGGCCAGGAGGGAAATAAACAGAAAATGTCGGAAACGCATCCGGGCGGTGCCAATTGTCTGAGGGGACCACGAATCACTTGGAATGAAGGTACGATTTCATTTCCAGCTTGGCGAGAGCCCAGAGGGGCAGGCAGCTGTGGAAATCCTCTTGTTCAAGGCAATTGCGCAAGGTTAGACTGACATCACCGGGCTGGCCTCGGCCGCAGTCTGGACGATCGCGCCGATGATCGGATGCACACGCAATGCCCTTTTCTATAATCAGGCCGCAACTTTGTCGCGAAGATGTTGTCTGATGACGGTGATATTGCCCAAAAATATAGGAAATCCATGCCCAGAGCCATCAATCCTCGTACTATGGCGCCGCCGGCGTCACGCTATGCCCATGGGATCGTCCATTCGGCGCGAGCCCGTCGCCTCGTCATCTCCGGGCAGGTAGGCACGACGATCGAGGGCACGCTTCTGGAGGGCTTTCAGGCCCAGATGGAGCAATGCTGGGACAATATCGAGGCCGTGCTCGCCGAAGCCGGGATGACAATCACCGATTTGATCCGGATTACCGTCTATTCCGCGCTCCCGGGATCGGTGTCTGGATACCGCTCCGTCCGCGACCGCCGGCTTGGCGGGCATCTGGTCGCCGCGACCTATGTGGAGGTCGCCGGGCTGGCCCATCCCGATTTTCTGGTTGAAATCGAGGCCGAAGCGGTGTGCGAGGAGCCGGATCTGGCTTTTCTGGATTTCGAGGGCGAGAGCGAACGCCTGCCGGGGATCGGGGCGGGGCCGGCCGCCGCGCGGCCAAGCGAGCCCTGACAAAGCGAGCCCTAAAAAGAGCAGGAGAGCCTGCGCGCCAGAAAGAGGAGTTCCCGCCATGGATGAAGCCATCACGTTCAGGGTCGAAGGCATGGGCTGCCAGGGTTGCGTGAGTGCGGTCGAAAAAGCCGTCCGGGCGTTGGTTCCGGCGGCAAAGATCGACGTCGACCTCGCGACCGGGGCGGTCAAGATCCTGGGAGCGGGGCAGGCGCTGAATGCCCCGGATATGCGGGGGGCGCTGGCGGCGGCGATCACCAAGGCCGGATACGACATCGTTGGCTGACCTTGAAAATCCCGCCTGATCCCGAAACGGATGAAAACACCAAAATCGTTTCAGAAACGGGGGTTGTTTCCTTTCCATAGGGGGGTATCCTTGCGAAAGTTTGTTTCGCATTTCCTCTCACTGGAGATATCCCATGTCGAAGTCTGGCGTTCAGCCGATGACCACCGAAACGTCACCGAACGATCTCGAGGCGTTCTGGATGCCGTTTACGGCCAACCGGGCCTTTAAAAAGACCCCGCGCATCGTCTCTCGCTCGAAAGACATGCATTATTATACCAACGACGGCCGGGCGATCATGGATACGACCGCCGGCCTCTGGTGCTGCAACGCCGGCCATAATCGCGATCCCATCGTCGCCGCGATCCAGGCCCAGGCCGAGACACTCGATTATTCGCCGCCGTTCCAGTTCGCGCATCCGCTCGGTTTTCAGCTGGCCTCGCGTATCGCTTCGATGGCGCCGGCCGACCTCGATCACGTGTTCTTCGTCAATTCGGGCTCCGAAGCGGTCGATACCGCGCTGAAGATGGCGCTTGGCTATTGGCACGCGAAGGGCGAATCGAACCGCTTCCGTATGATCGGTCGCGAGCGCGGCTATCACGGCATCGGCTTTGGCGGCATTTCGGTTGGCGGCATCTCGCCGAACCGCAAGGCCTATGCGATGGCGCTGATGCCGGGGGTGGATCACCTCCCGCACACCTACGACCGTTCCCAGCAGGCCTTCACCAAGGGCGAGCCGGAATACGGCGCGCATTTCGCCGATGCGCTCGAAGGCATCGTTGCGCTGCACGACCCCTCGACCATCGCGGCGGTGATCGTGGAGCCGATGGCCGGCTCGACCGGCGTTCTGCCGAGCCCCAAGGGCTATCTCCAGCGCCTGCGCGCGATTTGCGACAAATACGGCATCCTCCTGATTTTCGACGAGGTCATCACCGGCTTTGGCCGCCTGGGGTCGGCGTTTGCGGCGGAGCGTTACGGCGTCATCCCGGATATGATCACCTTCGCCAAGGGTGTGACCTCCGGCACCGTGCCGATGGGCGGCGTGATCGTGCGCAAGCACATCCACGATGCCTTTATGAAGGGCCCGGAGCATATGGCCGAGTTCTTCCATGGCTACACCTATTCGGCGCATCCGCTGGCCTGCGCGGCGGGCATCGCGACGATGGATCTTTATCGCGACGAGAACCTGTTCGAGCGCGCCAAGAAGCTCGAGCCGTTCTGGGCCGATGCGATGATGACCCTGAAAGGCCTGCCGAACGTGCTCGATATCCGCACGGTCGGTCTCACGGCGGCGGTCGATCTCGCCTCGATCCCGGATGCCTTCGGCAAGCGCGCCTACAACGCCATGCACCGCGCCTTCGAGGAATATGGCTTCATGGTCCGCAACGCCGGCGATACGCTGGCGCTGACCCCGCCGCTGATCATCTCGGAAGAGCAGATCGGCGAAACGGCGGACAAGATGGCCAAGCTCATCAAGGCGGTTGCCTGACGGGGTTTGTTTGGGTGGGCCAGTTGTCCGGTAGGCCAGTTGTCCGGTAGGCATGGCCAATCGGCTATGCTAGCTTCGCTCTACCGCGTGGAGGCCGGGTGACCGGCCTTCCGTTTTCTGGCGAGGGGATGAGATGACCACCAGAGCCAAGCTCCTGACCGCGCTTTTTGCCCGGTTCGGCGTCACCTTGAACGAGGCGGAGATGAACCTTGAGGCGGGCCATGAGCCGCGCGAGGCCATCGTCCATCTGCTGGCCAACCGCGAGGTCGCCGCGCGCTTCGACGCCGCGCATGGCCGCCCGCCCAATGACGATGATGTCGACGAATTGCTCGATATCTACGGCGCGCTCGCCGCGAAGGGCGTCAGCTGACGCGTGACAAGCGCGGCTTGCGCCGCTAAACGCCCCGTATGAGCACGCAGAAAACCAGCACCGACGCCAAGACCGCCGCCCGCAAACCGCGGGGTTTGCAGGATCGTGGCCCCGCCGATCTCGCCGCCACCGAAGCGATGATGAAAACCATCCGCGAGGTCTATTCGCGCTATGGGTTCGACGCGCTGGAAACGCCGTTTCTCGAATATACCGACGCTCTCGGCAAATTCCTGCCGGATCAGGACCGGCCCAACGCCGGCGTGTTCTCGCTCAGAGATGATGACGACCAGTGGATGAGCCTGCGCTACGATCTCACCGCGCCCTTGGCCCGTTATTGCGCGGAAAACTGGCAGAACCTGCCAAAGCCTTTCCGCAGTTTTCGTTCGGGCTGGGTTTTTCGCAATGAAAAGCCGGGTCCGGGCCGCTTCCGCCAGTTCATGCAGTTCGACGCCGATACGGTGGGTGCGGCGAGCGTCGCGGCGGATGCCGAAATCTGCATGATGGCGGCGGATACGCTCGAAGCGCTCGGCATTCCGCGCGGCCAATACGTCATCAAGGTCAATAACCGGAAGGTGCTCGATGGCGTGATGGAGGCCGTTGGCCTCGGCGGCGAGGAGAATGCGCCACGACGGCTGATCGTGCTCCGGGCGATTGATAAGGCCGACAAGTTCCCTCTCAGCGAAGTCCGAAAGCTCTTGATGGAGGGGCGGCTAGACGAAAGTGGTGACTTCACAAAGGGCGCGGGACTGATACAGGATTCAGCCGATCTAATCCTGAAAATTATTTCGTTTCGCCAGCAGGGTGTAACAACCAGAGGAGCAATGGCTTTGCGGCTTTGGGACGATCAGCGAGACGCCGATTCATCCCACCCGGCCACCGGTGAAGAGCGAAGAATCGACAATTCGGGGACCATTGCTGCTTTCACGCAGTTAGTGGGAACTAATCCAACTGCCAATACAGGGCTTCATGAATTGGCTGAATTTGCCGGTTATTGTTCCGCCGCCGGTTACGGAACAAAGCGTATAATTGTTGACCCCTCCGTCGTGCGCGGTCTCGAATATTACACCGGCCCGGTCTATGAGGCCGAACTGCTGTTCGACACCACGGATGAGGACGGAAAACCCGTCCGTTTCGGCTCGGTGGGCGGAGGCGGGCGCTACGATGGCCTCGTCTCGCGCTTCCTCAATGAGCCCGTGCCCGCGACCGGCTTCTCGATCGGCGTCTCCCGCCTCCTCGCCGCGCTGCAGGCGCTCGGCAAGGTCACCGAAAAACCCGAGCCCGGCCCTGTCCTCGTGCTGGCGATGGACCGCGACGCGACAAGCATGGCGAGCTACCAGAAAATCGTCGCGGATCTCAGGAACGCGGGCATCCGCTCGGAAATCTACCTCGGTTCCTCCGGCATGAAGGCGCAGATGAAATACGCCGATCGCCGCAACTGCCCCGTCGGGATCATTCAGGGGTCGAGCGAGCGCGAGAAGGGCACCGTGCAGATCAGGGACTTCGTTCTTGGGGCCGAGTTGGCCAGCACAGCCAAGGGCGAGGACCGCTCGGAATATATCGAGAAGATGAAAGCCGAAGCGCAATTCGAGGTTGATGTTTCCGGCATCGTCGAGGCCGTGCGCAAGGTGCTCGCGCGGCATGCCTCTGCATGATTTGTCTTGCCCGCCCCTGGGGCGGGTATCCACGACTTTCCCTGCCAAAGCCCGAAGTCGTGGATGGCCGGGCCAAATCCGGCCATGACGCCTGAGCCACGTCCCCGTTCACGCATTCGGTTAAGCCCAAAACCGGTTTTCCCTCGCGCCCTCGCGCGCAGGGTGATATTCGGGCGCCATGATCGGGGCGAAACCTCGCGAGGCGTGAAGCGATGAGCGACAACAGCGAAACACGGGCGGCGGCAGCCAGAACCAGCGGCATGGCCAGCGCCAAATCGGCCAGCCCGAAAGCGGCGGCTCATGCTGGCGCAAACCTGCTGGCGCGGCTGATGCGTGCCGGGTTTGCCCATGCCGATGTCGGGGTGCTCCAGCCCGCCGATCCGTTTTTCGAGCTTTCCGGCGAAGACATTCGCCGCCGGCTGTTTCTGACCAATGACGACGAGGGCGCCGAGCTGTGCCTGCGCCCGGAATTCACCATTCCTGCTGCGCGGGCTTATCTTGCCTCCGGCGTTGTCGGGCGGCGCGTCGATCAGGTGTTTTTGGGCCCGGTGTTTCGCCACCGCCCCGGCGAGAGCGGCGAATTCGTGCAGCTCGGGATCGAATCCATCGGCCGGACGGATCGCGAGGCCGCCGATGCCGATATTCTCGCCGAAACCTTTGGCGCGGTGAGCGAAGCCACCGCTTCGGCGGCACTCGGCATCACCATCGGCGATCTCGGGCTGTTTTCGGCCCTGCTTGAGGCGCTGGCCTTCGATGCGGCCACCAGCCGTCGGCTGGCGCTGGCGCTTGGCGAGGGCCGCCTGCCGGCGCTGCTCGACCCCGCCCGGATCGCCGATCGCAAAACCGAACCCCGCGGGCTCGCGCGCTATTCCGGCGTGCTCGACGCGCTCAAGGGCGCGGACCCGGCGGAGGCGAAAGCCTTCGTCAAGGACCTCCTGTCGATGGCGGGCATCACCGCCACCGGCGGGCGTTCGGCGGAGGATATCGCCGGCCGCTTTCTGGAGCGCGCGCGCGAGGATGCCCAGACGCTCGGGGCCGAGCAGGCGGAGGTTCTGCGCCGGTTTATCGCGATTGACGGCGGGCCGGACGATGTGGCCGCCCGGCTGCGGGCGCTGGCGGCGGATGCCGGCCTCTCGCTCGATGCCGCGCTCGACCGCTTCGAAACCCGGATCGGCTTCATGGAAGCGCGCGGACTGCCGTTGACCGCGATCCGTGCTGCGGCGGGGTTCTCGCGCAGCATGGATTACTATTCGGGCTTCGTGTTCGATATCCGCCTGGCTTCGCGCGCGGACCGGCCCCTGGCGGCGGGCGGTCGCTATGATCGGCTGTTCGAGCGGCTTGGCCGTGCTGTGCCGGGCATCGGGGCGGCGATCTGGGTCGATCGGCTCGGTGTGGAGAACCTGACATGATCAAGCCTCAACTCACCATCGGCATCCCGTCCAAGGGGCGGCTGCAGGAAAACGCTTTCGGTTTTTTCGCTCGCGCCGGCCTGCCGATCGTGCAGCCGCGGGGCGCGCGCGATTACCGCGGCTCGGTGACGGGGTTGCCGGGGATTGAGGTTGCGTTTCTCTCGGCCTCGGAAATCGTCGGCGAGCTCGCGCGCGGTGCGGTGCATTTCGGGGTTACCGGGGCGGATCTGATCGAGGAATCGCTGCCCGATCCCGCGAGCAAGGTCGAGATGCTGGCCCCGCTCGGCTTTGGCCATGCCAATGTCGTCGTCGCCGTGCCCGAAGCCTGGATCGATGTCCATGAAATGGCGGATATCGAGGAGGTCGCGGCGGATTTTCGTCTGAAACAGGCGCGTCGCCTGCGCGTGGCCACGAAATACATCCACCTCACCCGGCGCTTTTTCAAGAAACACGGCATCGCCGATTATCGCATCGTCGAAAGCCTCGGCGCGACCGAAGGCGCGCCGGCGGCAGGAACGGCGGATATCGTCGTCGATATCACCACCACCGGCTCGACCCTCGCGGCCAACGCGCTCAAGGTGCTCGACGACGGCACCATGCTGAAATCGGAAGCCAGCCTTGTCGCGGCGCTCAACGCGGATTGGTCGGAGGAAGCGCTGGAAGCGGCAAGGCTGGTTCTGGCCCGCATCCATGCCGAGGAGGAGGCCCGCGGCAAGCGCGAGTTGCGCGCCTATCTCGCCAATACCGCAGATGCCGCGATGATGATCGAGCTTGAGGGCCGCGGCGCGGAAATCCTGGCTTCGGAAGGGGCGGCACTCAGCCTGCTGGTCGCCAAAGGCGCGGTTCCCGCCGTCTCGGATTATCTCGTTTCCCAGGGTGCGCGGCGCGTGCTGGTCTCGACACCTGAATATGCGTTCAGCGTGCATAATCCGCTGTTCGACCGGCTCAACGCGGCGCTTGCCGCGCGCGCGCCAAGCGGGCTGGCGAAAACGGCCTGAATGCCACTCTATCTTGTTGTTTTGACGCATTTTCGCTTGCGCGGACCTTCGGCTCTTGACGCAAACCGGTATCCACTTGATCGGAAAATGCTCTAGCGTCGGCGGGCCTGCGTCAGCCGGCCAACGATCCCGCTCGGAAAAAAATACACGCTGAGCACGAAGAGCACGCCGAGCAGCAGCAGCCAGCGATCGGGGTGGAGAAGATGCGGCAGCAGCGGAATGCCCTCGGTGGCGGCTGAGGCCGCGCCCATCAACTTTTGCAGGTAGTTCTGCGCGAGGATAAACAGGCTCGCGCCGATCACCGCGCCATAGAGCGTACCCATGCCGCCGATCACCACCATCAGCAATACATCGAGCATGATCGCGAAGGACAGCGTGGTTTCCGGCCCGGTATAGCGCAGCCAGATCGCGCTGAGGACCCCGGCGCAGACCGCCAGCGCCGCCGAAAGGCAGCTCGCCAGCGTGCGATAGTAGACGACGCGGAACCCGAGCGCCTCAGCGCGCAGCTCGTTCTCGCGGATCGCCTGCAGCACGCGCCCGAAACAGGAGTTCACCAGCCGCAACGCGACCAGAAACAACCCGAGAGCGGCGAAAAAAACGAAATAATACGCGAGGATACGCCCGGTGATCTCGAGCCCGAGCAGCGGGGCATCCAGCAGCTTGTACCCGGGGCGCAGCACTTCCGGCACGCGGAACGAACGGCCGTCCTCGCCGCCGGTCAGTTCGGAGAGCTGGGTGGCGAGGATCAGGAAGGCGGAGGCTACCGCCAGCGTGATCATGGCGAAGAAGATCGCCTTGACCCGCAGCGAGACCAGCCCGATCACGAAGGCCAGCGCCACGCCGAGCACCAGCGCGATGGCGATTCCAAATGCCAGAACCGGCCATGTCGGCCCCAGGAAATAGAACGCAAGCCCGACGCCATAGCCGCCAATGCCGAAAAACATCGTCTGCGCGAAAGAGACGATGCCGGTGTAACCAATGAGGATATCGTAGCTCGCGACCAGCACGATGAAGATGCAGATTTTCGCCGCCGTGTTGATCGCCGCCGCACCGGGAAACAGGAACGGCGCCAGCGCCAGCCCGGCGACGATCGCGATCAGCACCGCCGAGAGGATGCGGCTTTTCGGCAGATCGCCGGAGAGAAGCTTGCCCATCATCGTGCTCACCGTTTTGCCACGGGGTAGAGGCCTTGCGGCCGCCACATCAGGATCGCCACCATCAGCAGGATCGAGGAGGCCAGCGCCACCTTCGGTGCGAGAAAGGCGGTGTAATTCGCCATCATCGCCACCAGGATCGCGCCAAGAAAACAGCCGCCGACCGAGCCGAGCCCGCCGATGATGATGACGATGAACACCAGCACCATCACATCCGCGCCGATCGAGGCGGTCAGGGTCTCGCGATAGAGCGCCCAGAGCACGCCGCCGAGGCCCGCCAGCGCCGAGCCGGCGACAAAAACCCCGACGAACAGCCGGCGGATGCGGTAGCCGAGCGCCTCGACCATCTCGGAGTTTTCGACGCCGGCGCGGATCAAGAGGCCGATGCGGGTGCGAGCGAGTGTAATCTGCATCGCCGCGAACACCGCCAGCCCGACGCCGACCGCGAGCAGGCGGTATTTCTCCAGCGCGAGATCGCCGAGGATGATCGCGCCGCGCAGCCCCGCCGGCAGCGCCATGGATTTCTGGTCGCCGCCGAAAATCGCATGCAACAGCTGCTCGGCCACGATCAGCCCGCCCATGGTGATCAGGATCTGCTTGAGGTGCTGGCCATAGACCGGGCGGATGATGACGCGTTCGAAGGCAAGGCCGAGAATGCCGGTGCCCACCATCGCCACGAGGGCCGCGATCAGCAGCGCCGCGAGGTTGAGCGCGAGGCTGTCCGCCTGCACCCAGCCGGCGAGCGGGCCGAGCACGGTCATGGCGAGATAGGCGCCGATGGCGATAAAGGCGCCATGGCCGAAATTGATCACGTCCATCAGCCCGAACACCAGCGTCAGCCCGCTCGCGATCACGAATACCATCATGCCCATGGCGAGCGCCGCGAGCGTGAGCGTCAGCCAGGTCGTGGTCGAACCGATCAGCGCGTAGGCGACGAGGCCGATCACCAGCGGCAGCGCCAGCGGGGCGAGATCGAGCTTCGATTTCGGGATGGCATCCGGCGGGTTGGGGATGGGGGTTGCCAAATCACGCATGCGTCACCCCTATTGATGCTGATCGAGCGCGAGCCCGAGCAATCGCTTCTGCAAGGTCTCGTCGCCGGCGAGTTCCGCCATCGAGCCCCGATGTACGATACGGCCGTCGTCCATCACTGCGACGGTATCGCCGAGGGCGGCGGCAAAGCGGAAGTTCTGCTCGACCAGCAGGATGGTCGTTTCGCGTTTGAGGGCGTCGAAGGCGCCGATCATGCCTTCGATGATCGCCGGGGCAAGGCCCTTGGTCGGCTCGTCGATCAGGATGAGGCGGCGCGGCTCGATGATGGCGCGGGAGATCGCCAGCATCTGCTTCTGGCCGCCGGAAAGCACGCCGGCCGGCGAATGCCAGAATTTTTGCATCGCCGGAAAGAACGAGAAGATCCAGTCGAGGCGCTTCCTGTCCGGCGGGCCGGAACGCGCCGCGAGGATCATGTTCTCCTCGACCGTCAGATCGGAGAATACCGCCATCGTCTCCGGGACATAGGCGATGCCGGAGCGCGCGATCTCGGGCGTCGCCAGCCCGCCGATGGCGCGGTCATCAAAGGCGATGACGCCGCGCGAGGGTTGCCATAGCCCCATGATCGAGCGCAGCGCCGTGGTCTTGCCGGCGCCGTTGCGGCCCAGAAGCATGGTGATGCCGCCTTCGGGGACCTCGAAATCGACGCCCTGCAGGATGTGATACTGGCCGATATGGGTGTGGACGCCCTCCAGGCGCAAAAGCGGTTTGGCCGGAATCCTGTCAGCCATGGGCAGTCTCCCGCTTCGGCGAGAGGCCGAGATAGGCTTCCTGCACCGCCGCCGAGGCGGTGACTTCAGCGGGGTCGCCATCGGCGGCGAGCGTGCCGTTCAGCAGCACGATGATCCGGTCCGCCAGCGTGCGGACGACATCCATCTTGTGCTCGACGAGCAGGATGGTCTTGTCGCCGCGCGTCTTGAGTTTGGCGATCAGGTCGAGGATCACCGGCACTTCATCGACCGACATGCCCGCGGTCGGCTCGTCAAACATGAACACGCGCGGCTCCAGCGCCATCAGGATCGCCACCTCGAGCTTCCTTTTGTCGCCATGCGGCAGGGCCGCGGCCAGGGTGTCGCGCTGGTTCTGGAGGTTGACCTCCTCCAGGGCGCGCTCGGCACGCTCGATCCACTCGCGGTGGTCCGACCACAAGGTCCAGAGGTTCGCGGCGTGGCGCGAGCGCGCCTGCACCGCGAGGCGGACGTTCTCGTGCACGGTGAGATCTGGGAATAGGCTCGTGATCTGGAAGGCGCGGCCGATGCCCTTTTGTGCCCGCCCGGAAGGCGGCAGCGCCGTGATATCCTCGCCATCGAGCAGGATCTGCCCCGAACTGGCGGCAAGCTGGCCGGAAATCAGGTTGAAATAGGTCGTTTTGCCGGCCCCGTTCGGCCCGACGATCGCGGTCAATTCGCCGATGCGAAAGCGGGTCGAAACCGCGTTGACGGCGACATGGCCGCCAAAACGGATGGTCAGATCGCGCGTTTCAAGAACGGGAACGGACATGGGCGCTCGTCAGGTGAGGGGGAATCTCAATCGCGGCGGAAGCGTCAAAAAGGCACGACGGGCTCAGGGCATGGCGGGCGCGGGAACATGCGGCCCGCCATGCCGGATCGACGGCGCAAGGCTTACTTCTTCGGCACCACCGGCAGCGGCATGGCCGATGCCGGGATGGTCGCGACGAGTTCGAGCAGGTCGTTGTCTTTCGCATCCTTCTTGATGCGGAAGTGGAACATATCCTGGAGCGCCTGGTGGTCTTCCTTGCGGAAGGTCATCGGCCCCTTCGGGGTGTCGAAGGTCAGCCCTTCGAGCGCGGTGATCAGCTTTTCCGTGTCGGTGCCGCCAGCCTTGGTGATGCCGGCGACCACGGCCGCCGCTGCCGCAAAGCCACCGGCGACGAAGAAGTCCGGCGGGGCGTTGAAGCGCTTCTGGTATTCGGCCTTGAGCCAGTCGTTCTGCGGGTTCTTGGGGAAATCGTGATAATAATAGATGCCGCCCTCGGTGCCGGCGAAGCCCTTCCAGGCGTTCATCGCCGGCAGGATGTTGCCGCCCGGCGCCAGCGCGATATTGAAGCGATCCGGCTTCATATCGACGAACTTCGCCATCGGATGCGCTCCGGCCCAGATGAAGCCGATGATGCGCTTGCCCGGCTTGTCCTTCAGCGCGCCGAACAGGCGCTCGGCGAAGGGCGCGAAATCGGCGGTGTTGCCGGCGGCGTATTCTTCCGCGACCACCTTGGCGCGCGGGCGGATGGCGGCGAGCGCATCCTTGTAGGCCTTCACGCCGTCGCGCCCGAAAGCGGTATCGAGCCCGAGCATGCCGATGACGACATCCTCGTTCGCGGGGACCGAGGCGGCGTTCGCCAGCGCATCCTGATACGAGGAACGGCCGGTGCGGAAGATGTAGCGGTTGCGCTTGTCGCCGGTGATGGAATCGGCCACGGCCGGCTCGACGATCAGGATTTTCTTGGCGTCTTCCGCCACCGGCAGCATGGCGAGCGCGATCGGCGAGCCGGTGGTGCCCACCGCGAGATCCGCCTTGTCGTCGTTGTAGCATTCTTCCAGCAGCGCCTTGCCGCGATCCGGCTTGAGCTGGTCGTCCTTCACCAGCACGGTGAGCTTGCGGCCGTTGATCGCCATCGAGCCCTTGGTGAGGTGCTCCAGACCCATCATGAAGCCGTTTTCGGTCTGTTTGGCATAGGCTTCGAGCGCGCCGGTCTTGCTGGCGATCAGGCAGATCTTGATGTCCTGCGCCTGGGCGATACCCGAAAAGGTGAGCGCTGCGCCCGCAAAGGCGGCGCTGGCAAGCAAGGTGTTCCGCGAGGTTGTCATGGTGCTCTCCCTGTCATGGTGTTCTTCGTCTTGGCTTTCTTCGTCCTGGCGTTTTTCCCGAAGGCGGTTAAAGCTCAAACTTGACACTTGAGTCATATTTCAGATTTGAGTATCGTCTAACGGGTTGGCCGTCAAGAGAGCCTGCGGCAAGAGAACCCGCCGAAAGACCGAAAAAGTTGATATGGCCCGTGTGAGCGCAGTCCTGCAAAAGCCCGACCTTCTCCCCAAGACCAGCCGGGGCGAGCGGACGCGCCAGCGCATCCTGGATGCGGCCGAGCGTGAGATCGGCCAGCGCGGCTTCGCCGAAACCTCCGTCGCCTCGATCACGCAAGCGGCGAAGGTGGCGCAGGGCACGTTCTACGTCTATTTCCGCACCAAGGAGGACGTGCTGCGCGAACTCGTTTTGCGGATGGGGCGTCGTCTGCGCCGTTCGCTGACGCTGGCGACCAGCGGTCTCGCGGATCGGCTGGAGATCGAGCGGCGTGGCATTCACGCGTTCTTCGCCTTCGTGCGCGAGAACCCCAATCTCTACCGTGTCGTCGCGGAATCGCAGTTTGTCGACGAGGCGGCGTACCGCACCTACTACCATGATTTTGCCCGGAATTATCGCGCCTCGCTGGAGAGTGCGGTGGCCTCGGGGCAGATCTCCGCCGGGGATGCCGAGGTGCGCGCCTGGGCGCTGATGGGTGTCTGCGACATGGTCGGGCGGCGTTTTGCCTTGTGGGAGCGCGAAGCCCCGTTCGATGCCGCCGCTGAAGCCGCCTATGCCTTCGTCGCGCATGGGCTTGCCCCGGAAAACACCCCCCGGAAGGCGCGGATCCCGTGAATGCGCCGCTTGTCCTTCTGGCGCGGCACGGCGATGTCGCCCGCGTCACGCTCAACCGGCCCGAGCGCCACAACAGCCTTGTCCCGGAACTGTTGGCGGCGTTGAACGGCGTGCTCGACACGCTGCGCGCCGATCCGCCGCGCGTGCTGGTGCTTGGCGGCGCGGGGCGCAGTTTTTCGACCGGCGGCGATGTCCGGGCCTTCGCCCGGACGCCGCGCGCGGAACGCCGCGCCTATGCCGAAGGCCTCGTGGGTGCGCTCAATGCCGCGATCCTCGCGCTCGTCGATCTGCCGTGCCCGGTGGTGGCGCGGGTGCAGGGGCCGGTCACCGGCGGCTCCGCCGGGCTGGTGTTCGCCGCGGACCTCGTGATCATGGCGGAGACGGCCTTTCTCGCACCCTATTACGTCGAGGTCGGCTTTTCGCCCGATGGCGGCTGGACGGCGCTCTTGCCCGAGCGCATCGGCGCGGCGCGCGCGGGCGAGATCCAGATGCTCAATCGCCGGATCGATGCCGCGACGGCACAAGCCCTCGGCCTCGCGACGCGGGTCGCTGCGGCCAGTGGCCTCGATACCGAGGTGAACGCCGTGGTGGCCCTGCTGGTTGAGAAATCGTCGCGCAGTCTCGCCGCGACCAAGGCGCTGCTCTGGCCGCCCGAACGGCGAGCCCGGCTGGAAAAGGGGCTTGCCCGCGAACTCACGGGTTTCCTCGATCTCATCGAGCGGCCGGAAACCGAAGCCGGCATGGCGCGATTTCTGGGGGAGGCCGCATGAAGGCGATCCCCGATCTTTGCCACCAGCGCGCCCGGTTGACGCCCGAGGCTCTCGCCTTTGTCGATGCTCCGAGCGGGCGGATCTGGCGGTTTTCGGAGGTCGATCGCCGGGTCGGGCGCTGCGCGGCATGGCTGCGCTCACAGGGGCTTGCAGAGGGCGAGCGCGTGGCGGTTCTGTGCCACAATACCCCGCTGTTCTTCGAAGTGCTGTTCGCTGCGGCGCGCGCCGGGGTAATCCTCGTGCCGCTCAACTGGCGCCAGACCACGGCCGAGCTTGCGCCCATCCTTCGGGATAGCGGCGCGAGGCTGCTGCTGCATGACGCTGCCACGCATGCTCTCGCGGCTTCTCTGGACGGGGTGCCGCGCCACGCGCTGGAGGCGCTCGACGGGGTCATCGAAGCCCCTGGAGAGGCGCTGCCACCCCGGCCGTGGGAGAGCGACCGGCCCTGGTATCTCCTCTATACCTCCGGCACCACCGGCACGCCAAAGGCCGTCATCCAGACGCCGGGCATGGCGCTGGCGAATGCGGTCAACATCCAGCTCGCCACCGGCATCGGCCCCGCGACCCAGGCGCTGAATTTCCTGCCGCTGTTTCATACCGCCGGGATCAACCTCCACACCCTGCCGGTGTTTTTCGCCGGCGGGCTTTCGCGCGTGCTGCCGAAGTTCGAGCCTGCGATGGTGCTGCGGCTGATCGATGCCGGGCAGTTGACGGTCTTCTTCGGGGTACCGCAGATCTATCAGCTGCTGAGCCTCGAACCGGGGTTCGAAACGACCGATTTTTCCGCCGTTCGCCATTGGGGCTGCGGCGGTGCGCCGATTTCGGCGCAGCTCATCGAGCAGTTTCTCGCGCGTGGTGCCGCCCTCTGCAACGGCATGGGGATGACCGAGACCGGGCCGACGGTGTTTTTCATGGATCCGGCGAATGCCGCCCGCAAGATCGGGTCGGTCGGCAAACCGCAGCTCCTGGCCGAGGTCCGCCTTGTCGATGACCACGGCGCGGATGTTGCCGATGGCGAGGATGGCGAATTGCTGTTTCGCGGCCCGGCGATCACCCCGGGGTATTTCGGCAACCCGGAGGCAACCGCTGCTGCGTTTGCGCCCGGCGGCTGGCTGAAGTCCGGCGATATCGGTCGGCGCGATGCCGAGGGCTATTACACGATCGTCGACCGGATCAAGGACATGTACATCTCTGGCGGCGAGAACGTCTATCCGGCGGAGGTCGAGCGCGCACTGCTCGGGCATCCGGCGGTTCTCGAAGTCGCGGTCCTTGGCGTTGCCGACGCGAGATGGGGCGAGGTCGGCCATGCCGCGATCCTGCTCCGCCCCGGCCATGACGTGACGGCCGATGCCCTCCGGGCCTATGCCCGGACGGTTCTGGCGGGCTACAAGGTGCCGAAATTCATCACGATGGTTCCCGAGTTTCCGCGCACCGCTGCGGGGAAGATCCAGAAGCACGTGCTGCGCCAGCAGCTTTCAGAAGGCCAGCCATGATGCATGCCGGGCCAGACGCGCGGCGGCTGTTCGCCTTCGAGCATACGCCCGATCAGGCCGAGTTCGACCGCTTCGCCACAATCAGCGGCGACGATAACCCGATCCACGTCGATCCCGCGTTCTCGGCCCGCACGCGCTTCGGGCGTACGGTAGCGCATGGCATGTTGCTCTACACCCTGTTCTGGGCGCGGCTGCGCGATGCGCTGCCGCAGGCGGTCATGCGCGAACAGAGCTTGAAATTCCCCCATCCCGCCTATGCCGGCGAGCGACTCTTCTGCGAGGCTTCCATCGAGCCGCTGGGCGAGGGCATGGCGCGGGTGACGACCCGGATGACGCGGGCCGCCGATGGCGAACCGGTGTGCGAGGCAATGACCGTGCTGGATCTTGCGGGGGCGGCATGAAGACCGGCGATACGGCGTGGCTTACCCGGCGGTATTCGGCGGAAGACATCCGGGGTTTTTCGGCGTTGGCGAAGGGGGAAATCGCGGTCGAATGCGTGCCGGAACCGCTGATCGCCGCGCTGTTTTCCTATCTTCTGGGGGTGAAGCTGCCGGGCGCCGGGACCAACTACCTCAAGCAGGAACTTCGCTTCATCAAGTCGGCCCGGCTCGAAGCGGAACTGACCGCGCGGGTCACGATCACCCGGCTGCGGCCTGAAAAGCACCTGTGCGATCTCGAAACGCGGCTGAGCGACGAGGCGGGCGAGACGCTGGCCATCGGCCGCGCGCTGGTTTCCGTGCGCGATGTCGGCGCGGCCCTCTGACATGATCAATCCCGAAAACGCGCCTGCGGACATCCTGGTTCCCGGCGGCAAGACATTTGGCCGCGTCCGAACCATCGGGAAAGGTCGCCCTATCGTGCTGCTGCATGGCTGGGCGGCCAATGGCGAGTTCTTCGCCGGCCAGACGCCACTCGCCGGTCAGGGCATCGAGCTCATCATCCCGGATCTGCCGGGGCATGGACCTGGGGCAAAGCCGGATTCCACCCTCCATCTTCGCGATCTGGCGGATGCGCTGGCGGCGTTTCTCCATCACGCGCGGTTGATCGAGCCGGTGCTGGTCGGCTGGTCGATGGGTGCGAGCGTTGCTCTGGACTATCTGGCGCGCGAGAACGCGGCGGCGATCGCCGGGCTTGTGATCGTCGATATGACGCCCAAGGTGGCCAATGATGCGGCGTGGCGGCTGGGGCTCGCCAACGGGCAGGGTGCGCCGGAGATGATCCGGGCTGCCGAGGAGATGGCCAAGGACTGGACCTCGTTCGCGCCGCGGATCGCCAAGGCGCTGTTCGCGCGCGGCGCGAAGGCGGATGCGGCAACACTCGCCATGGCCACGACGGCGTTTTCGACCCGAGACCCCGAGACCATGGCATCGCTCTGGCGCTCCCTGGCCACGGCGGATTTTCGCGCCACCCTCGCCGGCCTCCGGGTCCCGACGCTGGCGATCCTTGGCGCGCGCAGCCGCCTCTATGGCCCCGAGCTCGCCGAATGGTACCGGGCACTCGCGACGGGCATGGCGGCGCCTTTGGCGGTCACCCGGATGGCGGATACCGGCCATTCGCCGCACCTCGAAGCCCCCGAACGCTTCAATGCCGCGCTGCTGGCGTTTGTCGAGCGGCTCAGCGACAAGCCCGCCGCCTATTCCGACGGCAGCGGTTGAAAATCGCGCAGGGAAGCCTATTATCGGAAGATCAGGCACTTTGCCCAAACACTTCCACCCAAGCGCCGTTGCCAACAAGGTTCGATCATGCCGGAAGGTCAGCCCGCAGCATCACCGATCGATCGGAAAGCCCCCGCCTGGCGCGGCGACCGGCTGCTGCCGGTCCTGGCCATTCTCGGTCTTGTCGCGCTTGCCGGCGGGTTCTGGGTCGCGAACGGGCCGCAGGTCTTCGCCGAGCTTGCCGCCGCCGCTTGGGCGCTGTGCTTCTAGGGGGTTAGGCCCCTTTGTCATGCTGCTCCGGCATGGTTGAATTCCCGGGCCCACCATCGCCAAGCGACGAGAGTCCGCCCTCGCATCGCGCCTGCCCATGGTTGGTTTTGTGCCAATGGAATGGCCGCCGGATGAGATCGACGATCGCCCGCCAGATCGCGAACGAGACCAGAAGATGCGTGATCGGCGCGAGCAGAACATACGGCAAAAGGAACAAGGCCTTGCGCCGCCGGATCGCCAGAATCGCCGGGATGAATTCGACGAGAACCGCGACGACCAGCGCCAGCACCAGCATCGAATCGGCGATTGTCAGCAGCGCCGAGCCACTGCCAAGCGGGGTCGGATGCAGCAGCCGAAACCCGATCGCGCCGAGAAAAACCGGGTAGAGCAATGCGCCAAGGAGCACCGCGATGCCGGTCGCGGCGGTGATCACGGTGCGGAACAGGCCGAGATTGTCGAGCCATTGCCGGAGGAAGCGGCTGTGCACGGCGAAGGTTTGCAGCCAGCCCTTCATCCAGCGGGTACGCTGGTTCATCCAGTCGGACAGGGTGTTGGGCGCCTCTTCCCAGGTTGTCGAGCGCAAATCCTCCACGCGCCAGCCGAAACGTGCCAGCCGGAGCCCGAGATCGGCATCCTCGGTGACATTCCAGGCGTCCCACCCCCCGACCTGCCGCAACACCGCCGTCCGGAAATGGTTCGACGAGCCGCCGAGCGGCACCGGCCATTGCGCACGGGCCATGCCCGCTTTCACGCAATCGAACAGCGAGGCGTAGTCGATGGCGAAGCGCCGGGTCAGAAAGCCGTCGCGGACGTTGGTGATGGCCAGCCGGGCCTGAACGCAGGCGACATCTTGCGGCAGCGCGCGAAACAGCGCCGCTGCGCGCAACAGCTGATCCGGCTCGGGGGTATCCTCGGCATCGAACACCACGATGAGATCGCCGGAGGCAAACGGCAGTGCGGCGTTGAGCGCGCGCGGCTTGGTTCGCGGCTCGCCCTCCGGCACAGCAAGGACCAGCATCCACGGCGCCAGATCGGCCTGCCGCAGCGCCGCCGCCGTTTCAAGATCCTCGGCCTCGACCAGAAAGAACACCTCGATCCGCTCGCGTGGGTAGATCAGGGCGGAAAGGCGCGTCACCAGCGCAGGGACGATGTTCGCCTCGCGAAACAGCGGCACCAGAATGGAGTAATGCGGCAACTGCGCGGTGTGGACGGGCGGGGTCGCCAGCGGCGGTGCGGCGCTTTCGAAGGTCGCCGTCAGGATCGACAGCCCGGCGATGATGAAAACCGGCGCCAGCACCAGCGGTGGCAGGATGATGGCATGGATCGGAAACAGCATCGCGAGCGCGAGCAGAACCGTCAGCCCGGCCATGAGCATCAGGCGGATCGGCCATGATGCGGCTTTGCCCGTGGCCGGATGCCGCGCGGAATGGCGTTCGGGCAGGGTCAGGGCAGCGCGGCGCGCGATGCGGGTTTCGTCGGCGTGTACGAGGGCATCGAGCAGGCACTGCCGCGTCGTCAGCCGGATCGGCGGCAGCTTTCGCTCGCGGTGCTGGCGCAGCAGCATACCCGCCAGAGCGCCGTTCGGCGCGATGACCCTGACGCGGGAACCATCGTCTGCCGCAGCGGTGTAGGAGCGGAACGCCATCGCCTCTTCCGAGCGGGTTTTTTCTCCCGGTGCGGGCCTGACGGGAGGCAAGGTCTCGAAGGCGGCGGCAAGCCCCGTCAGCTCAGCGAGGGCGACAACGAAGTCCCGTTCGGAGATGATCCCCTCGCCGATCGCGAGATCAAAGGCATCGCCTTGTAACCCCCGGGCACGCGCGCTGATCTCCTGCCAAACCGGAAAAGTAAGGCCGCAGCGCGCCGCCAGCAACGCTTCGGCGGAAGACTGGAGGGCTTTCTGCCGCAGGACAGCTGCACCGGATGTTTCCTGCATCATGCCGTTCTTGACCTTCGACCACGCCGTGCAACGCTTTGAATGCAGAGCTGCTGGAATGCAGGCCCGCAGCCCGGTATTGTCAAGCGGGCAATTGGGCGGGAATGGCCATGGTTGCGCCGGAAGCCCCCCGAGAAATCCCACTAGCTTTTCTGGCTAAAAACGTGTAATAGAAATACTCGGAATGAGCATATGTATCCGGGCTGCTCCCCCGGATCGTTTGGAGTTCGCGATGGAAAGCGTAGAAATCGGCGGTTCTGGTCTCGTTTCGGTGCGGCCCTCCGGCGCCTCGCTGCCAGTGGATGCCCCGTTGCCGCGCCCGGACCTGACCTATACGCCCGAGGTTGCGGCCGAGACCGCGCATCTCTACGAGCGGGTGAAGCACATCGTCCCCAGCGTCGAATGGCCGTTTCATGCGCCGTACGTCGCGGCGATCAACCGGCTGAAGAAGCAGCGCAACGCGGTGATCCTCGCGCATAATTATCAGACACCCGAGATCTACAACTGTGTCGCCGATGTCGTCGGTGACAGCCTTCAGCTCGCCAAGATGGCGGCCAAGCTCGATGCTGATATCATCGTGCAGGGCGGCGTGCACTTCATGGCGGAGACCTCGAAGCTGCTCAGCCCCGAGAAAATGGTGCTGATCCCCGATCTCAAGGCCGGCTGCTCCCTCGCCTCCTCGATCACCGGCGCGGATATCCGCCGCTTGCGCGAGGCTTATCCGGGCGTGCCGGTTGTGGCTTACGTCAACACTTCCGCGGATGTGAAGGCGGAGGTCGATATCTGCTGCACCTCGGCGAATGCGGTGCAGGTGGTCGAGAGCCTCGGCGTCGACCGGGTGATTTTCGTGCCGGATCAATATCTGGCGAAATACGTCGCATCGAAAACCAAGGTCAAGATCATCGCCTGGCACGGCGCCTGCGAGGTGCACGAGCGCTTCACCGGCGAGGAATTGCGGCGCTACCGCGAGGCCGACCCTTCGATCAAGATCATCGCGCACCCGGAATGCCCGCCGGATGTGATCGCGGAGGCCGATTTCACCGGCTCGACCGCCGGCATGATCGATTTCGCCCGGAGCCAGCACGGCGGCAAGGTGCTGCTCGTCACCGAATGCTCGATGGCGGATAACGTCGCGGCTTCCACCAAGGATGTCGAGTTCCTGCGCCCCTGCAATCTCTGCCCGCACATGAAGCGGATCACGCTGCCGAAAATTCTCGACAGCCTGCTGACGCTGACGCACAGGGTCGAAATCCCCGAGGAACTCGCCGTTCGCGCCCGCCGTTCGGTGGAGCGGATGGTGAATTTGACGCAGTAGCCCCCTGTCATCCCCGACGCGGGCCTTTGCCCGCGAGCGGGGATCCAGCAACGCCTGAGACCCTGGATTCCCGCTCGCACCTACGGCGCGTCGGGAATGACAACAAAGAAGAGCCATGCCCTCCATTCTCATCATCGGCGGCGGTCTCGCGGGGCTTTTCACGGCGCTGAAGCTGGCGCCCCATCCCTGTACCGTGCTGACGCCGGTGCCGTTGGGGCAGGGGGCTTCCTCCGCCTGGGCGCAGGGCGGCATCGCCGCGGCGATCGGCGAGGGCGATTCAATCGAAAGCCATGTCGCCGATACGCTCGCTGCCGGCGCGGGCCTGTGTGACGCCGCGATGGTCAGGCTCATGGCCTCGGAGGCCGGCGCGCGCATCCATGATCTCCTCGAATACGGCGTGCCCTTCGACAAGGATTTGCAAGGCAAGCTCGTCCAGTCGCGAGAAGCCGCGCATTCGGCGAACCGCATCGTGCGCGTCAAAGGCGATCAGGCTGGCAAGGCGATCATGGAAGCGCTCGTCGCCGCCGTCCGCAACACCCCGTCGATCCGGGTGATCGAGGGCGCGGAGGCGGTGAGTCTGATCAAGGATGGGGGGCGCGTCAACGGGGCTCGGGTCCGCCTTCATCGAGACGGGTTTGACGTCGAATGTGCGATGCGCGCGGACGCCACCATTCTGGCGACGGGGGGCATCGGCCATCTCTACGCCGTCACAACCAATCCCAAGGAGGCCTGCGGCGCGGGGCTGGCGATGGCGGCCGTGGCCGGCGCGCGTGTCGTCAACGCGGAGTTCGTGCAGTTTCATCCTACCGCCATTGATATCGGTCGCGACCCGGCGCCGCTTGCCACCGAGGCACTGCGCGGTGAAGGCGCGACGCTGATCAATCGCAACGGCGAGCGATTCATGCTCAAGATACACCCGGATGGCGAACTCGCCCCGCGCGATATCGTCGCGCGCGGCGTTTTTGCCGAACTGGTGGCCGGGCGGCGACCGATGCTGGACGCCACGAAGGCCATAGGAGCGCATTTCCCGGAAGCCTTTCCCGGCGTCTACGCCGCCTGCCGCTCGGCCGGTATTGACCCTGCCAGCGAGCCGATCCCGGTCACGCCGGCGGAGCACTACCATATGGGCGGCGTCGCGACCGACGCGAATGGCGCTACGTCGTTGCGCGGCCTTTATGCGGTAGGGGAGGTGGCTTGTACGGGCATTCACGGCGCGAACCGTCTCGCCTCCAATTCGCTGCTGGAGGCTGTCGTGTTCGGCGCGCGCGTCGCCGGGCATCTGACAGGTGGGCAGGAACTCGCGCCGCGCGAGGTCCAAATCGCTCCTTCGGCCCGCGTCGGAGCCGAGCCCGATACCGCCGCCGAGACATCCCGGTTGCGCGGGCTGATGGGCCGGCATCTCGGTGTTGTCAGGACGGCGGAGGGGCTCGTCGGGGCCTTCGTCGAATTCCGCCAGCTTGCGAACGGCGCGCTCTCGCATCGCCTGCGATCCATGGCCAATGCAGCGATGATCATCGCCTATGGTGCGCTCAAGCGCGAGGAATCGCGCGGCGGGCATTTCCGTGCGGATTTTCCTGAACTGGCCTCCGAAGCAAAGGCGAGCGAGACCTTGCCACTCGCCGCCTTGCTGCGCGTGCCGATGCCGCATTCGGCCAGATCCCGACCGCATTCGAAAGGTCAGCAACCATGATCTCTCCGCTTCCCCAGAACCTCGTTACCGAAGCCGTTTCCCGTGCGCTTGCCGAGGATCTCGGCCTTGCCGGCGATATCACATCGCAGGCCACCATCCCGGCGGGCAAAACCGCGCGCCTCGCGATGGTTAGCCGCAAGCCGGGCGTGATCGCGGGGCTTGCGCTCGCGGTGGAAGCCTTCCGGCAGGTCGATCCCGCGCTGGTCGTCACCCTGCACAAGCGCGATGGCGATCCACTCAGCCCCGGCGAAACCGTGCTTACTGCCTCCGGCAATGCCCGTGCGATCCTCGCTGGTGAGCGCACGGCGTTGAACTTCGTTGGCCGGATGAGCGGCATTGCGACGCTGACGGCGGAATACGTCCGCCGCGTAGAGGGCACGAAGGCCAGCATCGTCTGCACCCGCAAGACGACGCCGGGCCTGCGTGCGTTCGAGAAGCAGGCGGTGCTGGCGGGGGGCGGGCGCAATCACCGTTTCGGGCTGTTTGATGCCGTGCTGATCAAGGATAATCACGTCGCGGTCGCCGGCGGCATCGTCCCGGCCCTGCGCGCGGCAAAGGCCCATGCCGGCCATCTCGTCAAGATCGAGATCGAGGTCGACAGCCTCGATCAGCTTGATGAGGTGATCGCCGAGGGCGCGGATGTCGTCCTCCTCGACAACATGGGTCCGGCGATGCTGGCCGAGGCCGTCGCCCGGGTGAAAGCGAAACGCCCGATGCTGCTCACGGAGGCCTCGGGCGGGGTAAACCTTGATACGGTCGCGGCCATCGCGAAGGCGGGCGTCGACCTGATCTCGGTCGGGGCGCTCACGCATTCCGCCCCGGTGCTGGATCTGGGGCTGGATATCGCGATCGGGTAGCCTTTGCAGCAAAAGTGGATACCGGTTTTGCGCGGCAAAGGCGTCAGCTAGAAAAAGCTGAACGGGCGCCTAGAGCATTTTCCGACCAAGTGGAATCCGGCTGGTCGAAAGAAAATGCGTCAAAACATAGAGATAGAGCGGTCGACCTGATTCAGTCAGATCG
>CAZNAT010000004.1:0-25336 GCA_964571245.1 uncultured Methylobacterium sp.
CTTGTTCTTGTCGAGCACGCCCGGGACGTCGGTCAGCAGCAGCAGGCGCTTGGCCTTCATCGCCCCGGCGATTGCGCCGGCGAAGGTATCGGCATTGACGTTGTAGGTTTCGCCGTCCTCGCCGATGGCGACCGGCGCCAGAACCGGAATCAGCTCAGCCTTCAGCACGGCATCGAGCACGGAGCGGTCGACCTTGTGGGGGTCGCCGACAAACCCGAGGTCGATCTCGCGCTCGATGTTGGAATCCGGGTCGCGCGTGGTGCGCGTGAGCTTGCGCGCGGTGACCATGTTACCGTCCTTGCCGCACAGCCCGATCGCCTTGCCGCCCTCGGCGCCGATCCAGCCGACGATCTGCTTGTTGATCGACCCCGCGAGCACCATTTCGACGACCTCGACCGTCGCCTTGTCGGTGACGCGCAACCCGCCCTGAAATTCGCTCTTGATCCCGAGTTTTTCGAGCATCTTGCCGATCTGCGGCCCGCCGCCGTGCACGACGATCGGTTTCACGCCCTGCAATTCGAGCAGCACCACGTCTTCCGCGAAATCCTCCGCCGCCGCGCGGTCGCCCATGGCGTGGCCGCCGTATTTGATGACCACGACTTCCTGATCGTAGCGCTGCATGAACGGAAGCGCCTCGGCGATCACCTCGGCGCGGGTATGGACATCAGGCAGCGTTTTTTTGGTCATGGGAGCCCCCCGGAGAAACGTGAGAGGCTTTCTAGCGGAACTTCGCCGGAAAGCTCAATCGGTCTTTGCGGATTTGCCTGACCCAAGCGCGGAAAAAGCCCCCGCGAGCCCAAGCCAGATCCAGCCAAGGATCAAAAGAGAGCCGCCAATCGGGGCCGCCCAATGAAAAAGGCGGGTGCCGATGAGGGCTCGTGAGACGAGATCACCCGAAAACAGACCCAGGCCAATCGCCAGCATAAAGGTCCCCGCGGCAAGCGCCCGGCCTGGCAGGGCGCCAGTGCGGGCGAGTGCGGCCAACGCCAGAAAAGCCGGACCGTGCAGCAGCAGGAAATTGGCCGCGGTCGAGAGCGAATTTGCGCCGGGATAATGCGCCGCCATCGCCGAGAGCGCGACGCCGGCAGACCCGGCAAGGCCGCCGAAAAAAACCAGCCCGCCGGTCATTCCCGGGCGGCTCATTTCGCCGTGGCCCATTCCGGCAGCGCGTTGCGATCATAGAGCAGGCTGGCGATCGAGGCCCGCAGCTGCTCAATGCCCTCGTTCTTGCGGCTCGAGGTCATGATGATCTCGGGGTGCGCGGCGGCGTGCTTCTTGATGATCGCCTCGACCTCGGTGAAGCGCTTGATGCGCTGGGCGCCGGTGAGCTCATCCGCCTTGGTGAGGATCACCTGATAAGCCACCGCCGCCTTGCCAAGCGTATCGAGGATCGGCTTGTCGGTATCCTTGATGCCATGCCGGGCGTCGATCAGCAGGAACACCCGCGCCAGCTCGACGCGGCCCTTGAGGTAATCGTGGATCAACCCGGTCCAGGCAGAGACCTTGTCCTTGCCGACCGCGGCGAAGCCATAGCCGGGCATATCGACGATGGAGAACGCATCGGCGATCTCGAAGAAATTGAGTTCCTGCGTACGCCCCGGCGTGTTCGACGTCCGCGCCAGCCCGCCGCGTCCGGTGAGCGCGTTGATCAGCGAGGATTTGCCGACGTTGGAGCGCCCGGCAAAGGCGATCTCGACGCCGCGCGGCGGCGGCAGGCCGTCCTTCTTGGCGGCGGCCCAGTAGAACTCGCATTCGCGGGTGAACAGCCGACGACCGGCTTCGATGAAATCGACCGCATCATCGGCCTGTCTGTCAGCGCTCATGCTGGGTGTCCTGCCGGGTGTCCTGCGCCGGCCCGTGGCCGGCCTGGGCCGGCCCGTGGCCGGCCTGGGTAGGGCGTTCCGTTACGAACGCTTGAAGACGCTCTTGAGGTTATCCCACAGCTCGATCTTGGTGCCCATCTTCTTCATGATCACGTATTGCTGGGTGACGGAGAGCAGGTTGTTCCAGGCCCAGTAGATCACGAGGCCGGCCGGGAACGAACCCAGCATGAACGTGAAGATCAGCGGCATCCAGGCGAACATGGTCTTCTGGATCGGGTCCGTCGGCTCCGGGTTCATCTTCATCTGCACCCACATCGTGATGCCCATGATGATCGGCCAGATGCCGAGGTGGAGGAACTCCGGCGGCGTGAACGGCAGCAGGCCGAACAGGTTGAACAGGTTCGTCGGGTCCGCCGCCGAGAGATCCTTGATCCAGCCGAAGAACGGCGCATGCCGCATCTCGATGGTCACGAACAGCACCTTGTAGAGCGCGAAGAACACCGGGATCTGGATCAGAACCGGCAGGCAGCCGGCCATCGGATTGATCTTTTCCTTCTTGTAGAGCTCCATCATCGCCTGCTGCTGCTTCATCTTGTCATCGGCGAAGCGATCGCGGATGGCGAGCATTTCAGGCTGGACCGCCTTCATTTTCGCCATCGACTCGTAGGATTTGTTGGCGAGCGGGAAGAAGGCCAGCTTGATCAGCACGGTAACGATCAGGATCGTGACGCCGAAGTTGCCGACGAGCTTGTAGACCCAGTCCATCAGGAAGAAGAGCGGCTTGGTGATGAAATAGAACCAGCCCCAATCGATCATCAGATCGAAATTCTTGATGCCGAGGCTGGAGCCGTACTCGTTGATCGCGTTGACTTCCTTGGCGCCGGCGAAGAGCCGCATCGAGGCTTCCGCGGAAGCACCGGGTGCCACCGTCTGCGCCTCGGAAATCGCGGCGGCCTCATACACCGGCTCCGCACCATTCGCGCCGAAAGCGGCCGAGAACGGCTTGCCCTGATTGGGGAGCAGCGCCGAAGCCCAGTTCTTCTCGGTAAGGCCAAGCCAGCCGCCGTCACTCTTGGCAAAGGTCTTGGACTTGGCCTTCTTGATATCGTCGAACTTGAGTTCCTCGAGCTTGTCCGCGACGTAGCCGACAAGGCCCTCATGCAGGATATAGAAGCCGAGCACCGTCGGCGTGCCGTGGCGCGAGATGCGGCCATAGCCGGAGACCGCGATCGGGGTCGCGCCGTTGTTCTTGACGCTGTCGGTGATCGTGAAGAGGTACTTGGCGTCGATCTCGATCTTGCGGGTGAACACCAGGCCCTGGCCGTTGTCCCAGGTCAGCAGGATCGGGCTTCCGGGCTTGAGGACATCGGCGCTGGCCTGCCAGCGGGTATCCGCGCCCGGCAGCGCAACCGCCTGTCCGGCGGCGGCGAGCCAGCCGAAATCGGCGAAATAGGCATCCTTCGAATTCGCCGGCGCAAAGAGGATGATGTTCGGGCTCTTGGGATCGACCGTCTCGCGGAACTTCACCAGGCTGAGATCGTCGATCCGCCCGCCGATGAGCGCGATCGAGCCGGTCAGCGAGGGCGTTTCGATCTTCACCCGCGGTGAGAGCGCCAGCGCCGCGGCGCGGGTCAGGGCCACGCCGGAGGGGATTGTCGCGCCGGGCGTCGCCGGGGTCGGCAGCACACCGCCGGCACCCGGCTGGAGAACACTGCCAGGGGCTGCACCGGGCGCGGGAGCCGTCTGGGTCTGCTGCGCCGTCTGCCGGGACTGGTCCAGTTTCGGCATGCCGTAGAAATAGTTCCAGCCGACCATGACGACCACCGAAAGCGCGATCGCGAGCAGCAGGTTTTTATTGTCTTCGGATTGCATGCGAGTGTCCCGTTGCGTTGAAACCGCTCTCCATCGCATCCGCTCCAGCTCTCGGCGGATGTTGGCAGGGTTCAATAGAAAAAAGGTCAGGCGCCTTCTATGCCGAGAGAGGGCACTTTGCCAAGCGGCTTGCCAAGGATTGGTTCACGAAGGAACCGTTTTTCCGATATCTGCCAAGTTTTTACCGGCTATCGGGGCGCGCCGGTCGGCCCCGCGCAGGGCCAATGCGGCAACAGAACGCGCGATATCCGCGACCAGCACGGCAAATTCGATGCCGATGGCCTCATGGCGGGCGAGAATGACGAGATCCATCGGGATTTCCGGAAATTCTCGCGAGGCTTCGCGAACGGCTTCCCTGAGGCGGCGGCGGATGCGGTTGCGCACCACGGAATTGCCGACCTTCTTGGTCACGGTAAAACCGAAACGAATGGGGGAGCCATGGCACGACGGATCGGGCGCACCGCCCGCGCCCGCTATGATCGGGCGGCGCAGCATGGTGAAGGCCTTGGTCGAGTAACGCGGCCCCGCCGACGCCTCCTTGAATTCGCGGCGCTTCTTCAGCGTTTGCAAACGAAAAGAGGGCACCGGCCCCGCGGCCTTGCCCTCGCTGACGTCATTTCCGGACATGTTCCCGGTACCTTGCATCGGAACCGGACAGGCGACGGGCGAAGGCCCGGCCCGCTCAGGCCGAAAGCTTCTTGCGGCCGCGGTTGCGGCGCGCCGCGATCACCTTGCGGCCACCAACGGTGGCCATGCGGGCGCGGAAACCATGGCGGCGCTTGCGGACAAGCTTGCTCGGCTGATAGGTACGTTTCATCGGACTGCTCTTGGCTTTTCTTGTCTTGGTCGGTCAGCAGGCGGCAAATGGTGCCCGAAAGCGCGGGTGCCGTGCGTCTTGAAATCAGAGCGCGCTTAAACGTCAGTGCGGAAGAAAAGTCAATCCGAAACTTGCCGCCATCTTGCCTTTCGGCGCGATCCGCCCGAATTCACGTCACGGTTGATCCCGAGCCCGATTGCTGCCACCTCCGGTTTGTCGACGCGACAAACTCATCCTAGGGTCTATATCCTCGGGTGAAAACTCATCAACAGCGACGATTTTGATAGAGTTTCGCCCTAGATAGGCCCGACGTATGATGGATACGCAACGAGCCCCGATGGCTTGACTCCGCCTGCCCCGTACCTAAACCCGCGAACCGAGAGAAGAATGAGCGAGAACGGCGAGATGCGACCCGATATCTGCGTGATCGGAACCGATTCGGCCGGGTTCGACGTCGCCTTTGCCGCCGCGGGGCTTGGCGTTCCCGTGGTGCTGGTGACGCAGGATGCGGTGGATACCGATGGCGCTGCTGCCCTGCGGCGGCTCAGGGCGCTCGGCGTCCTGGTGGTCGAGGGCACCGGCGCGTTCATCGACAAGAACCGGTTCCGCCTGGGTGAAGCGGCGGGACGCGGTGTTGTGCGCGCGCGCCGCTATGTCATCGCCACCGGCGCGGGCCCGCGCATCCCGGCAATCCCCGGGATCGAGCTCACTCAGGAACGGGCCACCGAGACCGGGAGCGCCCACCTGCTGATCATCGGGGCTGGCCCGGAGGGCGTGCTGCAGGCAGTCTTGCCGCGCCCGGCGGGGTGCCGGGTGACGCTCATGGCGCAAAGCGCCCTGCTGGCGGATTTCGACCACGAGGCCGTCGCCGTTCTCCGGGTGAAGCTGGAGCGCGGCGGGGTTCATGTTCGCGAGCATGTCCCTCTTGCATCCGCAGCCATTCACTCGGATGGTCCCGGGGGCTTTCTCCTCACCTTCGGGGACGACATCGGGCCTCTTCCGTTCACGCATCTGCGCCTCGAATGCGGCATCACGCCGCGGCTCGACGGGCTGGACCTCGGACGGGCGGGGGTTGCGCTCGGAGACGGCAAGCCCGTGCTCACCCGCTCGCTCCGCACCACCAACCGGCGGATCTACGTCGTGGGCGGCGCAACCGGCGACACGGTGAGCCTGTACCACACCAAGGCCGAATCCGGTGCCGTGCTTGGGGAAATCCTGTTTCGGAAAACCGCGACGCTCGATCCTTCCCTGAGAACCAGGCTGGTCCGGACACGCCTTGCTCTCGCCGAAACCGGCCTTCGCGAGCAGGATATCAAACCGGGACAAACCTCGCGCTACCGCTTTTACCGCGCACCCATTGGGGCCGGGCATATCAAGGTGATCGCGTCGCCCAAAGGGCAGATCTTCGGCGTCTCCATTCTGGCGGAGGACGCCGCCGAAATCATGCCGGTGTTCTCGCTGGCCATGGCGAACGGAACCCCGCTGCAGGCGCTTGCGAGCCTGCCGATCGCCGCGCCAAGCCACGCCGAAGCCATCGGCCACCTCGCGCGCCTTGCCGTGCGGGACCGCCTGCGCAGCCCCGGCATGATGCGGCTGATGCGTTTCCTGCGGCTTTTCGGCTAGGGATAGCGGATGTCGCCGAGCCCCCCGCAAGCCCCACCCGAGACCCCAGAGACGGCGGAGGCCGAAACCCGCCCCGTCTTTGGTGCGGGACTCTCGGCGCGCGTGTTGTTCCTGACGATCCTGTTCGTCCTGATCGCCGAAGTGCTGATCTACGTGCCGGCGGTCGCCAATTTCCGCAACAGCTGGCTCACGGAACGGATCTCGCAAGCGCGCGCCGCGGCGCTGATCCTCGAAAAAACCCCGCCGGACACCCTTCCCAAGGCGCTTGTCGACGAGCTGCTTCTGGGGATGGAGACGACGACGATCGCGCTGCGGATCGACAACATGCGCCGCCTGCTCGCGGTTTCAGATACCCCGCCGATGGTCGACTACGAGATCGACCTGCGCCAGCGCAATCTCCTCGGCCAGATTGTCAGCACCTTCGATACCCTGTTGATGGGCAATGGTCGCACCATCCGAGTGGTCGGCCCGCCGCCCCGGGGCGGGGATTTCGTGGAAATCGTCATCAACGAAACGCCGCTGCGCGCCGCGATGATCCAGTTTACCTGGAACATCCTGCAGCTCTCGCTATTGATCTCCTGCATCACCGCCCTGCTGGTCTTCGCGGCACTGAACGGGCTGATCGTCCGACCAGTCAAGCGGCTCTCGGCGGCCGTCAGCCGCTTCCGCAACAACCCCGAAGATGCCCGCTCGATCTATCGCCCGGCAACACGGAGCGACGAATTGGGCACGCTGGAACGCAATATCTCCCAGATGCAGCACACGTTGCAGCAGGAGCTGCGCCAGCGCGAGCACCTTGCCAATCTCGGGCTGGCGGTCGCCAAGATCAACCACGACCTCCGAAACATGCTTTCCTCGGCCCAGCTGATGGCCGATCGACTCGGTAGCCTGCCCGACCCCGATGTCCAGCGTTTCGTGCCAAAGCTGCTTCGGGCCCTTGATCGCGCGATCGATTTCTGTCAATCGACGCTTGCGTACGGCAAAGCGCAGGAGAACCCCGCCGATCTGACGCCTGTGAACCTCCTGGCGCTGATGGAGGAGGTTGGCGAGCAACTGATGCTCTCGCCCCATTCGCAGCCCGCGCTCTCGATCGAGATCCCCGCCGAGCTTGTGGCCCTCGCCGATGCGGATCACCTCAACCGTGTCATCACCAACCTCCTGCGCAATGCGCGTGCCGCGCTCGAGGCCTCGCAAGGAAGCACCGAACCGCCGCGCATCCAGGTTTCCGCCCGGGCGCACGCGGGAATCATCGAGCTGGATATCGAGGACAATGGCCCGGGCATTCCGGCAAAGGTTCGCGAGAAACTGTTTCGCCCGTTTTCCAACTCGTCCCGGCCGGGCGGCACCGGCCTCGGCCTGGCCATCGCCCATGAACTGATGCGCGGCATGGGCGGAACGATCCATCTGCTGGACCCCGCCCCCGGCGCGGCACCAACTGGAACAGCCTTTCGGCTGACCCTCCCGGCGATCAAAAACTAGGGTCTGGACCTTGGACGTCGCTCACGGCATGGGCTGCCGTTGCGCAGGACAGCCATTGAAACAGCGCTTCCCGGACGATGCATTTCCAAAAGAAAAGATGGGAATACCGATAATCCGATTTCCTTGCCGATTGAGGCTTGCCCTTTTCTCACCAAGAGGCTATCAGACCGCCTCTCGCACAGGTCATAGGCCTTGCAGGCGCCCGTAGCTCAGCTGGATAGAGCACTAGACTACGAATCTAGGGGTCAGAGGTTCGAATCCTTTCGGGCGCGCCATTTGAAATCAATCACTTAGAGTAGATTCAAGCTCATCGAACAGCAGTGATTGTTGCCGATGTTGACCATATGGTGACCAAACGGCCACCAGCTGTTGTCGGTCGATAACATCGTCAGCTGGCTTTGTGCTTCAAGATGGCATTCGTAATGATGGGGTCGGGGGTTCGATTCCCTCTTGCGGCACCAATAACTACTTGAAAATAAATAATAAAATATTGAGAGCCGGTTTAGGCTATCGTCAAATTTGTAAGCTAGGCACCACCTAGGCACCACGGTTTCGAACTCATTTGCTCCAGTCGATTCGGCTCCTACATGAATCCTCGAGACCTTGAAGAGCGCTGTGCAAACGAAAGGACCGCGGCAAATTTGCCGCGGCCCTGATTCGAGGTATCCCGTAGACCGATCTTGGTTGCTTTACATCGCCAATTTTTTGATCCGCTCCCACGGCAAACCAATCATTTGCTCGCGCCACAGGGTGCCATCTACCTTGAGTCCAATGGTGCGCTTCACGGAAAACCGCCGACTCCCCTTCGGCCCATCAAAAGCGATGGCCCCGACTTCAGCAAGCTTGTCCTTCGCATCAAGCGCAGACCCTAATGCGCTGACAAGCGTTTCGAATTGGCGCCCGGAGAGCAAAAGCTCCCAAACGCCTTTTCGGATCTCAAACCAATATCCCTGACACTGTGCATGATCATGGACGCCCTCCACCAAGGTGTTCTTGGATCCGGCGACCGGCAGATCAACTTCGTACTGGACACCAAAGTCATAGATCGCCCGCGCATAGTCTGCCGCCTCTGCCGAAGCCTGATCACTCTGATGCAGCAACCCTAGATAGCTGCGGAAGCATGACTGGACCGACCAAGCAATCTCATCTTCTGTAAACGGGAACACACCAGCCCAAATTGCAACTATTCCCGCCGTCCAAATCGAGGCAAATGCGACAGCTGCGCGCTCCAACTTATCGTTTTCGTAGTCCGTGGACATGAGATCGCGAAGTGCATTCAGGTGCGCTGCGTGGAGGTTCTTGAGATCATTCTGCAAGCTGGGGAGATTGCGGGTCGCTTCAGACTGCAACCACATCAAAAAGCTAACTGCAGGAGTTCCCGCGCAATCAATGGCAGCCTCTTTGATAGCTGCACAGAAGGTGCCCTTCGTCTTGTGGTCGTGGAGGTCTTCAAACATTCCATCGCCTTCACAGGGTGCTTGAACTTCCAACCAACGGCTAAAGTGAGCCTGATCGAACGTCACTTTGGAGCCGTGCTCCAAATCCCTGAGGCTCTTATTCGTAGTCACAATGATGGGGACACAAAACTCTCGGACACCATCGGGTTCATTGTAGCGACCCATGCCTTGGCCCAAAGAGTGCCGCATGATCATTTGCTGAAGGAGTTCCGCGAGCTTTGAAGCGCCGCCATAATTCGTGCGCGTCTCGTCCAAGCCTAAGAACATGTGATGATGCGCGGCAAAAATAACATCAAGCTTCGCAAGCGTGTTGGTAAAAATTTCGCATGCACCGATATCTGTCGCTCGATCGCCATCCCGATGACAGCCCCAGCACAGACTTGCAACAGCAGCGATCGTCGATTTTCCGCATTCGGCTTCGCCCAAGAGCGACACGATGAAATGCTTCTTGCCGAGTAGCGGGAGTAGTGGCCCTGTAAGTGCTAGGGCCAAACCGAAGATTATCCGAGAATTGCCACGAGCAATTAAGCCGACCGTATTCTTCCACTGTGCCAGGCTGCCTCGGACAACAAATTTCGACCTGAATTCGTTGTGTTCAAGGAAAGTCAACACGTTCTGATTCTGAGGAGCGAGGAACTTATTGGGATGCGAGAATATCTGCTTGTCAGCAGACCAGCCCAAGGTATCGATAATCCGGAACAGCGCGGGTTTGCGGGATTGAGCCCGCGCTTCGGTCTGTGCTTCTTTCACTTGGGCAGCAGACAGCGCCGCACCGCCATATTCCAAAACCTTGCTGGCCAGGTAGGTTGGGACACCGAGTGCATCGCTGCTCGAAAGCACAATTCGACGTCCTTTCCCACTCGGCATGCGGATGCCAAGAACGACGTAACGCTTTTTGCTATCACTACGTCCCCAACCAAGAGGTTGGATGTCTTTGAGTTCTTTCGTCATTGTATTCGTCCTTTTAAGCTGATTGAATTTGGAACGCAGAGATCCTTCGTCCATGACCTGATGTCACGACCGTCTGTGTCCACGTTAAGGTTTGGATATTGGAAGGAATGCCTTGTATGCTATGCAGAGGGCCTATAGGTCCTCATCTATATATTGAGTGAGTGGTAACACTCTCGTTGGAAAATTCCGCTGATCTACGAACTTGCCTTCATCACCAAATTGGGTTTTGACGACATTCTACGTCGTCATTTCGAACAAGGTGGCAAAAGGATTTTCCAAGACGGCCCGAACCCGCGCATCGAGCACTGGATCGTAAAGTCGAATTCGCTGTCCTGATCGACTTGCCTGGCGACAGAACAGGAAGTCCTCGGGTCGATGGGAGATCATATAGCTAGCGAGTTCCACACCTTGCGGTACCGGCAGTGGAAAACACCGACCACGTTCCTCTCCCGTCCTGCTCCCAGGATGATGCGTAAGTCCAAACTTCTGGCAGTAAGTAAGCACTTCGAGAGGGTCTTGGATACTCATCGCTTTGACAGAGCGCGGATTGCCTAACAAACGTTCGACTTCTTGTTCGACGTCAGGTGTCCAGCCAGAAACGCACAAGTGGACATGGACAGCCCACAGGCGCTGCCCCTGTTTCCAACCGATCTCCGTCCCGCCAATAGCAATGCCTGCCGAGTGTCCTGCTCGATCGAACTGCATGCGCAGAGTACGGTGCAGACGGTCCAGACGCAGGCTCGCAAGTTGCCCTGGCTCGACCATTGCCAAGATGATCGTGACATATTTCATCTTGCGATCGAGCGCGAGATAGATGGCGGACAACTGCGCCGTGAACCACCGACGATAGCGGGCCATGCACGCGGGGCACACCGTAAGCCCACACGTCTCGTCATCGTGCACGCAAGCCAACAACCGGTCACGCAGCTGGCGGGCGGCCCCATTACGGAGATTTCCTAAAACCTCGGCATGATTTTTAGTCCAGCGCTCGATCTCATCTTTGGTCTCAAAGTGCTTTCCATCGCTCCGACAATGATCCAGCTTTGCTGGATCTAAGCCGAAGGGGGTCTTTCCCTTCCGATAGAAGAAGCGGGGCCTCTGCTGACGTTTGTTGCACATCTCACACCCCCATATCGTTGGAGGTTGAGGAGCGAAGCAGAGCGTTGCGCCATTCGACCAGATCGCCAAGCCGATAACGGACCGCCCCGTTCTTACCCGGGCACTTCGCAAACCGTGGGCCGCAGCCTAGGACACGCCAGTTGTTCAACGTTTTATGGCTGTACCCTAGGAAGCGACCAGCTTCCTTTGTACGGAGGCTCCGGTCAGCTTCGTCTCGCAGGTTGGGCGGATCACACGATTGGCGAGGCAGGCTCAGAATAGAATCATTTGGCTTTGACATGGGTCACTCCCGGCTCCAGGAAACCCGTTGGGACCAACATGGACCCAGCCGTTCCGGAGTGACCGATCTACATAACGATGTTCTATTGCCCCAAAATTGCTCCTCACCCCTGCCATAGTTATTATTCAATGATTTCAATGCGAAAAATCGATGAGGTAGCAAATTCTACGACTCGAGCGGCCCTAGGAGGGAAGTGATGTACTCGTCCCTTTCTTCTGGATCATATTCAAAGGCACGATCGGCGACTCTAGCCGCAACCACATCGGGCAGATGCTCTGTAGGTAACTGTTCGCGCTTTAGCCGCGCTGGGAAGCTCGGAAATACAAGGCCAACCTTTGCCCTCGTATGTAGTTTTTGGTCAAGCAGATGATAGGCGGACGCAGACATCCCGAGAAATTTTTCCGTATAAGAAAAATCATCCGAAATTCGATCTAGTTTCTCTGAAAAATTTTCATCGTTGGGATTCAAAATATAGTCATCACTAAAATGCGCATTGCTTACGTATATAAATCCGGAAGCGCGCACATAATTGGACCACATTGCACCGAATTTTCTTCTAGACATTATGTGTCTTTTATCAAATCCGTAGAGATGCATATAGAGATGAGCCTTATTTAGGCTCGCGTTTTCCCGGACATGTGGCTTTCTGCCTTTTTGGCGGACAGGATCAAACCAAAGTATGAATTTTAAAATATTTGCTATGTATTCGAATTCGCTCAAATTACTTGAGTAAAATTTCCATTCTTGACTTTCAAAATCTGGAACATCAAATACCAATCCAGAAAACATTTCTGATATTTGTGATATGTCAATATCTTCAAAAAATTCCAAATTCTCCTGGTCTAATTTATTGATTTTCATTCCTGGAAATTTATTCGACAGATACCGACTACTTGAAGACATCAATGCATTTTTAAGAATATGTGATTTTTGTGAAAATCGTATCCACATACATAACTTAATGAGTAATTTTCTTCTGCTTATCCCATCCAAATCCGGTTCTGTAAGAGCAGAGATAACAGAATCAATATCCATACTCGCAGCTCCAAACCTGACGGGCCTACTACATGCGGCACACACAATTCATCATGTAATACAAATAGCTAGCGGCCAAAAGAAATAGTGTGAAATGAGCATTTCACACCATCCGGCTGGCTCGTTAGCTCCTTGTGACCTGCCACTGATTTGTGATCATCGCGGCCATGCGCACCGGCCAAAGTTCCCGCAACCTGTGACGCATGTCGACCAAAATCGACATTGGGTGCTGGCCAAACCGAAAACTGGTCACTCAGCTTCCACTTGGGAGTATCGAGGCCGATTATCCTTCCCGATGGCGTGGTGCGGTTGGGCGCAGAGCGACCAACAAGCGCCCCAATCGAACATGCTGCGCAACCTCAAGAACCCCGCTAGTCTGTCGCCATGAGCTATTGCGTTTTCATGCACCGGTCCGACTCGATCTACGACGACAGCCCGGCGGAACAGTACCAATTCCCAAAGCAATACCTTGGGCGCGCCCAGGGAAGCGTTGGCGATTGGATTGTGTATCTGGAACCGTCCAAGGTCGTGGCCACGCGCGGCTATTTCGCAGTCGCAAGGGTGCAGCAGATTATCCAGGATCCGAAGGCGCCGGAAATGTATCTCGCGCTCATCGAGCCTGGCTCCTACCTTGATTTTGCTCGCCCTGTTCCATTCAACGACATCAACGGGCCAATTGAAGGCGGCTTGTTGAACGAGCACGGCAAGCTGTCGGGGCGCGCTCAATCGGCAGTGCGCCCAATCTCGTCTCAGGATTTCGGCCGGATTATCGAACGCGGCTTGGATGACCATGAGCCTCTGCTTCCGCGTGTTGGCGCACCTGAGCCCTTCACTGGTTTTGAGGAAGGCCAGGCATCTTACGATTTCGAGCACCCACGCAACCGGGTTCAGCAACTCACCTCCCGCGTGGTGCGCGACAGGGTCTTCCGAAAGGTTGTACTGCGTGCTTATGACGAACGCTGCGCAATCACGGGGCTGAAGCTGATCAACGGCGGCGGTCGCGCGGAGGTGGACGCGGCGCACATTCGCCCTGTCCAAGCGAGCGGACCAGATGTCGTAAACAATGGCCTAGCTCTTTCAGGCACCGCGCATTGGATGTTTGATCGCGGCTTAATCAGCTTAAGCGACAACCTGGAGATCCTCATCTCACGTCACGTAAACGATGCGGACGGTGTTCGTAGCTTCATCAATAGGTCTGGAACCGCATCTTTACCCCAGCGCTCTGGTGATCGACCGCACCCGCATTTCCTGAGATGGCATCGCGAGAATTGCTTCAAGCAATAGCCGGGGAAGAATTGTGAGACACGGTTGGGGTGGGGATCGGTTTCGGGACCAGTGTGCGCTTGAACTTGGCAGCGTCAGAGTTGGGGGGGCCGGAAGCGGAATGGCAGATCTCGGAGGCCTGTATCAGTTAGCTGTCGTTGAACGCTGCCGATTCAGCGACCGGCTTTGGGGGCTGAGCTGCTGATCTGGGAACGACCGCGTGACCTACCGCAGGCTTCATGAAACACCTAAACTTGGTTGTCCCAAAAACAGCAGCAGACCAGTTCGTAGGCGATTACAACAAGCAAGAGGCCGGATGTCGATGGATTGAAGAGCCCGCGCTAGCTATGCTTTGTTCGGCGGCGGAACTGCGACAAGCCCCGAGGCCAAAGCCGCGTTCTGGGCCGTCAAGGAGGATTGATAACCAGAAGCCGCCAGCGATAGCACCCCGCGCAACAAAGGCAGGCCTCCAAGATCGGTCTCCATTTCTCTGCACGAATAGCACCGGGCAATTTGTCCCGGAAGTGTACCCGAATAGGGGGTAGTCAGCCGGTCGATCACGAGGGTCAAGCGAACGCCCGTCACAGGGCGCACGCCAAATCCGTCATCACCTGCACGGGTGTGCCCAGCGACGATCAGAACGATATCATGCGTGATCAGCGAGGGATTTTTCGCTATTCTCAAAATGCCCATTGTCAATTCTGGCTGAGGTCTTAGGATTGGGGTTGATGGGTCCCACCCTTCGTGGCAAGTTTTGCCCGGACATCGTTGTCTCCCAATCCAAAGGCCGGTTCCGCGTGCTTGCGCGCTGGTGTGCCTTTCCGTGTCCCGACATGCAGGACGTTCCTCCCGCTCTCATGCCAGAGCGAGCGGTTGCATGGGCGGTTCCGATCAGGGCTGCGGCTGCATCGTTCAATCAAACCATGCCCAGAAGCAGGAATACCCATCATGATTCTCGATCGTCGTGAACTTCTCGCCGGTGCTGCCGCCATGCTGGCCGCACCGGCTATTGCTCAGACACGCCAGACCCTTGCCTTTTCCGCCATCCCGGATGAGGACGCCACCAAACTCATGGAGCGCTTCACCAAGGTTGCCAAATATCTTGAAGGCAAGCTTGGCGTGCCCGTGCAATTCGTGCCGGTCAAATCCTATCCGGCTGCGGTGACGGCCTTTCGCAACAATCAGGTGCAGCTTGCGTGGTTCGGTGGCCTTTCGGGCGTCCAGGCGCGGATTGCCTTGCCGGGCTCCGTTGCCATCGCTCAGGGCGACGAAGACAAGGAATTCATGACCTACTTCATCGCGCACCAATCCACCGGTCTGACCGAAAGCAAGGACTTCCCGCTTGCGGCCAAGGGGCGGAGCTTCACCTTCGGTGCCAAGACATCCACTTCAGGGCGTTTGATGCCTGAATTCGAGATCCGACGGAACACCAAGATGGCGCCGGAAGCCTTCTTCTCCCGCGTCGGTTTCTCGGGCGACCACACGAAAACGGTCGAGTTGGTCTCGAGTGGCGCTTACGAGATCGGGGCGGTCAATTTCACCAGCTATGACGATATGGTCAAAGGCGGCAAAGTCGATCCGAAGGTCGCCCGCCTTGTCTGGCGTACGCCGACATATCCCGATTATAATTTTACGGTCCGCGGTGATGCCGACCAACGCTTCGGGGCTGGCTTTACTGAAAAACTCAAGGTAGCCATTCTGGGCATCACGGAACCTGCCATCCTTGAGGCGTTCCCGCGGAAGAAATTCATTCCGGCCGCAAATGCCGACTATGCCCCGATTGAGGAAGTTGCCAAGCAGCTGAACCTCCTTGACTGAGTCATTGATCTGTTTTGATGGCGAAACACTTGGCTACGGCGCGGTGGCAGTCTTGGCGGATTTCCGCCTGACCATCGCGCCGGGTGAGCGCGTGGCGTTGCTTGGCCGCAGTGGGGCAGGGAAGTCGACCCTGCTCAACGCCATTCGCTCCCGGCTTCTGGCTGTAGGCCGATCGACGGCACTTGTCCCGCAAGATCATGCCCTCGTGCCGATTCTGACCGCCTATCACAACATCTATATGGGCCGGCTGGACCGTCACTCGCTGGCCCATAACCTCATGACCCTGATCCGTCCCTTTGCGCAGGACAGGCAGGAGATCAGCGCGATCGCCCGTGGTCTTGGGATTGATGACCTATTGGACAAACCCATCGATGAGCTTTCCGGAGGCCAGCGGCAGCGGAGTGCCGTCGGTCGCGCGCTCTATGCTGGTGGTGATGTGTTGCTTGCCGATGAGCCGGTCTCGGCGCTCGACGAGCATCAGGCGCCGGCAGTGCTGGAACGGATTCTTGCCGCCTTTCCAACGAGTATCGTCGCCTTGCATGATGTCGGGCTGGCCGCCAGCCATTGCACACGCATGATCGGCCTCAAAGACGGGCAGCTTCTCTTCGATGTACCCGCCGGGGCACAGGACCAAGATGCCATTGCCCAACTCTATGCGCCCTGATCCGGGTTCAAGTTTCGCTCAGGGCAGCCGTAGCAGCCGCTGGAAGGTGGTGGGCATCGCCAGCTTGCTTGCACTGTTCTGTCTGCCGTTTGCCGATCTGGCGATCAGCACTCCTTCGCCTGGCAAGGTCTTTGCCGCGTTGGCTAGTGGCTTTCTTCGCCCGGATTTCAGCGCGATCAGCCATCTCGGCGAAGCCATGATGCTGACGCTGGCTGTCGCCTTTGCCGGGGTCGCGATTGGTGCTCTCGCCGGCCTGATTCTCGCGTTTTTCTGGTCGAACTGGCTGATCCGAGCGTTATCATTGTCGTTGCGCGGCGTCCATGAACTGATCTGGGCGCTGTTCATCATGACGATCACCGGGCCTTCGGCTCCGACGGCGGTAATAGCATTGGCGTTGGCCTATTCCGGTATTTTTGCGAAGGTCTTTGCCGAGATCCTCGAAGAAGCCGATCCTCACCCGCGCGCTGCCTTGCCAAAGGAAGGGCGTAATCTCTCGGGTCTGGTCTACGCCAAGCTGCTACCAAGCCTACCGGCGTTCTGGACTTATTTCTCCTACCGAATCGAATGCGGAATCCGCTCAAGTGCGGTTCTCGGGTTCGTCGGTTTGCCTACACTGGGCTTCGAACTCGATACGCTGTTCAAGCAAGGGCAATATGGCGGCGCAGCAGCAGTATTGATTCTAACCTATCTGCTCGTCATCACTTTGCCCTTTTGGCTAAAGCGCCCGGTATTGCCGCTCTATATCCTCGGTTCTTTCGCGTATATCCTTGCGTTTCCAAGGATGGAGACATCCGGTCAGGCGCTTTTGACCCTGCTTACTCAGGATATCGTCCCAGTCCCGCTGCGGAACGGCGCTTGGGCTGATACGGTGGGTTGGGAAGCCTTCGCCTCTTGGCTCTGGCGCCTGATAAGCCAACAAATGCTGCCGGGTATCGTAGCCACCCTGATTCTTGGCCTGTTCGCGATGCTTCTGACAGGATTGATCGCGATCGTGACCTTCCCGCTCATCGTTCGCCCCCTTGTTGGGCGGGTTGGGAGCTCTCTTGGCCACGCGCTGCTGGTCATCCTGCGTTCCACGCCGGAATACATGCTGGTCTTTGTCGGCGTTCAGGCCCTCGGCCCCTCAATGCTACCCGCCATTCTGGCGCTGGGTCTTCATAACGGCGCAATCATCGCGCATCTGCTCGGCCGGCAGGCGAGCCAGCTCGTGCCAAGCTTGCGGGCCGACCGGCCGCACGGCATCAATCTCTATGCCTATGAACTCGTGCCCCGGCTTTCAGGACAGTTCTTTGCTTATCTACTCTACAGGGGCGAGATCATTCTGCGCGAAAGCATGATACTCGGCATTCTCGGTATCGCGACGCTTGGATTTTTCATCGACAGTGCTATCGCGGAATTGCGGCTCGACCGGGCGGTGATCCTGATCATCGGGATGATCCTGACGACGGCAATGGTCGATCAGGCCTCACGGCGTATCCGCCGAATGATCGGCGCGCAGGCGGTCAGCACGACGGCTTGTGTCTAAGAACCGCAACCGGCAAAGCCCTCTGCCTCCATCCAAGCCTCGTAAGCGGCCGCCAGTTCGTTGCCGGAAATCAGCTCGGCTAGTTGGTCGGGAGAATCGGGGCGGGCCACCAGCATCCAACCCTTCGTGTAACAATCTTCGTTGGCATAGAAGGGTCGCTCAATCATGGCTTCGTTGATGGCGAGAACCGTCCCGTCAAAGACAATCCGCGCGGGACCAACCCATTTTCCGCTTTCGATCGTCGCGCAGGCGCGTCCTGCCTCAACCGGGCGACCGACTCGACGCGGCGTAAACGCGAGAATGTCGCCTGCGAGTGCAACCGCGACAGATGTCATTCCAACCCGGAACGAGCCGTCTTCGAGACGCTCGTACCAGACGTGATTTTTCACATCATAAAGAAGATGGGCTGGAAAGGCGCAGCCCCGAACGATGATCATGTGGCCCTCAATAGGTCAGAACGCGGCATTCGCCCTCCATGATGTCGATCATCATCTGGGTTGTGCTCATCATGCCCGCACATTCTGGGATCAGCTCTTCGCGCTTCATGTCGAAGAGTTCGAGGTTCGCCGGACAGGCCCAGAATTTGGCGCCGTGACGATGCGCTTCCTGAATGAAGCCATAGACCGATTTACCGCTCCCGGCTTTCACCTCCAGCGCTTCCGCGACACCCATACGCATCAGTTTGCCGGCGGTCGCCGTGCACAGCACGTCCACCGTATAGCCCAAAGCGGCCGCAACGGCGGCATGGTAGAACGGCGCACCAAGTTCCTCGCCGTTGCGAGGATCAGTATTGACGAGAACGATCAGAAGTCGCTCGGCCTTGGTCATGGTGCCCCCTGATCGGCCAGAAGGGTGGTCTCTTTCAGTGCCAAACAGATATCATCAGCGTTCATGCCTAGAAAAGCGGCCTCGCCAGCGCGCAGGAAGGCGGCAGCCGCTGCCTCGATGTTTTTAACAGGCATGTGACGCAAATGGGCTTCGAGATCAGCGATGATCCGCGGAGGAGAAACGAAAAAATCGCCGCTGATCAGGATCTGCTCAATGAGGCCAGCGGCGCCGTCGCGCATTTTAAGTGCAACGTCAATCATGCCGCCCGACGTGATATGGCTGATCTGATGGATCGTGCCGCTTCGGGCAAATGCCTCATAGGTGCCGGTGACAAAGGCATCGGTTCCGAGTGTTTGGGCGTATAGGCTCTTGGCCTCCCGCTCTTCTTCCGGCGTGAGCGCCCCCCATTCGAATTCGACGCCTAGGGCGTTTGCCAGCCCCTCGGCCAGCACGGTTTCGACCAGCGCAATCCCGGGCATCGGATCGAGGAGGCTTTGGATATCGCAGACGCGGCCTGCCAGCGTGTCTAGTCCCCGTTTGCCGAGTTTATGAGCGGGGAGGTGAAGCGCTTTGGTCAGCAGTTCATAGTCAAGCACCATCAGGACCGTGCCCTGAAAGACGAGGCAAGGCCCGTCAAAATACCCCCCGGTGCCGGAGATCTTCCTACCGGCAACCTCAATGTCATTGCGAGGCCGGAAGGCAGCATCAATGCCAAGCGCCGAGAGCCCCTTTGCGATGCCCGTGCAGAGCACGGCTGAAACCTCCGCCAGCGTTTTGGGAACGAGCGCAAGGGAGACAATCAACTCCCAGCCCAGAATGCCGGGGCCCATGACAATGCCGCCGCCGCCGGTCATGCGTCGCGCGGTTTCAACGCCTTGCGCGTGGACCCATTCGAGATTGACCTCGCTTGCAAGATGCTGGTGTCGACCGATGATCGCGCTAGGGGAGAAATGCTGAAACCTCAGGGTATCGGGTGAGAGGTTTGCACGGCGGCGCTGGCAAAGCGCCTCGGTCATGGCGAGGTTTTCACGCGCTGATCTGAGCCCGCTGTCGACGACGCGCAACCGGGCAGTCACGGTGCGAAGTCCTTCAACTGCCGCCGTATTGTCCTTAGGTCATGACCATTGGGCTGGAAGGGGTAGCTCGCGATATCCGAGGGCGGGCTGTCGCCGTAAGGGCGATCGCAGGCCGAGATATCGTCGCGTTCCTTGCCGGGACAGCCTGAGGTGCGAAAGGGGACGCCAGTGCGGATGATGGCGTCCAGCGGCTCCGCCGCCATGCCGAAATCCAGCAACTCACCCTCCTGAGAAAAGTGCAGCGCGTCAAACGGGTGATCCTTGTATTCTAGGAGGTAGCGCGCGAGTTGGATGCGCCGCCAGCGCGCGCGCGCGGGCGCTGGAACATGGTCCATCAGGCTGCCGCGTTCGGGATAAAAGCAGAAGAGATGCGAATGCCCGCCGACCGCATGAAGCTTGCGGCAAATCTCAAGCACCTCGCGGTCGGTTTCGCCAAGGCCGACAATGAGATGCATGCCAATCCGCATTGGGCCGAAAATCTCGCGCGCCTCCTCGAAAACGCGCCAATACGTTGCCCAGCGATGCGGACTATCCACACCCTTGCCGCGCGTGCGTTCGAAAACCGTTGGCGTGCAGGCATCAAGTGCGACGGTGAAAATATCCGCACCGAGGTCATGAAGGCGCTGAACATCGGCACGCCCCATGGTCGTCGGGTTCGAAAGGATCGAGACCGGAATCCGCGCGCGCGGGATGCGAGTCATCCACTTTTCAAGCACGGCAGGGGTATCCGCATCAGAATTCGGGTGTGTGATCATCGAGATGCACATGCGATGAAACGGGCTCGCATCGCCCTGATCCGCGACGCGGGCAATCACCTCATCGAGCGGCACTGCCGGCCAGTCGACACGGATGAAATTGCGATCCGCGTAATTGGTTGCCGCCTCGCGATGCCGGGCAAGACCGCAATAGGCGCAATTGGCGCGGCACCCCTCAGGGTAGGTCAGCAGCAGGTTGAGGCAGCGCGTGCAGCCGCAGCGATGCATCTTGCCAGGAATAAGCCCCAGCGTGATTGCCGCCGCCGTGGAAAGCTGGACATAGGCTGGCGAACGCATCGTCGGGGTTTTCTGGTAACGCGGCCGATAGAGGCCGACGGGCGCAAGCGCCTCTTCGGTCACCGCTTTGCCATTCCGAAGTGCTGCCGGAACGGGTTCGGGTTTGCGCGGGATCTCGGGCGTGGCGGGGAGGCAGGCCATTCAGGCCGCCTTTCCGCAAGCCTGCGTGCCGCAGCAGGCGTGGCGATGCGTGAATGGTCGCCCCAGTAGGCGCGCGGCGTGCAGCGCTTCATCCGCTGGGTAGGCAATGCCGTCGAATCCGGCGAGAGCCGCCGCCACATCCAGCGTCACCCGCGCAGCGCCGTGTGGTCGCGCGCAGCCGAGGATCACCTGGCGATCGCTAAGTGCCTGTCGCGCTTCAGCGAAAAAACCCGCGACTTCAAGCGGGTCAACTGCGCCAAATCCGGCATCCGCGAAGGCTGGCATCAGCACGACGAGAATAGTGGCCTCGGTTTTATGCCGCGCAATGATATCGAGGGCGTTCCGCTCGCCGAGGAGCTGCCCGAAATGTAAACCAACAACGATATGGGGCACCAAAACCAGACCCGCCGCAACAAGATGGACGAGGGAGGCTTCAAAATCCGCGACCGGGCGGTCGAGGTGATAGACCTCGCGAATGGTCTCCTCCGCACCGATGATATCGAGCATTGCGACATCAACGCCGGCGGCCTTGAGCGCCTCCGCGCGCCTCTGGTCCACCAGCGCAGTGTGAACCAATACCTCCAGGGCGGGATGATCGTCCTTTAACCGCCGGATGACCGGCAGGTAACGCTCGAAGGCAACTTCATTCCTTAGGTTCGAACCACCCGAAAGCAGGAAGCCACGCAGGCCTTGCGTCGCAATCATCCGCCGAACCAGCGCTTCAAATGCGGTTGGATCGCCCGTCGGTATCATTGGCTTGAGAATACTGGCCCGGCAGTGCTTGCAGTTGAGCGCACAGGTGCCGCCGGTGATCGAAAACGCTGGAAAAGCCTCGGACTTGCGACATGCGCCGAGCTCATCGCTTTCAAAGGCTTTGAAACTGGGGGTAGAGGCGGAAAAGGGGCGGCTATCGAAGGGCGCGCCTGCGGCACGAAGCTCAATCGCCAGCGCGGATGGAAGCCCGGCCTCCGCAGCGAGCCGTGCAACCTCCATCAGGCAGGAACCTCTTCGATTTTCATCCGGCGGCCCCAGACATCGAAGAAATGCCCCTCGTTGATGGCCATACGGTCATCACCGATTTTGGCCTCCTGATCGAGGAGGTAGAGACGGGCGGTGGGGTTGTCGAGCGGTCCGTTGTGACGCGGATCGCGGCGCGGAAAGAACACGGCCGCATCCCATTTCATGCCGGAACCAGCAAAAAGCGTGGTCATTTCGCCCCAATCCACCTCGGTGCCGATGACGTGCATGTAGGTCGAGCAGATTGGCTCCACGTCTTTTTTCTTGATCTTAACAAGGATCGAAAACACCGTGAAACCGCGCGGATCACCGGAATGATATTCACTCTGGAGCCAGGTGTCGAAATCGGTCAGCGCTGCGCGCGTTTCGTCCGTCATCAGAAGTCCACCACCGGGGTTGCCTGCACGTAAACATCATAGAGCGCCATGAACTGCGATCCAGTATGTGCTTCATACCAGCGCTCAAATTCTTCGAGTGCAGAGATCACGCTGCTATGGTCGGGCTCATCCTCGCAATTGAGAATGGTGTCAATTTCATCTGAAACTGGCCGGAAAGCCAACAGAATGGCCTTATGCGCCTCGCTAGATGAAGACAGCCCGAATTCCTGTTCAAGGACCAGCTCTCCTGCACGAAAAGCCGCATCGAGATCATCAGCGCCTTCGATGGCTGAACTCAGTGCCTTGAGCAGTGCATGGCGGCGGTGGGCAAAAACACGCGCGCGCTCAAGCGCACCAAGGCGCTCCGTGTAGCTCTTGCGGAACTCGGCTTCAGCATTCTCCGCCTCGCGGGCGGCAACGGCGATGCGCGTGAGGTAGGTTTCAGGCAGGGCGGCGGACATGCTTTTGCTCTCCTGCGGAATGTGGCGGAAGAGAATGGGAGTCGAACCCACCAGGGACCGGCTCACGGCCCCAACCGGATTTGAAGTCCGGCCGCCCCACCAGGGACGATTCTCTTCCAACAGCTTTGTTATCGGCATTCCCAGCGGTTTCTGCAATTGCTTCGCGCGCGGGTTCGAAAAGATCACGTCGGTGCGGGTTGATCCGCCTGTTGTCACCCCGGCGTATCGTCACGCCATGGCGATCGAGAAATTCAAGGATCTGAATCGCGACCTTGCGACCCACGACGCCACCGCTTGCGCTCTCCAGCCGATCACGAAAGCTGGCGGCAGTGAACCAGCCCTCCCGATCAACCTCAAGCCCAGCGGCGAGGGTGACAAGTTCACTGACACTTGTGCGCAGAAAGAAATGATCCTGCGCCACTTCATCGACGCTTCCGGCGCGCGCGCAGCGGCGAAGCAAACGGCGGATGGCATTTTCATCTTCCTGAGTCGTAGAGGCGATGTCTCGCACCCTCGGCGGTCTGAAGCGATCGGTCCCATCGAGTGAAGGACGGATTTCATACCAGAGGTTTTCATCCTCCAGCGACATTTCGATGGAATGAGAAGCGAGGCGAATCCAGTTACCATCGATCGCGAGCCAACCAGCTTCAACAAAGCCTCGTAACGCAAGGCGGAACAGCACCGCCGGAACGCGCGGCGCAGTTTGGAGCCTAAGGCGTTCAAGACCCGTTCCCATCAGATCAGGATTGGCTGCGTGAAAAGCTGTGAGATGCGCGCGAACGGCGGTCTCCAACCCGAAATAGCGCGAGTGGGAGAGGGCGAAGAGGCCCTTGCCCGCGTGCAAAACCGCGGCCCCGGCGTTCCGGCACATGTCGAGCACAAGGCTACGGTCTACCCCATGATCGCGCGCGAAATCATCAAGCGAAACTGGGCCTGGTGAGGCTTCAATCAGAGCAGCAAAGGCCTGTCCAAGTGCTGGGTTGGCAAGCGCGGCAAGGATCGCGCTGCGCTCGGGAGCGCGACGTTTGCGGTCCGGTGCCCGTAAATCGAGAAAGCGGCCGCCCGCCAGTGTTCTGGAGGCTGAGGGATCACGGAGCACGAAGCGATCCAGCGTGAAAGCGGCAATTGGCTTGTCGAGCACAAGCTGGATACGTGCCATCTCGTTCGGCAACGGAACTTGGTCTTCGAGCAGCACGATCCGTGCGCCAACCTCGGCTGTGCCGTGGTGCAGTCGCGTTGCCATCCATTGCGCAAGCCCCTTGGGCGCGCCCTGTGCAACCTTGATCTCGGCATCGATCCGCTGGCTTGGCGCATGGGCCGCTGCGGCAAGTACCATATCGCCGCGGAGAACCGCCTCTTTCGTGATATCCGAACCTACTAGATTAAGCGCACAGCGATCCCCGGCTCGCCCGGTTTCGCTTTTCCGGTTTTGGGCATGGATCGAACGAATACGCGCGGAAAGACCCGAAGGCGAGACGATGACCTCGTCGCCAACGCGGACCGTGCCGTCAAGTACCGTTCCCGTCACCACCACGCCTGCGCCTTGCAGCACGAAGCTCCGGTCGATCGCGAGCCGAAACAGGCGCGCATCGCTCACCGGAACATGCGCCTGATGTTGTGCCCGCAGCCAGTCCTTGAGGGCAGGAAGGCCGTCGCCCGTCAGGTTTGAGACCGGGAATAGCGGGCAGTCTGCCAGCATGGTCTCCGAAAGCGCCATGGCGACATCGTTTTGCACCGCCAAAAGCCGCTCAGGCGAGACCACGTCGATTTTGGTCAGAACGACCAAACCCTCGCGCGGACCGAGCAACTCGATAATTTCCAGGTGTTCACGCGTTTGCGGCATCACGCCGTCATCGGCGGCAATGACCAGCATGACGAGATCGACGCCCTGCGCACCTGCCATCATGGTGTGCACGAAGCGCTCATGGCCGGGCACGTCGACAAAACCGATTGCAGTGCCATCATCCTGCGGCCAATAGGCAAAGCCAAGATCGATGGTAATGCCGCGCGCTTTTTCTTCCTTCAGACGGTCGGCATCAATGCCAGTGAGAGCTTTCACCAGCGAGGTCTTGCCGTGATCGATATGGCCCGCCGTGCCGATGATCATGCGGAAGGCCTGGGGCTGGTCAGTTTGGCCCGCAGCTCAGCAGCCATCGCCTCGGCGTCAGCAAATGCGGCCTCGGGCAGGCTGTCTTTAACGACGGCAAAGAAAGTGCCGGCGAGGGGCGACGCGCCCTCGCGCGCCATGATCAGCAGCACCATCGCGCGGAAAGGATCGCGCTCGACGCCTTGACCAAGGTGATTGGCAGCGCCGAGCATCGCCATAGCATCGGCATCCCCCGCCTCAACGCCTTTCGACCACCATTCGGCGGCGAGCTTGGCATCGCGCTCCGTGCCAAGCGCGTTGTGGTAGATCATCCCCATACGGGTCATTGCGCTGGCGAGACCGGCATTGGCTGCCGCTTCCGCCCATCTGCGGGCCTCGACGGGCTCGCTTTCGGTGACTTCGCCTTCAAGCAACATCCACGAAAGCATATCCTGCGCTTCCGCGTCGCCGGCTTCGGAGGCTTTGCGGTACCAGTCGAGCGCCAAAGCGTAATCCTGCCCGATGCCCTTACCCTGAAAGTAGGCCGAGGCGAGGTTGCGCATCCCCGAGGC
>CAZNAT010000004.1:25346-83836 GCA_964571245.1 uncultured Methylobacterium sp.
TGAGCCAACGCACGCCGAGCGCTTCATCGCGCTCGACGCCGAGCCCGCCGATGAAGCACGCACCGATATTGTTAGCCGCGCGTGGAACACCTTGATGTGCCAGCGGGCCCCAGATCGCCAGCGCGGCCTGATAATTCCCCGTTTGTGCCAGCGCCTTTGCTTCCGCGAGCTGTTCGTCCAGCGCGGCCGCAGGCTGATCTTCTATCGTTGCCGCGGGCTTGGACGCCTTCTTCCTGAAAAGCCCGAAAATCATGACGCCGCCCCCGCAAGCTGTGCGCGAAACGCGGCTTCATCATCGAGACATCGGAGGTCAAGCATCAGCGCATCGTCATGGATACGCCCGATCACCGGGATGGGCAGCTTGCGTAGCCGTTCGGAGAGCGCATCCAGCGCCGCGCCCTTGCGCTTGGTGTCAGGTGTCGCAAAGAGTGCGGCGCTCGGCAGGGTATCGAGCGGCAGTGCGCCCGAGCCAATCTGGCTCGCGCAATCGCGAATGCCGGCTGTCCAACCAGTACCAAGGAAGTTTTGCCAGATATCAAGCAGCGCATTGGCCTGTTTGGTCATGCTCTCGCGCGTACGGCTGAAAGACCTCAAGGTCGGAACCGTTTCTGCCAGCCGATCTGGGTCGCGGTAGAGTTTCAGCGTGGCTTCCAGCGCAGCAAGGCGCAGCTTGTCGAGGCGAAGCGAGCGCTTCAAATGGTTTTTAGCACAGGCGCGAACAAGATCCTTGCGGCCAACAATGAAGCCGCATTGTGGACCGCCCAGAAGCTTGTCGCCGGAGAAACTGACAAGATCAGCACCATCGCGAAGCGCATCCTGCACCGTCCGTTCTCGCCGCATGCCGTAGCGGGAGAGGTCAACGAGCGTGCCCGAGCCGAGATCATCGAAACAGGGAATCCCGTGTTTTTTGGCCAGCGCGGCTAGCGCTGTGGCTGGAACTTCCGCCGTAAATCCCTGAATCGCATAGTTCGAGGTATGCGCCTTAAGGATCATCCCGGTTTTTGGCGTGATCGCTTCCTCGAAATCGCGAAGGTGTGTCCTGTTCGTGGCGCCGACTTCAACGAGTTTGGTATTGGCACGACGCATGATTTCCGGCAGGCGGAACGCCCCGCCGATCTCGATAAGTTCGCCGCGAGAGACAATCGTTTCCTTGCCTTTTGCGTGGGTTGCCAGCACCAGCAGCACCGCCGCTGCATTGTTGTTGACGAGGCAGGCATCCTCCGCGCCGGTCAGCTCGCGCACAAGCCCGCGCACATGGTCATCGCGCTCGCCGCGCGCGCCACCCTCGAGCGAAAACTCCAGTGTCGTCGGGTGACGCATAGCATTGACGACGGCTTCTATTGCCGCCTCCGGCAGGATCGCGCGTCCGAGATTGGTGTGCAGCACCGTGCCCGTGAGGTTGAAAACGCGACGCTGCGAGGGAACATCCCGGGCTTCAAGATCCTCCGTAACGGCTGTGATGATCGACTCCACATCCGGTTCATGGCTGAGCGCGCCGGCGATCATCCCTTCCCGCAGAACTGCGAGTATGCGGCGAACACCGTCGCTGACGGCGCTTTGGCCGAAACGGGTAGTCAGATTTCTGGCAATGTCAGACTGAAGGAGCCGGTCGACTGAGGGAAGACGCAATTTGGGCGTTGAACTCGTCATGCCAGGCCTCCCTCAGAAACCGGCGAGGAAGACGTTGAAGCCAGCCCGCCGAAAATCCTGCTCTTTAACCAGCAGGTCAAGTCCGGCGCTGGCCACATCATCCGCCACCGGATCAAGCGATGGATCGGTGATGTTATAGAGGATCTTGAGGTAACTCTTGCAGCTGTCGCAGCACTCGGCTTTCAGCGTATCGGCAGTGCCTTGCAGATGTGCATAGTGAATGCCCTTGGTCGAAGAGCATGACACGCATTTGACACGCACGACATGCCAGCGTGTCGCGCAAGTGCCACAGACGACGAACCGGACACTTTGCGAACCCTCCCAACCCACCACACTCGAAGCGACAGGCGCGCCGCCGCACGAAGGGCAGGCGCCATCCGAGACCGGCGTCAGTTTGCCCGCGGGAAGGAGCGCGGCAAGGCGGGCAAAATGCACCTGCATCGCGGAGGCGACATAGATATGCTCTGCGATCTCTTCCACGGGGAGCGAATCCGCGAGCACATTCGCGATCATTGCGCGGCGCTCGGTCTCATCCGAAGCGATCACGCCTTCAAGCGCAGCCATTGCTTTGTCCGGCATCTCGACGGATTTCAGCGCTTCCAGCACAAGATCAAGCGTCTTGAGCGCCGCGTCTTCGCTCGGCAGGCTGGCGCGGGCAATCGGCGCCATGCCGAATTCGAAGGCGCGCGCGAGTGCATCCTCGTCGGGCAGGCTGACGGGTGGCAGTTTCTGAAGGATTGCGGCCTGTGCATCGGCAATGCCCGCGAGAAAGGTAAGATAGCCCTTGAGCTGGTGATCTACTGCCAACGTCCGAAAACGCATCGCACGCTCGGCGAAGAGCGTTGACGGATCGGGCAGAACGGCGAGGGGTGGCTTGGCTTCTTCGCCGATATGCATCGGCTGGAATTGCGGCGCGACTGGCGCTGAACCGGACGGAGACGACATAGGCTCGAACCTCACGGGTCACGATGTAAAAAGCGTCGGCGGAACCCGGCCGCCGACGCCAACTTGTTTTACTCTGCCGGCGTGGTGCCGGTGCGGGGTTTGGCGGCTTCCTCGCGAAGCCACTTGCGGTGATGACGATAGGCCCAACCGGCGGTGACCGATCCCTTGGTCATCGCTGAAATCGTGCCGCGCACCCAGATCGCCGCATAGACATGCACGATCCAGATTGTGATCGCGCCAATGCCGCAGACGGCATGAACGAGAACGGCGACCCGCTTCTGATCGATCGTTGTGTACTGGTAGAAGTACTTGTCCCAGATCACGATACCAGAGGTAATCAGCAGCACGATCAGGATCGACATCCCCCAGAAAACCATCTTCTGGCCGGCGTTATATTTGCCGATTTCAGGGATCTTTTCCTCGTCACCCTTCATCACCGAGTCGAGATTGGCCATCCATTTCGCATCATCCTTGTTCCAGAGGTTGAGCTTCCAGAACCGGAAGAACAAACCCATGAAGCTGAAGAACAACAGCACGCCGATCCAGGGATGGATCTCGCGGGTCATCGACCCACCGCCGAAAAGGGCAGTGAGCGAAAACAGCGAGGGATGGAACAGCGCCAGTCCGCTGATCGCCAGCAGGATCAGGCTCGCAGCCGTGACCCAGTGGTTTGCCCGTGCTGCAGCGGTGTAACGCGAGACTTGCGGCTTGAAGCCGTCATTGCCTGCCATCACGCGTTCTCCTTGATGCGCTTGCCTTCAGCCTCGTCATGGTCGGTGACGCGGTTCGCGCCCACGACCATATGGTGCACTGCGCCCACGACGGCGGCGAGGGCGATGATGCCCATGCCTGCGTATTTGGTCGCGCCCTTCCAGAGTTCTACGATCGGTGAAATCCGGACGTCATTCCCCGGAAGGTTGGCATAAACCTGCGGCTGATCGGCATGATGAAGCACGTACATGACGTGCGTTCCACCCACGCCTGGCGGATCATAAAGCCCGGCGTTCTTGAAACCACGCGAATTCAGGTCCGTGACGCGCTTGGCGGCAAGGGCCTTCATCTGCGCTTCCGTCCCGAAAGAGATCGCCTGCGTCGGGCAGGCCTTGGCGCATGCAGGCCCCTGACCAACCGCAACGCGGTCGACGCAGAGCGTGCACTTGTAAGCCTTTTCCGTCGTCTTCGAGATGCGGGGAATGTTGAAGGGGCAGCCCTTCACACAATAACCGCAGCCGATGCAGGCGTCTTTCTGGAAGTCGACGATGCCGTTGGTGTACTGCACGATCGCGCCGGGGGAGGGGCAAGCCTTGAGGCAGCCCGGATCGGCGCAGTGCATGCAGCCATCCTTGCGGATAAGCCACTCGAGCTTGCCCGTCTGGGGGTTATCCCATTCGGTATAGCGCATCAGCGTCCAAGAGTTTTCAGTGAGATCATGGGGGTTATCGTAAACCCCTACGTTCACACCGACGTCTTCTCGCAGATCATTCCATTCAAGACAGGCCGTCTGGCAAGCCTTGCATCCGATGCACTTCGAAACATCGATCAGCTTGGTGACCTGAAAGTCGTCCTGCGGGGCGAGCGCCCCCTTGATCCCGCCGCTGGTTGCGGATTGGCGGGCGATTTCCAATGCTGGTATAGCCATGGTTCCATCCCCCCTTACGAGACTGCCGGCGCGTCAACGGGCGGCCCTGAGGGCTGCACATCGACAAGGAACGCCTTGTATTCCGGCGTTTCGATATTGGCGTCACCGACATAGGGTGTGAGGGAGTTTACCCCAAAACCCTTCTTGGTGGCGCCCATGAAACCCCAGTGGATGGGAATTCCCACGACATGGATCGGCTTGCCATCGCAGATGAGCGGCTTGATGCGTTTGGTGACGACCGCCTTCGCTTTCACGAAGCCCCGCGCCGAATCCACCCGTACCCAATCGCCCTTCTTGATGTTCCGGAGCTTGGCCAACTCCTCCGAGATTTCCACGAAGAACTCTGGCTGCATGACCGCATTCACGCGATTATGCTTCGACCAGTAGTGGAAATGTTCGGTCAAGCGGTAGGTGACGGCGGCAAAGGGGAAGTCCTTCGCCGAACCAAACTGCTCCATATCGCCCTTGAAGACGCGAGCGGCTGGGTTGCCGACAATCTTCGGGGCAATCAGGTTGGCCTGCGGGCTTTCGAAAGGCTCGTAGTGTACCGGGAAAGGACCATCCTTCATCAACCGATGAACGAAGAGGCGACCGACGCCCTCGTTCGTCATGATGAACGGCATCACCGATTCCGGTTTTGCTGTGGGAGCGATATCCGGAATGTCCGGCCCCGACCACTTGGTGCCATCCCAGGCGATTGGTGAGCGCTTGGGGTCCCAAGCCTTACCCTGCATGTCTGCCGAGGCGCGATTGTAAAGCACGCGTCGGTTGGCAGGCCAGGCAAAAGCCCAGTTCTGGTGAACACCAAGACCTGACGGATCCTTGTTGTCGCGACGCGCCATCATATTGCCGGCTTCGGTAAAGGAGCCGCAATAGATCCAGTTGCCGCAAGCCGTGGTACCATCATCGCGCAAGGCGGCAAAGGCTGCCATCTGCTTGCCCTTCTGGAGGACGAGCTTAGACGGATCAGTCGGGTCAGGAACGTCGGCGAGAACGGAGCCATTGAACTCGCGGGCGAGTTCTTCAGCATGCGGATCATCCGGATTCTTGTAGTTCCAGGTCAATGCCTTGATGGCATCCGGGTATGCACCGCCTTCCTTCTCGTAGAGCGCTTTGAGGCGCTTGTGGAGTTGGGCCATGATCCAGACATCGGTCTTGGCTTCGAACGGTGCATCCTGTGCCGGCCAGTGCCACTGGAGCCAGCGTGAGGAGTTTGTGAGCGAGCCTTCATCCTCAGCAAAGAGAGTGGTCGGCAGCTCATAAACCTCAGTCTGGATCTTCGACGGTTCGGCTGGGTTGAACTCACCGTGATTTTCCCAGAACCGCGCAGTCTCGGTCTGAAGTGGGTCCATGACCACAAGGAACTTCAGTTTTCCGAGCGCAGAACGGATCTTATTCTTGTTCGGGAATGACATCAGCGGGTTAAAGCCCTGGCAGAAATAGCCGGTCATCTTTCCCTGATGCATCATGTCGAACGCACGAAGGATATCGTAGCTCGGCACGTCCATCTTGGGCAGGTAATCGTAGCCCCATTGATTGTCTGCGCGGGCGTTGTCCCCCCACATCGACTTCTGGAAGCTGACGAAAAACTTTTTGTAGTTCCGCCAGAATGACACCTGCCCGGGACGCGTTTCTTTGAAGCCGCGCGTCTTCATGTAGGTGTCAAAATCCGTCTCGCGCTCATTGGCGAGCGTGAGGTAACCAGGAATGAGGTTCGACATCAGGCCGAGATCGGTAAGGCCCTGAATATTCGAGTGGCCGCGCAGCGCGTTCATGCCACCGCCCATCATGCCCATATTACCGAGGATGAGCTGAAGCATCGCCATGCAGCGGATGTTCTGCGAACCCTTGGAATGCTGGGTCCAGCCAAGCGCATACATCGACGTCATCACCTTATCGGGTGCCGACGTCTCCGAAATCATCTTGGCCACCGTCAGGAACGCATCCTTCGGGGTGCCACAAATGCGCTCGACCAACTCGGGCGTATATTGCGCCACGTGCTCTTTCAGGAGGTTCCAGACGCAGCGCGGATGCTGAAGCGTCGGGTCTACCTTGGCGAAGCCCTGCTCATCATATTCATAGTCCCAGCTCGAGCGATCATAATCGCGCTTGCTCTCGTCATAGCCCGTGAAAAGACCATCTTTATAGCCATAGCCTTCCTTCACGATCAGGGCGGCCGAGGTGTAGTTCTTGGTGTATTCCCACTGAATTTTGTCGTTCTTGATCAAATAGTTGATCACCCCGAGCAGGAACGCGATATCGGTGCCCTGACGGATAGGAGCGTAGAAATCCGCCACAGAAGCCGAACGCGTATAGCGCGGGTCGACAACAATCAGCTTGGCCCCACGATTGGCTTTCGCCTCCGTGACCCATTTGAAGCCACACGGGTGCGCCTCAGCGGCATTGCCGCCCATGATCAGCACCAGATCGGTATTCTTAATATCAGTCCACGAGTTGGTCATTGCACCACGGCCAAACGTCGGAGCGAGACTCGCCACCGTCGGGCCGTGTCAGACACGCGCTTGATTATCGAATACCAGCATGCCGGCGGAACGAACGACCTTATAGGTCATCCACGCCGTTTCATTCGTTGTTGCGGAGGCGGCAAGGAAGCCGGTCGAAACCCAGCGGTTGACCGTCGTGCCGTCTTTGTTCTTGGCGATGAAGTTCGCGTCGCGATCATCCTTCATCAACCGCGCAATGCGGTCGAGCGCCTGATCCCAGGTGGTCCGTTCCCACTTGTTTGAACCGGGCTTGCGCACCATCGGGTATTTCGTGCGCGTTTCCGACTTCACGAAATCGAGCAGCGCAGAGCCCTTTGGGCAAAGGGTGCCTTTGTTGGTGGGATGGTCGGGGTCGCCCTCGATATGGACGACCTGGCCAAGCTTGCCAGTCGCCTTATCGGCGCCCTTGGAATACATGATGATTCCGCAACCAACCGAGCAATAGGGGCAGGTGTTCCGGGTTTCTGTGGTGTTCTCCAACTTGAAAGACCGGACAGAGGCTGCAAGAGCCTCCCCGGCGCCATCAAAGCCAAAGGCACCAATCGCGGTACCGGCAACACCCGCTCCGGCAGTTCCTAGGAACTGGCGTCGCGAGACGTCTTTCAGCATGGGATTTCGCTCCTTCGTCTGTTTCGCCCAAAGCAGAGCAATCGGGCGCAGCATATAACTTGTCAAAATAGTTTCGCGGTGTCAATGATATCGCCTAATTCGGCGCAGTAAGCGGCGGGAATTCAAGAAAAAATTCGGGGCATAGGTTAGTCCTATGGGTTCAATAACAGAATTTTGCGTCGCAATAATTCAAGAATAAATCTAAAAACAATGATTTTATTGTATCATTGTGTGAGACATTTAAATTTTATACATATTTTATGCGAACAACACGAAATTGTATACACAGTATTCGGATAGTTTTGGGTCTCTGAAATGGTTGGCGCGACTAACGGAAACGCAATGGCTCAAAGCTCCAACACCACCGTTCGGCTAAACCTCGAAGGGAAGTTTTGTCCGGAAGTCGTTCTGCGCGTGAAATCGGAAATCGACACGCTTCCAGTGGGCACCACGCTCGAGGTTTTGAGCACCGATCCTTTGAGCGAAATTGATATTCCGCTGTTTGCCATGAAGGCAGGCCACCAGTTGAAGCGCATCGACGCAGGCGAAGGCCAACACCGATTCGCCCTCACGGTGGTAGGGGCACAAAAAGCCAGCTTTGGAGCCGGAACATGAATGGAGCCACGCCATGACAAATGGATCGACTCGGCTGGCAGATGCAGAGATCGGAACGCGACAAGATAAAGGGATGGCGCAGGCCGAGCTTATCACGTTGCTTTTGAGCCGCCGCTCGCTTCCGCCCCGGCGCCTGATCGAACCTGCGCCTGATCGCGCTCACCTTGAAACAATCCTGAGCGCTGCTGCCACGGCGCCCAATCACGGCGGCCTGCGAAACTTCCGGGTCATCGAAATTGCACCGGATGCCCGGCCTCAGCTCTGTGCGCTTTTTGAAACCGCCGAGCGGGAATTGAATCCGGATGCCACCACTGAAGATCTTGAAAGAGCGCGCGAGAAGGCGTCGCATGCGCCGATGTTGTTGCTCTTTGTGCTCCGCGCGTATGAAGAGCATCCCGATATTCCGACCATCGAACAGCATGCCTCGGCCGGTGCCGCGCTCGGCAACATGTTGCTGGCGATCCATGCGCTTGGTTTTGGCGCCATGGCTGTGAGCGGCCACAAGCTGGCGACAGAGGCATTCAGGAAGGCGTTCAAGCTCCAGTCCTTCGAGCATGCGCTTTGCTTCATCGCAGTGGGGACATATTCGGGACCGCCTCGCCAGAAAGAGCGCTTCGATCCCGATCAGTTCCATTCTGTGTGGGGCGAGGAGGAGGGCTAGCCAACTTCATCTGACCACGACTTTCTTTCACGCTCTGAACTTGCAATCGCTCATGCCAAAGGTGTCTCCATGAATGCGCATCCCGGTTCCCCTGCCACGCCCTTGCGGTTGACGTCTTTCGCGCATGGCGGCGGGTGCGGTTGCAAGCTCTCGCCGGCGGTCCTGCAATCGCTGCTCGCGGGAATGCCGAAGGCGCATCCCTACGCCTCGCTGCTTGTTGGCGCCGAGACGGCAGATGACGCCGCGGTCTGGCAGATTGACGAGAATACATGCGTGATTGCGACCACGGATTTCTTTATGCCGGTCGTCGATGATCCTCGCGATTTTGGCCGGATCGCCGCGACCAATGCGATTTCTGACGTTTACGCCATGGGTGGAAAGCCCATTTTTGCGCTGGCGATCCTTGGCATGCCGCTCGACAAGCTCCCGGTTGATGTTGTGAAGGATATTCTCGCTGGCGGCGCGGAAGCCTGTGCCGGAGCCGGAATCCCGGTCGCAGGCGGGCATTCCATTGATGCACCTGAACCGATCTACGGGCTCGCCGTCATCGGCCTTTGCCACCCCTCGCAGGTTCGTCGGAACACCATGGCAAAGCTTGGCGACGCCCTGATCCTGACCAAACCGCTTGGTGTGGGGATCTACTCGGCGGCGCTTAAGAAGGGCGCGCTTGACGGTGCGGCCTATGCCGAGATGGTGGCTTCAACGACGCTGCTCAACAAGGTTGGAACCGAACTTGCCAAGAAACCGGCTGTCCACGCTATGACGGATGTTACCGGCTTTGGACTGCTCGGGCATGGCCTTGAACTGGCGCGCGGCTCGGGCCTAGGCATCGAGATCGAGGCGGCGCGGGTGCCCTTGTTCTCGCATGCCGAGGAATGGGCCAAAGGGGGCTATGTCACCGGCGCCTCGAAACGCAACTGGGCGAGTTATGGCGCTGAGGTCCGGGCAGGGGACGGCACGCCGCAATGGCAGCTTGATCTTTTGACTGATCCGCAGACTTCGGGCGGCCTGCTCGTCAGTTGCGACGCCGGTAACGCCGAGAGCCTTCTCGCGGAGATCAAGGCCGCAGGCTATCCCGGCGCGGCGATCGTCGGCCGTGTGGTGGAAGCCGATTCCGCTTCCTTTGCCAGAGTCGTCTGATCAGGATCGAGTGGCGGTGCGATTAGGACGCCGCGTTGGCACTGTCAGAGGAAAATCGGCTTGTCGCTGAAGGGGAGGGCAGCTAGCCGGACCGGATAAGCAACGCCCGGATCTTCCGCTACTTCAAGACCAGTCCCGAGATCATCCGCCTCGCGGTGATGATGTACGTCCGATACCCGCTGTCGTTGAGGAATGTCGAAGACCTGCTGCATGAGCGGGGTATCGATATCACGCATGAGACAGTGCGGTTCTGGTGGAACCGGTTCGGCACCATCTTTGCCGCCGAGATCCGGCGCAGCCGGGTCCAGGCCATGCGGTCTTTCAAGCACTGGCGGTGGCACCTCGACGAGGTTTTCGTGAAGATCAACGGCGTGAAGCACTACCTCTGGCGTGCCGTTGACCACGAGGGCGAGGTGCTCGAGAGCTTCGTCACGAAACGGCGGGATAAGAAAGCGGCACTGACCCAAAGGGCCGCGTAGCGAATTTCCTCAGGAAATCGCTTCGCCTACATGGCCCGACCGAAACGATCGTCACGGATCGATTGGCCTCATACGGCGCGGCGTCGAAGGCCCTGAATACGATCAACAAACGCGAAGTCGGCCGCTGGCTGAACAATCGCGCCGAGATTTCCCACCAGCCATTTCGACGAAGAGAGCGAGCGATACTCCGCTTTCGACGGATGCGAACCGAAGGTCCGCGAAGCGAATTTTGCAAAAGTTCGCCGCGTTACACGGCTCGATCCACAACCACTTCAATCAGGAACGCACCCTTACATCACGAGCCATATTCAAGGAACGCCGTACCGCCGCACTCACCGAGTGGCGTCAGCTTTGCGCAGCCTGATCAATGCCGGGTAGAGCGCTTCCTGAGACTATTTTGGTTTGTCTGACAGCACCTTTCCGCCTAGTAAAGCTGCCCGGGTGAGGGACTAGTGCTTACGTCCCCTTCCGGGAAGTGACCGTTGTGACGCATATGACGGGAATGGGGCGCGAAGCTGCCTGTGTCACGGCTAGCCTGCGATCCATAGAGTTTCGGTCCAAGGCGGACGACGTCGCGGGCCGAAGTAGATTGTTAAGGCGTGATGGTCGGCCTCCGCCATGACAACGAAGTTCAAAGCTCGTGCGACGATCGGGCGTGGTTGGCAGCGCTTGAAGCGAGAGCTAAAAAAGGGGTTGGGCATGCCCCTCGGCTCGACGCGCGTAAGGCCTTTTGAGCCCATCCGCTAGACAGGATCTACGATACAGCCGCAAGGCGGTTGCCCGCCTACTTGTCATCGTACTGTTCGAATGAAACGATCATATTGACCACGTCGTACCGTCATCAGGCATCAAGGGGGCACTATGGATCACGCGCAGATACTGGCTCTTATGGCGTCGCTTTCCGGCACGCCATCGCCTGATCCGTTCATGGGCTTGCGCACGGCGAGCCAGCAGCCAGGTGCTGTTGTGAGCATTGAGGCGTGCCCGCGTCCGTTGCCCGCCAACGAGATCGAAGGCGTCAGTCTGATCTGTGGCCGGGTGAAAGTGCCGGAAGACCGCTCGAAATCAGGCGGTCGGACGGTGTCACTGGCCTTTGCAGTTCTCAAGGCAACCTCGCGCTTCCCGGAGGCTGATCCGGTGATCTATCTGCAAGGCGGCCCCGGTGGCAGCGCGGTGGCGCAGATTCCACTGATCGAGCGCATCTTCCGGCCCTGGCGGGATCGACGGGATGTCGTAATGTTCGACCAGCGCTCGGCGGGGATTTCGGGTCTCTCTTCAAGCTGCGCGAACATGCTTGCAACAAATGCCTACGACATTGTTCGCCCCGACCCTGCGACAACCTTGCCAGCCCTTGCCAAGCAATGCGTCAGCGAACTCGAGAAGGAGGGTGTGCCGCTTCCCGTCTACAATACCACCCAGAACGCGCTGGATGTGCCCCTTGTGGTCAAGGCGCTCGGATACGGCGATTACAACCTCTACGGGATTTCCTATGGCACCAAACTGGCGCTGGAGGTCATGCGGGTCGCCCCGCAAGGGCTACGCTCGGTCGTTATCGATGGCGTGGCGCCGTCCTGGGTCAACCTCTACAACTCGTTTGCGCTCAAGAATGACGAGGCTGTGCAGATCGTGGTGAATCAATGCGCGACCGACAAAGCCTGTAACGAGGCCTATCCCGATCTTGGCCGCATCTTCAACGAAACCTTCGACAAGGCCGTGAAGGGCGAAATCGTCTTCCAGGGGCAGAAGATGTCCGTGGAAGTCGTTGCGATGCCCATCATTAGCCGGAATGGCAAATATGATTCCGCGCCGATCACCCGGTTCATTCCGGCTTATGTTTACGAACTCTGGCGCGGCAAGGAGATGCCTACCGTCGAGCTTCTGAGCGCGGCCAAGTTCGATACGCCGAAGGCTGACGATGCCGCGGTGCTCAAGGCCGCTGGCAAGCTTGAAGCCGGCGAACAGGCGCTCATCCGGCAACTCCTCGATAATGCAGCAATCACGACGCGTACCGAAACCAGTTCTGCCCGGGCGATCGCAGCCCTTCGGGATGCCGACGAGAACACGCGCGCGCTCGGCCCGCTGGTGCGCCTGTTCGACCAGGAACTGGCGAGTGCGCTCCGTGAGGCTGTTCGCGTGGACCGGAGCAAGGCGCAGAGCATGCTGGCCGATTATACGGCCATGCAAACCGCCCGCCCGGCCAAAGACGTTTTGCAGGCGTTCGTCAGCAAGCACACGGACGATCCTGCCAAGGCGCGTCTCTCCAGCCTGATTGCGGGCATGAGCGAGAAGGAACTGCAAGGCTCGTTCACCATCATCCGGCGCGACAGCCTGAAGTCGTTCATGCCGTTCTTCAACCAGTTCTTCCTTGATGTGTACGCCTGCCAGGAGGACATGCCGCGCTCCTCCTTCGAGGGATATCGGGCGACGATTGCCACGATGAAATATCCGCGTATCGGCGCGCTCACGGATGAACTCGCCAAGGGGTTCTTCGAGGCTTGCGCCCAGTTCAAGCCACAGCCGCGGGAAAATTGGCATGTGCCGGTGCAATCCAGCATCCCGACGCTCTCATTTGGCAGTCTATTTGATATCCAGACCCCGCCAAGCTGGGCCAGGACAGCGATCGAGAAGCTGTCCAATGCGCAAGCCTTCATGATCCCCGAGGCCGGGCACGGCGCGCTGATCTACCAGCCCTGTGTCGGAGAGATGGGCGTCGCCTTCATCGACAACCCGAAGCGGAAATTCGACAATTCCTGTGCTGAAAGCATCAAGGTCGACTGGCACATTGCACCCTGGGTCAGCGCGCAGAAGAAGTGATGACAATGCTAACGTAAGCACGATCCCTCATCGTGACTGCAGGAGCCACTGGCATGGGAAAGGCCGCCGCCATGGTTGAAGGTCGATTGCCGCTCGAGCCGGACGGAAAAGACTTCCCCTACTATAGCGGGAGCCCGGACACGATTTCGATACGGGGCTGGCTGCTCGTTGTTGCGGGCGCCGTCGCCGGGTTTCTGGCGCTGGTCACGCCGTTGCCCTTTATCGACAACCTCTTCACAGGTTGGCTGCGGGTCTTGCTGTTCGTCGGCTTGCCGCTTCTGGGTCTGCGGATGGCGTCGCCTTCGAGCTGGACGGCGATCTTTGCGCGCGTCGGACTGCGCGAAGTGAAGCTCATGTTCGTCTTCGCTTTGCTGAACATCATCATCACGATGGCGATAGGGGTGGCGATTAAGTTCTTCGGCACGACAACCGGAAACGCAGGCATAGCCGACGCCGCGCAACTCGGCGGCGCACAATTGGCGACTTTCTTCGCCAAGGTCGGGGTGCAATTGCTGGGCGAGGAACTGATCACGATCCTCCCCTTCCTCGCGATCCTCGCACTCTCCCGAAAACTAACGGGGATGGCGCGAAATGCGGCGGTCATTGTTGCTTGGCTGGCCTCGGCTGTCGCCTTCGGCCTCATCCATCTTCCAACCTATGACTGGAATTTGATCCAGTGCCTGGTTGTGATCGGAAGCGCGCGGTTGGTCCTCACCTGGGCCTATATCTGGTCCAAAAACATCTGGGTGAGCACGGGCGCGCATGTCATCAACGACTGGACGATCATAGCCTCGACGACATTTCTCGCCCCCTTGGCCACTTCCAACTGAATCAACTGCGAGCCTCAGCCGCTGTTGGTTTGGATCGTACCCTAGCTTGCTGGACGCTGTGAACGTCCGCTTTCGGTCCCGCCGCGTGGTGCGAAGAACGACCGCAATGGGGCGCCAGTCTGCCGTCTTTCGGTATCGGTCAAGGCGCCAAATTGTGCTAACTCGCCACTTGACAACCAAAGGAGTGAAACAGTGAGCGAGCCAACCGTGTCCGAGGCGACTGACAGCATCTATGCATCGCTCCAGTCAAACAATGCCGACATCGACGTACATATAGCGACCCTCAAGGCAGCGCTAACACGGGAGGGCGTGAAGGAGGCAGTGTTCGATCCGATCAGGCTAGCACAGAATAACCGTTCGGGCCGCAAGCTGATGCAGGCTTATTTTCGGCAGCGCGGTGTGAGCGTGACGTTTTCAGCCTAGTAGAACTGCCCGGTTGCGTGGCTAGAGCTCAGGTCCGCTTCTGGACAGTGGCCGTTGTAACGTAAATGACCGCATTGAGGGCGCAATGCAGACGTCGACGGCTGCAAAGATAGTGCATTTCTCATCAAAGACACTATCGGCCGCTATGCGCCCCATATCGGTCGCTCATCTTTGGGCGGTCGATCTCCGAAACCGGACATTCGTCGGTGTCTAAACAACTTGGCGGTCTTCACATCGCAGTTTGCCGACGAAATCCCGCGCCCGCGATCAGGCACGGGCGTGCATCAACAGACTTGCGAAGCCGAAAAGAGCGGCCAACGTTAACCGATATATGGTGCCTTGAGGGCTTCGAACTGGATCAATTGTGCGCTAACCAGTTCTCGCGCCTTGTCGCGTTTTACGAAAACCTTGAACATGGCCTCCCCGTCGCCGTTGAAGAACTGCACCGAGCAGGAGCGGCGCCCGTGAAACATGCGATCAACCAGATAGATGGCCCGGCAATTCCCGGCCTTGATATGCCCGCCGATCGGACTGTCGCCATGGATGTTGTAATAGCCCGCGCCAAAGGAGCCGATGGGCAGGCTGCCCTGGCATTCCAGAACAATGTCGGCGGTATGGACGATGAACAGCACATCGCCCCATGTTGCAAGGCTCTGCCAGAGCGGTTCGAACTGCTCCGCGGCGACGAAGACCCGTGTTTCCGGGGGAAGTGCCTCGAGCACAAGCTGGGTTGGAACGCCAGCCTCGCGGGCGATGGCCTCAACCACGCCATCCGGCTTTTCGGCTAACTTCGCCCTGACAGTCGCCAATCTATCGGCCAGGACATCCGTGCCGGCGCGAAGTCGCGTGACATTGCGCGACGTTTTTTTGCCCTGAATGGTCTTGCTCATCGCCCTTACTCCGCTGCAACGCGCGGGGCGCGGTTGTCCTCGACGATGACGGCTTCGAAGCCCTCGAATTCCGGATGCCCGAGGAGATTCATGGAGCCACCCCTGCCGGCATTCGCATGCGCCTTGCGAAACTGCTCTGACGCGGTCCAGGTCGAGAAATTCTCTTTCGTGGCCCAGACCGTGTGCGAGGAATAGAGCGTGTGATCTTCCCGTGCCGGACCCTTCAGCAGGGCGAACTCGATGAAGCCGTCGAGTTCATGGAGGTAACTTTGACGGGAGCGCCAGACGGTTTCGAAGTCGACTTCCTTGCCCTTGGTAACCTTGAAGCGGTTCATCGCGATATACATGGTTTTCTCCATTTCTTGAGGTTGCGATCAGTCCGGGCTTCCCCAGCGGATGTGGTTCATGGGTTGGCCGATATGCAGGAGGTTGCCGTCATGATCGACAAAGGCGCCCTGCCGCATGCCCCAAGGCTTGTCTTCCACGGGGAAGAAGCGGCAGCCGGCCGCGATCGGGCCTAGCGCGGCGAAGGGCGTGATGGCCAGGTCGACATTGGCGACGCGGATATAGGCTGAGGCATAGTTCTTGTCAGGCTCAAGCTCTGGAAACGGCCAGAAATGCAGCTCGACCCATTCCTTCCGGGCGATCAGATAGCCGTCGCCGCCCGGGATCAGCACAGTGGTGAAACTAAGCGCGGCGTAGAGTTCCGCCGTCTCCTTCAGATCGCGCGAGGGCAGCATGGGCGCTGCACAGGTGAGATTTTCTCCCTTTGCGGATGAAAGCTGGAAGCTACCGAACGTCATAGCGAAGTCCTATCGTCACGGTGAATGTCGGCGGGCCACCCTCGGGCATTGCTGGAAAGGGCTCGGCCCGGCGGACGGCAACGAGCGTTGCGCTGTCCAGCAGGGGCTGGCCAGAAGCCGATGCGATCGTCGAGGAGACCACGCGACCGTCGCGCGACAGTGTGATTGTCACCGCGTTACGCCCGCCGATACCACGATCCTGCGCGGCTTCCGGGTAGGTCTTGAACCGGGTGAGATGCGCGACAATCCGGGCGCGATGCGACGTGATCGCGGCACTGCCTGCATGTGGTGCAGCACCGACGGATCCGCCGCGCGACGATGCGGCGCTGGTCGCACGGGACTCGCCATGGCCTTGCCGCCCCTTTGCTTCGGGCGAGGCGACGGCCATTGCCTTGGCCGGTTTCGGTTTGGGCGGCTTTGTTTCGGGAGCCTTCTTTGAAGCGTTTGCCGCCAACGGCGCATCTTGCCGAGCCGCGACCAGACTCTCAGGCGGCATTGCCAATGGCGCGACCTCCGGCACCGCCGGCAGCTCGAATTCGGTCGGGCCGGGCTCCACCAGGGCGGTCGTTTTGGGTAATTCCGGTGACGGCGGCTGGGGCAGTTCCGGCAGGACAAGTGCCACAGTTTCCTGCGCATGTTCTGGCATGCGGTCCGGCATGGGATCAGGCTTGACCCCCTCCTGTGTCGCAGCAATGTCTGCCTCGCCGACAATCATGACATCCATGAACTGGTCGGTGCCACCGCGCGCGGCGTCGGTTTCAGGCGGCGTCGGCAGCAGGGCCAGGGCGGCGACGGCAATGGCGAGATGCAGAAGGGTTGATGCCAGTAATCCCAGAGTTCTCCGTCGCCAAAGGGGTGGAACCGGGCGGATGGGCACCCGGCGCTCGACCTGCGACAGGCATAGGCTTGCGTCTGGCGCCATCAATACTGGTTGTCGGTCTGGGAGGTCCAGTCGCGAGTCTTGGCGCATGTCGGCGGTCAGGGCTCGCCGGCAGCTAGAGGGCCAGGCGATATCCGGCTGGAAAATCCAGCCGTCGATTCCTGAAGCCATGCGCGGCGAATGCGCGTTCATGCCGCCTCACATTCCGAAGCGTGTTGTCAGGCCGAACTTCGTCACAAGTCCGGGCGAACGATCGCCGTCGCGGTAGCGCTTGTAACGGACATCGCCGATATTCTCGGCTATTGCGAAGAGCCGCGTGTCGGTCGCGAGTTGATAGGAGATGTTGGCATCGATGAGCGCATAGGCCTTGCTGGCATTCGCGGCGAGGATGGCTGCCGGCAGGCGGCGCTGTTCGTCCACGAGGGTCACGCGCCCGCTGACGACCAGCTTCTCATCGAGGAATCGCAAGCCACCTGCGATTGAAACCTTGTCAGGGTACACCGATTCCAGCGGCTGGTTGAGGACGAGGTTGTCGCCCCGGATGATCGAGCCGCCAATCGAGGCAAACCAGCGCCCGGCATCGTAGGCGAACTCGGCCTCGATCCCCTGGAGCTTGGCGCGCGTGATGTTCTGGTAGGTATATACAGCATCGGCGCAGCCCAGCGGCAAAAAAGGATTGCCGCAATCATTGCCGGGATCGGTGAAAACGCCCTCGATGAAGTTGGATACCCGGTTCTGGAACACCGAGACTTTTCCACGAACCCGGTCGCCCTTCTGGAACACATTGTCGAACTTGAGATTGAGCCCGGCTTCAACCGTCTTGCCAATCTCGGGTTTCAGGCGCGGGTTCGGAATGAACAGAAAGGTCGAGGGTACCGGGTGCAAGCCATTGACCAGCGTTTCCGTGATCGCCGGCGCACGGTAGCCCTCGGCGTAGGTGACATAGGGCTGGACCCCCTCGATCGGCGTCACGCCAATGGTGATCTTGGGCGAGACCCGCCGACCGTCGGACCTGTTGCCGCCGCCCGCGAGTTCATAACCGTCATAGCGCAGACCGACGATGACATCGACGATCGACCACTTCATGTGGTTCTGGATAAAGCCGCCATAGACAGTGCGTCGTCCGCGCGGCGTGGTCTCATCGCCGTTGGAGAACGGATCAAAGGTGAGAACCTGATCCTGGAAGGCGTCGACACCATAGGTGACCGCCATCTTCACCGGGCCGAAATCGACCCGGCTCGTATTGTTCACATCGGCACCGATGGTCTCGATCTTGAAATAGCGGCTGTTGCCGATCTGCGCCGGCGTGCCGCTGATCCGCACCTGATCGGTATCGGTTGTGGCGCGATAGGCCGAGGCATTGAGGTTCAGCCAGTCATTGTCGGGGCGTGAGAACGTATATTTCGCGACGAGATTGGAAGTAACGACTTCGTTTGTCCGGCGCGGCGAGGTGCCAGTTCCCAGCCCGTTAGCGAACTCGTATTGCTGGTACTGGCCGATCAGCTTGAGGGTATGCCCGTCCCCCGGCGTCAGCACGAGTTTGCCGATGCCGGAGACCAGTTCCTGGCCACTGTCCCGGATCAGGAAGCCGCCGCCATCCTTGTAGGGGTTGAGGTTGCGGAACGAGAGCCCAACCAGGCCGGATGCCCAGTCGACCGGCTGGATGGCACCGATGCCGTGACCGTAGATGCCGTTCTGTCGATTGCCGAGAATGCCCGTGAAGCCGAGTTCGGTTGCGAATCTCTGGCCGGGACGGAGAATGTCGCGCGGCTCAACTGTCTCGAAGGAAGCGACGCCGCCGATTGCGCCGGAACCGTAGATGTTCGCAACCGGTCCGCGCGTAATGTCGATAGATCGGATGAAAGCGGGATCCAGGAAGAACGCGCCATTCGCATTGTGGCCGGAGCGCTGGAAGTTCTGACGTGCGCCATCGATGGTCACAGCAACGCGTCCAAAGTCCTGCAAACCACGGATGTTGATCGCGGTTGCAGGGTCATTCGGATTTTCCTGTGTCGTCACGCCCGGCATCTGGCTAACGACGGTGCCGATGCGCTGAGGCGCCTGTGACCGGATTTCCTGCCGGTTGGTGACCGACACAGCGGCCAGCGAATCCACCGCCTTTTCTTCCTGCCGGGTGGCGGTGACGGTGATGTCATCCAGTGCCGTTGTCGGGCCTGTCGGAGGCAATGGCGCAGTCTGCGCATGCGCGAGAAAGCTCCCGCTCCCGATGATGAAAAGTGAAACGGACGCCAAGAGCGTCGTACGCAAGACGTATCCCATGATCAGCCCCAAAACCTGTTTTGCGGTATCTGGCTGGCTGGCTCGACGGGGTCCGTCACGGGCTGGCTGGCTTGTCGTTTTCGGTGCGCCATCGCTCGGATCAGCGGGGCACTTGACCTTGACTATTTATTCTGACACTCAGAGTCAACAACAATATCACATTGAAATTGCTCAGTTTTAATTCCTTCTAAACTGAGTACGAGACTGGAAGTTTTCCAAACATGCCCGAGACTGCAAACAAAAACATGCCCTTGAAGCCAGAGTCACGCCTGACATCGCACCGCGAGGGTAGGGCGATTCCCCGCATTGAAGTCGAGGCGATCCTTGGCCCAGGACGCGAGGCTGTTCTCGTCCATAACGGTGAGGCCTACACGCTGCGCGTGACAGCCAACAACAAACTGATCCTGACAAAATGAGGATTGAAATGATCCGACTGTTTCCCAATCGAATGATTCCCGGAGCGGGAGGCGCTGTCGTTGCGCTCGCGAGCCTTCTCAGCGTTCTGGCCACCCCTCTCCTGGCACAGGACGCTCCAAAACGCATTGTCGCGGCAGGCGGCGTTGTGACCGAGATAGTCTATGCGCTGGGTCGCCAGGATCGACTGGTCGGTGTTGATGCCACGAGCCAGTTCCCGTCCGGAGCACTTAAGGCCCATCCCAGTATTGGCTATGTCCGCGCGCTTTCAGCGGAAGGCATCCTGTCCCTGAACCCTGACCTTATCCTTGCGATTGAAGGTGCTGGGCCGCCTGACGTGTTGCGTCTTATTGGCGAAGCCAGGATTGCGGTGAGAAAGGTCCCGGAGGAGCACAGCGAATCCGGCGTGCTCGAGCGGATCCGGGTGGTGGGCGATGCTGTTGGTGCCCAAGAGGCCGCCGCGCACCTTGCACAGTCGGTGAAAGACCGGTTCGCGCAGCTGGCGAAGGCACGCGACGCGCTTGGGACAACAAAAAGGGTGCTTTTCGTCCTCTCGATCCAGAATGGGCGCGTCCTTGTTGGCGGCAGGAACAGTTCGGCTGCCGCTATCATCGCATTGGCGGGCGGGATCAATGCGGCAGAAGGCATCGAGGGGTTCAAGCCGCTTTCCGATGAAGGGCTGATCGCGGCCACGCCGGATGTGATCGTGATGATGCAGCGGGGAGATCATGCGGCCAGCCCGGATGATGTCTTCGCCTTGCCGGCCTTCAAGGCGCTTCCCGCAGCCAGAACGCGCGCGCTGATTTCAATGGATGGCCTTTACCTCCTTGGTTTCGGGCCAAGGACGCCGGATGCTGCACAGGACCTCATGCGAGAAATCGCCAAGGTCCCCCTGCATGGACAGGGCAAGCGGGCGGAAGCCATTGATGGCAAGCCGCGACCATGAAACCGTTTTCGCCCTCGAAGCCTTTGCTGGCGCCGTCCACCATGATCGCCGGCTTGTCCTCCGTCCATCGTCGCCGAGTCAGGGGCGTGATCCTGTCCGCACTTGCCGGGCTCGCCGTGCTGGCGGCACTTTCGGTGTCGCGCGGGGCTGTCCTGATCCCGATCGAGGAGGTGATCTCTGTCCTTCTGCGCCCGATATCCGGCGAATCCGGGCACGACAGCCAACATGCCCTGGTGATCTGGAACATCCGGCTGCCCCGCACGCTGCTGGTCATGCTGGTTGGTGCTGCGCTCGCATTGTCGGGCGCGATCATGCAAGGGCTGTTTCGAAACCCGCTCGCCGATCCCGGCCTTGTCGGTGTCTCCGCAGGCGCTGCGTTGGCGGCAGGGGCAACCATCGTTCTCGGCGATATGTATCTTGTCCCCCTGATCGGCAAACCGCCCTTTGCCCTCCTGCCGTTTGGTGCCTTTCTTGGCGGCCTCGCCTCTACCTTGCTGCTTTATGCGATCGCCACTCGCCAGGGTCGGACCTCGATCGCGATCATGCTGCTCGCCGGCGTGGCCTTGGGTGCCCTGGCTGGAGCGCTGTCCGGGTTCCTTGCCTATCTCTCGGATGATCGGCAATTGCGCGATCTCACATTCTGGTCGCTGGGGAGTTTTGGCGGGGCGAGCTGGGCAAAAGTGATGGTAGTGGCCCCGATCATCCTTCCGCTCATCCTGGCGGCGCCGTTCCTGGCGCGAGGGCTCAACGGGCTGGCGCTCGGCGAAGCGGAGGCTTTTCACCTCGGCCTGAATGTTCAACGGATCAAGGCTGCGGCGATCATCGTCGTGTCGCTGGCCGTCGGCGCCAGTGTTGCCGTGGCGGGAATCATCGGGTTCATCGGCATTGTGGTGCCGCACCTGGTGCGCCTGATCCTCGGTGCGAACCATCGCGACATGTTGCCTGCCGCCGCAATCGGCGGGTCGATTCTGCTGCTTGGGGCCGACATCCTCGCCCGGACGATGGCTGCGCCGGCGGAACTGCCGATCGGCATTCTCACTGCCGCCATAGGGGCTCCGTTTTTCCTTTGGCTGCTGCTAAGACGAGACGGAGGCTTTTCCGCGTGAGCTCCATCCTTTCTGCTGAGAATGTCGGCTATTCCGTTCGCGGAAAAGCGCTCGTGCGGGATGTTTCTCTCGCGATTGCGCCGGGCACGATAATGATTATCGTTGGCCCGAACGGGGCGGGCAAGAGCACATTGCTGAAGTTGCTCACCGGGGAGATTGCGCCGACACACGGCAGCGTCCGGTCCATGGGCGAGCCGATCTCCCGAGTTCCCGCCTGGCGCCTCGCCTGCCGCCGCGCGGTCATGGCACAGGCAAGCCGCCTGACGTTTCCATTCACTGTCGAGTCGGTGGTTCGCCTTGGAATCGACGGCTTGGGCCGGGCCTGCGCGAGGCGGGACTGGGATGGAATGATCGAACAGGCGCTTGATGCTGCTGATCTCCTTCCGCTTGCTGGCCGCGATTACCAGAGCCTTTCAGGCGGGGAGCAACAGCGCGTCCAGTTCGCCCGCGTCATGGCTCAGCTTGAGGCTGGACGCAGCCTTGAACCGAAGCAGGCGCTTTTGCTGGACGAACCCATCGCCAGTCTCGATCTTTGCCATCAGTTGGCGCTCCTCGACAAGGCTCACTCCCTTGCACGGACTGGAAGGGTGGCCGTGCTTGCGATCCTGCACGATCTCAACCTTGCTGCGACCTATGCGGATCATCTGGTGGTGATGCATAACGGGCGCGTTGCCGCCGCAGGGACTCCCTCGGCAATCCTGACGACGGACATGATTCGCCATGTGTTCGGCGTCGCTCTTCAGCCTGACGCATTCGAAGCCGGGAAGGTGCCTGTGATCTTGCCGCAGTTCTGCCTTCGGGTAACGAAAGGGCCGCTAGGCCTGTAGCCGCTGCCGCTGGGCTTCGCCCTTTTCAGGCTTTCCGAGGTCGGAGAGCATCGTTGCCTCCAGTGGCGCAAAGAAACCACGATGGGCCTGAAACAATATGCCCGAAATGACAGAATCAACGGTTGACGCGACCAGAAAGTTCACCGGGCAATCCTTCGGCTCGAAAGCCCGGACAATCTCGCCAACGCTGATGGCATCAGGATTGCGGGCAAGGCGAACCCCACCATGACGCCCGCGCTGGGTATCGAGCAGTGATGCTTGGGCGAGCGCATGCACCGTCTTCTGGACATTCACGAAGGAAATGCCGGTGCTTTCCGGCAAATCGGAGGCGCGCACACGGCTGGGCCAGCTCGAAACCAGTTCGGCCATGATCCGGACCGCGTCGATTGTTTGCTGGTTCAACCACATGGGGTTTTGATAGGGAAAACCTCCCGGCGTCACAATTGAAAAAGCTTACGTGTTCTGGTTAGCGCCCCGTTACGGTCGTTCACGACAGTTGAGCAGGGCGCCGAAAACCGACATTCTTCGAGTCACGAGCAATTCTCGACTTCAGGGAAACCCGTCGGTCATATTCAGAGCGCTGAATGGTCCCGGGCGGGGCTACAGGATGGAGAGCCTCATGGGACGATCCCGCTTTGACCCCGAATATGACAACCGCCGGCCCTGGAATGCCGGTCGCCTCGTTGGTGCAAAGCGCCCGTTTAAAGTGAAACAGATCTGGGCGATCCGGTTTCACCTCGACCATGAACAGCGACTGCGAGATCGCGCGCTGCTCGACCTCGCGATCGACAGCAAGTTGCGCGGCTGCGATCTGGTGAAGCTGAAAATCGGCAATGTCGTCAGTGGTGGCTCCGTGAAGCCACGCGCGATCATCATCCAGCAGAAGACCGGCAAACCCGTTCAGTTCGAGATCGTGGAGCCCGCGCGCTCGAGCCTCCTCGCTTGGCTGCAACGGAGGGGCGGGACGCTTGATGATTTCGTCTTTCCCAGCCGCTGTGATCCATCCGGACACCTCAGCACGCGGCAATATGCGAGGCTTGTCGATGAATGGGTCACGGCCATTGGCCTGCGTCCGCAGGACTACGGCACGCATTCGCTGCGGCGGACGAAAGCATCGCTCATCTACAAGCAGACGGGCAACCTGCGCGCCGTTCAGATCCTGCTTGGGCATACCAAGATCGAGACGACGGTTCGGTATCTCGGTGTCGATGTGGAGGATGCCCTGATGCTCGCAGAGGGCGTGGAGATTTGACGGCGACAGCCTGAGCCCTAGAAACCCTCAGCAAGGATGCCAGCTATCGCGCCAGCGCCCCGGCAATGGTGCGTGCATTGTGCCGCATCATGCCGATGTAGCTGGAGGCTGTACCACCGAGGGCATCGGCGTAAAGCGTGCCGCCGACCTTCACACCCGTTTCGCGGGCGATCTGCTGGACAACACGCCCGTTGGTCATGTTCTCTACGAACACTGCGCGGATATTTTCATCCTTGATCTGGCGGATCAGCGCTGCGACATCTTTTGCGCTGGCCTGTGCTTCCGTGCTTACGCCCTGCGGCGCGAGGAACACCACGTCATAGGCATCGCCGAAATAATGGAACGCGTCATGCGAGGTCACTACCTTGCGGTTTGCCTGCGGGATGTGGGCAAAGCTGCCCTTGATCTCGGCATCAAGGCGATCGAGTTGCGCGGAATAGGACGCTGCACGGCTGACGTAGCTCGCTGCACCAGCCGGATCGACTTTGCTCAAGGCATCGCGGATATTGGCGATGTAGGTTTTGACGTTAGCCACGTCCTGCCAGGCGTGTGGATCGGTCTGCCCCTTGACGGAGAGCGCCCGGATACCGCGTGAAGCGACCAAGCGTTCTCCGGAGTAGTTTGTGGCGCGCACAATGCGGTCAGCCCATGCCTCGAAGCCGAGACCGTTGATGACGACGAGCTTCGCTCGACCGACCGCTGCGATATCCGCCGGTTTCGGTTCGTAGACATGGGCGTCGGTGTTCGCTGGTACGATGGAACGCACGGAAACCCGGTCGCCCCCGACTTGCCGAACGAGATCGGCGAGGATCGAGAAGCTGGCGACAACCTCAATCTTCCCCGTTTGTGCAGGGGAGGCAGTCGGTGCTGCGATAGCGGCCAGAACTGAAGCGAGCCCGGCAAGGGCGATGCGGCGCGAAAACATGAGCGTATCCTCAAAAGAAGGGAAAGTGATTTCGACAAGGTGACCGGGATCAGAACTCCATGCCGGCCTTCAGGCGGATCTGGTGGCGTTCGAAATTCCCGAGATCGAGCTTTTGCGTGGAGCCTTTGGCGTGCCCACCGACGAGGCCGCTATAGGCAACGCTTATCCAGTAATTCTCGGCGAAGCGGGCTGAGAACGTCGGCCCGACATACCATGCGTCGCCATTGTAGGTCTTGAGGCGGAGGGCGTCATAGGAGCGCAAATAGCGTGTCTCTGCGCCAAGGAAGATGTTCGGCAGCACCTGATAGGTCGCGGCGAGAGATGCGCCAACGACGGAGCCACGCTCCCAGGCACCGGCACCGCGTTCCTTCACCACCTCCATTTCTTGAGTGAGGTTGAAGGCGAGGAACAGCTTGTCCTTGATGATTTCCTGATCGAAAATCAGCTTGTTTTCCGAGCCATATTTCCGCCCCTTGAGGCCCGAGGCCTCGTCCGAAAATGCAATGCTGGGTTCAAGATGCAGCGTCAGGCCGAAAGGAGAGGTCTTGCGATCCAGAAAGCGGTAGCGGATCTCGCCGCCGAACCCGTTGAAGAGATAGCGCGCCTTCACATCCCCCACAGTGCCAACAAAGGCGGGTTTTTCCTTGATGCGATGGTAATCCCCCAGCAGCGCAAGGGAGGCAGAGAAGTTGTCGGTGATGCCGTAGGCAAACTCCAGCTTCTGGCCGAGAGCGGTGTAATGTGTTTCACGCTTGCCAAAACGCATGATGTTCTCGATTGCAACACCCTTGGCGCCTTTGTGCTCTGTGTCAGAACCCAAGGTGAAGCCGAAGAGGTTTTCGGTCTCGATGCCATGCTCATACCCGCCGGGGCCGTGATTGTGCCCAGCATGGCCACCCGCCGGGCGCGCTTCAGCAGCACGTTTGACCTCTGGATTACGGAAGTCGCGTGTTTCAACGCGCTCATTGCCGAATTTCTCTTCGAGAAATTGTGCATTGGCCGAGTTGACCGCGAAAAGGCTGACAAGCAGCACCGGATAAGAAAACCTGGACATGACTATTCCTGTTGAATGTTTTTGAGTTTTGTTGCGACTCACGCCGCTTCGGCGCGGCGCCAGACCGGGAACGGGTCCGGCAGGGTGCGGTATTTGTCGGGGTTGAATTTCAGCGGCATGGATTCGCCGAGAAGGCACTGATCGAGCGCCGAGCGGATCGCCATTTCATCCAGCCCAATGCCGATGAAGACCAACTCCTGCCGCCGGTCCCCCCAAACGGAATGCCAGTGGCGATTGAGAATCTGCCGCCATTCCTCGGATTTCGGCCAGCGATCGCGCGGCACATTTGCCCACCAGAACCCCATGGCTTCCGTACGGCAGACAGCACCGGCAATCGAGAGTTCACCGACCCACTCGGGTCGTGTCGCCAGCCAGAAATGCCCCTTGGCCCGCACGAGGCCGGGGCAGGACTGCTTGAGGAAGGCCGAGAATTTCTCGGGGTGGAACGGCCGCCTTGCTCGGTAGACGAAGGAGGAAATGCCGTATTCTTCGGTCTCCGGCACATGGTCCGCAAAGCCGTAAAGTTCCTTTGCCCAAAGCGGGTGCCCTTGCGCCTTCTCGTAATCGAAGAGGCCGGTATCCATGATGGAATCGAGCGGCGCCTTGCCGAAATCGGTCTCGACGATCCGTGCATCCGGGTTGAGCGAGCGGACGACCTTGCGCACGAGATCGCGCTGCTCGCCTGTCACATCGGAGACCTTGTTGATCACGACGACATCGGCGAACTCGATCTGATCAGTCAGCAGGTCCACAAGGCTGCGCTCATCGGCGTCGCCTGCCGTTTCACCACGATCGCGGAGGAAGTCGGTTGAGCCAAAATCTTTCATCAGGTTGATGGCATCGACCACGGTGACCATCGTATCGAGACGCGCGACATCGGAGAGCGACAGATCATTCTCGTCGCGAAAATCGAAGGTCGCGGCAATCGGCAGCGGCTCGGCAATGCCGGTGCCTTCGATCAAAAGATAATCAAAGCGGCCATCCGCCGCGAGCCGACGCACCTCGGCGAGGAGATCATCCCGCAACGTGCAGCAGATGCAGCCATTCGACATTTCGACGAGTTTCTCCTCGGTCCGCGACAGGCCACCGCCCTCGCGCACGAGATCCGCGTCGATGTTCACCTCGCTCATGTCGTTGACGATCACCGCGACGCGCTTGCCCTCACGGTTGTTCAGGACGTGATTAAGCAGCGTGGTCTTGCCGGCCCCAAGGAACCCGGAAAGTACGGTGACGGGCAGGCGGACATCAGCATTTGACAGTTCAGGCATCGGCAAAATTCTCTCGTTGCAGAAACTCAAGATATGTAACAATATAACATATCATTCTGAGTCAAGAGCAAAGGGAGATTTTCTTGGCGATCACAGTACCAGAGAAATTGCAGGACGGAATGGTCGACTCCCGCGATGCCCTCCCGGGCCTCCGCCGAGCCAAAGGACGCAGCGAAGGGGCTAAGAAGCTGCGGCAGGCCGTATTGGAGGTTCTGTCTGGATCATCGGTTCCGCTTTCGGCGTATGACGTTCTTAGAAGGCTTCAAGGCGGAGCCTCCGTCGCCCCGACCCAAGTTTACCGCGTTCTTGATACGCTGCTAGATAGCGGCTTGGTCCACAAGCTGGCATCTAGGCCGGCCTTCGTGTTGCGAGCTTCCACGCCGGGCGCTGAGCGCGGTCTTGTCTTCATGATATGCCGTGAATGCAACCGTGTAAAAGAAGGAGAGGTTTCGAACCTCGCGCGGCAACTCGTCGAGACTGCTGCGAAAGTTGGATTTCGAGCCTGCAATCCTATTTTCGAGATTGAAGGGCAGTGCGCCGACTGCGCCAATGAGGGACATGCTGCCTAGATGGAATGTCTGTTCTCTCGATTAATCCGCTGGAAGCCGCCCTTCCGCAACCGGCCCCCCAACTCGGCCCATCGCATACTCGGGCATTGGCGCTTCCGCTCCCCTCCTGGCCTGTTCCACCCCTCGCTCTTCCTGCTCCCCATCTCCTCAATACTCTGCTGCGAGCTTGATGGTGAGGACGCGGGTGGTCTTGGCGGGATCAGCGGGGTTGTCGGAACCGTAGGTGAGGCTCGGATCGTAGTAATCGATCTTCCAGAAGATCTTGCTGCCGGCGTGATCGATCGCACCGAAGTCGTGCTCGCCGTAGGGATCGTTGTCACCGGAGAAAGCGTCGAAGGTCGCGACCTTCAGGAGGATGGCGCGTTGGGCTGCGAGGCCGAGGTCGACAATCCCGGCGGTGAGCATGAGCGTTCCACCCTGGAACGTCCGGCGGAAGGCGTCGTTGAGGGTGCGGATGGCAAGGGTCTCGGCGCTGGGCGCTTTGGGCGGGTCATCGGAGACGCTTTCCCAGCCATCCTCGTCGTCCTGCTCGAGGGCATCGACCAGGACGGCGGCGAGGTGTTCGAAGGCTGCGGCTGAGACGGTCTCCTCGACCAACTCAGGTTTGCCGCTATGGCCGTTCTGGGTAGGATCTGCCGGGGGAATGCAAACCGGGCCGTCGTCCGTTAGAATGGTCGTCGGTTGATCGGCTGGCGTCTGCTGGTCGTGGCTATGGCTGGTCATGGGATGTTCCTTTCCTGGGTCAGTCGGTGGTCGAGGGTGAAGCGGCGGATGAGAGCGATGGGGACGCCATCGGCATCGACGAGATGGAAGCCATCGTCAGGGAGGAGCCGATGCGCCTTGCGGTGATGGCCTTGGACGAGGTGCTCGGGTGGCACGGCCTGGGATGCCAGTGGGCAGTCCTGCACGGTGGTCGGAAGCCATTCCCGGAAGTGCGCGGCCCCGAGGATGGGCGCCCCCGAGAGACCTGCTGAGGCACAGGCAATGCCGTGACGCTGCCAGTAGCAATCCCGGCCAGGCCGCGCGAAGTGGTGGATCGCGACAAGGGCGAGGTCAGGCGGATGCGCCTTGAGGAAGGCGGTCCAGCGCCGGAGATGGTCCTGACGCTCGAACATGGTGGGGCGACGGTAGGCCCCTTGGTCTTCCCGCATCAGCCGGATCGAACCGAGATCGGCAAAGCGGGGATCGGCAACCGCCCGAAGCGCAAAGGCATCGTAGCAGGCGCAGAGGATCGCGCGGTTGCCATTGCGCAGGGTAATCAACCGGAGGGGATCGTCAGCATCCTCCGGCTTGATCCAGACCACCGGCTCATAGGTGCCACCCGTCTCCGTCCAGACCGGGAACGCCTTGCGGGCAAGGCCGACGAGTTTGCCAGCCTGCCAGGCCGTGACGAGTTGATCGCCGCCGCGCCAACCGGTCATTGGGTTACTGTCGATCCCGAGGACGATGGTGACCCAGGGCCAGATGGCATCGAGCCGGTGGGAGGCCTTACGGGCAGCCTTGGCAGCTTTGGTCTGCAGGAGCCCGGTGATCCGGCCTTGGGGATCCTGATCCCCGAGCGCTTGGCCGATGCGGAAGAACCCGCCGGGGAAGAGAATGGCATCGAGACGCCACAACCCGGCCCGATGGATGAGGCCTTCGATGATCTCCATCAGCAACGGCACGCGGTCGCGGGTTCGCGGTGCGGGATGCCGATCCGCACCAAGGATCGAGACGGTCGCGACCTCCGTGAACTCCTCCTTCCAGGGCCGATGCCAGGATCGTCCAAACCCATCGCCGGAGAACTCTGGGGGATGATCAGGCATGCGTCGTCGTTCACGGGTTTGGGCCATGTTGGAACTCCAGATGTTGAAAGAGAACGGAACGGGTGGTTGGCCGGGCAGCCTCCGCATGCGCACGGTCGGCGGACGGCATTGCCCGTCAGGACGGCGGGGTCACCGGGTGAACTGCTCACCCGTCAGACGAGATCGAGCAACCCCGGAGGGCGGCTATATGAGCGAACCTGAGAGCCGGTGGATCGGCTCATCCTGATCGGCTCCTGCAGGAGCGGCCTCGGTTGGCGGCGAGATCAACCTGAGAACCGGCGTCTCGTCGACGAGGCTGCAAAGATGCGGGCGAAGGATGCGGACGGCGCACCACGGCGCCGATCGGCCATCGCGTCTAGCTGGGAATACGCCACGCTGAACGGCCCGCCTTCTGAGGTCAGCAATAGGCGCTAACCTGCAAAATGGGGGATTGGCTCCCGGTCATCCCATGAGGCCCGTCCAACCGCCCCACTCCGATGTTGTGCGTGATCACCAGGTGGTCTGGATCATCACCCGGCCATCCATGGTCTTCCAGATGCGGACGAAGACCGGGGTCTTGTACCAGCGGACACCATCGGCATCCGGCGGGCTGACACCCGGCGCGGGTTGCCCGCCCGGACCATTGGTGAGCGCCAGAGCACCGCCAATCGTCTGCGGGTTCAAACTCATCTCTACCTCCAACTGGCATCCAAGGAGGTTCAGCTTCGATGTGGTCTGCCGGATACTCGCGATCTTGAAGCGTGTCTCCCGACCAAACGCCGCGATGTTCTCGGTCGATTGCAAATCCTGCTCAAGCCGATGGGCGATGAACCCCTGCGCGTCTTCCTGAGTACAGGCGGCTTCTCCAACCTCCAGCGCGCTCGAAAGGTCCTTTGGGGAGGAGAAGGCAATCGAGGAAGAACCGCCCGCCGTCCTGATCTTCGCAAGTTCCGAGCGGATCTCGGGATCGGCAATCAGGAAGGCAAGGAGAAAGACAACGAAGGCTGTTAGCGCGAGGGGTAACGAGGATCCCGCATGCCAACGATCGAAGGCGGCGCGGGCGGCATCATTGGGAAGTGCAGCCCGCTTGATCGACTGGCTGCGGACAAACCGAAGCAGCAGGGCATCGCCGCCCACCGCGAGGACGGCACCGACAGCCAGGCCAGAAGCCCCGAAGTCAAAATACGCGAGAACGAGGATCACACCGATCACGGCGGCCCCCATCGCATAGGCCCGGTGATAGATCAGCCAGAAGGGCCCGGCGAGGAAGGCCCCCCAGTTCCATCCCCTCGCCTTCTCGGCTGCGACAAGATCGCCACCGGCCTTGTCGAGCAGCGCCTGGAAGCGCGGGAGATATCTGCCGGCACGGTCGCCGAGGACGGCGTCGAGGTTGAGATCACTGATGGTCATGGAATCCTCTCGGGTTGGCCCTGCGGGATGCAGGGCGGGGTCAAGCGCTGGGGTAGAGGGGGATGATCATAAAAGTAGCATAAACGCTGTAGTCATAAATGCGTCAAGCCGACCTTCTTCAGGGCATGAAACGCGATCGAGAGAGCCCACTGAGATCAGTGGTGGCCAGGAACATGCGACGCCTGCGCCAAGCGCGCGGCATGAGCCAGGAGAAGCTTGCCTTCGAGGCCGAGATCCACCGGGTGAACATCTCGAAGATCGAGCGCGGCCAGCACTCGCTCTCCCTGGACAATCTCTTCTGGATCTCCAGAGCGCTCGGCGTCTCGCCCACCGAACTCCTCACCCCCACGGACGAGACCGAGCAATCCTAGGGGTTAGCCATATGAGCTAACCTGTGAAGCCGCTGAGGGGACGGATTAGTCCTCGGTATCCCCTCGGCGTACCGCCCCTTCCCGGCGCAAATCAAAATGGGCAAACCGGAGACAAACGCGAACTGGTCGCTCCTCAGAGAAGGCTGACGAGCTTGCGCTGGGCGTTGCTGTCGCCATCGATGTAACGCTGGGTCATCGCAATCGGCCGATGCCCGGCGAGAAGCTGGACATCGCGCAACGATGCTCCGGCCAGGTGGATCCGCCGGGCCGCACTGGTGATGAAGGTCCGCCGCCCCGAGTGCGAGGAACAGCCTTCAAGCCCGAGGTTGCGATAGAGCACGACAAACCAGTTCACGATGGAGTTGGGGCGCATCGCCCCGCCTTTCGCCGAGAGGATCAACGGGCAGTCAGGATCGCGCAACGCTACCGGTGTGCAAACCCGCAAACGGCGCAACGCCGCCTTCAACTCCGGATGCAACGGTACCCGGCGCCCCGATGCCTTCTTCGCGATCGACATCCGGACATCCAGTTGATCGCCAACCTTACCCCGCGCATCGAGCACCATGCTCCAGGTTAAGCCCGCGATCTCGCAGGCCCTCAATCCCGCCCGGACCGACAACAACACGATCACCGCGTTCCGCGCCGCATTCGGTTCACTCTTCACCCACGCCAGGACACGCGACAACGCGTCCGGCGCAAGCACCTTCGCTTGCCGTCCCAACATCAATGATCTCCGGAAGAGAGAGGAATCCGATGCTGCGCCTCGCGCCACCGCATCGTGTGAGGGACGCGTTCGAACGCTAATACCCTCTACACATCAATGATATGCGCCCTGCCGCCAAGGTCAAGCTGGCCTCAAAACAAGCGACTTGGGTCGATCCAGATCACTCGACCGTTCAGCCGATTGTAGAAGCAACCTGTTGCGCGCGGATTGCTGAGCCTTTTGATGAGACAGGGCATCCGCACTAGGCCGATGGTTCCTTTGCTCGTACCCTCATCACCTTGGTAATGTGATCGCCAATGATATCCGTGGCACGCCGCAGGGGATCAGCGTCGAGGTGGGCGTAGCGTGCAGTCGTTTGCGGCTGCGAATGCCCTAGGAGTTTACCCACGATTGGAAGACCCAAACTCGAGCCCGCCCCGATTGACGCGAACGTGTGCCGAAGATCGTGAAGCCGGACATCTTCAAGGCCGGCGCGGCGGCGAACTGCATCCCAGGGCTTTTTCAGATCAGCACGCGGCCGGTCATCGAATTGCCCCTTGATGACAAAAGCATCCCGAGATTGGGCGATCCGACGGCGATCCTTCTCGGCAAAGTCCAAGAGGATCGCCATGGCGGCAGCACTAAGCACAATCGTTTTCCGACCCGTCTTGGAATCCGGCAACAGCAGCAGCCCGCGATCCAAATCGACATAGCGCCACTTGAGGTGCAAAATTTCTCGCAAGCGAGCACCGGTCAGCAAGAGCAGGCGCAAAGCAGCAACGGCGTGCGCGTCCAACTTTTCGCGCTGCCCCTTCCATTCCTTGGGAACGTGCTTCGAGTCCGGGTTGGCCCAATCGATATCCCAAGGAAGACCGACCGTTTCCGCCTCCTCAAGAGCTTCGCCAAGCCGCTGAAGTTCATCGCTCGTCAGGTAGCGTTCGCGACCCTCCTCACGATAGCGTTCAATACCGCGAGTCGGGTTGAGGCCTTCGGGCAAAATGTCTAGCTTGACTGCAAATGAGATCATACTTCCGATCACGGCCAAAACACGGTTAGCGGTGTGAGGCCTTTCCCGCATCGCGTTGTGCATGCGCACTAAGTCTGCTCGCGTTAAGGTCTCGACCTTGGCAAGTCCAACTGCAGGGTAGACATGCTTCTCAAGGAGCAGGCGATAATTCTCGGCAGTCGAACTCTTCCGCTTCGCCGTCACATGCTCCTTCAGGAAAAGGGTCCCTAAGTCTGCCACGGTCATCGCTCGGCCAGCTCGAATGTGCTCGGCTCTAGCCTCTTTGGCCGTCAAGGCCGGATCCCCACCAGAGGCAACTATGCCAAGCACAGCCTTCGCCTGCGATCGCGCCTCGTCAGCAGTTAGATCGCCATGGCGCCCGATCTTAAAAAATCGCTTAGGGCCGCTGTTACCCAAGCCCTTTGGTCGGTATCTCAGAATGTAAGTCTTTGTCCCGGTTGGCTCTATTTGTATCCCAAACCCCTTGAGCTCAGCATCCCAGACAAAGCGTCTTTTCACTGACGGCAATGCCAGATCGACCGCCCGTTTCGTAATTCGAATCGGCTGACTACCGTTACTCATTTTGGTCACCCTGATATCTGGTGACCACATGGTGACCAGAATTCCGGGAACACTTAGCCTCAACGAGGAACTCAAGGTCAATATTTCTTATTCATTTTCATATAATTACGGAAATCACGGGAGATAGAGGGAATGATCGGGAAGTGAAAATATAAGACTACGAATCTAGGGGTCAGAGGTTCGAATCCTTTCGGGCGCGCCATTTAATTCAATAATTTAGCTGATTTTTGAGTACGCTCAGTGCGCGCTCGACAGCATTTGCCTGGCCTGCTGCCGGTTCTGTGGACATGACATTGCCCCCCCAGGTTTTATCCCGTTTTGAGTTCGTTTCCGGTCAGGTTTACCCTGAAGGGCGGGCGATGGCGCGGAGCTTTTCACATTGCGCAGCGTCAGAGCCCAGCTGGGGTCCAGCCCCATTGATTTCGACCCACCCCCCTTCACCAAAATCAATGGGGCTGGACCCCAGGTCGAACCGTCTCTTCCCGATCCAGCGGAAAGATCGGCCGGCGCACGCGGCTATAAGGCAATTTGGTGAGATCCGGCGTGCATAGCGCGCCGCTGTCGCAGACGATCACCTTGCCGGCGATGGGCTCGAACGCCGCCCGAAAATGCTGCATCGACTTCAAGGCCACAACGCGGCGCGTGGTCGGCTCGATGCCGAAGGCGCGAAACTGGGCGAGATCGAGCATTTGCGTCACGTTGGTGATCACGAGAATATCGATCCCGCCGACCCGCAGCACGGCGCTGGGGCCAAAGCTGCCTTTGAGGCCACCCATCATCGGGCCATCGCCGATATAGTCGCCATCGCTCAGCCGCTGGAGAGTGCCCGTGACGGTGAGCGGCCCGCCGCCGAAACGCGGCTCGGTCTTGCCTCCGAGCGCCAGCGTCACGCTGTCCCCCGGTTGATGGGCCTGTAGCAGGACAACGCTTTGGGGATCGAGAAGCGGGCCAAAACAGGCATCCTTGACCCCCGCCGCGATCAGCGCCCCCAGCAGCGCGGTTGCATCGCCATAAGCGCCGCCGCCGGGGTTATCCGAGTAATCGGCGATCACCAGCGGGCCTTTCGCCGCATCGAATTCCGCGGCCTGCCGCGCCGCATCCTCGACCGAGAAGAACTGCGTGACCGGCTGATGGCGTTTGGCCCAGATGTCGTCGGCGATCGCGCGGATGACGCCGCGATGCCGGTCGAGGTCGCCCTGGCAGGTGACGAGGACCGTCGGTCCGACCTCGCGGATATCGGCATTGCCGAAGCCGCCGTTGACGCTGACGGCGAAGACATCCGGCTCCTGCTCGTAGGCGCGTGCCCTGGCGATGCGCTCGACCATCGGGCCGATGTCGGTCCGCCCGCCGGTGACCTCTTCGAGCATGGGGAGGCTTTCGCGCAAGGTAACCGGCCGGATTTCGCCCTTCATCGCCCGATCGAGAATGGCGGCGGCCTGCGCCCCGCATTCGCGCATATCGACATGCGGATAGGTCTTGTAGGCGACGATGATATCGGCGAGGCGCGCCATCCGCTCGGTGACATTGGCGTGCGGGTCCAGCGTCATGCCGATCGGGATATCCGGCCCGACGATAGCCCGGATGCGCTCCAGCAGCTCGCCCTCGCCATCTTCGCTATGCTCGGCGACCATCGCGCCATGCAGCCCGAGCAGGATGCCGTGGATGCCGTGCTTTTCGGCCTCAAGCCGGGCAAGGATAATACCGGCGATCGTCTCGTAGGCGGCTTTCGTCACCGGACCGGAGGGGGTCGCGCCGGCGCTGAGCGCATGGACGATCCGCCAGCCGGCTTGCCTGCCGATATCCAGAAACCCGGCGAGCGGCGTGTTGGCGTCACCCCGCTCCGCAATGCCTTCCTCGGCCGGGTAGAAGTATCGGCCCTTGAAGGCTGCGAGATCCGCGACCACCCGGCTGAAGGTGTTGCTCTCGTGCTGGAACTCGGCGGTAAAAACGGTGAAGGGCATGGTGGGCCTCAGGCAAGCGGGTGATGGCAGGCGACGCCATGGCCCGTGGTTTCGGAAAGCAGGGGTTTTTCGGCACGGCATGTCGCGTTGGCGTGCGGGCAGCGCGCCTGAAACGCGCAGCCCGGTGGTCGATCAAAGGGGCTCGGGATTTCGCCCGTAATGGCCTTGACGTCGCGGCGGCGCGTCGGATCGGGGACAAAGGTCGAGGCCATCAGCGCCGCGGTATAGGGATGGCGCGGGCGCGCCTGCGGATGCGGCAGGACTTCTACGACCGATCCGAGGTACATCACCACGATCCGCGTGCAGAAATACCGGACCAGCCCGAGATCGTGCGAGATGAAAACATAGGTCAGCCCAAGCCGGCGATGCAGGGCCTCGAGCAGGGCGATGATCTGGGCCTGGATCGAGACGTCCAGCGATGCGGTCGGCTCGTCGAGCACCACCAGATCCGGCTCCAGCGCCAGCGCCCGGGCAATACCGACGCGCTGCTTCTGACCGCCGGAAAGATGGTGCGGGTAGTTCTCCGACAGCGAGGGATCGAGCCCCACCATCGCCAGAAGAGCCTCGATCTTCGCGCGGCTTTCGCGCTCCGAAAGCGGGATCGCCTGCACCTGAAACGGTTCGAGGATCGCCTCCTCGATCGAATAGCGCGGATCGATCGAGGAATAGGGGTCCTGAAACACCATCTGCATCCGGCGTCTGAGCCGGCGCAGCTCGGGCGCGGGGAGCGCCGTCAGGTCCGTCCCCTCGAACAGGATGCGACCGCTGCTGGGCGGGACAAGGCCGAGAATGAGCCGCGCCAGCGTGGATTTGCCGCAGCCGGATTCGCCGACGACGCCGGTAATCTCGCCGCGCGGCACCATGAGAGAGACGGAATCGACCGCATTCATCGATCGTTTCGGCCGAAACAGCCCGCCGCGCGCGTGATAGACCCGACTGACGTCCTCGATCGCCACGATCGGGCCGGCTATGGCTGGCTCAGACATGTGCGGCCTCCCTCTCGACGGCGAGATCGCAGGCCACCCTTGCCGTGCCGAGGGCGCGGATCTCCGGGACCCGGACCGCACAATCCGGGATCGCTTGAGCACAGCGCGGATGGTAGCGGCAGCCCGGCGGATAGGCGAAAACGCCGGGGATGGTGCCGGGGATGCCGATGAGCGAGCCCGGAAGCTGGCCTTCCCGGGCGATGCAGCCGATCAGCGCCCGGGTATAGGGATGCCGGGGGGCGGCAAAAATCTCGCCGACCGGGGCAAATTCCGCCAGCCGGCCAGCGTAGAGCACCCCGACCTTGTCGCAGGCCTGCGCCACGACGCCCATGTCATGCGTGATCAGCAGCAACGCGAGGCCGCGCTGGCGCACGAGATCGACCAGAATCTGGATGATCTGGGCCTGGATCGTCACATCGAGCGCGGTCGTGGGCTCATCCGCGACGATGAGATCCGGCTCGCCGGCAAGCGCCATCGCGATGACGATGCGCTGCTTCATCCCGCCGGAGAGCTGGTGCGGGTATTGTCCGTGTACCAGCCCGGCATCGGGGATCCGCAAGGCCTCCATCAGCTCGATGCTGCGAAGCCGGGCCGCTTCGGCGGAATGCCCGAGGTGGAGCGTGCTGACCTGATCAATCTGCGAACCGACGCTGCGGATCGGATCGAGCGAGGTCATCGGGTTCTGGGTGATGAGCGCGATCCGCTTACCGCGCAGTTTCCGATACTGCGGCTCGGCGATACCTGTCAGGTCGAGCCCGTCGAACAGGATCGTCCCGGCGCTCACCCGGCCGCCGATCAGCGGCAGCAGCCCCATGATCGCCAGCGCCGTCATCGATTTTCCGGAACCGGATTCGCCGACAACCCCGAGGATTTCCCCACGATCGAGGTCGAGGTCCAGCCGGTCGAGCGGCACGGCCTGCCCGATCGTGACCGATACCCGGCTTAGCGTGAGTAAGGCCATCTCAGCTCTCCCGCAGCTTGCCGCGAATATCGAGCGCGTCGATCAGCGCGTCGCCGTAAAGGTTGATCGAGACGACGGTGACCGCGATCGCCAGCCCCGGATAGAGAATAATCCACGGCGCGATGAAGATCTGGGCTGTCCCCGAGCTCATGATCGCCCCCCAGCTCGGCAGCGGCGGCTGGGCACCAAGGCCGAAGAAGCCGAGCGTGGCTTCGAGAATGATCGCATCGCCCGTGGCCAGCATGCCCGCGACCAGCACCGGCGTCATGGCGTTGGGGATCAGGTGGCGAAACAGGATCGTGGCATCGGAGGCCCCGAGGTTGCGGGCCGCCTCGATGTAGGTCTCGCTTTTGAGCGCCAGGATCTGCGCCCGCGTCAGCCGCGCGAATTGCGCGAAATAGCCGATGGTGATCGCCACCGCCGTCGAGCCGAGGCCCGGCCCGATGATCGCGATCAGCACCAGCGCGATCAGGATTTCCGGGAACGACCAGGTCAGATCCGAGATCGCCATCAGCGCCCGATCCACCCAGCCGCCGAAATACCCGGCGATGCCGCCGATCACGACCCCGATCACAACGGAAGCACCGATCGAGCTGACGGCGACGCCGAGCGAGACGCGTGCGCCATGGATGATCCGGGAAAACAGGTCGCGGCCGAATTCGTCCGTGCCCATCCAGTGCTTGGCGGAGGGTTCGAGGTTGGCGGAAGGCAAGTGCATCGCGTCATAGGGAAACGGCGCGAACCACGGCGCGAAGATCGCGCAGATCAGCAGCAGCACCAGCACCAGGGCGGAAGGGCCGCCGCGAAACGTCCGCGCGGCTGTCCAGAGGGATTTGATCGCACGCATCAGCTGACCCGATCCCGAATGCGCGGATCCATCGCCGCCTGGACAATATCGCTCAAGAGGGTTCCGAGCATCACCGCGATGCCCAGCATCAGCAGGCAGCCCTGCACCACCGGGTAATCTCGCTGGTTCAGCGAGGTGATCAGGAGTGAACCTAGCCCCGGCCGGGCGAAGACAACCTCGATGGTCACCGCGCCGCCGAGGATCCAGCCGATTTTCAGGCCCAGCAGCGTCACCACCGGCAGCAATGCATGGCGCAGGATGTGGCGGAGATAGATCTCCTTGCGGGAAACACCCTTGGCATGCAGCATCAGCACGAAATCCTGCCGGGCGGCATCGAGCATCGCCACCCGCGTCACCCGGGCCACGAGCGCCACCCCGCCAAGCCCGATGGTGAGGACCGGCAGCACCAGCGCCTGCCAGTTCTTCGCACCCGAAACCGGAAACCAGCCCAGTTCAACCGCGAAGATCAGGATCATCAACAGGCCGAGCCAGAAGCTCGGGAGGGTCGAGCCGATGAGAATGACCCCCATCAGCGACCGATCGATGAGGCTGTCCTTGGTCATCGCGGCCATCGCGCCGATGCCGATCCCGACGAGCGTGGAAAACACCAGCGCGGAAGCCCCGAGAACCAGGCTATGCGGCAGGTTCTGGGCGATCAGCACCGAAACCGGCTGGCGCAGGATGATGGCATCGCCGAGATCGCCGTGCAGCGCCTTGCCGAGCCAGATCAGGTACTGCACCACAAGCGGTCGATCAAAGCCGTATTTGGCCATGATCTCCGCCTTGCGCTCGGGCGAGGAGCCGATTTGCACGATGTTGTCGATCGGGTCTCCCGGCACGAGGTGGATGATCATGAAGATCACCGCCGAAAGCCCAAGAAAAACCGGGATCAAGAGCAGAAGCCGCCTGGCGAAATAGCCGATCATCCCGGTTCCCCGTTCCTAGAGCGGTATCTGGCCTGATTGTATCAGGTCTGCCGCTCTATTCTCTTGTTTTGACGCATTTTCTTTCGACCAACCGGTGTCCACAGGCGCGGAAAATGCGGATGCAAAAGCAAAATGGACAGTGATCAAACGCCGATCCATTCAGACCGGCGTTTGCTCTAGTCCTTGCGGAAGCGTCAGTTCGAGACTTCGGCGTCGAGGATGGTCTGGCTCGTCAGCCGGGTGCCGCGCACGGTCTCCGGGAGCTTCAGCCGCTTGGTCGAATAGGCGAAGATATTCACCGGCTCGTAGATCGGCGCGAAGGCGTACTGCGCGAGGATATGCTCATGGTAGGCCTTGAAGTTCTTGACGCGCTCGTCCCAGTTGCGGGATTTGGTCATGGCGAGCACGTTGAGTTCCTCGGCCTTGGGATCGTTGAGCATCGAGACATTCGGGTAACCCGCGCGCTTGGCGGCGAAGAACCAGTCGAGGATATCCGCGTTCGACCATGAGTAGGAGCGCACCGCCAGCTGGTGCTCGGTTTTCTTGCGGTACTGCGCGTTGATGGTGCTGGCATCGAAGATGGTGATATCCGCCGCCATGCCGATCGCCTTGAGCTGCGATTGCACGACTTCCGAGATCCGCTTGAATTCGGTGCCGTTCGAGGTCCAGAGCTTGACTTGCAGCTTCTTGTCGTCCTTGACGCGGATGCCGTCGGCACCCGGCTTCCAGCCGGCTTCGTCAAGCAGCTTCCTGGCGCGCTCGGCGTCGAAGGAGATCGCCAGCTTGGGATCGACCTTCGATTCCGCAAGACCCGAGATCAGAAAGCCGTTCGCCGGCAAGCCGACCCCGCCGTAGAGCGTCTGCCAGATGTCCTTCTGGTTGATGGCATAGGCGGCTGCCGCGCGGACCTTGATATCCGTGAACGGCTCGACCTGGGTGTTGATCGGCATGTAGACGATCTCGGTGCCGGGGATCTGCATCACCTTGACCGTCTTCTCGGCCTTCAGGCGCGGCAGAAAGTCGCTCGGCACGGTGTAGAGGAGATCGACGCCGCCGGTCCTGAGTTCAAGAAAGGCAGTGGAATCATCGGCGATCTCGCGCACGGTGATCTTCTTGATCTTGGGCGCGCCCTTGTTGACCGAGAGGTTGGAGCCCCATTTGTAGTCGTCGTTGCGGACGAGAACCGTCTGCTGGCCGACGGTGAAGCTTTCCATCCTGTAGGGGCCGGTGCCGATCGCCGCGGTAACGCCGAACTTGTCGCCGAGGGCATCGTAGGATTTGGGGGAGGGCACGCCCATGAACGAACTCGCCAGATTGAACAGGAGGTTCGGATCCGGGTTCTTCATGTGCAGCTTGACGGTGAGATCATCGACGACCTCGACCTTGTCGATGTTCTCCACCATATAGGCGTTTTCCTGGCCCTTGAACTTGGGCACCCACCATTCGATGACCTTGGCGTTGAACGCTTCGCCATCGTGGAACTTGACGCCGGCGCGGAGCTTGAACGTCCAGAGCATGCCGTCGGCGCTGGTTTCCCAGGCGGTCGCGAGATGCGGGTGGAAGCTCTGGTCGGCATCCTGCTGCACCAGGCGGTCGTAGATCAGCGAGTTGGCGCTGTTGAGCTTGGTCGCCGTCACCGGATTGTAGCTCGGGGTCCCCACCTCGCGCGCGGTGACCGCGAAGGTCGCCTCCTGCGCGATGGCAAAGGAGATGGCGCCGAAAGCCACACTGGCGCCAAAAAGGCTGGCGCCAAGAAGAGACGACGTCGCCAGCCGGGCCGCTTTTGACCGTCGGAGGAATGTCGAATGCACGCTCATCGCTGAAACTCCATTGTCAGAGGGGAAGAAGGTTTTTTGGGCAAGAAAAAGGGTCGTCATCCCGCCCGGTCCGGGCCGGAATCGTCACCGACATAGCCGGTGAACTGGCTGTAGAGCTGGGATACCCGGTTCATCCGGGCCTCGACCCCCGGACCGATCTCGATCGAAATCGAGTTCAACATCAGGTTGATCAGCGAGGCCATCTGGGCAGTGGAATCCCAGAACAGGTTGAACTCGGTGGGCACCACAAACATCTCGGACACATGATCGCGGCCCCAGGTGCAGAAGGCATCGGTCACGAGCGTGGTCGGAACCCCCGCGCGATGCGCCTCGCGGGCCAGAACCTGCGCCAGCCGCGAGTAGCGGCGCGCCTCAAAAATCACGAGGCAGGTGTCACCAGGATCGGTCGCCAGCACCTCGACGAAATTGCCCCCTGCGAGATCAAGCACCGTGACGCCGTCCCTGAGGTACTGCAGCTGATGGCCGAACATATGCGCCATGCCGCGCTCGGTCTGGAACCCCGCGACAAACACCCGCCGGGTGGTGGCGAGGCGCTTGGCCGCCTGGGTCCATTCCTCGCTCTGGGCCAGCTCGTAAACCGCAACCAGCCCCGCCATTTCCAGCTTGAGCGCGGCGGCGAGCTGATCCTTGCCGGCCAGCGACTTCTGCTGGAATTCGCGCATGCGATCGCTGATCAGCCAGGGCCGATCACCGATATCCTGGCCGAGGTGCTCCTTGAGATCCTTGAAACTGCGATAGCCCAGCGACCGGCAGAACCGCCCGACCGTCGGCTCGCTCACGCCCACCTTGGCGGCAAGGGTTGCGGCGGTTTCAAAGGGAACGCCGCTGGTCTTTGCAAGGATATAGCTCGCCAGCGCGCGGTCCGCCTTCGATCCGGAGATCAGGCAGTCCTTCAATCGCTGGCGGACGCTGGGTTGCATGCGGATCCTCGCTCGGTCGAGCCCAAATCTGTTATTTTTCTATCAAAGTGTCAAATGATTTTATTTTTCTTGCACAATAGGGCCGGATGGGTTCATCAGTGGGCGAAAGTGCGGGACTTCTAGGGATAATGCAGGACTTCTAGGGATAGTGCAGGACTTCCGCTAAACCCGTTCGCAGCCATTGGGGTGCAAGGCGCCAAGCATGACGACCTATGATTTTCTGGTGATCGGCGCCGGCGTTTCCGGTGCATCCGCCGCGTATGAACTGGCGCTTCTCGGCAGGACGCTGCTTGTCGAAGGCGAGGCGCTGGCCGGCTATCACAGCACCGGCCGCTCGGCCGCGCTTTATACGCCGAATTTCGGCTCGCCCGTCGTGCGCAAGCTCAATGCCGCCGGCTACCAGTTCTTCACCGATCCTCCCGAGGGCTTTTCCGACACCCCGCTTCTGACGCCGCGGGCCTCGCTGGTGATCGCGCGGCCCGGCGAGGAAGCCCGCCTTGATGGCGTCCTGGCCTGCTCGACCGCCGCGCATCCGATCCGCGCGATTCCCCCCGAGGAAGCATCCCGGCTCGCGCCGATCCTGCGCCGGGAGATGATCGGCGCGGCGGCGCTGGAACCGGGCGTGACGGATATGGACGTCGCCGCCATTCATCAGGGGTTTCTGAACGGGTTTCGCCGCCGGGGCGGCGCGTTCCTCGGCAATGCACCCGTCACAGCGCTTCGGCGCGAGGGGACGCACTGGCGTGTTGATGCCGGGCGGGAGGTGTTTCAGGCGGAGATTGTCGTCAATGCCGCGGGGGCCTGGGGCGATGAACTCGCGGGCCTCGCCGGCATCGCGCCGGTCGGCCTGGTCGCCAAACGCCGGACGATGATCGCCGTCGACATGCCGGATATTCCGGGCCTCGCCGAAATGCCGTTGGTCGAATTTGCCGGGGAAGAGGCCTATTTCAAAGCCGATCCCGGCCGGATTCTCGCATCCCCGGGCGATGAAACGCCGGTCCCGCCGCAGGATGTTCAGCCGGAAGAATGGGATATCGCCGTGACCGTCGACTGGCTCAATCGCCATACGACCCTCGACGTGCGCCGCGTCCCGAATGCCTGGGCCGGCTTGCGCAGCTTTGTCGCCGACCATGCCCCGGTCGTCGGCTTCGACCCCGGCACCCCCGGGTTCTTCTGGCTCGTTGGCCAGGGCGGCTACGGCATCATGATGGCGCCGACGCTCGCCCGCATCACCGCGTTGTTGATTGCCGGACGCGATCTTCCCGCCGATCTCGTGGCCGCCAGACTGACCCCGGGCGATATCGCGCCAGACCGGGCCAAGCGGGCGCTTTGCGCGTAATCAGGGCTGCCCGACGCCCGAAGCCGCCGGCCGATCCCACTTATGCAGCGCACTGCGCCCCGCATCGGTGAGCGCGTAGATCCCACGGTCCGCGCGCTCGAACCAACCGTAGACATTCCGGCTGAGAATTTTCGGAGCATCCGGAAAAGCCGGCTTGAGATCGCGCGGCCGCTGCGGCGCGGCGGACATGGCGGCGGCGCAGGCCAGGGCTTGCTGGCGATAGGCGGTCATGACCGGCGCCCGCGTGCTGCCACCCGCCATCGGGTCGCCCCGCCGTTTTTGATGCTCATCCACCAGCCTTGAGCGGAGCCGGGCGTTTTTCCGGGGAGGTGGAGATACCGGGGACACCAGGATTTCGACGCGGCCCGCGGCGGTAACACCAAGAAGCCCGAAGCCCAGGTGCCGGCACAAATTTCGATAGCGGGTGTCGTTCTCACGGCCCTTGCCACGCTTGGAGAGCGGTGCCGCGAGCCAGATCTCGTCGCCGACCCGCATCCGGTCGACGCCCTGCAGAACCAGTTCGAGGTTGAAGGCGAGCTTCAACTCGCCGATCACGACCACCGCCGGATCATTCTCTTTCAGCCCGACGAGATCGCAGCGCCCGATCTCGCCTTTGACCGCGTAACCGAAGCCTTCAAGAAAGCGTTTGACGGGCAGATAGAGGGATGTTTCCAAGCCGGGTCTCCCGTGGCATTCGAGGTGCGCCCGGGCGGATAGCGCTCCGGACAATCGATCATGCGGCAGCGCTGGTTTAGGAACCGCAAACATGCGCCCAGTGCGGTTTCCGATCCAGTGCGGTTTTCGATTCTGTGGTCGCCGGTTGGTCGAAGGCAAATGCGACGAAGCAATGGGATAGAGCCACCGATCTGATGGCCGGCATGGTGCGGAAGCCGCGCCGCCGCAAAGCCGGAGACGCCAGCCCAACGACGACGATCGTTTTGTGCGCGCCGGGCGCGGCTAAAGCGGCGGGTGATACCGACACCCCGGTCGCAAGCGCGACGCAAGCTGAACTGGAGGCTCGACGCTGCCGCGTTCCTAGGCCACATTCAGCGTAACTCCTGCAATCCGCGTTTTGGCGGCCCGCCTGCCCGCGCATCACTCTTTGGAAAACCACGCCATGCCCAGTCCTGCCTCCACGCCGCTTGTTCAGGCCGATCTCGTTTTGCGCAATGGCCCCATCTGGTGCGGCAAGGCCGAGGGGGTCGTCGAGGCGCTGGCGGTCTGGCAAGGCCGCGTCCTTGCTGCGGGCTCGGACAAGGATGTCGCCGCCCTGATCGGCCCGAACACCCGGATTGTTGATCTTGCCGGCCGGCTTGCCACACCCGGCCTCAATGATTCCCACCTTCATCTGCTGCCGCTCGGTCTCAACATGGATTGGGTCGATGCCCGCCCGGCGGCAGCGCCGACGCTGGCGGCGCTTGTCGCCGCGATCAAGGCGCGCGCGGCGGCACTCAAGCCCGGGGACTGGGTTTGCGCGCGCGGGTATGATCAGACCAAGCTCGACGGCGGGCGGCACCCGACGCGGGAGGATCTTGATCGCGCCGCCCCTGAAAACCCGGTGATGCTGGTGCGCACCTGTGGCCACATCACCATTTTCAACTCAAAGGCGCTGGCGCTGGCGGGGATCGACGAGACCGTCGAAACCCCGCCGGGCGGGTTCATCGAGCGACGGAATGGCCGGCTGACCGGATTGTTTGCCGAAAACGCCCGCGCGGCGATCACCGCGTTTATCCCGCCGCCGAGCGATGAGGATCTGATCACCGGGATCGAGCGCGGCGGTCAGTATCTGCTTTCGTTGGGAATCACCAGCTGCATGGAGGCCGCCGCCGGGATGCGGGCGGGGTTCCGCGAAATCGCTGCCTACCATCGCGCCAAGCGCGACGGGCGCCTGCCGGTGCGCACCTGGATCGCGCTGCTCGGTGATCCCGATCGCTCGATCGTGCCGCAATGCTACGAGGCCGGGCTCGTGGCCGGGGTTGGCGACGACATGCTGATGATCGGCGGCGTGAAGTATTTTCTCGACGGCTCGGCCGGCGGACGCACGGCCTGGATGAGCAAGCCCTATGTCGACCAGCCCGAGAATTTCGGCGTCCGGATGCTGGCGGACGCCGAAATCGACCGCCTGGTCATGGAAGCGCATGTCCAGGGCTATCAGCTCGTTTGCCACGCCATCGGGGATGCGGCGATCGAGCAGCTCATTATTGCCTACGAGAAGGCGCTGGCCGCCCACCCCGATCCAGATCGCCGCCACCGCATCGAGCATTGCGGTTTCTCCACGCCAGCCCAGCACGCCCGCATGCTCAAGGCGGGGATCTATCCGTGCCCGCAGCAGGTCTTTGTCCATGATTTCGGCGATGCCTATGTCGCGGTGCTCGGCGATGAGCGGGCACGTCCGAGCTATCCGTTCCGGACCTGGTTCGATCTCGGCCTCAAGCCCTCGACCGGCTCGGATGCGCCGGTCTGCGATCCCAACCCCTTCCCGAATTTCTACGTGATGCTGACCCGCCAGACCTGGCGCGGCACGGTGATGGACGAGCGCCAGTGCGTCTCGATCGAGGAGGCGCTTCAGGCCTACACCGAGTTCGGTGCGTTCTCGCAAAAGCAGGAGCGGGTGAAGGGGCGCCTCGTCCCCGGCATGCTGGCGGATATCGCGGTGTTCTCGCGCAACCTTCTCGCGGCGAGCCCAACCGAAATCCTGAACGACACGCGCTGCGATCTCACCATTCTCGGAGGGCGGGTCGTGTTTGATCGCCTCTCGGCCTGAGAGGCGGCAATCCGGCGATGGAGCCGATGGACGTCGACAAGACGCGCCGGAGATCATCCGGAACGGCAAGCCTATTTGCAAAAGCACATGACAACAACGGGAGCTGAGATGTCTGACGTCATTACCGTCATCCGGAACATCGCCTGGGCGATCGTCCGGGACGATGCCGACCGCTCGCATGGCTATCGGCAAGGGCTGGATATCGCTTTTTCGCCTGCGGGCATCCTGCATGTCGGGCCGGGGTATGCCGGTCCGGCGCAGGTGGAAATCCGCGGCGAAGGGCTGATGGTGATGCCCGGCTTCGTCAACGTGCACTGCCATTCGGGCGACGAGCCGATCGCCAAGGGGCTGTTCGAGGATACCGGCACCGCCGCGCTCTGGGGCAATGCGCTCTACGAATATTCCGCGCTGATCGATTCCGATGCCGATTCCAAAACCGCCTGCCAGGTGGTGATGCTGGCGGACCTGATGCGCTCGGGGGTGACGACGCATCTCGATATCGCCGGGGTTCACCCGCACTGGCTGTCGCTGGCGGCGCAAAGCGGGATGCGGGCCTATCTGGCGCCCGGGTTTCGCGAGGCGGCGTGGAAGATGGCGGGCAGTCACCGCCTTGATTTCGAGTGGAATGTCGCGCGCGGGCGCGAGCGCTATGCTGAAGCGCTGGCCTTCGTCGATGAGGCCCGCAAACATCCCTCCGGGCGGATCGACGGGGTGATCGCGCCATCGCAGATCGAGACGTGCTCGGAGGAACTGTTGCGCGAGGCCGCCGCCGAAGCCCGCCGGCGCGGCTTCCGCATCACCCTTCATGCCGCGCAGACCATGGCCGAACACGAGGAATTGCTGCGCCGGACCGGAGAAACCGCGCCTGAGATGCTCGAACGGCTCGGGCTTCTGGGCGAAGACCTGATCCTTGGCCATTGCATTTTTCTCGACCACCACAGCTGGACGCGCCAGCGCACGCGCGACGATCTCGGCCGCCTTGCCCGCTCCGGGACAACCGTCGCGCATTGCCCGGTGACCTTCGCGCGCTCGGGCATGACGCTCCAGAGCCTTGGCGGGTATATTCGCGCGGGCGTCAACGTCGGACTTGGCACCGACAGCTATCCCTTCAACATGCTCGAGGAAATGCGCGAGGCGCTGATCTGTTCGCGGGTTTCCGCCGGCTCGGTTTTTGATCTCGATACCGGCACCCTGTTCGACATCGCCACCACCGGCGGCACCAAGGCGCTCGGGCGGGCGGATCTCGGGCGGATCGCGCTTGGCGCAAAAGCCGATCTGGTGCTGGTCGATCTCGCGCATCCCGCGATGCAGCCGGTGCACGACCCCCTGCGCAATCTCGTCCATTGCGCCGCCGAACGCGCGGTCACCCAGGTCTTTGTCGACGGCGTGCCGATCGTTCGTGACGGCAAGGTGCTCCACCTCGACGTCGAGGGCGCGGTGCGCCAGCTGCAGGATGCGCAGAAACGCGCCTGCCGACGCGCCGAACAGGCCGACCCGCAGGGCCGGCCCATCACCACGCTTGCGCGCCATTCCCTGCCGATCCGCTAGAGCATTTTCGAGCGAAGCATGCCCCTGCGGCAGCAGGGGTCTACTCCCGGATCTCGAACACCCGCGGGCTCAATTGATCGAGCCGGCGCCCCGCCCAATCGTTCTGCGGCGCGGCGGCGATCGCCTCGCTCTGCGCCCGGCGGAGCTGCTCGATATCCTCGGAAATGTCGAAGTCGAGCACCACGCCGTCACGCACCACCTGCCGGCCATCGACATAGACATGCTGGATCGCGCGGTCGTTGGCCGAATAGACGAGGCTGCGGATCGGCTCGTAATCCGGCTGCATATAGGGGTTGCGCATATCCACGATCGAGAAATCCGCCTTGCAGCCCGGCGCGAGCCGGCCAAGATCCGGCCGCCGGATCATGTCCGCGCCGGTTGAGGTCGCCCCCGTGAAAGCGTCGCGCGTTGTGGAAGCGGTGAAGCTGCCGGCGACGATGCGGCCGGCGTAGCAGGCCATTCTGAGTTCATCGAGCATGTTGTGGGGGAATGAATCCGTGCCGATGCCGCAGCGGATGCCCGCCTTGACGTACCGCGAGAGCGTGTTGAGCGCGATGCCGCGCCGCGCGAACACCACCGGACAATGCGCGACCATCGCGCCAGAACCCGCCAGGCGCTCGAAGTCGTTGGCGTGCGGCCAGTGCAGCCAGGGGTGATCGTTGAGGAAGATGCAATGGCCGATGATCGTATCCGGCCCGAGCGCGCCGATCTTCTCCAGCCATTCGATCGGTGTCGCGCCGTAGCGCTTCATGATTTCCTGGAATTCGACGATCGATTGCGCGGCATGGATCTGGATCGGCTGGTTGCGGTCGCGCGCTGCCGCGAGCGCATCGCGGATCTGGCCTTCGGTGCAGGTATCGATCTGCGAGGGGCCGAAGAAGCCGGTGATGCGGCCCGAGGGGTGCTTCGAGGCCTTGTCGGCGATGGCGATGGCATCAAGCAGCGCCTTGTCACCGGCCTTGGGGTCGAGATCGTACTCCACCGTATGCCCGTTGCGCGTCTTCCACGGGCCGGAGCGGAACATGCCCCAGAGCACGGCGCGAATGCCGGTTTCGGCGTAGTCATCGGCCCAGCTCTCGCGCGGGCGGCCGAGATCGCAGATCGTGGTGACTCCGCTTTTCAGAAGCTCGGAGACCGCCACGCGCAGCGAGGGGCGGGAATATTGCGGGCCGATGCTGAACACCGGCATGAACTCGTAGAGCGAGGATTGCCCGAGGCGGGGCGAGCCCAGTTCCTCCAGCATCCCCTTCCAGCCGGGCTCGTGCCCGGGGTGGCTGTGGATATCGACGAAGCCCGGCATGATCATCATGTCGCGCGCGTCAACCTCGCGATCGACAGGCCCGGCGTAATCCTTGCCAACATGGACGATCTCGCTGCCGCGGATCGCGAAATCCGCGTGGCGGAGATAGACGTGGGATTTGGCAGCCGCATCCCAGGCGACGAGCCAATCGCATCCACGAAACAGGGTAGTCCCGGCATTGTCGATCATGAGCTTTCCTTCGATGGCGGTGACTGTTTTCGGCCTGGGCATATCGGCTCGGAGTGCCGGATTGGAGTTGCCGATCTGGCCACCGCAACGGGCAATCCAGAATGCACCAGAACACTTCAACCAAATATTGCATACCATCAGTATTCCGCGCTATCCCCTTTTGATCGGGAGTGGCTTCAGCAGGGGTGCGCGATGAACGGATATGGTGACAGCTACTACGCGCGGACGCTGACCAAACCCGGCGAGCGCGCGGCGCTGGCTGGCGCGATCGAGGCGGATGTGGCCGTTGTCGGTGCCGGGCTCGCCGGGCTGACGGCGGCGCTTGATCTCGCCCGCGCCGGCAAGTCGGTGGTGGTGCTGGAGAGCGAGCGGGTTGGCTGGGGCGCCTCGGGGCGCAACGGCGGCTTTGTCGGCCCCGGCTATGCCGCCAGCCTGGCCCATATCTCGATGATGGCCGGCAAGGAGAGCGCCCATGCGCTCTATCGCCTGTCGATCGAGGGGTGCCGGATCGTCGAGGACAACCTTCGCCTTCTCGCCATGGCCGACAACACCCCGACCTACGGCAAGCTGAGCGTATTGCGCTACCCCGATGCCGCCGCGCTTGCCGCGCGCCGGGAGCAGATGGCGCGCGATTTCAACTATCCCCTCGAGCAGCTCACGAAAGACGAGGTGCGGGCCGTGCTGCGGTCGAACAAGTATCACGAGGCGCTGTTCGATCCGCAGGCATTCCACTTCCACCCGCTGAACTACGCCCGCGGGCTGGCGGCGGGTATCGAGGCGCTCGGCGGGCGCATCTTCGAACGCTCGGCGGTGATCGAGGCGGAGCTGGAGGGCGCGACCAAAACGCTTCGGACCGCCGGCGGCCATGTCTCCGCGCGGGAAATCATCTTCACGACCGGCGGCTATACCGGAGGCGTGGTGCCGTCGTTGCGTCGGACGATGCTGCCGATCGCGACCTATGTCCTTTTGACCGAAGCCGCGCCGGAGCGCCTCCGGGAAGCCATCGGCGTGCCCTATGCGATCAGCGACAACCGCCGCGCCGGGGACTACTATCGGCTGGTCGAGGGCGGCACCCGGCTGTTATGGGGCGGGCGGATCACCACCCGCACCAGCGAGCCCGGGCGCCTGGCCGAAATGCTGCGGCAGACGATGGTCTCGACCTACCCGCAGCTCGACGGCCTCAAGGTCGAGGTCGCCTGGTCCGGTCTCATGGCCTATGCGCGTCATCTCATGCCGATGATCGGGCAGCTGAAACCGCAGGTCTGGCATGCCTACGGGTTTGGTGGCCATGGCCTCAACACCACCGCGATCGGCGGGCGGGTCGTGGCGGAGGGCATCCTAGGCACCTCCGACCGCTATCGTCACTACGCCCCGTTCGGTCTCAACTGGGCGGGTGGCCCCTTCGGCGTCGCGGCGGTGCAGATGACCTACTGGACCTATCAGGCCATGGACTACCTCCGCGAATTCCGCGCGGCCCGCGCGGGATAACCTGCGCGAGAGTCATGCTGACGCCAAGAGTTATCCTGGCGCACTATGCGATGAACCGGTGTCCGCTTCGCCGAAATGAACGGGTCTCGACCCCAGAATCTGGCGCCTAGTCGTGCCCGGTTCTCAGCCGCCGTTCGAGATAACGGCTGTAGGCGCCCATGCTGTAGGAAAAGACGATATAGACGAAGGCGGCGAAGAAATAGCCTTCCATCACCGCCGCGCCGATCCATTCGGGGTCCATCATCGCGGTGCGGATCGTCGAGAGGAAATCGAGCAGGCCGATAATCGTGACCAGCGTCGTATCCTGAAAAAAGCCGATCGAGATGTTCACCAGCGGCGGGATAACGATCTTCAGCGCCTGCGGCAGCACGATCAGCCGCATCGATTGCCAGTAGTGCAGGCCGAGCGCCCCTGCCGCCTCGTGCTGGCCACGCGGAATGGCCTGCAGCCCGCCGCGCACGGCCTCGGCGATATAGGCGCCGGCAAAGATGATGATCGCCACCTGCGCCCGCAGCAATTTGTCGATGGTCATCCCGGTCGGCATGAACAGCGGCAGCATCACCGAAGCCATGAACAGGATCGAGATCAGCGGCACGCCCCGGACCACCTCGATGAAGACAATCGCGATCACGCGAATGGCCGGCAGCTTCGAAGCGCGGGCCAAGGCGAGGATTACCCCGAGCGGGAACCCGAACGCCAGCCCGATCGCCGTCAACATGAAGGAGAGCGGCAGCCCGCTCCAGAGCGTCGTGGAAACCGGCCGGAGCCCGAAAACGCCGCCCGCGACCAGGACGATGCTGGCCCCGATGACCGCAGCCCACAACACCAGGAGCCGCTTGCTCCAGAACCTCGGCACCATGGAAACGCCGATGGCCGCGATGAAAAGCAGCATTGCGAGGCCGACCCGCCAATGCTCCGCATAGGGGTAGACGCCGAAAATCATGAACCGAAGCTTGGCTTCGTAGAACGACAGGCAGAGGCCGCTGCCCGAGCGGCAGGCGGCTGCGCCCCCTTCGGTGACCATGCGGGCGAACAGCCAGCCGTAGCCCGCCTTGGCGATGATCCAGAGCAGCCACAGGCACACCAGTGAAATGATGGCGTTGCCCGGGGTTGCGAACAGCGGCAGCACCGTGCGGCGGAAGACGCCCGGGCGCGGCGGCGGTGCGATATGGGCGAAGCTGATATCGCTCATCGCTCAGCGCTCCTTCAGGGCCACACGGCCGTTGTACCAATTCATGAAGATCGAGATGATGATCGACAGCCCGAGATAGACGAGCATGAAGATGGCGATGCCTTCGATCGCCTGCCCGGTCTGGTTCATCGTCGTGTTGGCGACCATGACGAGATCGGGGTAGCCGATGGCGATCGCCAGCGAGGAATTCTTGAACAGACTGAGATAGGCGCTGGTCAGCGGCGGGATGATCACCCGGAGCGCCTGCGGCAACACGATCAGGCGCAGCGAGCGCCTGTCGTTGAGCCCGAGCGAGCGCGCCGCCTCCCATTGTCCCTTGTTGACCGAGAGGATGCCCGAGCGGACGGTTTCGGCGATGCCGGCGGAGGCCGAGAGCGACAGTCCCAGCAGCAGCGCGGTGAATTCGGGCTTGAGATGCGCGCCGCCGGCCAGCCGGAATCGCCCCTTCTCGGGAAACTCGATCGCAAAATCCGGCTGGAACACCAGGATGGCGAGAACCGGCGGCAACAGCAGCGCCAGCGCCGTCAGCGGCCAGGTCCGGCGTTCGATGCCGGTGGCGACACGCTGGGCGATCTGCCGGCGCCGGACAAGGAGCGCCATCACCAGGCCCAGCACCAGGGCGATGAGCACCTGGGTATGCGCGAGCGACCATTTCATGGCCGGAATGGTCACGCCGCTGTTCGAGATAAAGACATGCGGAACAATTTCCATCGCCTCGCGCACCGGCGGCAGCAGCGTGACGATGAGCCCGTACCAGAGGAACAGGTAGAGCAGCAGCGGTACGTTGCGCAGCGCCTCGACGTAGAGGAACGACAGAAAGGCGAGCAACGGATTGCGCGAAAGCCGCGCGATCCCGACCACAAGACCGATGATCGTCGCCAGCGTCACGCCGAGCACGGAGACCCAGACCGTGTTCAAGATCCCGGCCAGCAAGGCGCGGGCGTAGCTGTCTGTCGGGCTGTACTCAAGGATGGAGGGGCTGATGACGAAGCCGGCCTCGCGCCAGAGAAAGGCAAAGCCCGTCGAGATATTCTGCTCCGCCAGCTTCCGCGAGACGTTCGAGGCGAGGTAGAGCCCGATCAGCACCACGGTCAGAACGGCGATGACCTGATAAAGGATCGCCCGCACGCGCAGGTCATAAAACAGCCGCGTTAAATGAGCCATGGCAGAACGCACCCCGGAATGACTGGCAAGGAATTGCTGACACACGTGGAAATCCGGGCGGCGCATAGCGCCGCCCGGAGCCACTTTTACGGCTGTCGGCCGATGATCGGCCGATCACATCAGCGGAACGGCGGGGAGTAGAGCAGGCCGCCTTCGGTCCAAAGCTTGTTCGGGCCGCGCGACAGGCCGATGCGGGTGTTCGGGCCGAGGTTGCGGTCGAAGACTTCGGCGTAGTTGCCGACGCCCTTGATCACGTTCAGCGCCCACTTGTTGTCGAGGCCGAGCATCTTGCCGAGATCGCCGGTGACGCCGAGCATGCGCTTGACCTCGGGATCGTTGCTGGTGAGGAAGGTGTCGACGTTGGCCTGCGTCATCTTCATCTCTTCGGCAGCAAACAGCGCGAACACGCTCCAGCTGACGATATCGCGCCAGTTGGCGTCGTTCTGCCGCACGACCGGCGCCAGCGGCTCCTTCGAAATCGTTTCCGGCAGGATCATATGGGCCTTCGGATCCTGCGCCACGGCGCGAACCGAGGCAAGATCGGAGCGGTCGGTCGTGATCGCGTCGCAGCGGCCGGAGAAATAGGCGTTGCGCCACTCGTCGGAGTTCTCGAACACCACCGATTCATACTTGATCTTCCGCGGGCGGAAGTAATCCTCGAGGTTCTGCTGCGTCGTGGTGCCCGGCTGCACGCAGACCACGGCACTCGCGAGTTCGCCGGCGCTCTTCACCCCGAGCTTGGCCGGCACCATGATGCCCTGGCCGTCGTAAAACACCACCGGACCGAAATCGAGCCCGAGCGAATTGTCGCGCGAGAAGGTCCAGGTGGTCTGGCGGGAGAGCAGATCGACCTCGCCGGACTGCAACGCCTGGAAGCGGACGTTGGTGTTGAGCGGAACCGATTCAACCTTGTCGGGATCGCCGAAGATCGCGGCCGAAAGCGCGCGGCAAATGTCGGTATCGAAGCCGCGGCGCACGCCCTTGTCGTCCGCGAACGAGAAGCCGGCCGAGACCGGGGAAACACCGCACAGGATCTTGCCACGCTTCTTGACGGCGTCGAGCGTCGCTTGCGCATTCGCCGGCGCGGCCAGCAGCATGCCCAGGCCCACGGTGAGGCCGAAGCCCAAAACCCGACTTACTGTTTTGATTTTACTCATTTAGTTTCCTCCACCCTACCAAATTTTATTTTTTGGGTATGCTGACGCTATACCATCCCAGGATCGCTTTCAATTCCCCGTCATTGGACAAGTCTACGACCGTCGAATTTTTTCAACCGTACCGTTTTCCGGCCCCGGGTTTCCGCTTCCGATCATGCGGGCGATATGGCAAACGGAACGGCAGTATCGAACGAAAGCCATTGGCGAGGAGCCCCGGGGATGGCACGACGCATGATCGATCTTTCCGTGGCGCTACGGGCCGGGATCGCTTCCGATCCGCCGATGATGCTGCCCGAAATCGACTATATCGGCCATCGGCAAAGCGCCGCCGACGTCGCCGCGCTGTTTCCCGGGCTAAGGCCGGAGCAGCTGCCCGACGGCGAGGGCTGGGCGGTGGAGAACGTCCGGATCTCGACCCATAACGGCACCCATCTCGACGCGCCCTGGCATTTTCACTCGACGATGAACCACGGCGAGCGCGCGATCACCATCGACGAGGTTCCGCTCGACTGGTGCTTCGGGCCGGGGGTGAAGCTCGATTTCCGCCACCTGCCCGATGGTCATGTCGTCAGCGCCGCCGAGGTGGAGGCGGAGCTTGCCCGCATCGGCCATGCCGTGCAGCCGCTCGATATCGTGCTGGTCAACACCGCCGCCGGAACGGCCTATGGCCAGCCGGATTATCTCGACCGGGGCTGCGGCATCGGCCGCGAGGCGACCCTCTGGCTCACCTCGCGCGGCGTGCGGGTGACGGGCACGGATGCCTGGAGCTGGGACGCGCCGTTTTCGGCCACGCGGGCGCGATTTGCCCGTGAGGGCGATCCGGCGATCATCTGGGAGGGGCACAAGGCGGGCCGCGAGATCGGCTATTGCCACCTTGAGAAACTCGCCAATCTCGAAGCGCTGCCGGCAACGGGGTTCACGGTTTCCTGCTTCCCGGTCAAGATCGCCCGGGCCTCCGCGGGCTGGACCCGCGCGGTCGCGATCCTCGACGACTAGGCTCTGTTCACCCAGGCGTGTCGCCAGAAGGGCCAACCCCGACACCGGCCAGAAAGCGGTCAATCGCGCGTTCGATGATCGCATCCGTGTCCTCGGGAACCGGCAGCTGGTAGATGAACTTCCGGATACCGAGATAGACGATCGAGCCATGGAGGTTCCAGAGGTCTTCCATATCCGGCGCCTCCGAACCGTTTTTGCCCGGCGCTGGCGGTCCGGGGTGCGCCTGAAGCTCAGTCAGCAAAGGGCGAAGCAGGAGATCGCGCAGATGCTCGAGATAGCGCCGGTTCAGCCGCTCCCCGGCAAGCCCGGCGAACATGAAGATCCGCATCCATTCGTAGGTGAAGATCGCGCGGGTATAGGCCTGGTAGAAATCGATGAGCCTGGCGCGCAAGGAGCGCGAGCGATCCGCCAGCAGCGCCGGCCATTCCGGCGACAGCCGGTCGAGATAGACGCGCTCGAAAACCGCCTCGACGAGATCGGCCTTGCTGGCAAAATACTTGTAGAGCAGCGGTTGGGTGATGCCGGCGCGCTGCGCCAGGTCGCGCGTCGGACCCGCGAGCCCGACCTCCGCGAAATAACGGACGGCTTCGGTGACGATAAGGTCGCGGCGCTCGTCCGGGCGCAGCCGGCGTTGCCTTGTCTCGCGGCCCTCTGGCATCCCGTTCCCCCTGTCCTGACCCGTTCATGACGAGGCCCGTTACGAATTACAATATCCCGCTTGAATTTATCAAATGATCATTTAATCTGCTGCAGACGGTCGAAGCCGGCGCGCGGACAAAAGATGCGCCCGCAGGCCGCACGGGAGAGAAAGCGCGATGAAATGGCCGGCTTTCGGCTATGCCAGGGCGAACACGCTCGACGAGATCTGGGCGCTCAAGGCGGCGTGCCCCGGCGAGGCCAGGTTGCTGGCCGGCGGCCAGAGCCTGTTGGCGGCGCTCGCGTTCCGCCTGTCCCAACCCGACGAACTGATCGATATTTCCGGCGTTGAGGCGCTGCGCGGCATTGGCGAGAGCGGGGATTTGCTTCGGTTGGGCGCGCTGACGCGCCATGTCGAGTTGGAGCGGGACCCGCTGGTTGCGCGCCACGCCCCGCTCCTGGCCAAGGCCGCGCCGCTCATCGCCCATCCCGCGATCCGCAATCGTGGCACGCTCGGCGGCAGTCTTGCCTATGCCGATCCTGCCGCCGAACTGCCCGCCTGCATGGTCGCGCTGGAGGCCTGCATCATCGCGCGCTCGCCCCGGGGGGAGCGACGGATTGCGGCAGAAGCGTTTTTTGTCGGGCTTTTTGAAACAGCGCTCGCCGAGGACGAAATCATCGCAGCGGTTGAAATTCCGAAGCTCCGCGCCAACCAGCGGGTTGCGATCCTGGAAGTCGCCCGCCGCTCCGGGGACTACGCGATGGCGGGGATTGCCTGCCGCCTGACGCTGGAAGGCAGCCGGATTTCGTCCGTGCGGCCGGTGTATTTCGGCGTCGACTCCCGGCCTGTGCTGGCAAAAAATCTGACGGCTGCGCTGGCCGGCCTCGATCTTGCGGGGCCTGATCTCGAGGCAGGCCTCGCGCCTTTGCTGACCGCCCTCGATCGGGATCTTGATCCACCGGATGATCTGCATGGACCGGCGGCGATGAAGCGGCATCTGGCGCGGGTGCTCACGGCAAGAGCGCTTCGCGAAATGGCCGGCGGATGAGGAACGCGGGATGAACAAGCGCATCGAGGTCAACCTCCTCGTCAACGGCGAAAAGGTGACAGGCAGCATCGAGCCGCGGCGTCACCTGATCGATTTTCTCCGGCTCGATCTCGGGATGACCGGGAGCCACGCCAGTTGCGAACACGGGGTTTGCGGTGCCTGCACGGTGCGGGTCGATGGCGAGATCGTTCGCGGCTGCCTCGTCCTCGCCGTCAGCCTCGAAGGGCGGCATGTCGAGACCATCGAGGGCCTGACCGATAGCGGCAGCATCCGCGACCTCCAGGATGCCTTCGTCGCGCGCAACGCGGCGCAATGCGGTTTCTGCACGCCGGGCATGCTGATGACCGCCGCGGACCTGCTCGACCATCATTGCACCACCGACCGGGCGGTGATCCGCGAGCATATCTCGGGCAACTACTGCCGCTGCACCGGGTATCAGGCCATCGTCGAAGCCATTGCCGATGTCGCCCAAACCCGGCTTGCTCAATCCGGTCCAGGAGCTGCCCGCCCGCCGCAGGCTCCTCCGGAGAAAACCGGAGGTCCCGCATGAACGCCCCCCATAGCCCGGCCTCGATCGGGCTTTCGCGCGAGGATCTGCCGAACAGCTATATTGGCCGGGCGGTGCCGCGCCCCAACATGCGCAAGCTCGTCGAGGGCCGCGCCAGCTATACCGATGACATCAGCCTGCCACGCATGCTGCATGTCGTGTTCCTGCGCTCGCCCTATGCCCATGCCCGCCTGCGCTCGATCGAAACGGCCGCCGCGGCGGCAATGCCCGGCGTGATCCGGGTATTCACCGGCACCGATCTCGCCGGGGTATGCGATCCCTGGGTGGCGACGCTGGCCCACCTCAGGGGCATGAAGTCCGCGCCGCAATACCCGCTCCCGCTCGATCGCGCGACCTGGCAGGGCGAGGCCGTGGTGGCGGTTGTCGCCGATACCGTCGCCCGCGCCGAGGATGCCGCCGCGGAGGTCGTCATCGACTGGGAACCGCTGGCGGTGCAGGTCGATATGGAAACCGCGCTCAAGCCCGGCGCGGTGGTGATCCACCCCGAACTCGGCGACAACCTCGTGTTTACGCGCACGGCGGAGGCAGGCCAGATCGACAAGGCCTTCGCGGCGGCCGATCACGTGGTCGAGGCGGTTTTCCATACCGGGCGGCATACCGGCGTGACGCTGGAGCCACGCTCGATCCTCGCGGATTTCAACCGCGCCGACCAGAGTTTGACCGTATATCATGCCACCCAGGCCCCGCACATGATGCAGGGCGTTCTCGCCAGACAGCTGCGGATGGCCGAGGGCGATGTGCGGGTGATCTGCCGGGATGTCGGCGGCTCCTTCGGCATCAAGGTCCATGTTTACCCCGATGAGGTCGCGACCGTCGCGATCTCGAAAATCCTCGGACGACCGGTGAAATTCATCGCGGATCGCTTCGAGAGCTTTGCCTCGGATATCCACGCCCGCGACCACCGCATCGCCGGCCGGATCGGCGTGATGCGGGACGGCCGCATCGTCGGCTTCGATATCGATGATCTCACCGGCATCGGCCCCTATTCGGTTTATCCGCGCACCAGCGCCATCGAGGGCAATCAGGTCGTCAATCTCTGCGGCGGACCGTATGATTTCGCCCATTATCGCGCCACCACCACCGTCGTCCTGCAAAACAAGACCCCGACCTGCCAGTATCGCGCGGTCGGCCACCCGATCGCGACGGCGGTGACCGAAGGCCTCGTCGATCTTGCCGCCGAGGCGATCGGCATGGACCCGATCGAGATCCGCCGTAAAAACCTGATCCGCGACGATGCCTATCCCTGCACCTCCCCCGCCGGGATGAAATTCGAGGGGCTTTC
>CAZNAT010000005.1:0-5555 GCA_964571245.1 uncultured Methylobacterium sp.
ACGCGGCGGGCAGTCCCGCCGCTATGGCTCCCTCCCGGATGCGAGGCTTTTTCATGGAATCAACGCACAGCTTCCAGCCCTACAGGATTAAAAATATCATATTTTTCAGCATCTTGATGAAATACCCGGCCTCACGCATCCCACGTGCGCTGCCGCACCGTGCTCCCTACCGGGCAGGACTAGTCTCCAATCACTGCCCGCCCCCCGAGCAGCTTCTGAGCCCACCCCCAAAAGATGGCTGCAAGCCTCACCCCCAAGGCCCGGCCAAAAGGAGACCACCATGAACCTCTTCAGCAAAACTCTCGCTGCCGCCGCTGCCGCGCTCACCCTCGCGGTTGCCTTCACGCCTGCCGCCGAAGCCCGCCCCGGGCGCGGTCATGGCTTCCATGGCCACCACCGCCCGATCGGCATCGGTGCCCACCACCTTCGCCCGCGCCATCACTACGGCCACCGCTGGCATGGCCGCCGCCACTGGGCCGGTGTCGGCTTGGTCGGCTACGGCGGCTGCTACATCGCCCGCAAACGCGTCTACGACCCCTATACCGGTCAGGTCGTCTTCGTCCGCCGCACCGTCTGCGGTTGATCCGCCAGCCTTTTGAAGGCCTCTCCCCGAGCCCCGTATCCCCTGTGGATGCGGGGCTTTTCCTTGGGGCCTACCGCCCATTGGCGTTTCCCGGAAAAGGGCGATACCTTCGCCGTACCCCTGAACCTACCGGATATCCCGATGGCCCTGCATTTCACGTCCACCGAATTCACCTGCCGCCGCGAGGCCCTGCTGGGCCGCATGGCCGAAGCGAAGCTGGATGCTCTGTTCCTGTTCCAGCAGGAGAGCATGTTCTGGCTGACCGGCTATGACACCTTCGGCTTCTGTTTCTTCCAATGCCTGGTGGTCAGATCGGACGGGACCACGGCGCTGCTGACGCGCTCGGCGGATTTCCGGCAGGCGCAGCGCACCTCGACCCTGAGCGATATCCGCATCTGGCGCGATGGTGCCGACGCCAATCCGGCGCTCGATCTCAAGGCGATGGCGGCGGGCATGGGGCTCGCCGGCGCCCGCATCGGCTGCGAATTCGAAAGCTATGGCCTCGTGCATTCTAACGGCAAGAAACTGGAAGCCGCCTTCGACGGCTTTGCCACGCTCATGGACGCCTCCACGCTCGTTACCGCCTTGCGCGCGGTGAAATCCGCGGAAGAGATCGTCTATGTCCGTGAAGCCGCCCGGCTTTCCGACCTCGCCGACAGGGCCGCGATCGAAGCGACACACGCCGGGGCCGACGAAGGCGCCATTCTCGCCGCGCAGCACAACGCGATTTTTACCGAGGGCGGCGATTACCCCGGCAATGAATTCATCATCGGCTCGGGCGGCGACGCGCTGCTGTGCCGCTACAAGTCCGGTCGCCGCAAGCTCGCCGCGCAGGACCAGCTCACGCTCGAGTTCGCCGGCGCGTTCCGGCACTATCACGCCGCGATCATGCGGACGCATATCATCGGCACGCCCTCGAAGCGGCATCTGGCGTATCACGCCGCCGCCCGCGAAGCGCTCGACGCCTGCCAGGACGCGATGAAACCGGGGAATACCGCCGGCGATGTCTTTGCCGCGCATGCCGGGGTCTTTGATGCGCATGGGCTTTCGAGCCACCGCCTCAATGCCTGCGGCTACTCGCTGGGGGCGAAATTCACGCCCTCCTGGATGGATTGGCCGATGTTCTACAGCCAAAATCCCTGGGTGCTGGTGCCGGGCATGGTGCTGTTTGCCCATATGATCCTGATGGATTCGGAAAGCGAAACCGCCATGTGCCTCGGCCGCACCTATCTTATCGGCGAGCGCGGCGCGGAGGCGATCAACGCGCCGGATCTGGCGCTCGTCGTGCGCTAGGGGGAAGGTTGGATGCGACAGGTTTTTGCGGAACGAGGTTTCGATGGACGCGGGCCAGCCATGACCCCGTCGGTGACCGGCATGCGCGCCAGCCTCATCCTCGCCGTGCTTCTGATGTCCGCGATGCCGCTCCATGCCGCCAATGAGCCTGCCGATGCCGTTGCCACGCCCGCGCCAACCCGGCCTGGCTCTCCCGGTCAGGTCGTGACCGGCTCGCCTTCAGTGACGGTCGGCGGCAGCCCCGCCGCCCGGCAGGGCGATGCCACCAGCACCCACGCCCCGGTTCGCGACGGCGCGGCCAACGTGACCATCAATGGCAAGCCAGCAGCAACCGTCGGCAGCCAGACCGAGTGCGGTGGCACGATCATCACGGGCTCACCATCCGTCTTCATCAACGGTAAGCCGATGGCCACCGCGAACAGCCAGGTGACGCCATGTAAGCGCTAAGGTCTGGCACGCGCTAGGATCTGGGTACGCGCGCGCTCCGCAATCACCTCACGCGAATAGGCTGCGGTTTGGGTCGCGGACCTTGGCTGAATGATCTCGGCCCGTTTACCATGACTTGGCTTGCCCCCGCCAACCCCTTCCCCCGCCCGCCGATCAGCGTTAAGAAACGGTTAATCCCGCGTCAGGGCGGTGGATACTCGGGTCTTGTGGGGAGCCGCACGATGAATGGTCACTCGACACAAGCTTGCTCGCAACATGGTTTGCGGCTGCCGCGCCGCCTGCGCCTCGCCGGTTTCGCGGCCCTGGCGGTGTTGATGCTCGCGGGGTGCCAGTCCACCATGATGGCGACGGCCCCGACCAGCGCCCTGAGCGTCAGCGGGACCAAGCTCGCCTTTCTTGCAACGCAAGGCCCCTCGCCCGAGCTCGCCCGGAAGTTCGAAACCATTCTGGCGGAGGAAGCCCGCAAGCGCGGCTTCGAGATCGTCGGACTGGCGCCCGGCACCAGCAACCTGAAGGTCAAGACCTATCTCGATGCCTATGCCTCGGCGGATGGCAAAACCGGGTTTGCCTGGGTTCTCGACACCTCCGAGAACGGCCATACCCGCGCGGCGCGGATCAAGGGCGCGGCGGCGATCAGCACGCCGGCCAATGCGCCATGGTCCGCCTTCGACGAAGCCGCCATGCGCCAGATCGCCCAGATGAGCATCGATGATCTCGTCCGCCACGCCAGCGGCGTGGTGCCGCTCGTCGCCGAGGCAGAAGCCGCCGAGTGATCCTGGCTGTGCGCTCCGGGTTCAAGCCGCCTCGGCAAAGCCCGGCCAAACCGCAAGCCGACAGGACCGGGACCGCTCAGGCGCCTCGAAGCCAAGAGCGTTGATTTTCTGGCGAGGGTGCCAAATTCGGCTGTGATGTTGCATAGCTGTCATGTTGAAACGCGGAGCGCTCCGCGCTACCAGCAGGCGATCAGAATATGGCGTGGCGCATTCGGCAGGGGGATAGCCCCCGCGCCGTCCCGACCGCCAAACGCAGGGATAGCGTGAGCATGGAAAAGATCAAACTCGTCGCGGGCAATTCAAACCGTCCGCTGGCGGAAGCCATCGCCGCCTATCTTCGCCAGCCGCTGGCCAAATGCCAGGTGCGGCGCTTCGCGGATATGGAGATCTTCGTCGAAATTCAGGAGAACGTCCGCGGCGAGGATGTCTTCATCCTCCAGTCGACCTCGTTCCCGACCAACGATCATCTGATGGAACTCTTGATCATCACCGATGCCCTGCGCCGCTCCTCGGCCAAGCGCATCACCGCCGTCCTGCCGTATTTCGGCTACGCCCGGCAGGATCGGAAATCCGCGCCGCGCACCCCGATTTCGGCCAAGCTCGTCGCCAACCTCATCACCCACGCCGGCGCGGACCGCGTGCTGACGCTCGATCTCCACGCCGCGCAAATCCAGGGCTTTTTTGACGTGCCGGTGGATAACCTTTTTGGCGCGCCGGTAATGGTCAACGACATCAAATCGCGGTTCGACATCACCAAGGTGATGGTGGTGTCCCCGGATGTCGGCGGCGTCGTGCGCGCCCGCGCGCTTGCCAACCGCATCAACGCGCCGCTCGCGATCGTCGACAAGCGTCGGCCACGCGCGGGCGAGTCGGAAGTGATGAACATCATCGGCGATGTCACGGGGTATTCGTGCATTCTGGTCGACGATATCGTCGATTCCGGCGGCACGCTCTGCAACGCCGCCGAGGCGCTGCTCGCCAATGGCGCGACCGATGTTTCGGCCTATATCACCCATGGCGTGCTCTCGGGCGGGGCGGTTGCCCGCATCACCGCCTCGAAGCTCAAGGAACTCGTTCTGACCGACACGATCCAGCCGACCGAGGCCGTGCGCGTCGCGAAAAACATCCGTGTCATCTCCGTGGCCTCGCTGCTGGGCGAAGCCATCGGCCGCACCGCGACCGAAGAGAGCGTGTCGAGTTTGTTCGACTGATCGGGCAAGATTGCTGATCGGGGCAAGCCCCTAGTCGAGCAAGACCACACAAAATCCGCGCGAGAGCCTGCGCCATTCCCCGCAGGCCTTGTTCCCCGCAGGCCTTGTTCCCCGCAGGCCTTGGGGCTCTGCGGGTCTTGGGGCCCTGCGGGGAAGGCGTTTCAGCTTGTTATTTCACCGGCTTGAGGCTGTCGAGAATGCTTGCCAGCGCCTTCAGGTTGTCCTTCTCACCTTCGGGCGAAGCCCAATAGGTCAGGATCAACCCCTTGGTCTCCGACAAGACGAGCATGGTCAGGCTGACATTGGCGGGGCCATCGTCATCCTTGCCGCTCCAGCGGACCTGAAATCCCGGGATGCCGTTGATGGTGACCTCGCCCTGCTGCTGGGTCGCGACATCGACGACAACGCCCTTGCCCTGCAGCCAGACGATCGTCTCCTCGATCGCCTTGTCGATTTTCTTGAGCTCGGCGACCTCGATCGCAACATAGACTTCCTCGTCCTCGGAATCGGCCTCGATGCCCTTGGGGATGACGGTGGTTTCCCAGTCATCCGGCATGGTCACGACCGCAATCGGGTTGGGATCGGGGATGGTATAGGATTTGGCGCTGGCAATCGCCGGGCAGAGCAGCAGTAGACCGGCCATCAGGCAGGCGCGGATCGTAGAGTTGGACATCGTTTGACCTCGTTTGGGAGAAGAAACCCGGCATGGGGAAATGTGGCGTAGGGAAGAAAACTCAAGATTGAGATAACAGCACAAACACAGGCAGGTCTATTGCCTGGGAAGCCAGCCGGGGATGCAAGGAAGCAACCCGAAACCCGCAGCCTGCCCCCCTCCACATGAAGGCCAAGCCCCCGCGTTTTTCATGTTCCGGAGAAAGGCCGCCGTCGGCCCCGGCGCCGATCTAGTGACGAATTTCTCTACGATGTCAAATATATAGGGATATCCTATGCGTGTTTTCTGTTGCGAATGAAGCCAGCGTGTCTACACTCCCGCCCGATAGTGAACTTTCTCGCCAGAGGATAAAAAAATGAGAGCTCTCCTGACAGTTCTGTCGATCGCCGCATGGCTGAGCTTGCCCGTGGAAGCACCTGCCGCCGAGCGGTTTATCACGCTCGCCTCCACGACCTCGACCGAGCAATCCGGCCTCTTCGGCCATATTCTGCCGATTTTCCGGAAAGAGACCGGCATCGAGGTGCGGGTGGTCGCGCTTGGAACCGGGCAGGCGCTGGCGCTTGCCGCCAGGGGCG
>CAZNAT010000005.1:5565-6496 GCA_964571245.1 uncultured Methylobacterium sp.
GATGCCGATGCGCTGCTTGTCCATGACCGTCCGGCGGAGGAAAAATTTTTGGCGGACGGCCATGGCCTCGATCGGCGCGATGTCATGTACAACGACTTCGTGCTCATCGGACCGGGGGATGACCCCGCCGGCGTCAAGGGCACCAAGGATGCCACGGCGGCCTTCACGGCCATTGCCCGGGCGAAGGCCAGCTTCGTCTCCCGCGGCGACAAGAGCGGCACGCACGCCAAGGAGCTCCGGATCTGGCAGGCCGCGGGCACCACGCCCGGAAGCGGGGATCCCTGGTACCGCGAACTCGGCAGCGGCATGGGGCAGACGCTCAACTCCGCCGCCGGGCTCAAGGCCTATACGCTGGCCGACCGCGGAACTTGGCTGGCCTTCGCCAACAAGGGCGACCTTGCGATTGTGCTGGAGGGAGACCCCTCGCTGTTCAACCCGTATTCGTCGATCCTCGTTTCGCCGGCGAAGGGCGCGCATATCAAAGCCAGGGATGCCGCACTCTGGCATGATTGGATAACCTCGGCGAACGGCAGGGCCGCGATTTCCTCCTATACTGTCGGCGGCAAAGCGCTGTTTTTCCCGCTTGTCCAGACGCCGCGCAGTTGACCGGGAAACCCAGCCACAACGGGGCCGCGCGTGAGTGAGGTAGCCGGCCTTGCCGCCGCGCTGATCCTGGGGCTTGAGGCGGAATTCACCGGGATCGTGCTGCTGTCGCTGCGCGTCAGCCTTTCGGCTGCGGCGATCGCCTTCATGCTGGCGCTGCCGCTGGCGAGCCTGCTCGCGACACAGGCGTTTGCCGGACGCGGGGCGATCCTCGTCACCGTCAATGCCCTGCCGGGGCTGCCGCCGACGGGGCCCACCTACCTGTTCAAGGCGATGCCGCGCATCGATCTCACGCCGGGGTTCGACGGCCCCGTGCTGCTGGCGTCGC
>CAZNAT010000005.1:6506-10235 GCA_964571245.1 uncultured Methylobacterium sp.
CACCGTCAATGCCCTGCAGGGGCTGCCGCCGGTCGTTGTCGGGCTGATCGTGTATCTCCTGTTGTCGCGGGCCGGCCCGCTCGGGCCGCTTGGCATGCTGTTTACCGCCGAAGGGATGATTCTGGCGCAGACGATTCTGGCGCTGCCGATCGCGGTGTCGCTGCTGCATCGGCAGCTGGAGGCGCAGTGGAAGGAAGTGGGCGACGCCCTGACGATGGACGGCGCCCCGTTCCTCACCCGCATGCGCGTGCTGGTGGCGATGGAGCGACCGGCGGTGGCGACGCTTTTTCTCGCCACCTTCGGCCGTGCCATCGCCGAAGTTGGCGCGATCATGATCGTCGGCGGCAATATCCGCGGCCATACCCGCACGATGACGACGGCGATCGCACTCGAAACCAGCAAGGGTGATCTGGCGCTGGCGCTGGCGCTCGGTGCGGTGCTGATCGCGCTGACGGTGCTGATCAGCCTGATCGCGCTCTCCCTCGGGCGCGCCCGCACGGCGCGATAGGCCCCCAAAAAGCGCCGAACGCTTGCCATTCCCTGCCTTTTCCCGTATGTCCGCGCGTGCTGTCCTACACCCTTGGAGGAAGCAGCACACACTCGGGGCTGGCGTCATTTCCGTGATGGCGTGACAGCTCCTGTTTTTGTTTTGGAGAGACCTATGTCCACTATGAAGAACCTCTCGGCCACGCGCCGTGAGCGGGCCGGTAAGGGGGCCGCCCGTGCTGTTCGTCGTGAAGGCCGCGTTCCGGCCGTGATTTACGGCGGCGGTCAGGCGCCCGTTTCGATCTCGCTCGATTTCAAGGAGACCAACCGGCTGATCTACGCCGGCCATTTCCTCACCACCGTCTTCAACATCGACGTTGAAGGCGAAAAGATCCGCGCCATCCCGCGCGATTTCCAGCTCGATGTCGTCCGCGATTTCCCGATGCACGTCGATTTCCTTCGTCTGGGCGAAGGCGCGACGATCCGCGTCGAAATCCCGGTCCATGTGAAGGGCCAGGATGCCTCGCCGGGCCTCAAGGCCGGCGGCGCGCTCAACCTCGTCCGGCATTCGGTGGAATTCACCGTTCCCGCCGACCAAATCCCCGAATTCATCGAGATCGACGTCTCGAACGCCAAGCTCGGCGATTCGATCCACATCTCGTCGGTCAAGCTGCCGGAAGGCTGCAAGCCGGTGATCTCGGACCGCGACTTCACCATCGCGACGATTGCGGGCACCAGCGCCAAGGGCGCCGCAGACGCCTGATCCGACACTCTCGCTGCGGCTTTCGGGCCGCAGCGGTTTTTCTATTGTGTTCCCGGCGCACCCGCCGGGTCGTTCTGGCCCCTTGACGCATGATCGTTGCCAAACCCCGGCCACATCCGGCCGCTGGTCCTGGCCGCATGCTGTGAGAAGGAAGCCGCCTGATGCGCCTTCTCGTCGGCCTGGGAAATCCGGGCCCCCGCTATGCCGGCAATCGCCACAATATCGGTTTCATGGCGCTGGACGCGATCCATCGGCACTGGCGCGCCGCGCCATGGCGGGCGCGGTTTCAGGGCGAGGCCAGCGAAGTCACGATTGGCGGCGCAAAAACGGTCCTGCTCAAGCCGACCACCTTCATGAACGAAAGCGGCCGTGCGGTCGGTGAGGCGATGCGGTTTTACAAGATCGCCCTCGAAAACGTCTTTGTGTTCCACGATGAGCTCGATCTGCCGCCCGCGAAGCTGCGCGTGAAGAAGGGCGGCGGCAACGCCGGCCACAACGGCCTGAGATCCATCACCACCCATTGCGGCAACGAGTATCCGCGCGTGCGCATCGGCATCGGCCATCCCGGCGACAAGGCGCTGGTGCATGCCTATGTCCTCAACGACTTTGCCAAGACGGAAGCGGCCTGGGTGGAGGACCTGTGCTCGGCCTGCGCCGAATTCGCCGATCTGCTTGTGGCCGGCGATGCCTCGCATTTCCAGACCAAGGTGCATCTGAAAATGGAAGCGCGCGGCCATATCCTGCCCGAGCCACCGCCGAAGAAGGCCACCCCGAAGCCGAAGCCGGATGATGCGGGTCCCCTCCCCCCGGAAGCGCCAGCCGCGCCCCCTGCGCCTCAGCCCGAGGCCTCCGCGCCCAAAAAAGACTAGACTCCCGCTGGACCACGGCCGAAAAGGCCTTCCAACTCTCCCTGATCAGAATTTTTGAACGGAACGGCCAAAATGGGTTTCAAATGCGGAATTGTCGGCCTGCCGAATGTCGGCAAATCGACCCTGTTCAACGCGCTGACGCAAACCGCGGCAGCGCAGGCCGCCAACTATCCGTTCTGCACCATCGAGCCCAACGTCGGCGATGTCGCGGTGCCCGATCCGCGCCTTGAGACGCTCGCCGCCATTGCGGGCTCGAAGGAAATCATCCCGACCCGCCTCACCTTCGTCGATATCGCCGGCCTCGTGCGCGGGGCCTCGAAGGGGGAGGGCCTCGGCAACCAGTTCCTCGCCAATATCCGCGAATGCGACGCCATCGCCCATGTCGTGCGCTGCTATGAGGACGCCGACATTACCCATGTCGAGGGCAAGATCGATCCGATCGCCGATATCGAGACCATCGAGACCGAGCTGATGCTCGCCGATCTCGACAGCCTCGAAAAGCGCATCATCCCGATCGAGAAGCGCGCCAAGGGCGCCGACAAGGAAGCCAAGGAAACTTTCGACCTGATGTCGCGCGCGCTGGTGCTGTTGCGCGAGGGTAAACCGGCGCGGCTCGTCGAGGTCAAGCCGACCGAGGCCAAGGCCTTCGAGATGCTGGGGCTCCTGACCTCCAAGCCGGTTCTCTACGTCTGCAATGTCGAGGAAGCCGCCGCCGACAAGGGCAATGCCTTTTCCGCCAAGGTCTTCGAGCGCGCGAAGGAGGAAGGCGCCCGCGCGGTCGTCGTCTCGGCCAAGATCGAGAGCGAGATCGCGGTTCTGCCGCCGGGCGAGCAGGCGGAATACCTCGATGCCATCGGCCTCGCCGAGCCGGGCCTCAACCGCGTCATCCGCGAGGGCTACGCGCTGCTCGGGCTCGTGACCTATTTCACGGTCGGCCCGAAAGAGGCCCGCGCCTGGACGATCCTGACCGGCACCAAGGCACCGGGCGCGGCAGGCGTGATCCACACCGATTTCGAGAAGGGCTTCATCCGCGCCGAGACCATCGCCTATGACGACTACGTGGCGCTCAAGGGCGAGGCCGGCGCGCGCGAAGCGGGCAAGTTCCGCCTCGAGGGCAAGGAGTATGTCGTCGCCGATGGTGATGTGCTGCATTTCCGCTTCGCGAACTAGGGTCTGGACCTAGAAGCCTGCCTCAACGCCAAGGTTCAGCTTTTCATTCACCAATAATACTTTAGTATGATCCGCATGAGTCCTCTCCTGGAGGTTTCGCATGGCTGGTGTCGTCACCCAAGTCCGCTCGGTGTATTACCGTGCCCTGATGATCGTGTTGTTCCCGTTCGTCTTTCTCGCCACCCTGTTCGAGGATATCGCCGCGGGATGGTGGCGCGGGTTCGCGCAGGGCTTTTTCGCCGCCTTCTCGATGGGGGCGATGATGGCGCTCGGCCTTCTCGCGGTGTATGGGATCAGGTCGAATTTCTGACCCCGGAACGTCTTCGGTCTTTGCAGCCCTGCGGAGCCTGACGGCTCCCTGATGCTGCGCGGGAGAATGATGCGTTATTTCGAAGATTTTTCGGTGGGCGCAAACGAAGCCTATGGCGCCACCACGGTGAA
>CAZNAT010000005.1:10263-19532 GCA_964571245.1 uncultured Methylobacterium sp.
CATCTGGACGCATCCTCCGAGCAGTCCGACCGCGTTGGTGGCCTGATTGCCTCGGGGTGGTACACCTGCGCCCTGAACATGCGGATGATCGCGGACCACTTCATCCTCAACTCGGCCGGCATGGGATCTCCCGGCGTTTCCAGCCTGAAATGGCTAGCTCCGGTGCGCGCGGGCGACACGCTCTCCGGCACGATGCGCGTGCTGGCAACGCGGGTTTCAGCGAGCAAACCGGATCGCGGCTTCGTCAATTTCCGTTTCGAGCTTCAGAACCAGAACGCCCGGCCGGTGCTCGAACAGATCAACCTGATCATGTACGCCCGACGCAGCCGCGAGAGCGGTGCCGGCAACGATGATCTCCTGCCAAAACCCGTCGAGGAGAGCTTTGCCACGGAACCCACCGCGTCCCGGCTTGGCTATATCGAGGATATCACCCCCGGCACCATCCTCCGCTTCGGCAGCCATGTCTTCACGCCGGACGCCATGATCCGTTTTGCCTCGCGCTTTGATCCGCAGGCGTTCCATCTGAGTGCGGAAGCCGGTCGGGCGAGCCACTTTGGCGGGCTTTCGGCCTCCGGCTGGCATACCGCTTCGGCCTGGATGCGGGTGGTGATCGACTTCTGGGCCGCCCGCGAGGCGGAAGCGCCGCTGCCCCGGCGCGGCATGGGGTTCGGCTTCACCGACCTTGCGTGGAAAAAACCGGTGCTGGCGGGCGATACCCTGACCTATTTCGCGAAGATCCTCGAAGCGCGCCATTCGGCGTCCAAACCGGGCTGGGGCATCGTCACCCAGCGCAATTACGCCCTCAACCAGCACGGCGTGCCGGTGTTTGCCTTCACCGGTTCCGTGCTCTGGGAAGCCCGGAGATGAGCGGTTTCGCACCCAGGCGCGCACCACCCGCCCTGCTGGATGCCGGCGATACACGCCTGCTCGTGGTCATGGCCACCTCTGCCGAATACGGCCCCGCGCTCCGGGCACGGATCACGCCGGTCATTACCGGGGTCGGGCCGATCGAGGCAGCGATCGGCACGGCGCGGGCGCTCGAGGCCTGCCTCGATCTCGGCACCTTGCCCGATCTGGTGCTGTCGATGGGGTCGGCAGGGTCGAACCGCCTCGAACAGGGCGCGGTCTACCAGGTCGCGTCCGTCTCCTACCGCGATATGGACGCCTCGCCGCTGGGCTTCACCAAGGGCGTGACGCCGTTCCTCGATCACCCCGCCGAGGTGCGCCTGCCCTACCGGCTCCCCGGCATTCCCGCGCGGCGGCTTTCCACCGGTGCCAATATTGTCTCGGGTGCCGGCTATGCAGCGCTCGATACCGATATGGTCGATATGGAAAGCTTTGCCGTGCTGCGCGCCTGCCAGCATTTTGGCGTGCCGCTGATCGGCCTGCGCGGGATTTCCGATGGCGCCCGCGAATTGCACCACTACGATGACTGGACCGAGTTGCTCGGCCATCTCGATGTCGAGCTTGCCGCGATTATCGACCGCCTGCCCGATCTGCTGGCCCGCGCGGAGACGATGCCGGACTGATCATTGTATCATTGAGAAGCCGACGCCGGCGTCTCAATGGCCTTCGAAACTCACCAGCGTTCGCACGGGCACGCCGAGCGCCTCGATCTTGGCGCGACCGCCGAGATCGGGCAGATCAATCACAAAACACGCCGCCACCACATCCGCCCCCAGCTTCTGCAGCAGTTGCACCGCGGCGGTCGCGGTGCCGCCAGTGGCAATCAGATCATCGACGAGAATGACGCGCTCGCCCTTCTCGACCGCATCGAGGTGGATTTCCATCTCGTCGGTGCCGTATTCGAGGCTGTAGGAGATCGACACCGTGCGATGCGGCAGCTTGCCCTTCTTGCGGATCGGGACGAAGCCGCAGGAAAGCTGATGCGCGATCGCGCCGCCGAGGATAAACCCGCGCGCCTCGATCCCTGCGACCTTGTCGATACGCAGGCCGGCGTAGGGCTGCACCAGCTCGTCCACCGCCCGCCGAAACGCCCGTGGGTTGCCGAGCAGGGTGGAGATATCGCGAAACTGGATCCCCGGCTTGGGATAGTCGTTGATCGTGCGGATGGCGTCGCGGAGAGACTGCATGGGATCACCGGGGCTGGCGGGCGGAGTGAGGACAGGCGTTGAGGGCATGCTGACGGAGATCTAAAGCATGGTGCGCAAAAGCGGAAACCGCTTTTGCGGGAGCAACATGCAACATAACAAAGAGATAGAGTACGGCTTTGTTTCCATCAGAACCAAGCGTGCTCCAGAGCAAATCAAGCCCGAACGCAGGGCAGCCACCTGCATCCGGACAGCAAAAAGGGGCCCCAAGAGGCCCCTTCGCATTCGTTGCGACCGAACGGGATCAATGCGCGCCTTCAAGCCGCGACCAGATCCGCTTCTTGGTAAAATAGAGCAACCCCGCGAGCAGGATCAGCCACATCATCACCTTGGCACCGAGCTGCTTGCGCTCTTCCATCTTCGGCTCCGCCGCCCACATCAGGAAGGCGGAAACGTCGCGGGCGACCTGCTCGCGCGTCACCGGCGTGCCATCGGTGTAAAAGCCGGGATCGCTGGCCTTGCCGTTATCGTCGAACAACCCCATCAGCGGGTTGGCCATGGCGATCTTGTTGCCGGGGAAATAGGTGTTCCAGTGCAGGCCATCCTCGACCTTCGCGCCCTTGGGAGCCGCCACATAGCCATTCAGCAGCCCGGTGATGTAATCGACACCCTGCTCCTGATACTGGGTGACGATATCGAGCACCCAGAGCGGGAAGCCACGCTCGAAGGTCCGCGCCTTGGCGATCACCGAGAAATCCGGCGGCACCGCGCCATTGTTGGCGGCCTTGGCGGCTTCGTCATTGGCGAAGGGCTTTGGGAAACGATCGGACGGGCGGCCCGGTCGCTCGAACATTTCGCCCTGCTCGTTCGGACCATCCTTGATCTTGTAGTCGGCGGCGAGGGTCTTGATCTGCCCAACGGTAAAGCCCGGACCACCCGGCTCGGCGAGGGTGCGGAAGGCGATCTTTTCGAGGCCGTGGCAGGCTGCGCAGACTTCCTTGTAGACCTTGAACCCGCGCTGAAGCTGGGCGCGATCAAACGTGCCGAACGGGCCCGAGAAGCTCCATTTCTGGCCCGGCGGGGTTTCGAGGCCGCCAGCGGCCAGAACCGGGGCGGCTGAAACCGCGGCCCCGGCAAGAACGAGAGCGGCGATCAGGGAGCGAGAAGTGTTTGTCATACCGGTTCTTCCTTCTTCCCGTCTCATCTCACGCGTGGCTCTTGGCGCCAGCGCCGGCAGCCTTGTCCCCAAGGACCGACTCCGCAATCGAAGCCGGAACGGCCCTGGGCTTTTCGAACAGACCGAGCAGCGGCAGCGCCAGGAAGAAATAGGCGAAATACATCACCGTCAGGATCTGGGCGAAACCGACCATGTCGAGGATCGTACGACCGCCGAGGCTGAGCACGACCTTGTCCGTCGGCTGCGAGCCGGTGTAGCCGAGCAGGATCGTCACCACGACGAAGATCCAGAAAAAGATCCGGAACGTCGGGCGGTAGCGCCCCGATTTCACCTTGGAGGTATCGAGCCAGGGCAGGAACGCCAGCACCGCGATCGAGGCGAACATCGCCACCACGCCGCCGAGCTTGTCGGGGATGGCGCGCAGGATGCCGTAATACGGCAGGAAGTACCATTCGGGCACGATATGCGCCGGGGTCTTGAGCGGGTCCGCCGGGATGTAGTTGTCGGCATGGCCGAGGAAATTCGGCTGATAGAACACGAACCAGCCAAAGACGAGCATGAAACAGACCATCGCGAACAGGTCCTTCACGGTCGCGAACGGTGTGAAGGGCACGGTATCCTTCGCCACGTTCTTCACCTCGACGCCGGTCGGGTTGTTCTGGCCGACATGGTGCAGCGCCCAGACGTGCAGCACGACCACGCCGACGATCATGAACGGCAACAGGTAATGCAGCGAGAAGAAGCGGTTGAGCGTCGGGTTATCGACGGAATAGCCGCCCCAGAGCCAGGTGACGACCGCCTCGCCGATCCCCGGGATCGCCGAGAACAGGTTGGTGATGACCGTGGCGCCCCAGAAGCTCATCTGGCCCCAGGGCAGCACGTAGCCCATGAAGGCCGTCGCCATCATCAGGAGGAAGATCACGACGCCGAGGATCCACAGCACTTCGCGCGGCGCCTTGTAGGAGCCGTAGTACATGCCGCGCGCGATATGGACGTAGACCGCGACGAAGAACATCGAGGCGCCATTGGCGTGCATGTAGCGCAGCAGCCAGCCGAAGTTCACATCGCGCATGATGTGTTCGACCGAATTGAAGGCGAAATCGACATGCGGCGTGTAATGCATCGCCAGCACGATGCCGGTGACGATCTGCGCGATCAGCATGAACATCAGGATCGCGCCGAAGGTCCAGAAATAGTTCAGGTTCCGCGGCACCGGGTAGGAAACCGCCGAATCGTGCATCAACCGAACGATCGGCAGACGGGCGTCGAGCCAGCGCTCGAACCCCGTGTTGGGCACATAGGACGAATGATGCTCAGCCATTCTCGTGTCTCACCTTAAATTCGTTCAGCCGATGCGGATCTTGGAAGCAGACAGGAACGCGAATTCCGGAATGTCGAGATTGCGCGGCGCGGGGCCTTTGCGAATGCGTCCGGCGTTGTCGTAATGCGAACCATGGCACGGGCAATACCAGCCGTTGTAATCGCCGGAAAAGCCGATCGGCACGCAGCCGAGATGGGTGCAATTGCCGTAAACGACGATCCACTGCTCCTGCGCCTTGCCGGCGAAAGCCTTGACGCGCTTGGCATCCGGCTCCTTGTCGATGGTCAGCGCCGCATCGTCCTTCTTCGAGGCCGCGATCTCGGCGGCCGAACGGTGACGCACGAAAATCGGCTTGCCGCGCCATTTCAGCGTGATCGCCTTGCCCTCGCCGATCGGCGCGAGATCGACCTCGACCGGCGCGCCCGCCGCGATGGTCGAGGCATCCGGGTTCATCTGCGAAATCAGCGGCCATACGGCGCCACCAACGGCCACCGCGCCAGCCGCGCCGGTCGCCAGCAGCAGGAAATCCCGGCGGTTCGGTTCGCCCATCGAATGATCAGCCACTTTATGATCAGCCACTTTTCCGTCCTTCCTCAACGCGTGCGACCCATGATGTCGCCCAGCGAACCGGGCCAAACAGGATCGAAAGCCAGATGCCCACACCCAATCCGCCATGCTTCCGCCATACGGCGAACAAGCCGACGATTCGCCCCCGCCAGAAGCCTCGCCAATTTACGACAAAACCTCAAGTCAGATCGGAGTTTGGAACGATCCTGAATTGGAAGGCTCAATGGCACCGTCGTTGCCGCTTGTCCATCCCCCTCGACCGCGTTAGACCCCCCAACCATGGTCGATCAAACGGAAAATTTGGCTTTCGATGCCTCAGGCGCGCCAGCGCTACGCCTGGCGCTCTACGAGCCGGACATTCCGCAGAACGCGGGAACGCTGTTCCGCCTCGGTGCCTGCCTTGGCGTACCGGTCGATCTGATCGAACCGGCGGGCTTCGATGCCTCCGACCGCAATCTCAAACGCGCCGGGCTCGATTACCTCGCCCATGTCGAGATCCGGCGGCACCTTTCGTTCGGGCATTTCGAGCGCTGGCGGCGGGAAAACGGCCTGAGACTGGTGCTGGCGACGACCAGGGCGGCGTCAAGCTACCTCGCATTCCGCTTCCAGCCGGGGGATATCCTGATGCTGGGGCGGGAGAGCGCCGGCGTGCCGGAGGCGGTTCATGCCGCCGCCGATCACCGCATCGCCATCCCGCTTCGCCCGGGGCTGCGTTCGCTCAACATCGCCGTCGCCGGTGGAATTCTGGTCGCGGAGGCGCTGCGTCAGCTTGACGCCTTCCCGGCGCTGGGGCCAATCGGCGCGTAACGAAGGACTAAGGATATTTTGATGTCGCTGATCGACGACCCCGCCATTCTCGCCCGCCGCACCCGCGCCTCGGACTGGTTCCTGGCCTTGCAGGCACGAATCATCGCCTCGTTCGAAGCCATCGAAGCCGAGGCGTCCGGGCCGTTTTTCGATGAGACCAAGTTCGATGAGGCCAAGTTCGATGAGACCAAGGCCGCCGGCAAAGCCGAATTCAAGCCCTGGGCGCGCACCAATCACGACGGCACCCCCGGCGGCGGCGGGCGCATGGGCATGCTCAGGGGCAGAGTGTTCGAAAAGGCCGGCGTGCACGTCAGCCATGTCTACGGCACGTTTGCGCCCGAATTCGCCCAGCAGATCCCCGGCGCGGAGGCCGATCCGCGGTTCGCCGCCACCGGCATTTCGCTGATTGCCCATCCCTGGAACCCCAACGCGCCGACCGTCCATATGAACACGCGCTTCGTGGTGACCTCGAAGGCCTGGTTCGGCGGTGGCGCCGACCTCACCCCGGTGCTCGACCGCCGCCGCACGCAGGAAGACGCGGATACGCGGGCCTTCCATGCCGCCATGCAATCCCCCTGCGAGGCGCACGGCATGGATTACCCGCGTTACAAGGCATGGTGCGATGAGTATTTCCACCTCAAGCACCGCAACGAGCCCCGCGGCATCGGCGGGATTTTCTACGATTATCTCGCGAGCGCCGACTGGGAGGCGGATTTTGCCTTCACCCGTGCCGTCGGTGAGGCCTTTCTCGCGGCCTATCCGGCGATCCTGCGCACCAATATCGCCAAGCCCTGGACCGAGGCGGACCGCCTGGAGCAGCAGATCCGGCGCGGGCGCTACGTCGAGTTCAACCTGCTGTATGATCGCGGCACGATCTTCGGGCTCAAAACCGGCGGCAATATCGAAAGCATTCTCTCGTCGATGCCGCCCAGCGTCCGCTGGCCGTAGATCAGAGTGAGGCGAGGACCGCCCGCAACAGGGTCAGCTGATCGCCGCGCGTTGGCGCGAATCCCTGATCGATCCAGCGCCGCTCCGCGTCTGCGAGCAACTGACCGACACGCGGCCCCGGCACGATGCCTGCCGCCACGACATCCGCCCCCGACAGCTGAAATTCCGGCACGGGTTCGCGGGCCTCTTCAAGCCGTTCGGCAAGCCGACCGTCCTGATCGATCTCGGCGGCGGCCCTCAGCACCAGCGCCGGAACCGCCTGCTCACCAAACCGGTAGCGCAGCAGACGCGGCGAAGCCTCCCCGCACAACACGGCCTGGGTGAGCCGGTGCAAACGCTTGATTTCTGCATTGGAAAGCCTGAGCCGCGCCTGCCAGAGCGCCGCGTCATCGCCCGCGTGCGGCCCGGCCAGCGCCGCCAACCGCGCCATCGCTTCCAGATCAACCCGCGCATTCCTCGCCAGGTCCATCGCCCGCGCGAGAACCGGAAGATCGAGCGGGAACCCGAGGACTTCGCTCAACACGCCCTCGGCCTCGGCCGCCCCGATCACCGGCAGGGCATCCTTCGCCATCAGCAGCTTCAGGATTTCCTGCCGCACCCGCTCGCGGGACAATCTCGCAAACCCCTCCCGGTGCCGGAGAACGGCGGCAAAACCGGCCGGATCAAGCTGCCCGCCCCCATAGGCGGCACTGAAGCGAAAAAACCGTAGCCCGCGCAAATAATCCTCGCGCAAGCGCTGCTCGGCATCGCCAATGAAGCGCACGCGCCGGGCAAGAATATCCGCCGTGCCGCCAAAATAATCGTGGATGACGCCATCCTGCCCCAGCGAAAGGGCATTGATGGTGAAATCGCGGCGGGCGGCGTCATGGGCGAAATCGCGCCCGAATGCCACCACTGCGTGCCGGCCATCGGTCGCGATATCCTCCCGCAGCGTGGTGACTTCGAAATGGCATCCATCCCGCACCAGGGTCAGCGTGCCGTGCTCGATCCCGGTCGGAACCACCTGCCATCCGGCGGCACCGGCCAGCGGCGTCACCACCTCCGGCAGCATCGTCGTGCCGAGGTCGATATCCTGAACATCGACCCCGAGCAGCGCATTCCGCACCGCGCCGCCGACGATGCGCGTTTCCTCGCCGCGCGGGTTGAGCACGGCAAGCAAGGCTTTGAGCACCGGCTCCTGAAGCAGGTTCAAGACCCGCGCGCGCGCGGCGCCATCGATCACTCGACCCGCCCCGGCACGAGCTTGCCGTCCTTGAACACGGCAGGCGAATAGCTGCCGGTGCGTTTGGTATCGGCAAAGCCCACCACCAGCAGCGCAAGAACCACAAAGATCAGACCGATCAGGGTCTGCACCTGCAACGCGCGCTTGGTCAGGATGGCCTTCGCCGCCCGCGGATGCTTCTGTTGCCAGACGAGAAACGCCGCATAGCAAAGAAATGGCAGGAAGAAGAACCCTGAAAGTTCAAAGATGATTCGTCCCATGCTGTTCCGGTCAATCCCTCAATAGCGTTCGGCGAAGGACCGCATGATCCCCGCCGTCACCCCCCAGATATAGGCGGCTTCGTGGTCGAGAATATAGAAAATACGCTCGCGCCCCTGCCAGAAGATGGTCGATTGCCGGTAATGTTCAAGGTTCATCGCGTGATCGAGCGGCACTTCGAAGATCCGGGCGACTTCGGAGGGGTCCGGGCGCAGCACCGCTGCCGGGTCCACCAGCGCCACCAGCGGCTGCACCCGGAACCCCGTCCCCGAGTAATAGGCCGGCAGAAACCCGACGGGCTCGACGAACGCGCGGCCCAGCCCGATCTCCTCCTCGGCCTCGCGCAAGGCGGCATCGAGCGCGCTCTCGCCCGGCTCGATCCGCCCGCCGGGGAAGGCCACCTGCCCGGCGTGGGATGACAGATGGCCGGCCCGCTCGGTCAGGAGGATCGACAGCCCCTCCGGGCGACGCACCACCGGATACAGGACCGCCGCCGGTTTGGCCTTCGCAAGCCACGACGGTTCCGCCGGCAGCCCGGCGATGACATGACAGCCAAACCGCCGCGCATCCTCTGCGGGATCGAGCGGCTCGGGCAGGAGCAGGCTGCGGGCCCGGTCGAGAAAGCCGGCTGCGTGGTCCGGGGAAGGCGAAAGCCGCGTTGTCATCCGCCGGTCCCTGGAGAAAGGTCGGGGGCGGAAAGGTCGGGAAACGGAAAGAACACGCCGCCGCTGGCAACTCCCATCGCGCCCAACTCATCCTCCTCCGCCCGCCCGACCAGATCGAGCGTCAGCGATCGCGTCAGCCGCGCCCAGAGATCGCCCCTGACGTGGAGATAGGGCTTGAGGCCGCCGGTGTCATCCAGTACGCAGCGCAGCGGGTGTTCGGCGCCGGCGATGATGACCACATCGAGATTGCAGC
>CAZNAT010000005.1:19542-79304 GCA_964571245.1 uncultured Methylobacterium sp.
CATGGCCAGGTAGGAGCCGCCGTAAGCCTTACGCAGCACCACGGTGATCTTCGGCACTGTCGCCTCCGCAAAGGCGTAGAGCGCCGCCGCCTCCATCTCCACCGCAAGAAACGGCGCATCCTCGACGATGATCCCGACCCTTTCCACCGGCGTCACCAGCACGTAGCGCTCGGGGTCACGGCGCAGAATAGTGGCGAACAGCTTCACCAGCGGCAGGCGGCCAATGGTCGTGCCCATGTAATACCAGCGGCCATCGCGGGCGATCCGCATATCGATCTCGCCGCAATACTCCGGGTTCCACTGCTCGACCGGAGGCATCCTTTTACCGGCATAGCCCGATGCAGCTTCCAGAAAATGCGGGGGGAGTTGGGGCTGCGCCATGATGAACCTCTTGGGCTAAACTAGGGCCTTGCCATCGCCAAGAAAAGCCTCACCACGATGGAAACGCCTGAAGCGCGAGGGGAAACGCCCGAACCCTCCTGCCCCGCCTTGGCCGCGCCATGATTGGCGGTTCGAGTGCCGGAATGGTGAACTGGCGCGTCTCGAGGGGCAGGAATATGGGCACAAACCCCCGTGCCGCGCCATCAACACGAAAGTTTGTGCGCGTAACCGCTTCCAAGATACAATCACGCATTGCCGGGACGCGCGCGCCGATCCAGATTGGCAGCGGAGGCCGCAAGGCCGCTGCGGTTGAACGCCCCTGTGGATGAAGTGAACGCCCCTGTGGATGAAAGGAATTCCCGATCATGCGAGAGCCATCGAGCCATTCCACAGAGCCCGCCGATTTCGCGGCCTCGTTCGTTCGCATGGCCGAAGAAGCCGCGGAAAACCTCGTCCGGGCCCGCGCCGAAATCGGCAAGGTGATCTTCGGCCAGGAACGCGTGATCGAGGAAGCCCTGATCACCGTGCTCGCCGGCGGGCATGCGCTGCTGGTGGGGGTGCCCGGCCTGGCGAAAACCAAGCTCGTGGAAACCATGGGCAAGGTGCTCGGGCTTGACGCCCGCCGCGTCCAGTTCACGCCCGATCTCATGCCCTCGGATATCCTCGGCACCGAAATCCTCGACGAGCCGACGCCCGGGAAACGCGCGTTCCGCTTCGTCAAGGGCCCGGTGTTCGCGGAATTGCTGATGGCGGACGAAATCAACCGTGCCTCGCCGCGCACCCAATCCGCGCTGTTGCAGGCGATGCAGGAAGGCTTCGTGACCATCGCCGGCCAGCGGCATGATCTTCCCCGCCCGTTCCACGTGCTGGCGACGCAAAACCCGATCGAGCAGGAGGGGACCTATCCCTTGCCCGAAGCCCAGCTCGACCGTTTTCTGCTGGAGATCGGCGTCGATTACCCCGATCGCGACGCCGAACGGCGGATGCTGATCGAGACCACCGGATCGGAAACCAGCGAGGCCGCCGCGATTTTCACGCCGGAGGGCATTCTTGCGACCCAGCGCCTGGTCCGGCGGCTGCCGGTGGGCGAATCGATCGTCGAGGCGATCCTCGATCTCGTGCGGTCGGCACGGCCGATGCCCGGGACGCCGCTGGCGGAAAAGCTGGTCTGGGGCCCCGGCCCGCGCGCCAGCCAGGCCCTGATGCTCGCCATCCGCGCCCGCGCGCTGATCGACGGCCGGCTTTCGCCTTCGCTCGACGATGTGATCGCGCTGGCCGAGCCCGTTCTCAAGCACCGGATGGCCATGAGTTTTGCCGCGCGCGCCGAGGGCGAAACCATCGGCGGGATCATTTCCGGGCTCACCGCCCGCTTTGCCTGATGACCAGAAACCGCCTTCGATAGAGAAACGTGAGACAAGACAAAGGTTCCGGGAAAGAACATCTGGATGGCGAATGAGGAAGCCCGCGCGATCGACCCCTTCGGCACCAGGCTCCCGCTGGCGCTGACCAGCGAGGCGGCGCGACTTTCCGGAGTGCTGCCCCATCTCGTGGTCGAGGCGCGCAACGTGGCGGCGCAGCTCCAGCTTGGGATTCATGGTCGCCGCAGGGCGGGGCCGGGCGAGGAATTCTGGGAATTCCGCCCCTTCGTGGCCGGCGAATCAACCAGCCGGATCGATTGGCGCCGCTCGGCGCGCGACGACCGGCTCTACGTCCGGGAACGCGAGTGGGAGAGCGCCTCGGCGCATTGGCTCTGGATCGATTTTTCGGCGTCGATGCATTTTTCCTCCCGGCTCGCGACCCGCCCGAAACGCGATCGCGCCGTGCTGATCGGCCTCGCGCTGGCGGATATTCTGGTCCATGCCGGCGAGCGCGTCGGCCTTCCCGGCAAGACCGTGCCGATGGCCTCACGCAACATCATCACCCGGCTGGCCGAGGCGATGCTGCGGCGCGGCGCCAACGAACCCGACCCGCTCCAGATGGAGGCCCTGCCGGAAATCCTGCCGATCAAACGGCACGACCATCTGATCCTGATCGGCGATTTCATCATGCCGACGGCCGAATTCGCGGAAAAAATCGCCCGTATCGCGTATCGCGGCGTGCGCGGCACGATCGTGCTGATCCGCGATCCGGTCGAGGAGGAATTCCCGTTCGCCGGCGAGCTGGAGTTCGAGGGGCTCGAAACGGGCGAAACCTGGCGGGTCGGCGAGGCGCATGAGGTTGCCGCGCGCTACCGCGAGCGGATCGCGGGGATCAACGAGGAACTGCGCCGGGTCGCCGTCCGGCATGGCTTCGGGTTTGTCAAACACCTCACCCATCGCCCGGCGGCAGAAACCCTGCTGGCGCTCGCAGCCCTGATCGGCGGGCAGGCGCCGCTGGCGCATTCCGCCCTGGGGGCCGCGCCATGATCGCCGGCCTGAGCTTCCTGGCCCCCATGGCCCTGATCGCGCTGGCTGCCCTGCCGGCGCTCTATTTCCTGCTGCGGATCACACCGCCGCCGCCCCGCCGCCTGCCGCTGCCGACCCTGCCGCTGGTGAAGGATATTCTCGGCACCGAGCGCGAGCCGGCGCGTACGCCCTGGTGGCTGCTGGCGATCCGGCTGGTGGCGGCCGCGGCGATCATCCTCGCGGTCGCCGGCCCAAGGTGGCAGCCGCCGAGCACGCTCGCGACGCCGGCCGGCAACGGCACGCTGATCATCCTGCTCGACGATGGCTGGGCTACCGCCAGCACCTGGCCGCAGCGGATCGCCCGCGTTTCCACGTTCCTGGAGCAGGCGGCGGATCGGCCGGTGATCCTGATCGCCACCAGCGACACCCGCCCGGCGATCACGCCCGACACCGCCCGCACGGCGCAATCGCGGCTGCTCTCATTGCAGCCCAAACCTCATTTCGTGCCGCGCGGCCCGGCGTTCGAAGCCGCCCTGACCGCGCTCGGCACCACCGGCGGTGCCTCGATCCTTTGGCTGAGCGACGCCATTCGCCTCCCCGAGGAAAAAGAGCTGATCGCCAGTTTCGTCGCGCGCGCCGCCGGGCGGCTCGATATCGTGGCTTCCGCGCCCGATCGCGTCACCGGCCTTGCGGGCATCACCCAGAATGCCGATGGGCTGGAGGCGATTGTGCGGCGCGCATCGGCCTCCGGCGAGAGCACCCAGGGGCTGGTGCGTGCCTTTGACGACAAGGGCCGGCTTCTCGGGGATTCGACCTTCGGCTTTCCTGCCGCCGCTGCCGAAACCCGCGCCCGACTTGGAATGCCGATCGAAATTCTCAACGATATCACCCGGCTCGAAATCGCCGATGAAAAACACGCCGGCGCGGTGCAGCTTCTCGATGCGGCGCACCGACGGCGGCGGGTCGCGCTGATTTCCGGCGAGACCACCGATACCGCCCAACCGCTGGTCTCGGCTCGCTTTTTCGTGGCGCGCGCGCTCCAGCCCTATTCCGATCTGCGCGAGCCGCCGCGCGGGACCCCCGACCCGATCGGGCGGGCGCTGGAGGAGCGGCCGGATGTCCTCGTTCTCGTCGATATCGGCACCGTCAGCGGCGAAACCGCCAGCGCCATCGGCCGGTTCGTCGAAAACGGCGGCATGCTGATCCGCTTTGCCGGGCCGGGCCTTGCCGCCGCCAGCGACGATCTGCTCCCGGTGCGGCTGCGGCGCGGCGGGCGTATCCTCGGCGGGGCGCTGTCCTGGGACAAGCCGCGGCGGCTCGGCGCTTTCCCCGAGGCCTCGCCGTTCCAGGGCCTGACCGCCGGCACCGATATCCGGGTGGAGCGGCAGGTGCTCGCCGAGCCGGACTCCGACCTCAGCCGCGCGAGCTGGGCGGTTCTCGAGGATGGCACGCCGCTGGTGACCGGCATGGCCCGCGGGCGCGGGCACCTCGTGCTGTTCCATGTCACGGGCGACACCAGCTGGTCGAACCTGCCGCTTTCCGGCCTGTTCGTCGATCTCCTGCGCCGCTGCCTGCTGATCGCGCGAAGCCAGGCCGGGGCCGGCACCGCCCATGCCGGCGAAGCCGGCGAGAAGCTCGCCCCCCGGCTCAACCTCGATGCCTTCGGCGCGCTCTCGACCGCGACCAGCGCCGCGCAACCCGTCGACCCCCGGTTCACCAGCGCGGCCAACGCCAATCATCCGCCAGGGTTTTACGGCCCGGCGGAGGCCAGCCTCGCCGTGAATACGCTCACCCCCGCGACCCCGTTCGAACCGATCGACTTCGCAACGGGGCGCGTCGCACCACTGGCCGAAGCGCGCGCGCTCGATTTTCGCCCGCTGCTGATGGTGCTCGCGGCGCTGCTGCTGATCGCCGATGCGCTCGCGGTGGCATTGCTCGGCGGCGCGCTGGCGCGGTTCCGGCGACCGGGATTTCCACGGCCCGGCGCGGGCGTGGCGGGAGGGCGCGCGGCGATCGCCCTGGCGCTCGGCCTTGGCATGGCGATCGCCGGTGCGCCCGCGCCCACGGCAAGGGCCCAGAGCGCCGCACCGGCGCCCGAGATCGACCTCCGCTCGATCCGGCCCGAGGATATCCGCTCAAGCCTGCGCCCACGGCTGGCCTATGTCCTCACCGGCGATTCCCGGGTCGATGAGGCGAGCCGGCTCGGACTGATGGGGCTTGGCCAGGTGCTCTCGCAGCGCACCTCGCTCCATCTCGACGAGCCGATCGGGCTCGATCCGGCGCGCGACGAGCTGGTGTTCTATTCGATGATTTACTGGCCGGTTCTGGCCGACCAGCCGCGCGTCTCCGAGCAAGCGATCCGTTCGATCGACACCTTCATGAAACAGGGCGGGACCATCGTCTTTGATACCCGCGACGCTTTCGTGCAGCGCCCCGGCGGGCAGCCGACGGCGGAAACCCGCGCGTTACGGCTGATGCTGTCGGCGCTGGATATTCCCGCACTGGAGCCGATCCCGCAGGATCACGTGCTGACGAAAACCTTCTATCTGCTGGACCGGTTCGTGGGCCGCTATGCCGCCGGAGATACCTGGGTCGAGGCGCTGTCCGGCCCGCGTGACGCGAAGACCCCGGCACGCGCCGGCGACCGCGTTTCGCCGATCGTCATCACCTCGAACGATTTTGCCGCCGCCTGGGCGGTGGACCGCCTCGGCAGCCCGCTCTACCCGCTGGTTCCGGGTGAGCCGCGCCAGCGCGAAATGGCCTATCGCACCGGCGTCAACCTTGTGATGTATGTCTTCACCGGCAACTACAAGGCCGATCAGGTCCATATTCCCGCGCTGCTCGAAAGGCTCGGCCAATGAATGCCGACCGGCTGAGCCTCGATTTTTCGCCCTTCGTGCCGTGGCCGGTTCTGGCCGCGCTCGCCATCCTCGGGCTCGTGGTCGTCGGCTATCTCGTCTGGCAGGCCCGGCGCGGCGCCTGGATCCGGCTGGGGGCGCTGATGCTGGTGCTCGCCGGGCTCGCCGATCCGCGTTTTGTCAATGAAAAGCGCGAGAAACTGTCCGATATCGTCGTCATCGCCGTGGATCGTTCGGGATCTCAGACCATCGGCACCCGGATGGCCGAGACCGAAGCGGCGCTCAAATCCCTCACCGAGACCCTCAAGCAGCGCCCCGATACCGAGGTTCGCATCGTCGATGTTTTCGACCGCGAAGGCACCGGGGACGGCACGCGGCTGTTCGAGACCCTCGCCAGCGCCACCCGCGATGTCCCGCAGGAGCGGCTCGCGGGCGTGATCGCCATCACCGACGGCGTCGTGCACGATATCCCGACCGATCGCAGCCGCCTCGCCTTTGCGGCGCCGTTCCACGCCCTGGTGACCGGACGGCCGAATGAATTCGATCGCCGCATCGAGCTGGTCGAGGCGCCGCGCTTCGGCATCGTCGGCAAGGAGATCACCGCCACCGTCCGCATCGAGACCCAGGGCGGGCCGGCCGGGCCGGTGCGGATCGCGATCCGCCAGAACGGTGAGGTCGTCGGCGCGAGCAACGCCATCCCGGGCCGACCGGTGAAGCTGCCGCTCAAGATCGATCGCGCCGGCATGAACCTGTTTGAAATCTCGATCGAGACCGCGCCGGGCGAATTGACCGCGCTCAACAACCGGCTGGCCCTGCCGATCGAGGGCGTGCGCGAGAAGCTGCGCGTTCTGCTGGTTTCGGGGGAACCGCACGCCGGCGAGCGCACCTGGCGCAACCTGCTCAAGGCCGATCCGAACGTCGATCTCGTCCATTTCACGATTTTGCGGCCGCCGGAGAAACAGGACGGCACACCCACCAACGAACTCTCGCTGATCGCCTTTCCGACGCGCGAATTGTTCGTCACCAAAATCGACGAATTCGACCTGATCATCTTCGACCGCTATTCGAACCAGACGTTCCTGCCGACGGTCTATTTCGAGAACATGGTGCGCTATGTCCGCGAGGGCGGGGCGATCCTGTTCGCGGTCGGGCCGGAAATCATCGCGCGCGGCGGGCTGTTGTCGACACCGTTGAAGGATATCATGCCGGCGGAACCCACCGGCACGATTCTCGAGCGCGCCTTCCGGGCGGAGGTGACCGATCTTGGCCGCCGTCACCCCGTCACCCGCAACCTCGAAGGCGCGGGCGGCCTGCCGGGCTCCGCAACGCCCGGCGCGCGCTGGTCGCCCTGGTTCCGGCAGATCGCCGCCCGCCCGCGCGACGGTCAGGGCTTGCTGCAGGGGATCGACAATGGCCCGCTGCTCGAACTCAAGCGCGAAGGCAATGGCCGCGTCGGGCTGTTCCTTTCCGATCACGTCTGGCTCTGGGCGCGCGGCTATGCCGGCGGCGGCCCCTATCTCGATCTGCTGCGCCGGCTGTCGCATTGGCTGATGAAGGAGCCGGAGCTTGAGGAGGAAGCGCTGCGGCTTTCGACGAGCGGCGGCAAGATCATCCTCGAACGCCGCACGATCGGCGGCCCGCCCGGCGATGCCACCCTGACCGAACCGGCGGGTGAAACGCTTCCCGTTACCTTGAGCGAGGCGGAACCGGGCATCTGGCGGGCGGAAATCGCCATCCGCCGCGCCGGGCTTTACCGGGCCGAGAATGGCGGGCTGGTGGCCTTCATCAATGCCGGGCAACCCAACCCGAGGGAATACCGCCAGGTGGTCTCGACGCTCGAGGATCTCGGCCCGCTCGCCGAAGCCACCGGCGGCGGCATCCGGCGGATCTTCGCCAATGGCGCGCTCGCCATGCCGCGCCTTGTCGATATCCGGTCGGGCGGGCGCTATTCGGGTTCGGATTATATCGGCCTCAAGCCCCGCGAAGCCTCGATCCTGCGCGGCGTGACGGTAACGCCGCTGGGGCTCGGGTTCCTCGGGCTTGGGCTGTTGCTGCTGCCGATCATCGGCGCCTGGCTCGCCGAAAGCGCCCGGCGACGCGCCAAGATCTCAGGCTGACAAGACCTCAGCCTGACAAGAACACCTCAGGCTGAGCCGCGCGCCTCGCCGGAGATGCCCTTGAGGGCGCCCGGCTGCAATTCCAGGGCGAGCAAGCGCATCGGATCGACGGGCCCGGGAAGTCGGATTTTCCCCGGGGGCACACGGGTGTAACCGGAGCGGGCGTAATAGGGTTCGTCCCCCACAAGGAGGATGAGATCGCGCCCGGCCGCGCGCGCCGCCAATGCGCAACGGTCGAGCAGGGCGCGCCCGATGCCCTTGCCTTCAAAAGGCGGGTCCACCGTCAACGGTCCGAGCATGAACGCGGGGTGATCCTCGATACGGATCGGCGTGAGCTGCACCGCCGCGACCAGAAGCGTGCCGACGCGGGCCACGAAGGCGAGCCCCTCGGCGCGCCCGGCCTGCTCGCGAATGCGGAACGCGGTCCGCGCGAAACGTCCCGGCCCGAAGGCGCGCGCGTGCAGCCGCTCGACCGCATCGTGGTCCCCGGCGCGCGTGGCTTCAAGGGTGAATTCCAGCTGGCTCATCGCCCACGTGATCAACGGCGCAGGGGTTCTCTGTCAAGAGGGAAGCCGTTGTCTCTCAAAGGGGAAGCGCCCCCCGCTCTAAGAGAATTGCTTGTCGGCCGGGCGGCAACCCCGGAAATTACCAGACCGCCGATATCGCGGTGCCGTCGAGCACCTCGCGGAGCCGGCGCAGCGTGCCCGCCGTCGTCCCGGGCGGCAGGGCTGAAACCGCGAAGAAACCGCATTCGACGATCTCGCGGTCGGGCAGGCGCGGGGTAGGCTGATCAAACGCCCGGACAATGTACAGCAGAACGTGGTCGCGCGGCGCGGCGGCACCGGTGTGATAGACCGAAAACAGGCTGGGCTCGCCGGCAAGCATGATGTTGCCTTCCTCACGCAGTTCCATCTCCAGCGCCTCGCGCGCCGTTTGGCCGCGTTCGACGCCGCCACCCGGAAAATGCCAGCCGGGCGTATACGAATGCCGGACCAGAAAAACCCGGCCCTCGCCATCGAGCACCAGCGCCCGGACCCCCAGCGTCATGCCGCGCGAGAGCAGGAACCATACGTGCGCCGCGCGGCGGAGCAGGCGTTGCGGCCAGCGCAGGTGCTTGTCCTTGAGGAGAGCGGCCAATTGGGCGCTTGACCTTGGCACGGCTTCGCGCAACACGATCCGGGCATCTCCAACGTTCCCGTCTCGCGAATGGGTGCCGTCCGTTTGACCTTTGTGCTCGCTCATCTCTCGGATCCCCATATCGGGCCGCTACCGAAAATCCCGCTCCGCAAGCTGCTGAACAAGCGCTTGACCGGCGTGCTGAACTGGCACTCGGCCCGGGCGACCATTCATAACATGGAAGTCTTCGCCGCCATCGCGGCGGATATTGTCGCACACGATCCCGACCACGTCGCACTGACCGGCGATCTCGTCAATGTCGGCTTCGAGCCGGAATTCCCGGTGGCCTTCGCGGCCACCCGCATGCTCGGCGAACCGGACAAGGTCAGTATCGTGCCGGGCAATCACGATACCTACGTGCGCGGCTCTCTTGCCGGAATGGAACGGGTGTTCCGGCCGTTCATGCTCGGCGACGGTCAGCTTGGGGGGGCGGGATTTCCCTATCTGCGCCGCCGCGACGGGGTGGCGCTGATCGGGGTCAATTCCGGCATTCCGACGCTGCCGTTCATGGCGACCGGCCGGGTCGGGGTTGAACAGCGCCAGCATCTGGCCGAACTTCTCGATCAAACCCGCCGGGAAGGTCTGTTCCGCGTCGTCATGATCCACCACCCCCCGCTCAAGGCGGCATCGCGGTTTGGCCGGGGGTTGACGGATTCCGACGCCTTCATGGCCGTTCTCGCCAAGCACGGCGCGGAACTCGTGCTGCACGGCCATAATCACCGGTATTCCCTGCATGTCGCAGCCTCGAAAACCGGCAAGATCCCGATTGTCGGCGTCGCCTCGGCGTCGGCCATCCCGGGAACGCCGCATCATCAGGCCGAATACCATCTCATTCGGATCGATCCGGCCAACCACCACTTCGAACTGGAACGCCGCGGATTTCGTCACAACGCCCTCGGAATTTCCACGTTGGATCATTTCCGGTTTCCGCCTGACGCCCGCTGAGCCCGGGGCCTCGCGTTCAAGCATTTGTTAACCAGATCGGCCGCATCATCCGGCGAGAAAACGCCAGAGCAAGGCCCAGAACGTGTCAGCCGCCGCGATCCCTGCCCGCCAAGCCGATGAAGCCGGATTGGCCGACCCCGATTATTCCGGGGCAGAACCCGCAATACGGCGCGTGCTCGATGCGATGACGCGCGCCGGCGTGCCGTTCTCCCTCAAGCCCCTGCCCGAACAGTGCCATACCCCCGAGGAAATCGCCGAAGCCTGCGATTGCGACCTCGATTTCATCGCCCAGACAACCATTTTCCGCGGCATGACCAGCAAAAAACCGTTGCTGCTGCTCCATTCCGCGGCCAGCAAGGTCAGCGATAAGACGCTCGGTGCGATCGTCGGGGAAAACCTGCAGCGCGCGGACGGCGAGTTCGTGCGGCGCCTGACGGGCTACCCGCCCGCTGTCGTGCCGCCGCTGGCGCATCTCAACCGGCTGGCGGTGGTGCTCGACAGCGCCCTCTTGCGCTTTGCGCGGGTCTGGGTTTCGAGCGGAACGGAAAATGCTGTGATTTCAGTTCCGACCATGGTGCTGGCCCGCGCGATTTCGGCGCGGGTTGTCCGGCTGGACGCCTGATACCCTCCGCAAACAAACACCGACAAACGCTAGGCCCCAGACCTGATTGACTCTGGTCTACCGCTCCATCTTCTTGTTTTTCGCATTTTCTTTCGATGAACCGGTGTCCACTTCATCGTAAAAATGCTCTAGCCGTTGACGCCGAGCTTTTTCTGCAGGTTCGTCGACGAGGTCGTGTACTGGAAAACCAGCCGCTTCTCCGGATAGACGTAGCGATGGACACGCTGGGCGGCGAGCGCGGCTTCGTGGAAGCCGGAGAGGATGAGCTTGAGCTTGCCCGGATAGGTATTGATGTCCCCGATCGCGAAAACGCCGGGCAGGTTGGTTTCGAACTTCTCGGTATCCACCGGAACGAGGTTTTCGTGCAGGTTGAGCCCCCATTCGGCGACCGGACCGAGTTTCATCGTCAGCCCGAAGAACGGCAGCAAGGTATCGGCCTCGATCGTGAACGCGCTGCCATCGGTACCGCGGCAGAGGACCGAGGCGAGGTGCGGCGGGGCGCCGGCAAGGGCGTTCACCTGGCCGATCCGCAGGTCCATCTTGCCGTCCTCGACCAGCTTGCGCATGCCCGCCACCGAATGCGGCGCGGCGCGGAAATCATCCCGGCGATGCAGCAGCGTCACCCGGGCCGCGATCGGCTGCAGGTTCAGGACCCAGTCGAGCGCGGAATCGCCGCCACCGACGATCAGCACCTTCTTGCCGCGGAATTGCTCCATCTTCCGCACCGCGTAAAACACCGAGGTGCCCTCGTAGGCGTCGATCCCCTCGATCGGCGGCTTTTTGGGCTGGAACGAGCCGCCCCCCGCCGCAACGATAACCGCCTTGGCCTCGAAGATCGTCCCGGCATCGGTCGTGATGCGGAACAGCGGAGCCTCCGCCGTCCCGATCGGCTCGAGCGCGCTGACCATTTCGCCATGGTGGAAGACGGGGCTGAACGGCGCGATCTGCTGCATCAGATTGTCGACGAGGCCCTGCCCGGTCACGACCGGAAACCCCGGAATGTCATAGATCGGCTTTTCCGGGTAGAGCTCGCTGCACTGCCCGCCCGGCTTGCCGAGGATATCAACGAGGTGCGTGCGGATATCGAGCAGCCCAAGCTCGAATACCGCAAACAGGCCCACCGGCCCGGCCCCGATGATCAGGCAATCGGTCTTCACAATGGCATTTTCCGTCATCGAAACGACTTCCCTTTTCGACCGGGCATCCCGCCTGCGGTCTCTATGCGGTGGCCGTTTCCATGGCGTGAAACCGGGGCGAAAGGCAAGCCCTCCCGCCGAAAGTTGAACCGGGTCCTCTTCCGGCGGCCTCGCCTTCCCGCCAGCTTGCCCTATGCTAGGATCATGCACATCGACCCCACCAGCAACGGAGCGAAGGCCGGGATGGATTTTCTCGACGACTACTGGCTCCGGCCCGACCCTGCGGACCCCAGGCTTTCGGTTTCAGTGACCGGCCGCAACGAAACCGGCGAGACCATCGAGACCCGCGTCACCGTCGAGCGGGCGCTGACGCTGTTCCTCAATGCGCGCGAGATCGTCACGATGATGACGATCGGCGATCACCCGGAATATCTCGCGCTCGGCTATCTCCTCAACCAGAACATGCTGACGCCGGACACGCCGATCTCCGCCATCGATTATGATGACGACCTGGGCGTGGTCGTGGTCCGGACCCAGACCGAGACCAATTTCGAGGAAAAACTCAAAAAGAAGATCATGACCTCCGGCTGCGCCCAGGGGACGATTTTCGGCGACCTGATGGATGTCATCGAGAATGCCAACCTGCCCAAGACATCGCTGCGGACGTCATGGCTCTACGCCCTGACCCACAAGATCAACCAGACGCCCTCGCTCTATCTCGAATCCGGCGCGATCCACGGCTGCATTCTGGCGGAGGAGGATCGGCCACGGGTCTATCTTGAGGATGTCGGCCGCCACAACGCCGTCGACAAGATCGCCGGCTATATGCAGAAGCACGCGGTCGATCCGACCAACAAGATTTTCTACACAACGGGCCGGCTGACCTCGGAAATGGTCATCAAGACCGTCCGCATGGGCATTCCCGTGCTGGTTTCGCGTTCGGGGTTTACCGCCTGGGGTGTCGAGCTCGCGCGAAAAGCGGGGCTGACCCTGATCGGCCGGGCGCGCGGCAAGCGCTTCGTCGTGCTCGCGGGCGATGACCGGCTGATCTACGATCAGGACCTCGCCTTCGTCGCCGAGGAAAGCGCCAAGCACCGCCGCAAGGGCAGCCTCGACCCGGAGAGCCTGGCATGACCTCTGGGGATCTCGCGGTTGTCATCCTTGCCGGCGGCAAGGCCACACGCATGGGCGGCGGCGACAAGCCCCTGCGTCAGGTCGGGGGGCGGGCGATCCTTTCCCGGGTGATCGAACGGGTCGCGCGGCCCGGCGCACTGCTGGTGCTCAATGCCAATGCCGACCCCCGGCGCTTTGCCGAATTTGCGCTTCCGGTCGTGCCGGATGCGATGGCGGATTACCCCGGGCCGCTCGCGGGGGTTCTCGCCGGGCTCGATTGGGCCGCTACGCATACCAACGCGCGGGATGTGCTGTCCGTCCCCGGCGATTGTCCGTTCATCCCGCGTGATCTCGTGGAAAGACTGGATGCGGCCCGCGGAAGCGCCGAGGTGCCGCTGGCCTGCGCCGGATCGGGCGGCTGGACGCATCCGGTGATCGGGCTGTGGCCGCTCTCGATCCGCGAGGATCTCCGGCAGGCGCTTGTCGATGGCGAGCGCAAGATCGATCGCTTCACAGCCCGCTTCGGTTGCGCCACCGCGGATTGGCCGATCGACGGCCATGACCCGTTTTTCAACGTCAATACGCCCGAAGAGCTGCTTGAAGCGGAAGCGCTTGCTGCCCGGATCGAGCGCTTGTCGCGGCACGATTGAATTCGCGCATTTTCTTGCCGTGCCCGGTATCCAGAGCGCCGGAAAATGGTCTAGGATGGTGTGGGCCGGCAGATGCCATGCGCTTGCCAGGGCGAGGACTCACACCTCGAAAATGCTCTGGGAAAAAAGGGGAAGACCATGAAGTCATTCGTTCTCGCTGTTGCCGCGCTGATCGTGATCTCCGTCGGCGCGTCGGTCATTCTGAACTCGGGATTCCAGAAAAACGCCGATCAGGCCTATTCCACGGGCGGCGCCCGGATTGAACGCACGAACTGATACGAACGCGGACTGAAGTGCGCCCGAACGCATGCTTGGTCGTATCAGACCAGCAGGGCCGGGAACCCCAGAAATGGCAACAACTCCCCCGGCCTGACCTGCAGACGGTCTTCCTCCAGCTCGATCAGCCCATCGGATTCGATCAGCGATGAGAGCAGCGCCGCCCCGTCTTTCGGAAACCGCTGCGCAACGAGCGATCCGCCTTCCTGACACAGCCGGACACGGACGTATTCGCGGCGTTCGGCTTTCTTGGTGTAGCTGAAGCCCGAGATCACCGGCAGCGGCACCGGCCGATTGGCGCGCGCGCCGGCCAGAAGATCGAGCACCGGCCCGACGAACCGCGTGAAGGTGACGAACACCGCCGCCGGATTGCCGGGCATGCCGAGAAACGGGGTTCCCGCGATCGTCCCCATGGCGATGGGCCGGCCGGGCTTGATCGCCAGACGCCAGAAATCCAGCCGCCCAGCCTGCTCGACCGCCGCCTTGACGTGATCCTCCTCGCCGGTCGAAACGCCGCCGCTGGTCAGGATCGCGTGGCAATGCCCGGCCGCACCGGCGAGCGCCGCCGCAATCGCCTCGCGCCGGTCCGGCAAGACCCCGAGATCGATGGCCTCGATGCCCCGCGCCGCCAGCAGCGACATCAGCATCGGCCGGTTGCAATCAAATTGCAGGCCATGCCCCAGCGCCGCACCCTCGGCGTGCCGGCGGATATCGATGACCTCGTCACCGGTCGAGAAAATCGCCACCCGGAGCGGCCGGCGAACCTCGATCCGGTGCAGGCCGGTGGCGGCAAGGGCGGCAATCTGCTGCGCCCGAAGCCGTTCGCCGGCGGCAAGAACCGGTGCCCCCCGAGCAAAATCCTCCCCGGCGAGGCGCAGATTGGCCCCGCGCTTCAGCCCTGGCGGGAGAACAACCGCATCGCCCTCGACCCGGACATCTTCCTGCATGAAGACGGTATCGGCGCCGGTCGGGATCGGCGCGCCAGTGAAGATCCGGCAAGCCGCCACCGGCGCAAGCGCGCCAACTGCCGTCGCGCCGGCGGCAATGCGGCCAATGACGGCAAGCCGCGTCTCACCCGTCGCCGACAAATCCGCCTGCCGGACGGCGTAACCATCGACGGCGGCATTGTCGAACCCCGGAACCGTCTGGGCGGCGGCCACATCGTGCGCGAGAATGCGCCCGAAAGCCGAAGCAAGCGGCACGGTTTCGGTCTCGACAACCGGCCTGATCCGTTCGGCCAACGCATCCAGCGCGGCATCCAGCCGCTGAAGCTTGCCACCGAATGCGAAGCAATCATTGCTGAGCTGGGCCAAGGTGCCTCCGGAACCATCTAGACGGCGTCGCATCAGGACAGGCGCTGCTGCCGTTATGAACGGCGGCTTGCGTGGGCGACCATAGCATCGGCATCAGGAAAAAACGCTCGCCGTCTCGCTCGAAAATTCGAGCGCAAGGGTGGCAATCGCCTCGATATCGTCGAGCCCGACCTGAGGCAGCGCGCAGGCCACGAAAGGGTGATCGGTCGCGATGGCCTTGATCATCGGATCCTCCGGGTGCAGCGGCGGCTTGGCATTCGCGCTGCGAAAAATCTCGATCTTCGGGTGCTTTTCGCGCTTGAACCCCTCCACCAGCACCAGATCCACCGGCGTCAGGCGCGCCAACAGCGCCGGCAGGCGCCATTCCGGCTCGCCCCGCAGCTCGTGGATCAGCGCAAAGCGGTTGGCGGAGCTGACGAGGGTTTCAATCGACCCCGCCTGGCGATGCGCATAGCTGTCCTTGCCGGGGTGATCGATGTCAAAGCGGTGATGCGCGTGCTTGATCGTCGAAACACGAATCCCGCGCGCGACAAGCGCGGGAATGAGCTTTGCCACCAGCGTCGTCTTGCCGGCGCCACTCCACCCCGCCAGACCGATGATCCGCATCCTAACTCCACTTCACGCGCACCGCCAACGAACCCGCCATCATGAAAAAGGGCGCCCATGGCGCCCTTCTTAATTCGCTTTCAGGCCCCTGTCATTCGGCAGGCTGGGCCGCGCCGGAAATCCGTGAGCCGTTCTTGCGTTCCTGCTCTTCCTTGACCCAGAGCGAATGATGCTCCTTGGCCCAGTTGAGATCGACCTCGCCCGAGCCCATGGCGTCAAACGCGCCCTCCATCCCGATCGAGCCGATATAGATATGACCAAGGATCAGCGCGATCATCAGGAACGAAACGGTGCCGTGGATCGTGGCATGGAACTGAACCTCGGCGAGCCCTTCGACGGTCGGGAACACCAGGTGCCAGCCCGAGAGCGAGAGGAAGAAGCCGCCGATCACCACGCTCCAGAACACGATTTTCTGGCCGCCATTGAAGCGCTTGGCCGGGGGGTGCTTGCCCTTGGACAGCAGCCCGCCGCCTGCGGCAAACCATTTCACATCGGTTCCATCCGGCACGTTGTCCTTCACCCAGATCAGGAAGGTCAGGGCGACGCCGACCATGAACGCAAACCCGACGTAGTTATGGATCAGCTTGGCAAACCCGGCCCAGGCCGCGAAACCTTCCGCGCCCATCACCGGCATCAGCACAGCTTTGCCGAAAGTGACGTTGGCACCGGTGATCGCCAGCACGATAAAGCTCGTCGCCGTCAGCCAATGCGTGAAGCGGTCGATCGCACCGAACCGCAGGATCTTCATGGTCGAAGCGCCGGCATCGATCCGGATCCTGCCGCGCACCAGATAGAAAACAACGAGCAGGGCGAGAACACCGAACACCGCGAGGGCGCCGAGGCGTGGCAACGTTTCCTGATTGAACGCACGCCAATCCCGCCCAGGCTGGATCAGGGTTCCCGCTTCCTTGTTGGGAATGCTCACCCGACCGGCAAGGCTCTGGCCTGGCTTGAGCGCATCGAGAAGCTGCGCTTCTTTCACCGATTGCGCGGTGGGGTTGACGCTCGTCGGCTGTTGGGCGGAAACCGGTACAGCCAGGACGAAAAGACCGAACACCAGCGCCAGAAATCCGGATCGGATGAATGTGGAGAGCATCGAAGTCACGTCGGCCTCCCTTTTCTTGTCGATAATTACGGGTGGGCGGGCGGCCTTGAACCGCCCGCGACGAAGCGAAGGCCGCGGGTTCAGATCGCGATCGTCTCTTTGTAGGCAACCTTCCAGCCCCAGGCGCCGGAGCCGTAGCCGCGCTTGGCAACCCGCTCCTTGTAGATCTGGGCGATGATGTCGCCATCACCGGCCAGCAGCGCCTTGGTCGAGCACATTTCCGCGCACAGCGGCAGTTTGCCTTCGGCGAGGCGGTTGCGGCCGTATTTGTCGAGTTCGGCCTGGCTGTGATCGTCTTCCGGGCCACCGGCGCAATAGGTGCACTTGTCCATCTTGCCGCGCGAGCCGAAGTTGCTCGCCTTCGGGTATTGCGGCGCGCCGAACGGGCAGGCGTAGAAGCAGTAGCCGCAGCCGATGCACAGGTCCTTGGAGTGCAACACCACCGCGTCCGCCGTGGTGTAGAAGCAGCTCACCGGGCAGACCGAGGCGCAGGGCGCATCGGTGCAGTGCATGCAGGCCATCGAGACCGAGCGCTCGCCGGGCTTGCCATCATTGAGCGTGACAACGCGGCGACGGTTGATGCCCCAGGGCACCTCGTGCTCGTTCTTGCAGGCGGTGACGCAGGCGTTGCATTCGATGCAGCGATCCGCGTCGCAGAGAAATTTCATGCGGGCCATGGTTCATATCCCCCTTATGCTGCGCGGATCTGGCAGAGCGTGACCTTGCCTTCATGCATCCCGGTGACGGGATCATAACCGTAGGTCGTCACGGTGTTGACGCTTTCCCCCAGGACGAACGGATCCGTTCCCTTCGGGTATTTCGAGCGCTGATCCTCCCCCTGATACCAGCCGCCGAAGTGGAACGGCATCCAGGCGACGCCCTTGCCGACACGCTCGGTGACGAGCGCCTTGACCTTGGCCTTGGCCCCGCCTTCCGGCCCGAGGACCCAGACCCAGCCGCCGTCCTTGATGCCGCGATCGGCCGCATCCGCCGGGCTGATCTCGACGAACATGTCCTGCTGAAGCTCGGCAAGCCAGGGGTTGGACCGGGTTTCCTCGCCGCCGCCCTCGTATTCTACGAGACGACCGGAGGACAGGATGATCGGGAACTGCTTGGCCAGCCCCTTGTCGACCGCCGCCTTCTGCATGGTGAAGCCGATATTGGGCACGCGGAACTGCCGGCCATCGGGGCGAGTCGGGTACTGCGCCACGAGATCGGGGCGCGGGGTATAGATCGGTTCGCGATGCACCGGGATGGGATCGGGAAGCTGCCAGGCATTGGCGCGGGCCTTGCCGTTACCGAAGGGCACGCAGCCATGCTCGATCGCCACGCGCTGGATGCCACCCGAAAGATCGATCGCCCAGGAGACGCCATCGGCCGCATTGCCGCCGATCTTCTCGATGACAGCCTTTTCGGCTTCGGTCAGATCCTTGTCCCAACCCAGCTTCTTGAGAATGCCATAGGTGAACTGCGGGTAGCCGTCCTTGATCTCGGAATCCTTGGGGAAGGAGCCTTCCGCGAGCAGGTTGATCTTCTTCTTCGAGCCATCGGCCTGCGGCTCCTCGTATTCCACGCCGAAGCGCGGACGGAAGGCGCCGCCGCCATCCTTCACCGCGAGATTGGTATTGTAGAGCATATGCGTGCCCGGGTGCCGGAATTCCGGCTTGCCCCAGCATGGCCAGGGCAGGCCGTAATAGTCCCCGGCGATCTCGGCCGGTGCATCCTTCGGCGCCCTGAGGCTGACCAGATCGAACTTGTCCTGGTTCTGCATATGCGCCTTGAGACGCTCGGGAGACTGGCCGCAATACCCGGTGGACCAGCCGCCACGATTGATCTCGCGCAGCACCGATTCGGGTTCCGGCTCCATGCCGAACTTGCCCTTCACCATCGTGATGTTCTTGAACATCTTATCGGCGAAACCAAGCTTCTCGGCGAACTTGTGCAGCACCCAGTAATCGTTGGCGCTCTCGAAAATCGGCTCGACGACCTTCTCGCCCCACTGGATCGAGCGGTTGGACGCCGTGCGCGAACCGGAGCATTCGAACTGGGTGCAGATCGGCAGCAGGTAGGTGCCGTTCTTGCGGTTCGAGATATGCGCGAAGGTCGTCGGGTGCGGATCGCAGACGACCATCAGCTCGAGGGCTTCGAGGCCCTTGGTCATGTCCGGCATGCGCGGGATGGAGTTGCCGCCATGCCCCATGACGAAGACGCCCTTGAGGTTGTCGCGCTGGGACACCTGATCCTTCGGCAGCGTCACGGCATCGAACCAGCGCGTCGAGGGGATCCCCGGCACGCCCATCATCGAGGTTTCCTTGCCGTCCGGCGCCTTGGTGGTATCGAAGCGGCCCTTGAACCACTCGAAGTCGGTTTCCCAGACGCGCGCCCAATGGTTCCAGGCGGCGTCGTCGAGGCCGTAGTACAGCGGCAGCGTGCCGATATCGACGCCGAGATCGGTCGCGCCCTGCACGTTGCAATGGCCGCGGAAGATATTGGCGCCGGTGCCCATGGCGCCGACGTTGCCGGTGGCCAGCAGCAGGATGCAGAAGGCACGCACGTTCGCGGTGCCCACCGTGTGCTGGGTTGCGCCCATGCACCAGATCAGCGTGGCGGGCTTTTCAGTCGCGAACAGCTTGGCCACCCGCTCAAGCTGCGCACCCGGAACGCCGGTGACGCGCTCCACCTCCGCCGGGGTCCACTTCTCGACCTCCTTGCGGATCATCTCCATGCCGTACACGCGCTGCTGGATGAAGGTCTTGTCTTCCCAACCGTTCTTGAAGATGTGGTGCAGCATGCCCCAGATCACCGGGATATCGGTGCCGGAGCGCATCCGCACGTATTCCGTCGCATGCGCCGCGGTGCGGGTCATGCGCGGGTCGATGACGATCATGTTCGCCCGGTTGATCTCCTTGCCGGAGAGCACGTGCTGGAGCGACACCGGATGCGCTTCGGCCGGGTTGCCGCCCATGATGATCATGGTCTTGGAATTGCGGATATCGTTGTACGAATTGGTCTGGGCGCCATAGCCCCAGGTGTTCGCGACGCCGGCCACCGTGGTCGAGTGGCAGATGCGCGCCTGATGGTCGACGTTGTTGGTGCCCCAATAGGCCGCGAACTTGCGGAAGAGATAGGCGCCCTCGTTCGAGAATTTTGCCGAACCCAGGAACCACAGCGATTCCGGGCCGGACTTCTCGCGGATCTCGAGCATTTTCTTCGAGATTTCGTCGTAGGCGACATCCCAGGAAATCCGCTGCCACTCGCCGTTGACGAGCTTCATCGGGTATTTGAGGCGGCGCTCGCCCTTGACGAGTTCGCGGACCGACGCGCCCTTGGCGCAATGCGTGCCGCGGTTGATCGGGCTTTCCCAGGCCGGCTCCTGACCAACCCAGACGCCTTCCTGGACTTCCGCCTGCACCGTGCAGCCCACCGAACAATGGGTGCAGATGTTCTTTTTCATCGTGATCGGCTTGCCGGGCTTCGGCATCGCCGCCTTGGCCTCGCGCACCGCGCCGAACCCGATCGAGCCAAGGGCCGCAAGGCCCCCCGCTGCCAGACCGGAACGGCGCAGGAATGCGCGGCGATCGAGCCGCTCGGCTCCGGTTGCCGCGAGGCTCGCAGCAAGCGAACCACGGACGGCCTGTCCTTCTCTACGCTTGATCAGCATGGCGTTTCCCTCAGTAGCGGTTGGTCGCGTAGTATTTTTTGACGTGGTCGGTTTCCTTGTAGCGCGCCTTTTTCTTGTCGGCGTCGCTCTCGGCAGCCTGAGCGGGTGCGATGGCGACGCCGGTTCCGGCTGCTGCGGCCGAAGCCCCGACAAGCCCGGCGCGGAGGAAGTTCCGGCGCGAGCGATCCACCGTCTCGTCCGTCTCGACTTTCTTCGTGCGCGTGCCCTTGGTGCTCATGCCCTTGCTCCTTGTTCCAGACCAGGCTCGGCCGGGTCGTGATGAGGTTCATCCGGCGTTTCCGCCTCGATATCCGCGTCGAGCGCGAAGGCCTCGCGCTCGATCCGCATGAATTCCAGCCCGAGCCGACCGACGGCGCGGTAGAATATCGCCGCTTCCGCCACCGAAAGGTCGGTGAAAAAACGCTCGGCCCAAGGCTGGAGGTGCCGAACGAAAAACCGCTTCTCCTCGCCGGGCTCTGCCATGAACCGGCGGGTAATAATCCCGGCCATCGCTTCCATCATGAAGCCGATATGATCCTCGGGCTCGCTGAGCCCTTCGCCGCGCTCGATCCCGAGACGGCGCATGTCCTGGCGCGCCCGCACCAGCGGCCGCTCGTAGAGAAATCCGGTGAGGTAGTAGGAGGCATAGGGCAGCAATTCGCCGCGCCCGACGCCGACGAACAGCTCGAAATGCTCGCGCGCGATACGATCCGCCCCGGGAACATCGGCACGGCCCGCAAGATCGGAGAGCGCCACACCGAAGGGGCTCTGATCGCCGGACAACCGCCGGAGATCAATCAGCAGCCGCTCGTCCGGCACGTTCATGATCAACTTGGAGAGCAGCAGATAAAGCTGCGCCCGGGTCTGATCGACGGGGTCTGCGGCCATATCCTCGTCGTGACCGGGGTAAAGATCGGGCCGCAGAACGTGGCGGGAAACCGAAGTCACGCTTTCCACGGCCAGAACCCGCTCGGCCGGAACGCGGGTCCAGATGGAGATCGAAGGTTGGGCAACGCCAAGCCGGCGGGCCAGCGCGGAGACGCCACCCACAGCCCGGATTGCTGCCTGAAGTCCCTGATCTCTCACAGCCCTGCGTCTCTCATCCCGAAGCCGAACCCGGCAGCGCTGCCGCTGTCTTTTTCATGGGCACGGCGTCCTCACTAGAACTGCTCAAAACTATAGGGCGATCCTATGCGCTGGCAAGTGCTATTCATTATTCAGTTTGGGACGGCGCCACCATGCCGCGGCCGGCGTGGGGCCGGTGCGGTTTCCTCGATGGTTTCCATATCATGCTGCTGCGGCGCAGCATTCAAGTCGAGCGCCGCCGCCGGGTCGGACAGATCCTCCGCATCCTCCGCCGGCTCCGGCAGAAGCTGCGCGAGCTCGGCCTGTGGCTGGGCTTGCGTAGTTGAGGCTGGCGCTGGGACCGCGGGCTCCACGAGGCCTTTCTCACCAGAGACGGGATCCTTCTCACCGGGAACGGGAGGGTCTTTTTCACCGAAAATCTGCCGCATCATCGCCTGCCGGTCGATATTGGCTTCCAATGGACCAAAACCGGGGATCGCGTTGGGATCGTTGAAATCCCAACCGTTTTCTACCGGGCCGATATAGTCCCGGATCAGGGGATCGAGCACCCAGGCCTTGCGCAGGGCGGCGTTTTTCAAAAATTCCGGCACGCCTTTCTGGAGAAACGGCGTGATATCCGTGTCCATCGTCAGCGTGTCGAGATCCGGCAGGCTCGAAACATCGAATTCCGGCTCGGCCGGCAGCGCCTCGCTGGCCTCGGTCACAAGGCTGACCGCTTGAGCCCCCCCCTGTTGCCCCACACCCTCGGGCGCAGAGGATTGAGGCGTTTCCGGCCCCTCGTCCTGAACCGCGCGCTTGCGCCGCGACCACCGCGACAAAAAACCGTCCGGAGGCCCCGCCTTGGGATCGGAATCGGAACCCGACATCGTCAGCCCATCCCTTGTCCCGGGCGGCGACGCCCGAGCTTTTCCGGATCCAGCCGGTCGCGTTTGCGCTTGAAGAATTCCCGCTCGACGTGATGCTCATCGACGAAAGCCGCGACGAAGGCCGCGATCTCCGGCGCCATCGGCACGGTATCGACGATATTCGACCCTGATTCGGTGAAGCCTTCGCCTTCCGAAGGGTCTGCCGTCACCGCGACGAGATCGAGACTGCCATCTTCAGGCTGCTCGCGCATCACCACCCAGAGCTTGGCGGCACCGCTGGTAAGATTGTCGCGGTAATTGGCCGTCTCCGCCGAGGCCAGCGTCACCGTGCTGGCGCCGATGTAATAGCGTTCGCCGTCGCCGTTGCGGTCGATCAGCGTCATCCGGGCGGCTTCCGGGAAATCCGGCACCACCGCGAAGGCGCTCCAGGTATGGTCGATCCAGATGCTTTCCGATTTGCGCTTTTCGGCGATCACACCGACGGCCAGGGTTTCAATCGCCATGACGTTGTCTCCGTTTCACGCGCTGTCCGCGGCCAGTGGCAGGCCGGCAATGAGGTTTTGCGGCTTGATCCGCACCAGCCGATCGGCGCTGGAGCCGAGAACGGCAAACCCGCGCTTGCCGCGCTGTTCCATGGCAATCCGCGGATGATCCGGCAGGGTGAAGGCAAACAGCGCGAGAATGCGGCGGCTGTCGCTCTCGGTCAGGGTCTCGCCGGTCCAGACCTTGTTGCCGATGGCGGTGCCGTCGGCATCGAGCGCCAGGAACCAGGCGAAACTCTCGTTGGCAAAGCGCTCGACCGTCTCATACACCGGCGAGAACCCGAGCAGATGCGTCGTCCAGATCGCCATCGCCTTCGCCAGCGCCTGCCGCCCCTGCTCGGGATGGGTGAGGTCGAACACCAGATCATGCGCATCCGATCGCCCGGCGTAGCTGCGGGCATTCTCGTCGGTCAGCACTTCGAGTTCCGACACTGCGGGCCCCCCGAGCATGTTGAGGAGCGGCGAATGATCCCGATCATGCTCGTGACTTTCGATCGCCTCCTGATCGGCGAGCAGCACCGAGCCTTCATGGAAGGTGACGCGCTGCACCCGCCAGAAACATTCGGCGGCGCGCAAAACCCGGGCATCGGTTTCAAGATCAAAAGCATTGCGGGCGACAAGATGGGTCAATTGCTGGATAAACAGCGGCGGCACCTTGCTCATATCGGAACGCACCAGCGCGAGATACGCCGCCTCCAGCGATGGATGGCGCAGCAGATGATCGCGGAACGCCAGGAACAGCGAGAGATTTTCCCGCGCATCGGCATCGGCGATCAGCGCGATTTCCTCCGGCGCGATCGTCATCCGGGGCGTGGCGAGCAACTGGCCGTGCAGCCCCCGCTCCACCGGGCAGGCCTCCGGCGGCGGCATCAGTTCCGGCCGGGCAAAATAGGCCTTCAGGTAATCGTCGGTGACCGTGAGCCCGCCCGCTTCGGAGCGATCCACGAGATGATGCCCGCTCGAAACCCAGAAATCGGGTCGATCGGCGAAAGAGACCTGATCGGTGAAGGAACCGGCGTCAGCAGCCATGGTCATATCGGCTTTCATGCTCTCTCATTACGCCCTCTCGCCCTTGCCTTCCGCGAGCCCGGCGAGATTGATCTCCTCCAGCGGCATCTCGGCCTCATCGGCAACCTCCATGAAGCTGAAGGCGCGCGAATGCTTGTCGTCCGTTCCCGGCAGCAGGGTCCGGAAGCGCTCGACGATCTCGCCGTTCTCGGTTGTGCGATGCACGGCGACGAGCGTGCCGACCGGGGGTTCGGCCAGTTCCTGGGCATAGGCGATCTCCCCGGCGGCGGCGGCGCGGGCGGCAGCCATGTCCGGTGCCCCGCAGCGCGCGACCAGCTGTTCGGCCAGAGCCTCGATCAGCGCGTCGCGCTCGGCTTCGCTCGCCTCGACGATCGTCGCCAGGGTCGACCAGCCGAAACTCGCCACCCCCAGCAGCCCGGAACGGAACGCGGTGCGCTCCTTGCCGATCAGCACCTCGACCGGCTGCTCCCAGAACCGGAAAGTGCCGGGAATGGCCCATTCCCCGGGCTCGGCCGCGCGCGTGAAAACGAACGCGTCGGAAGGATCGAGCCGGATCGTGCGCAGCAGCCTGATCGCCATCCTCACCCCCTCGGCTCGTTGAGAAGGCTGTCGAACCAGCCCGGCTTTTTCAAGCCCTCGACGAGGGATACGCGGGCGGCGGCCGTTTGTTCAGCCTTGTGGACCAGAAGATCGCCGTTTTCATCGATCCCGCGCCGGGTCTCGCCGCGGGATTTCTCCAGCCGGGCGAGATAGCGCGGCCCGATGCCGGCCATGCCGCGCTCGGCCCAGGAATCGACCTCGACCAGAAAATTCCGGGCAAAGGATGCAGCGAATTCCGGCGGGTTCCACTCGGCAAAGCCTTCGTCGTCGAGGGTCGTGATTTCCGGTCCGAGCCCCAGCCCGAGGTCGCGCATGCCGCCCGCCCGCACCATCGCGCCGAACACCAGCCAGGCCGGAGCCTCGTGCTCGCCGCAGCCTTCGGGGACGCCCAAGCGCCCGCCGCCAACCAGCGCGCCGTCAAAATAGAGCGAGCCGGGATAGCGAAATTCGATCGCCTTCTCCGGCGGCGAGAGCACCGCCAGCGCATCGGCGAGAGCGTTCATGCCGGCGTAGAAAATCTTCCGCGCGATGCGCAGCGGCTCCTGCGGCTCGAGAACCACCGCAAATTCGATCAATTCGAAGCGCCCGACGTAGAACAGGCTGCCGGCCCCCAGATAGTCCTCGCCTGCCCGGCTCGCGCCCCTGATGGCCTCCGCGAAAGCATCCTGACGCTCGCGCAGCCGAAATGGCGTGATCAGCGGCGGAAAACGCGACACATCCTCAGCGAGATCATTCATGACGGCTCTTGAGCTGTTTTCTTGTCTTTGGGTATTTTCTTGTCTTTGGGTATTTTCTTGTCTTTGAGCATTTTCTTGGACATTTCCTCGGATATCCCCTGGGCCGGTTCAGTTCGGCGCTTGTTTTCTTCGACAAAGACGCCGCAGGGCACGCCGATCCATGTCGAGAAGCCGCCCGCTCGGGCACTCCCCCCTTGCCTCTTGCATAACAACGTTATTTGTAAGCCTTCTAAAAAAACAAGGGCCCATCTGCGTTTCGGGCACCAGGCACAGTCATTCCGGGAGGAAACATCAGGGCATGTCCGAAAGTCCGACCCCGCAGAACCAGGCCCCGAAGAACCTGAGCCCAAAGAGCCAGAACCCGAATAACCATGAAACGCTGTTCCTGTGCTCGTGCGAGGCCAGTTTAGCGCCCAATGCCGAGGTGATCGGCGCAGCCCTCGGGCGCGATGCCGGTGTTACGGTCAAGACCTGCCGGCATCTGTGCGGCCCGGACCGGGATGCCTTGCTCAAAGCCGCGACCACGGCCACCACGCTGACCATCGCCTGCCGGCAGGAGGAGGCCGGGCTGCGCGATCTGCTCGACGATGCGAATTTCACCGGCAAGACGAATTTCATCGATATCCGCGATTCCGCCGGCTGGTCGAGCGAAGGGGCCGCTGCCGCGCCGAAGATGGCAGCCCTGCTGGCCGCCGGCCGCATGGCGCCCCCGGCGCTGCCGTTCGTCACGCTGCGGAGCGAGGGCGTCGCGCTGATCTATGGCCGGGACGCCGTCGCGATCGAGGCCGGAAAGCGGCTCGCAGACGCGCTGGATGTCACGGTCATGCTGCGTTCCACCCAGGATGTCGCCCCGCCCGCGCGGCGCGATTTTCCGATCGTGAAAGGCCGCATCCGCGCCGCCAAGGGCTATCTCGGCGCGTTCGAACTCACGGTCGATGATTTTGCCATCGCCAGCCCGGCCTCGCGGGCCGAACTCACGTTCGGCAACCCGCGCAACGGCGCGACCTCGCATTGCGATCTCGTCCTTGATCTTTCCGGCGAAGCGCCGCTGATCGCCGCCGACGCCCTGCGCGACGGCTACCTGCGGGCAGACCCGCGTGATCCGCTGGCGGTGGAGCGGCTGATCGCCAGGGCGCGCGATCTCGTCGGCACCTTCGACAAGCCGAAATACATCGATTTCAAGACCGATCTCTGCGCGCATTCGCGCTCAAGGATCACCGGCTGCACGCGCTGCCTCGATGTCTGCCCGACCGGGGCGATCAGCCCGGCCGGGGATACGGTCGCGATTGATGCCAATATCTGCGCCGGCTGCGGCGGCTGCGCCTCGGTCTGCCCGACCGGGGCCGCGTCCTACGCCCTGCCGAGCGCGGATCAGCTGATGCGCAAGCTCCGCACGATCCTGCGCACCTACGCGGAGGCCGGCGGCACGGACGCGATCCTGCTGTTCCATGATGCCCCGCATGGCGAGCCGCTGATCGACGCCCTCGCCCGCTTCGGCGACGGCCTGCCGGCGCGGGTGATCCCGGTATTGGTGAACGAGGTGACGCAAATCGGCATCGAGCAGGTGGCGGCGGCTTTTGCCTATGGCGCGGCGGGCATTGCGCTGCTGTCGAGCGCCAAGCCCAAACACGATCTCCTGCCGCTCCAGCGCCTCGCTGATCTCGCGGGCGCGCTGCTGCCCGGCCTCGGTTACGCCGCCGAAGCGGTCGCCCGCATCGAAACGGACGACCCGGATGCGCTGCTCGCGGGCCTGCGCGCCATGCCCGGCGGGATCAAGACTGGCGGAGTCAAAAGCCGTGAGCCGGCGAGCTTCCTGCCGATGGGCGGCAAGCGGCAGGTGATGATGCTGGCCTTGCGCGAATGGCAGCGCCACGCGCCGCTTCAACCCGAGCGGATCGCACTGCCGCAGGGCTCGCCTTTCGGTGCGGTCCAGGTCAAGGCGGAAGGCTGCACGCTCTGCCTCGCCTGCGTTTCCGCCTGCCCGGTCTCGGCGCTTTCCGCCAACCCGGATCAGCCGCAACTGCGTTTCCAGGAAGATCTCTGCGTGCAATGCGGGCTCTGCCAGGCAACCTGCCCGGAGAAGGTCATCACCCTCGCGCCCCGGCTCGATTTCACCGCCATCAACGCGCCGCCGGTCTCACTCAAGGAGGAGGAGCCCTACCCCTGCGATCATTGCGGCAAGCTCTTCGGCACCAAATCCACCATCGAGAAGATCAAGACCAAGCTCGGCGGCCAGCACTGGATGTTCTCCGGCCCGAACGCCGACCGGCTCCGGTTCATCGGCTATTGCGACACCTGCCGGATCGAGGCCGCGACGGCGCATGGCTTCGACCCCTACGCCGGACCAGAGCGCCCGCGCGTCCGCACGACCGAGGATTATTTCCGCGAACGGCCCGAGGATTCCGACAAGACCTGAGGACAGCGGGAAGAATTAACAGCGGGAAGAATTAATCGGGGCAAAAAGGCGCTACCTTGTCGCCTTTTCCAGAAAGTCCACCAGCGCCTCGCGATCTCCGGCGTTGTTGATCGTCTGCTCCGGCATCTTGGTACCCGGGGTATAGGCCATCGGGCCGATCTCGAACAGTTTTGCCACGGTTGCGCGGCTCCAGACGATCTCCAGCCCCCTCAGCGCCGAGGTGAAGGCATAGCCGGGCAGGCTGGCGATTTTGCGGCCCATGATCCGGTGCAGGGTGGGGCCGGCGCGATGGCCGTCATCCTCGCTGAGTGTATGACAGGCGATGCAGGCCTTGAAGACCTCTGCCCCCGGATGCCCGGAAAATGCCGCGACCCGCGCCTCGGTCGCCTCGGGGACGACCGGGTTGACGGGCTCGCCGGTCGCGACATCCCAGCGCCGCACCAGCCGGTCCGCGCCGCCGGTCAGGATTTCCCGTCCATTGAGCGAGAACGCCAGCGACCACAGCGGAAAGGCCGGCCCCGCCAGCTGGCGGATAACCGTGCGGCGCGGGCGGTCCACCAGCGCCAGCGCCCCGCGAAACCCCGCCGCCGCGATCATGCTGCCGTCGATATTGGCGGCGAGCGCGACGATCGGCACCTCGGCGATCGGAAGATCGGCGTGTTTGCCGGTGGCGGGGTCCACGAGGCGGAGCGTGCCATCCGCCCCGGCGACCGCCAGTTCCGGCCCCGCCCGCAGCATGACATGGAGCGGCAGGCCAAATTCGAGGATCGTTGGCGAGGCCCCGCGCGAATGAAGGCGCAGCGTGCCGTCATAGCCCGCCGTCACCGGCGTGCCGTCGGCGAGGAAGACCACTGCATTGACCGGCCCGCGATGCCCTTCAAGCGTCTGCCCCACGCCGGTTTCGAGGTTCCAGATCCGCGCGGTGCCGTCCCAGCTGGCGGAAGCCAGCGATTGCCCATCCGGGGAAAGCGCCAGCCCCGCCACCGGCCCTTCATGGCCTTCCAGCACCCGGACCGGCGCGGCGCCCTCCCGGGACCAGATCGCGATGCGGCGATCCTCGCCGGCGCTCGCCAGCCCGCCACCCGGCAGGGCAACGAGCGCGTTTACGGCCCCCTCGTGGAAACGCAGCACCTGGCGGGCCGAGCCGCGCGCGAGGTTCCAGCGGATGATGGTGGTATCGAAGCTGCCGGTCGTGGCCTCTTCGCCGGCGAGCACAATCGCCCGCACCGGCCCGCCGTGCCCGCGCAGATCCGCCGCAAAAGCTGGCAGCAGCCCGCCGATCGACATCACCCCGAACAAAGCCCGGACAGTGCAGCGCAAAAGCCTCATGAGACGTCTCGACATCTGGAGCCTGGAGCAGCATAGAACGCATGGGCGGAGCACGCCAAGCCCCGCTATGCCGCACACGCCCCCACGATTGTCGCAGCGGCCTCGTTGCTGGAGCCCATGGAGCAGGAAACGCACGGATGCGCGAAACGAGCCTCGATCTCCTCGGCCTGAAATGCCCGCTTCCGGCGCTCAAAACCCGCAAGGCGCTCAAGGCCTGCGCGGCGGGAGAGACGCTGGTCGTCCGCTGCAATGACCCGCTCGCCGAAATCGACATCCCGAATCTCCTGAGAGAAACCGGCGATACGCTGGTCGAAACGCAGCGCCTGGAAACGCATCTGGTGTTCCGGATCGTCAAAGCCTGATTTTTCTGCCCGCGTTCCCCATCATAGAAATCGCACACCTGCTCGCCCCCCGGATCAGGGCTGTGTGATGCTCGCGCGCCGGGCCGACCGGAGAGCGCATATTCGGTGAATTCCCATTCGCCTCTCATGCCCATCGGTTTATTTTATCGCATTTTCTTCACGCGAACCGGAATCCACTTCGCTCGAAAATGCTCCATCGGTTTGTTCTGTCGCATTTTCTTCATGCGAACCGGAACCCACTTCGCTCGAAAATGCTCCGTCGGTTTGTTCTGTCGCATTTTCTTCACGCGAACCGGAACCCACTTCGCTCGAAAATGCTCCAACGCCTTGGTTTGCGCGCGCTTGAGCGGTACATCACAACCAACGCCGATAATCTCGACCGGAACCCGCCTCATGCCGTATGCCTCCAGCCTCACCCTGCCCCAGAGCCGGCTCATGATCCGGGCGATCCCCGCTCTCGCCGGGTTTCTTGTCCTGTCGGCGGTCGCGGCCACGACTGGCGGGGTAAAATTCGCGCTGCTGGCGCTGATCGGACTAGGCGCCGGCATTGCGCTCTATCACGCCAGCTTCGGGTTCACCGCCGCGTGGCGGCGCTTCATCCTCGAACGGCGCAGCGCCGGCCTGCGCGCCCAGCTGATCATGCTGGCGGCGGCCAGCCTCGTCTTCTTCCCGTTGATCGCGGGCGGGAGCCTGTTCGGCCGGCCGATGGGCGGGTTCGTATTCCCCGTCGGCTGGGCGCTGGTGCTCGGGGCGTTCCTGTTCGGCATCGGCATGCAGCTCGGCGGCGGCTGCGGCTCCGGCACGCTGTTCACGGTCGGCGGCGGCTCGCTGCGCATGCTGGTGACGCTGGTGTTCTTCATTCTCGGCTCGACGCTGGCGACAGCGTGGTCGGATGTCTGGCTGGCCTGGCCGAGCCTCGCGCCGGTCTCGCTCATCGAGCGGCTCGGCCCGACCGCCGGGCTGGGGGTGATGCTCGGGGTGCTCGCCCTGTTGATGCTCGGCGTCGCAAAGGCCGAAAAGGCCCGCCATGGCGCGCTCCAGAGCCTGCACAAGCCGGAGAACCGCTGGTTCACTGGCCCATGGTCGCTGCTCGCCGGGGCGCTGGCGCTGGCGCTGGTCAATGTCGCGTTCCTGATGGTGCAGGGCTGGCCCTGGGGCATCACCTCGGCGTTCGCGCTCTGGGGCAGCAAGGCCGCCGCGCTGATCGGCTATGCCCCCGCGACCTGGGCCTACTGGCAGGGACAGGAGGCCGCGCTCGCTGCGTCGGTGTTTGCCGATGCGGTTTCGGTCACGAATTTCGGGATCATTCTTGGCGCGATGCTGGCTGCGGTTATCGCCGGCAAATTCCGCCCGAGTCTTGCTGTGCCATTGCCCTCGCTGGCCGCCGCGATCCTCGGCGGTCTCCTCCTCGGTATCGGCGCGCGGCTTGGCACCGGCTGCAACATCGGTGCGTTTTTCTCCGGCACGATTTCCGGCAGCCTGCATGGCTGGGTCTGGCTCGCGTTCGCGTTTGCCGGCAATGCGATCGGCGTCAGGCTCAGGCCCGTCTTCCGGCTGGATTGATCGTCATTCGGCGGGATGGGGCGAGCCCGCCGGCCCGGGTATCGGCCCGAACCGGGTGTGACCGGGAGCCTGGACGATCGCACCGTCCCGTTGCCCCGCCGGAGCCGGCGTTTTCACGATTTCGGGCGATTTCTTGCCGCGCTTGTAACCACGCGCGATCATCGCCACGCCGATCAACCCGGCAAATCCGCCGAGATTGACCAGCGCGATCACCGGCTCATTGCGCCCGAACGCATCCAGAACCATGCCGCCGGTCCAGGCGAGAAGAATACTGGCCATGAAGGTGGCCAGCGCCTGCTGCCCCACCAGAATGATCGGCCGGAACGCCGCGAGCCGATCCCGCACCGGCTCCACCAGCACCAGCGCGACATAGGCGCTCGCCAGAAAATGCACGTAGAGCGGCAGGGCAAGATTGGTCTTGCCATCCTCCGGCACAAACCAGGTGTGGAGATCCGCCAGCACTGGCCAGGTCTCGGTGAAGGCCCAGAAATTCACGGGGACGGAAAGGATCAGCAGCGCCGTGCAGAACCAGAACAGCGCGCTGCGCTCGAGCCTGGGCACCGGCAGCCAGCCCATGCCGAAGGCAAAGCCGGTGAAGAACACCGCCTGCCAGGCGAAGGGATTGAAGAACCAGACCATGCCCGGCATTTGCCCGCCCGGAAGGTTGATGCCCCAGACCTGCACACCAATCCATAGCGCCGCGATTGCGGCAAGCGGCAGCAACCGCGAAAATTTCGCCGGGAGAACGAGGAACGGGAGCATCATGGCCGGCAGCATCGCCAGCAGCACCAGATACATCGGCAGGATATCGAGGAAAGCCGGGCTAAGCCGCAGGGTCATCAGCCTCAAAAGTCCGTCGCCAGGATTGGCGAACAGCCAGGCAAGCCCGAGCTTTTCCGGATAATCGATCCCCGTTAGGTCCAGCGCGGCGACGCTGATCACGATCAGGCCGAGCGCGAGGCCGATATGCGCCCAATAGACCTGCCAGATCCGGTAGAGGATGCGCCGCGTGCCCTGCAGCCAGCCCTCGTTGTCGAAAACCCGTCCGAAGGCAAACGCCGAGGCAAGCCCGGAGCAGAACACGAACAATTCCCCCGCCGAGGAAAACCCGAACCGCGCCGGAATGAAATTGAACCAGGAATTGCCCGGCATATGCGCGACAAAAATGATGAACATCGCCAGCCCGCGGAAAAAATCGAGCCGCACATCGCGCCCCGGCTTCGCGGCGGCGGGCTGCATCCGCGCTGGATCGATCGGCGTGCCAGACGTCATCCGGCAGCCCTGGAACCCACGCCGTGCCCCGATGATCTCCGCGCCATCCGGCATTCAAAAAACTCCTTCTTCGGCAATCCTTGCCTGATCGCCTTTTCAAGCGCATTTCGCAATTGCGTGATCGCGGAGAACGGGGGAAAACACGGCACCGCCTGAACGCTGGATACCGAGGACGTCATGCCCCGTTTCGCCGCCAATCTTTCGATGATGTTCACCGAGGTTCCGTTTCTTGACCGGTTCGAGGCCGCCGCCAAAGCCGGATTCCGGGCAGTTGAATTCCTGTTCCCGTACGAATTTTCGCCGCAGGCGATCGCCGAACGGCTCCAGCAGTTCGCGCTGACGCAGGCCCTGTTCAACCTGCCGCCGGGCGATTGGGCCGGGGGCGAGCGCGGGATTGCGGCGCTGGCCGGGCGCGAAAGCGAGTTCATCGAAAGCCTCGCCATCGCCAGACCCTATGCCGAGGCCACCGGGGTGAAGCGCCTGCACCTGATGGCCGGCATGGTCGATAAATCCGATATTGCCGCGCTCGCCCGCTACAAGGGCGCGATCGCCCGCGCGGCGGAAACCTTCGGCCCGATGGGGATCGACATCCTGCTCGAACCCCTGAACCGGCGTGATATGCCGGGCTACCTGCTCGACGACTTCGGCTTCGCCGGCGAGATCATCGCCGGGCTTGGTCTGGCGAACGTCAAGCTCCAGTTCGACATCTACCACTGCCAGATCCTGCACGGCGATGTGACCACCCGAATGCGCGCCATGCTGCCGATCATCGGCCATGTTCAGGTGGCCTCGATCCCCTCGCGCAACGAACCGGGGAGCGAGGAGATGAACGACGCCTTCCTGTTCGGCGAACTCGACCGGCTGGGATACGCAGGATTTATCGGCTGCGAATATCGCCCGAAATCCGGCACCGAGGCCGGGCTTGCCTGGTTCGAGCCGTACCGGCGCTAGAGCGGATGATCTGACCGAGTCAGATCATCCGCTCTAGCTCTATGTTTTGACGCATTTTCTTACGATCAACCGGTATCCACTTGATCGGAAAATGCGCTAGAACGCTCCAGAGCGCGGTGGTCGCCGGTTCGCGCACTCTGTGGGCCGCGTGCTCATTTGAAAATCGGCGCCAGCCGTGCGTTCATGTCCGCCAGGGCGGCATCAATGGTTCTTGTTCCGGCGAGAACGGCGTGCAGGTTCGTCCGGATGATCTCGGAAACCTCGGAATAGCGGGGGGTAACCGGGCGCGGGCGCGCGGCCTCAAGCGCCGGCAGGGCTTCGGCGAACCACGGATGGGCCCCCAGCACCTCGCCATCCCGGAAAAGCTCGGTGAATACCGGTAATTGCCCTGCACGAAGCGCGCGGGTCTTCGCGGCCTCGGGCGTTGCAAGATACCAGGCAAGCCGCGCGGCCTCGCCCTTGTTTTTTGAAACGCCGGAGACCGCGATTTGCCAGCCGCCAAGGCAGCTCGACGGGTTTTCCGCTGCAAGCCCCGGCACCGGCATCACCCCGAACTTGCCACGCGCCGCGGAGTCCGCGTCGTTCTGCACCCGCCCGGCCACATAGGCCCAGCTCATCCCGAAAAGAAGATTGCCAGCCTGAAAGCTCTGCCGGACCCGGTCGGTCGGAATATCCGCAAGGCTCGCCGGCACCACCTTCGCGGTCCGAAGATCACCCCAGAATTGAAATGCCTTCCTGGCCGCCTCCCCCGATAGCTCGGGCTTGCCGTCTTTGAGAAGATCCTCGCCAGCAGCCCACAGCGATGTCAAAAACGTGCAGACCGCGCCTTCAACCGGGGCGCCAACGGCTTCGAGCCCCCGCAAGGTGGCGGATTTCTCGCCATCGAGTACCTTTTGCACAGCCAGCTTCAAATCGTCCCAGGTCCGGGGCGGTACGAGGCCGTATTTTTCCAGCAGGTCCTTGCGGAAATACAGGAACTGGGCATCAGCGGAAAAGGGTAGCGCGACCGTCTTGCCGTTGATCACCCCGGCCGTGCGATAGGCCGGGAGCATCCGCGCGAGTAGCGCGTCCTTCTCCGGCCCGAGATAGCTATCGAGCGGCTCAAGCCAATTAGCCCCGGCCCATTGCGCCGGCCGGAGCACATCGATCAGGGCGAGATCGAAGCTCGCGTCCTTCGAGGCGAGCGCGGCGTTGAGATAGCGCTGCTGCTGTTCCGGGGTGGTGCCGCCGGTTTCGATCTCGACCCTCACACCCGGATGACGTGCCGAATAGGCCTCGACGAGTTCGCGCAACGCCGCCGCCGGTTGCGCGCCGATAAACAGCCGCAGAACCGTTTCCGCCCGCGTCGGCATCGATGCGTGAAGGAGGCAGCCGGCGACCAAAATCGCGCGCAGCACCCGCCGTTGAAGACCCCGTTCGCGCATCGCCCCTCCAGATGGCCGCAACAGTAGCGCAATCAAGGATCAGGCCAACCCCCAAGGCGCGGCGGACGACATGAAATCGGTTGAAACCAGAAAGAACGCGACCTCCGCCCTCGTCCCGGTGCGAAAAGCCCTGTAAGCAGCCCCGGAGCATCGCCGCGGGCGGGCTGGGGAATGCGGGGTAAAACGAACATGGCGATGGAAGCGGAAGCGGTGGAAGGCACCCGGCACGCCCTTTATGAGGATGCCCTCGCCATCGCCATGGCGACACTGTTCGTGGCTTTCGGCGTCGCGCTCTATTCCAAGGCGATGCTCGTGACCGGAGGAACGGCGGGGCTCGCCCTGCTGATCCATCACGCGAGCGGAGCGGGGTTCTGGCTCGTCTTCTCGCTGGTCAACCTGCCGTTCTACCTCGTTGCGATCTACCGGATGGGGTGGCGTTTCGCGTTGCGCACGTTCCTGGCGGTCAGTCTGGTGGCGATCTTTTCGAAATACATTCCCGCCTGGGTGGAGATCGGGCACCTCGATCCGGTCTTCGCCACGATCATCGGCGGCGGCCTGATGGGAACGGGGATGCTGATGCTGTTCCGCCATCGGACGGCGCTTGGCGGCATCAATATTCTCGCGATTTTCCTGCAGGAGAAATTCGGTCTGCGTGCCGGATACTTCCAGCTCGCGCTCGATCTTGGGCTGCTCGCCGCATCGTTTTTCATTCTCAACCCGCAGGGGTTGGCGCTTTCGATCCTGGGCGCCGTGGTGGTCAACATGATCCTCGCGATCAACCATCGGCCGGGGCGATATCTCGGTATGTCCTGAGAGGCTTTCTCCGTAGCAGCCACCGGAAACGCCCCCGCGAGCGGCCACACGCAGCATCGGCACTTGAAGTTTTGCCGAAGCCGGAGAACCATGCATCACGATCCGGCAGGATCGTCGAGGGTTCTCAAGGAAAAGCCGATGCGACGGACGATCCGCTTCATTTTCCGCGGCAGGCCGCGCGAGGTCGGAGGGTTCAACCCCACGACGACGCTGCTCGAATGGCTGCGCGAGGAGATGCAGGCCACCGGAACCAAGGAAGGCTGCAACGAGGGCGATTGCGGCGCCTGCACCGTGGTTCTGGCCCGGGCGGATGGTGAAACCCTGCGATACGACCCCGTCAATGCCTGCATCCTGCTGCTCGGCCAGATCGATGGCGCGGAACTGCTGACGATCGAGGATCTCGCGGAGAACGGCCAGCTTCACCCGGTTCAGGCCGCGATGGTGCGCCATCACGGCTCGCAATGCGGGTTCTGCACGCCGGGCATCGTGATGAGCCTTTTCTGCGCCTATCACGCCGCGGATCGCCCGGTTTCCCGCGCGGGGATCGAGGAATGCCTGGTCGGCAACCTCTGCCGCTGCACCGGGTATCGACCGATCCTCGATGCCGCGCACGAGGCCCTTGCCGGGGTGCCTGAGGATACTTTCTCGCGCCGGGCGGCCGAGCGGCTCGACGCGCTCAAGGCCCTCGCGGATCAGCGTGATATCGTGGTGGGCAACGAGGAGCGGTTCTTCGCCAGCCCGCATTCGCTCGATACGCTTGCCGAGCTGGCGGCGGCGCACCCCGAAGCAACCCTGATCGCCGGTGCGACAGACGCCGGGCTGTGGATCACCAAGAAGCTCGCAAGCCTGCCGAAGATCATCGCGCTTGGCCGGGTTCATGGTCTCGACACGATCCTGGAAGGCGAGACCTATCTGGAAGGCAAGACCTCGCTGTTCCTCGGCGCGGGCGTCACGCTGGCCCGCGCCCTCCCCGCCCTTGGCCGGATGGATCCTGATTTGGAAACGCTGCTGCGCCGCTTCGGCTCGAAGCAGGTCCGCGCTTCCGCGACCATCGGCGGCAATATCGCCAATGGTTCGCCCATCGGCGATCTCGCGCCGGCCCTGATCGCGCTCGACGCTCAGCTGCACCTGCGGCTCGGCGAGGCCAGCCGCGATCTCGCACTGGAGGATTTTTTCATCGACTATGGCCGGCAGGATCGCGCGCCCGGCGAAATCGTCACCGGGGTGAGCATCCCCGCCCGGACGCCAGCCCAGCATTTCCGCGCGCTGAAGATCTCGAAGCGCTTCGACGAGGATATTTCGGCGCTGACCGGGGCGTTTTCGCTTGAACTCGACGGCCGAAGCATCCGCTCGGCGCGGATTGCGTTCGGTGGCATGGCCGGCACGCCAAAGCGCGCAAGCAGGACGGAGGCCGCGCTCATCGGCGCCTCGATCGATCAGCCGCACGACTGGATGCCGGCCATTCAGGCGCTCGACGCCGACTACCAGCCGATCAGCGATCTGCGCGCCTCGGCCCGCTACCGCGCCCGGGTGGCGCGGTCGCTGCTCGGCAAGGCGCTGACCGAGATCGCCGGCGCGCGCAGCCAGACCCGGATCACCCCGCGCCGCGAGCCCGAGGAGGCGGTGAATGGCGGATGAAGCTTTGGACCATGACACGCTGCTGACCAGCACGCATCAGCCGCTGCCGCACGAGAGCGCCCTTCGCCACGTGACCGGCACCGCGCCCTATATCGATGATCTCGCCGAACCGCGCGGCACGCTGCATATCGCCCTTGGGCTCGCGCCGGTTGCCCGTGGGCGGCTGGTGGCGATCGATCTTGCCGCGATCCGCGCCATACCCGGTGTCATTGCCGTGCTGAGCGCGAGCGATGTTCCCGGCAAGAACGACGTCTCGCCCGCGCTCGGCGACGAGCCGATGTTCGTCGCCGACGAGATCAGTTTTCACAGCCAGCCGGTTTTCGCGGTCATCGCCGAAACCCGGAAGATCGCCCGCAAGGCCGCGCGCCGCGCCCGGATCGAGGCGATCGCCGATACCCCGGCGATCGATATCGCCGACGCCCTCAACACCGGCGAAACCGTGCTGCCCGACTATGCCTTTCACCATGGCGACCCCGCTGCCGCCTTGCAGCGCGCTCCCAACCGGCTTTCCGGCGAGATCGAGATCGGCGGGCAGGAGCATTTCTACCTCGAAGGCCAGATCGCCTTGGCCATACCCGGCGAAGGCGGCGACATGCTGGTGCATTCCTCGACGCAGCACCCCAGCGAGGTCCAGCATATCGTCGCCCGCGTGCTCGGGGTCGCCGATCACGCCATCACGGTCGAATGCCGGCGGATGGGCGGCGGGTTCGGCGGCAAGGAGAGCCAGGCGAGCCATTGGGCCGCCATCGCCGCAGTGGCGGCGCAGGCCACGGGGCGGCCCTGCAAGCTGCGTCTCGACCGCGACGACGATTTCGCCCTGACCGGCAAGCGCCACGATTTTCTCAGCCGGTTTGAGGTCGGCTTCGACGAGGCCGGAAAAATCGAGGCCTACGACATCGAGCATCTCGCCCGCTGTGGCTATTCCGCCGATCTCAGCCTCGGCGTGATCGACCGCACGATGTTTCATTCGGACAACGCCTATTTCCTGCCGCACGCCCGCATCGCCTCGCGGCGGCTGAAAACCAACACGGTCTCGAATACCGCTTTTCGCGGCTTTGGCGGCCCGCAAGGCATTCTCGCGATGGAATGCGTGCTCGATGCCATCGCCCGGAAAACCGGCCGCGACCCGCTCGATATCCGCAAGGACAACCTCTACCGGACCGGCCGCGACCTGACGCCCTACGGCATGACGGTTTTCGACTGCGAAACCCTGCCGCCGCTGATCGAAACCCTGGAACGCACCAGCCGCTATCGCGCGCGCCGCGCGGAAATCGCCGCCGCCAATGCCGCCTCCCCCATTCTCAAGCGGGGGATCGCGCTCACGCCGGTCAAGTTCGGCATCTCGTTCACGCTCAAGCATCTCAATCAGGCCGGCGCGCTGGTGCATGTCTATTCGGATGGCTCGGTCATGCTCAACCATGGCGGCACCGAAATGGGCCAGGGGCTCAACACCAAGGTCGCGCAGGTGGTGGCGGACGAATTCGGGATCGACCTCGAGAGGATCCGGATCACGGCCACGAACACCGCAAAAGTGCCGAACACTGGCCCCACCGCGGCCTCTTCCGGCTCGGACCTCAACGGCATGGCCGCAAAAATCGCCGCGCGGACGATCCGCACCCGGATGGCGGAAGAAGCCGAACGGCGGTTCAACGCGGCGCCGGGCACGATCGGCTTTGCCCATGGCCGGGTCTTCGCCGGGGAAGCCTCGATGGGGTTTGCCGAATTGGCGAAACTCTGCGTCCTCGAGCGCATCTCGCTCTCCTCGACCGGGTATTACCGCACGCCCGGCATCACCTGGGACCGGGGGCAGCAAACCGGGCGACCGTTCTTCTATTTTGCCTATGGCGCCGCCTGTTCGGAGGTGGTGATCGATACCATGACCGGCGAGATGAAGCTGCTCGCCGTCGATATCCTGCACGATTGCGGGACATCGCTGAACCCGGCGATCGACCTCGGGCAGATCGAGGGCGGCTTCGTGCAGGGCCTTGGCTGGCTGACCACCGAGGAGCTGGTGTTCGATACCGACGGTCGGCTGCGCACCCATGCCCCCTCGACCTACAAGATCCCCGTCGCCTCGGATATCCCCGAGCATTTTCGCGTCTCGCTCTGGGACGAGCCGAACCATGAGGACGCGATCTATCGTTCGAAAGCCGTCGGCGAGCCGCCGGTGATGCTGGCGATTTCGGTCTTCTCCGCGATTGCCGATGCGGTCCATGCCGCAGCCCCTGGAAAGCCGGTGACATTGCGGGCGCCGGCGACCCCGGAAGCCATCCTCGATGCGCTCGACCGGCAGCGGACATCATGACGATCTGGCCGCGCCTTGCCGCGTTCCTGCAGGAGGGCACCCGCGCCTGCCTGATCACGCTGGTCCGTCTCGAGGGCTCAAGCCCGCGCGAAGTCGGGGCACACATGCTGGTGCGCGTGGACGGCGGTTTCACCGGTTCGATCGGCGGCGGCGCGCTCGAATGGCAGGCGCTGGCGCTCGCGCAGCAGCTGCTGGCCGGCCATCCCGAAGGCAAGGGGGCATTGCGCGCGTTCTCGCTCGGCCCCGATCTCGGCCAATGCTGCGGCGGACGGGTGAGCCTGCTGTTCGAGGCTTTCGCGCTCGCGGATCAGCCGTGGATTGCCGAACTGGCTCGGGGCGGGGCGGAAGCCGAATTCACCAGCCTTGGCCGGGTCGATGCCCGCGGCATCTTTCTCCGCACGCGGGAAACATTCCCGCCCATGGGGGAGCAAGGCGATCCGTGGCAGGGCGCGGCGCTCACCCTGGAAAACGGCATGCTTCGCGAGCGGCACGGCGATGCGCGCACCCCGCTGCTGCTGTTCGGTGCCGGGCATGTCGGGCGGGCGCTGGTGCTGGCGCTGGCGCCGCTGCCCTTTGCCATCCGCTGGATCGATTCCCGGCCCGAGGCTTTTCCCGGTCACCACCCCGCGAATACCGTGCCGGTCGCCACGGAAGACCCGTGCCGCGAACTCGCAGCGGCGCAGCCGGGCAGTCTGATGCTGGCGATGACGCATAGCCATGCGCTCGACTTCCAGCTTGTCGCCGGTGCCTTGCGCATCCCGGCCATGGCCTTTGTCGGGGTCATCGGCAGCGCCACCAAACGCGCCCGCTTTGCCTCGCAGTTGCGCGGCATGGGGTTTGATGAAGCCGCCGTTGCCCGGATGATCTGCCCGATCGGACACCCGGCGCTCGCCGGCAAGGCGCCGGCGGTGATCGCGGCCGGCGTCGCCGTGCAGCTGCTTGAAATGCATGAGCGCGCGCAACGTCTCAAATTCGGGCTGATGAAGCCCGTCGCAGGCCCCGGCGTCGAGCCCGGGACGAACGCCACCAGCCGTTGAACGCTATGCCCCCGGCTTGAACATCGGCAGGGCCTCGCCGATGCGGACGACCTTACCGGGATTGAGTAGGTTCTCCGGGTCTATCGCCTGCTTGATCCGCGCCATCAGCGCCAGCGCGACGGGATCCTTGTAGCGCACGAGTTCGTCGCGCTTGTTGAGACCGACGCCATGTTCGGCGGCGATCGAGCCGCCGCGTGCCGCCACGCCATCATGGACGAGGGTGTTGAACCGGTGCCATTCCGCCAGAAAGGCCGCCTTCTCCATGCCTGGCGGCTGGCTGATGTTGAAATGCAGGTTGCCATCGCCGATATGCCCGAAAGCGCAAACCCGGACCCCCGGCAGGGCCGCCTCGCAGGCCGCGGTGATTTCCGCGGTGAAATCGGCGATCCTGGAAATCGGCACGGAAACATCATGCTTGATCGAGCCGCCCTCGAAGCGCTGGCATTCGGAGAGCTGTTCGCGCAACCGCCAGAAATCCCCCGCCTGCGCTTCGCTCGCCGCGAGCGTCGCATCCTCGATCTCGCCCGCTTCCAGCGCCGCTTCGAGCACCGCCATCAGAACGCCTTCGAGCGGGGCATCGGCTTCCGGCGAGGTCATTTCGATCAGGCCATACCAGGCATGGCGACCGGCAAGCGGATCGCGGGTGTTCGGCGCGTGCCGGAGGACGATATCGAGCCCGAAGCGCGGCAGGATCTCGAAGGTGGAGAGGCTCTCGCCCGCCATGCCGCGCAGCCGCTCGAACAGGGCCACGACCTCGCCGGGCGAGGGCGCGCCGACAAAAGCGGTGACCCGGGATTTGGGTGCCGGATAGAGCTTGAGCACCGCCGCGGTGACGATGCCGAGCGTGCCTTCCGAGCCGATGAAAAGATGCTTCAGGTCGTAGCCGGCGTTATCCTTGCGCAATGCGCCCAGACCATTGAAAATCTGCCCGTCCGGCAGCACGGCCTCGATCCCGAGCACGAGATCGCGGGTATTGCCGTAGCGCAAAACCGCCGTGCCGCCGGCATTGGTGGAAATATTGCCGCCGATGGTGCACGAGCCTTCCGAGGCGAGCGAGAGCGGAAACAGGAACCCGGCCTCGCGCGCGGCCTGCTGGACAAGCTGGAGCACGACGCCAGCCTCGACCGTGATCGTCGCATTGGCGGCATCCACCGCGCGCACCCGGTTGAGTTTCGCCAGCGAGATCAAGATACCGCCGAAGGGAACCGCGCCGCCAACCAGCCCGGTGTTGCCGCCGATGGCCACCACAGGAACACGATGCCCATGCGCGAGCCGCATCAGGGCGGCGACCTCGGCGGTCTCGCGCGGGCAGAATACCGCTTCGGCATGGCCGTGGTGCAGGCCACGCGTCTCGATCAGAAACGGCGCGATCGCCTCCGGCTCCACCAAAACCGCGCCATCCCCGACAAGGGCGCGGGCGGCGTTCAGAAATGCCGCATCAAGACGGCCTGCCGAGGGTTGAGCCGTCGATTTCGGGGGGGCTTCCGCTGCCATCATTGCCTCATGCATGGTCCCGGTTTGACCGGACGTCTGCCGCATCCTATCTCAGCAGGAGCGAGAAATTCAAAGCGTGATCTTTCAATCCCAGGCCTGACCTCATGGCGCTGCGCTTTACCGGGTTTGCCGGTTTTCCCGCGCGCCGTGTCCATCCCAACACCCCGGAGTCCTCATGACCGAAATCCCCGCCGCCATGCGCCAGATCCGCTTTTCCGGGCCCGGCGGACCGGAGGTCATCGAGATCGAATCCGCCCCGCTGCCGGTCCCGGCATCCGGGCAGGTGCTGGTCAAGGTCGCCTTTGCCGGGGTGAACCGGCCCGATTGCCTCCAGCGCGCCGGGGCCTATCCGCCACCGCCCGGTGCGCCGCTGATCCCCGGGCTCGAAGTCGCCGGCGAAGTTGTTTCGCTCGGGGAAAACGTGAACACACTGAAACCCGGCGACCGGATCACCGCGCTGGTCGCCGGCGGCGGTTACGCCGAATTCTGCCTCGTCGATGCCGCGCTGGCGATGCCGGTCCCGGCTGGCCTTGATCTTCTGGCAGCGGCTGCGCTGCCGGAAAACGTGCTGACGGTCTACGATAACATGATCGCCCGCGGGCGCCTGGCGAAGGGCGAGAGCTTTCTCGTGCACGGCGGCTCCAGCGGCATCGGCTCGATCGCGATCCAGATGGCGAAAGCCTGGGGTGCCCGCGTGTTCACCACCGCGCGTGGACCGGAAAAGGGCGCCTTTTGCCGCGCGCTCGGCGCGGATACCGTCATCGACTACGCCAGCGAGGATTTCGTCGAGGTCATCGCAAAAGAAACCGCCAAAGCCGGGGTCGATGTCATCCTCGATATGGTGGGGGGCGACTATATCGCCCGCAATCTGCGCTCGCTCGCGCTGGAGGGCCGGCTGGTGCAGATCGCCTTCCTGCAGGGCTCAAAAGCCGAAATCGATTTTCGTCACCTGATGATCAAACGCCAGACGATCACCGGCTCCACGCTGCGCCCGCGCACGCTGGAGCAGAAAGCCGAGGTCGCCCGCGCGGTGCTCCGCGACATCTGGCCACTGGTGGAAAACGGCCAGATCCGGCCGCAGATCGATACCGTCTTCCCGCTTGCCGAGACCCGCGCCGCCCATGCCCGGATGGAAACCAGCGCGCATCGCGGCAAGATCATGCTGGATATGGGCGCTTCGCTCTAGGGTCCAGACCCATTAATTTAGCTGAAGGCGGTTGGATCAAAATGCACGAGATTGAGGAGCAAGCCTGCCGGAAGTCGTCTGACTTTCAAAGGTTTGCGACATGAAGATTGTGCATTTTCATCCAATCCAAAGGACAAGATTTTGATGACGATCTGGTACGTCAAAACTCTCAACCGGGCAAAAGGCCCGCTTTTCGAGTTTTTCCTGCCATTCCGCTCATCAAAATCATGCCGTTTCACCGAAATTAATGGGTCTGGACCCTAGCGCCGCGCATCTTCATGGCGCATTTTTCTTCACGCTCGGTTCCGGTCGCTGCCGGACACGCGGCGCCAGTACGGTCACCGCTTCCCGGGGAATGAGGGGCTTGTCGACAATGCGCGGCGCTGCGACGGGCACGCCTTCCGCTGCGATCGGTTTTAGCGCCGGGCGCGGTGCGTTGGCGCGCGCTTCCCGGTCGAGAATTTCGCCAAGCGTCGGGGAATTCGGATCAGGATCGATTGAAAACCCGGCCGCATGCGCCGAGGACAAGGCCGCGGCGAGCAGTGAGCAACCCAACAGGACGCAACGCATACGCATGAAACGGACCGGCTCGCCTTTCAACGGCTTGCGCGTCTGACCCGCCCGATCGACGGGCACCCAAAGCGCACAGCACGCAGGATCGCACAAAGTCCTTCAGAAACCCTAACTGCCGGCCGCACAGCCGGCACGGACCAGGCGCTCAGATACGAAAAGCCCCCGTCGCGGGGCGCTTCGCCTCAATCCTCATGAAAACCGGGGGGAGCCGTCCGCTCGGGAAGCCCGGTCGAAACCCGGTACTCGCCGAAAAGATCAAGCCGGTTGGCGATTTCCGAGAGTTCACGCCAGGAGCTCGCGTTGGTTTTCTTGCGGATGTTGAGCCGATGGGTCTCCACGGTCCGAACGCTGAGTTCGAACCTGCGGGCGATATCCTTGTTGCTCATGTTCATGGCGATATAGGCGAGAATCTCCCGCTCGCGCGCCGTCAACCCGAAAGAAGCGGCGCGCTGGTGGGGCTCGCGCTGCGGCAGGAACAGCGCCGCCGTAAGCGCCAGGGAAAAATACCCGCCGCCCGCGCGCAACGTCCGCATCGCCGCGGCAAAATCCGATGGATCCGCCCCGGGCAGGATAAAACCGGTCACCCCCGCCTCGAACAGCCCGGGAATGGCATGCGCTTCACTTTCAGGCAGGATGCAAAGGAGCTTTGGATGGCCGGCAGCTTCCAGCAGTGTCCGGAGATAAGGCGCGAAATCCACCGGCAGGATGCTGGCCGCGAAAATCAGGACATCCGGACGGCTCGTCCCAGAAAACCCGGGATTGGCAGGAAACACAGGATTGGCAGGAACTCCAGGATTGGCATGGCCATCCGGCACAAGGCTGAGGGCCGTCAGCCGAGGGACCTCTGCGAGAGCAAGCTCAAGCGACGCCCGAACTTCCGGGTCTGGATGAAGCAGTACAAAATTTATGGAAACAACAGGCATATCGATCACCTCACAGAGCGAAAACTCGCGGCCATGTGGGGTTCTGCCTCACGGATGCAGGACGAAAGTCCGAAGCGGTTTTCTGCTTAAAAGATAGGCATTTTGCCAAGTTTCAGCATCAATGCCTCCTTTGACGCGCTCCGCGCGCTTGCAATCGAGCCATTTTCACGCAGTTGCAAGGACGCAAAGAGAGTGCTCACAAAAGGCATGCCAACCTGCCTATCCGCATGACGAGATTGGGCATAAGACCATTTATCACATTGATATTGCATGAAAATTATTTCTATTTCCGATCATTCAACCACAAGATACAGATCTGTTTTAATTCGTCGTTCGGTTGAGTGCCCCATGGTGAAACGATCCGGCGATTCCGCAGCGCAACGTGTCTCGAACTGGGAATTTCAGGGGACGACGGGCATGACTGTCAAGGGGTTGTTGCATAACGTGATTTTCTAGGAATTGCCTCCTTGTTTACATTTTTCTAAACTTTCTGCCAGAACGCCGCCTCTTGTTCGATAAATGGCTCTATCCTGCGCGCAGCATACCGCCCTAAGGACGCCCCATGCCAACCACCCTCGTCTTCGATATCGGCAATGTTCTCATTCACTGGGACCCCGATCTCGTCTACCGGACGCTGATACCGGACCCGGATGAACGGGCGCTGTTCCTGGCCGAAGTCCTGCCGCCGGAATGGAACATCGAGCAAGATCGTGGGCGAAATTGGGCGGAGGCCGAAGCCGAGCGCATTCGGCTGTTTCCGGACAAGGCGGATCTGATCCGGGCGTACCGGGCGCGGTGGCGGGATATGGTTCCGCATGCCATCGCGCCGAATGCAGCCGTGCTTGCTGCGGCGCGTGCCAGCGGCATTCCCTGTTACGCGATCACCAATTTTGCCTCGGATACCTTTGTCGAGGCACAGGAGAAATTCCCCTTTCTCGCCAGCTTCGACGGCGTCGTGGTCTCAGCGGCCGAGCGCTTGATCAAGCCGGACCCGGCCATCTTCAGGGTGTTTCTCGATCGCTACGGCCGGCAGGCCGGGGAGTGCCTGTTCATGGACGACAGCGCCAAGAACATCGCGACCGCCCGCGACTTGGGATTTTCGACCGTGCATGTGAGGCCGCAGACGGACCTTTGGCGCGAGGTCGCCGCGCATGGATTTGCGCTCTGACGCCAACGGCCTTTCTGGAATGACCAACAGGCCATGGCCGTCGGCCAGGCGCATTTTCTTTACACGAACCGGAGCCCCCTTACTCCAAGGCTCTTGCAATGACGTTCCGCAGGCTCAGATCGTCTGGTTGTAGGCGCCGACCTCCGGGTTCTCGCGCAGGATGGCGTCCATCGCCTTGAACATCTCGCGCATCCGCGCTTCGGAGACCGGGCTTTCGACCACAACCACCAGTTCGGGCTTGTTGGAGGAGGCGCGCACGAGCCCCCAGGTGCCATCTTCCGCCGTCACGCGCACGCCGTTGACGGTGACGACATCGCGGATCCTCTGGCCGGTGATGCTCTCCCCCGCCTTGGCCATGGCCTCGACGCGTTTGACCACGCGGGCGACGACCTCGTATTTGATCTCGTCGTCGCAATGCGGGCTCATCGTCGGTGAGCCCCAGGTCTTCGGCACATCGCGATAAAGATCCGCCATCGACTTTTGCGGGCTGCGATCGAGCATGTCGAGCACGGCGATCCCGGTGACGATGCCATCGTCATAGCCCTTGCCGACCGGCGGATTGAAGAAGAAATGCCCGGATTTCTCGAAGCCGGCCAGCGCGCCCAGCGCCGCGACGCGCTTCTTGATGTGCGAATGCCCGGTCTTCCAGTAATCCGCCTTGGCGCCAAGCCGGATCAACTCGGGATCGGTCGCGAACAGGCCGGTGGATTTCACGTCAACGACGAAGGTCGAGTTGGGATGCAGCTTCGAGAGGTCGCGCGCGAGCATCACGCCGATCTTGTCGGCGAAGATCTCGTTGCCCTCGTTGTCGACGACGCCGCAGCGATCGCCGTCGCCGTCAAAGCCGAGGCCGACATCCGCGCCGTGCTCCTTCACCGCATGGGCGATGGCATGGAGCATTTCCATGTCCTCGGGGTTCGGGTTGTAGCGCGGGAAGGTGTGGTCGAGGTTGACATCGAGCGGGATCACCTCGCAGCCGAGCGCCTCCAGGATCTGCGGCGCGAAGGCCCCTGCCGTGCCATTGCCGCAGGCGGCGACGACCTTGAGCTTGCGCTTGAGCTTCGGCCGGTCGGTGAGGTCCTTGTAGTAGAGGTCGTAGAGGTTATCGACGAAGGTGTAGCTGCCGCCGCCGTCGAGCGCGAAGGCGCCGGAGAGCACGATGTCCTTGAGGCGGTTCATCTCGTCCGGCCCGAAGGTCACGGGCCGCTTGGCGCCCATCTTCACGCCGGTCCAGCCGTTGTCGTTGTGCGAGGCCGTGACCATCGCCACCGCCGGCACATCGAGCGCGAACTGCGCGAAATACGCCATCGGCGAGAGCGCGAGGCCGATATCGACGACCTTGCAGCCGGAGGCCATCAGCCCGGCGATCAACGCGAGCTTGATCGAGGCGGAATAGCTGCGGAAATCATGCCCGACGACAATCCGCCGCTCGACGCCGATTTCCTTGAGGTAGGTGCCAAGCCCGAGGCCCAGCGCCTGGATGCCCATCAGGTTGATTTCCGGTGCCTTGTCGGAAGCCGGATGCCCGAACCACCAGCGCGCGTCGTATTCGCGAAACCCGGTGGGCTTGACCAGCGCGTTCGATTCGAATTCGCGCGTATTGGGGGCGACAGACGTCAGCGGCTTGGGGAAGAAAGACATCGTTGAGGCAATCCGTTCTTGTTGGGTCGGCGTTTGGATCGGCGCCAGGGTCTGGGCCCTAGCTAGCGCAGGACGCATGAACATTCGGCAACAGGAGAATTCGCCCTAGGGCGAAGACTCATCCACGGAGGCGTTTTCGCCCTAGCCGAGGTGAAAGGCCGCATCGAACAGCGCCCGGGTGTAGTCCTCGCGCGGTTCCGCGAAAAGCCGCGCCGCCGGCCCCTCCTCGACGATCCGGCCATTGCGCATCACCAGAACGTGGCTGGCAAGCGCGCGCACCACCTTGAGGTCGTGGCTGATGAAGAGATAGGCGAGATCGCGCTTGATCTGCAGCGCGCGCAGGAGATCGACGATCTGCGCCTGCACGCTCATGTCGAGCGCGGAAGTCGGCTCATCCAACACGACGAATTTCGGATCGAGCGCCATGGCGCGGGCGATGGCGATGCGCTGGCGCTGGCCGCCGGAAAACTCATGCGGATAGCGGTCCATCGCGGCAGGGTCGAGCCCGACATCGTGCAGGGCTTCCGCCACAATCTGCCGCGCTTCGGCATCGCCGAGATCCGGCTCCTGGATATAGAGCCCTTCGGCGACGATCTCCGCCACCGACATCCTCGGCGAGAGCGAGCCATAGGGGTCCTGGAAAACGATCTGCATGTCCTTGCGCATCGGCCGGAGAGCTTCGTAGCCAACGCCCTGCACGTCGCGCCCGAGTACCATGATCGGCCCCTCCGAGCGGATCAGCCGCAGGATCGCCTGCCCGAGCGTCGTCTTGCCGGAGCCGGATTCGCCGACAACGCCCAGCGTCTCGCCGGCGCGGATCTTGAGCGAAACCCCGTCCACCGCCTTCACATAGCCGGTGACGCGCTTGAAAAGCCCGGTGCGGATCGGGAAATGCACCTTGATATCCCGGACATCGACGACGACCGCCGCGTCCTCGTGCGGCATCGCCGGTTCGCCCTTCGGCTCGGCGGCGAGCAAGGCTCGGGTATAGGCGTGCTGCGGCGCGCCGAACACCGTCGCCACCGGACCTTCCTCGACGATCTCGCCGCGGCGCATGATGGCGACGCGGTGCGCAACGCGCCGGACGATGCCGAGATCATGGGTGATGAACAGCATCGCCATGCCGGTCTCGCGCTGGAGATCACCGAGGAGATCGAGGATTTTCGCCTGCACGGTGACATCGAGCGCGGTGGTAGGCTCGTCCGCGATCAGCAGATCCGGCTCGTTGGCGAGCGCCATGGCGATCATCACCCGCTGGCGCTGGCCGCCGGAAAGCTGGTGCGGATAGGCGCCGAGCCGGGTCTCGGGGTCGCGAATCCCGACCTTGGTCAGGAGTTCGAGCACCCGCGCCCGCGCCGCCTCGCCGGACAGCCCGCGGTGCGTGCCCAAAATCTCGCCGATCTGCTTCTCGATGCTGTGCAGCGGGTTGAGCGAGGTCATCGGCTCCTGGAACACCATCGAGATCTTGTTGCCGCGGATGGTCCGCAGCACGTCATCGGGGGCCGTCAGCAGGTCGATGCGTGCGCCGTCCTTGTCGAACAGCACCTCACCCGAAGGGTGCGAGGCCGCGGGATAGTTCAGGAGCTTGACGACCGAGAGCGCCGAGACCGATTTTCCCGAACCGGATTCGCCGACCACCGCCAGCGTCTCGCCGCGGTGAATGTCGAACGACACGCCGTTGACCGCCAAACTGGTCTTGCCGCCCTGCCGGAAGGCGACGGAGAGATTACGCACGGAAACAAGGGGCGTGCCGGCATGCGGCGCGGCGGCTTTTGCGGGGGCGCTCATGCGAAGCTCTTCCGGGGGTCGAAAGCGTCCCGAACCGCTTCGCCGATGAAGATCAGCAGCGAGAGCATCGCCGCGATCACCACAAACCCGGAGAGCCCGAGCCAGGGCGCCTGAAGGTTCGATTTGCCCTGCTGGAGCAGTTCCCCAAGCGAGGGCGAGCCCGGCGGCAGGCCGAAGCCGAGAAAATCGAGCGAGGTCAGCGTGGTGATCGAGGCGTTGAGCACGAAGGGCAGATAGGTCAGCGTCGCCACCATCGCGTTGGGAAGCATATGGCGGATCATGATCTGCCGGTCCGAAAGCCCGAGCGCGCGGGCGGCATTGACGTATTCGAAGTTGCGCGCGCGCAGGAACTCGGCGCGCACCACGCCGACGAGCGCCGTCCATTTGAACAGCATGAGAATGCCGAGCAGCACGAGAAAGCTCGGCGTGATCACCGCCGAAAGGATGATCAGCAGGAACAGCAGCGGCATCGAGGTCCAGATTTCGATGAAACGCTGGAACACCAGATCGATCTTGCCGCCGAAATAGCCCTGCACCGCGCCGGCACCGACCCCGATGAACGACGAGGCGATCGTCAGGATCAGCCCGAACAGCACCGAAATCCGGAAGCCGTAGATCAACCGCGCCGCGACATCGCGCCCGCGATCATCGGTGCCAAGCCAGTTCCATTCGAGGTCCCGGCAGCCGGTGCCGCCGCGTTTTCTGGCGATCGGCGCGCATTGCTCGTCGGTCAGTTTCCAGGTCGGCGGGGTCGGCGCGGGCACGGCAAGCTCGCGCTGGATGGTGCGGTGATGAAACCGGATCGGCGGAAACACCATGAAGCCATGCGCGGAAATCTCCTGCGCGATCACCGGATCGCGGTAATCGGTCACCGCCAGAAAGCCGCCGAACTTTTCCTCCGGATATTCGACCAGCACCGGGAACAGCCACTCACCCTTGTAGCGCGCGACGATCGGCCGGTCATTCGCCAGAAACTCGGCGAAGAGGGAGAGCACGAACAACACCGTGAAGATCCAGAACGACCAGTAACCGCGCCTGTTGGCCTTGAAATTGGCAAGGCGGCGCTGGTTGAGCGGCGAGAGCCGGATGAAGCCCCGCTGCGGCGGTAGCGGCGGCGCCAGCGGCGCGCGATCGTCGGCGGCAAGGCCCGAAGCGGCAGCGCCGGAGGGCATCTGGGCGGAAGATGTGATGGCAGCCTCAGACATCGCGCGCCTCGAAATCGATGCGCGGGTCGATCAGGGTATAGGCGAGATCGGTCACCAGCGTGATCACCAGCCCCATCAGCGAAAAAATATAAAGCGTCGCGAAAACCACCGGATAATCCCGATCCAGCGTCGCGTTGAACGCCAGCAACCCGAGCCCGTCGAGGCTGAAAATCGTCTCGATCAGCAGCGATCCCGTGAAGAAGGCATGGACAAACGCGCCGGGGAAGCCGGCGATCACGATCAGCATCGCGTTGCGGAACACATGGCCGTAGAGCACGCGGGTCTCGCTCAGGCCCTTCATCCGCGCAGTCAGCACGTATTGCTTGCGGATTTCATCGAGGAACGAATTCTTGGTCAGCAGCGTCAGCGTCGCGAATTGCGAGATCACCATCGCGCTGAGCGGCAGGGCGATATGCCAGAGGTAGTCGAGCGCCTTGCCGGCAAGGCTGAGTTCGGCGAAATTCGACGAGGTCAGCCCTCGCAGCGGAAAAATCTGCCAGAACGAGCCACCGGCGAACAACACCACCAGCAAGACCGCGAACAGGAAACTCGGGATGGCGTAGCCGACGACGATCACCCCGCTGGTCCAGACGTCGAAGGCCGAGCCGTCGTGCAGCGCCTTGCGGATGCCGAGCGGGATCGAGATCGCGTAGGCGATCAGCGTCATCCACAGCCCGAGCGAGATCGAGACCGGCAACTTCTCCTTGATCAGCTGGAGCACCGTGGCATCGCGAAAGAAGCTGCGCCCGAAATCAAACCGCGCGTAGTCGGTGATCATCTTGTAGAAGCGCTCGTGTGCCGGCTTGTCGAAGCCGAACTGCTTCTCCAGCTCCTTGATGAACGCGGGATCGAGCCCCTGCGCCCCGCGGTAGGCGGAAGTGGAATCGCCCGCCCCCACCACCGCATTGGCGCCGACATCGCCCGAGCCGCCGCCGATGCGGTTGCCCGCGCCCGAATCCTGCCCCTGCAACTGCGCGATGATCTTTTCCACCGGCCCGCCCGGAGCAAACTGGATGATGACGAACGACAGCGCCATGATGCCAAGCAGGGTCGGCACCATCAGCATCAGTCGGCGGAGGACATAGCTGAGCATCTAGCGGTTCGCCCGTGTCATGCGTTCATCTCATTTGCCGATTTTTCTGGCTTTTTCGGCGTCATACCACCAGAGCGCGGCCACGGAGCCCTCGGCGGAGCCCGCCATCGGCGGCAGCGCCGCGCCCTTGAAGCCGAACATATCCCACCAGGCGAGCTTGTGCTCGGCGGAATACCAGGCTGAAACCCAGTAGCGGCCGGCGCGCATCAGCCGGTCCAGCACGCGGGTGGCGATGGTGAGCTCCTCACGGGTTTTCGCGCCGATGATCTTCTCGATGATCGCATCGATCGCGGGATCGGCGACCCCGGCAAGGTTGCGCGATCCCGGCAGTTTCGCGGTTTCCGATCCGAACGACTGGCGCAGCGATTCCCCGGGGGTCAGCGACATCGTGTAGCGCTGCATCACCAGATCGAACTCGAATTCCTGCCGCCGCCGGGCAAATTGCGCGGGGTCGATCACCCGAATGGTGGCAGGAATGCCGATCAGCCTGAGGTTGTTGACGAAGCCGGTGGTGTGCTTGTTGAGGCTGTTGTCGTCTTCCAGAAACTCGACCGTCAGCGCCGTGCCATCCGGCAGGCGCATCTGGCCATCCGCCGCCTTCTTGGCGCCGGCTTCGGCGAGAAGCTGCACGGCGCGGCGCAGGATCGCACGGTCCTGCCCGGAGCCATCGGAAACCGGCGCGGAAAACGGCTCGCCGAACACTTCCTCCGGCACCTTGCCGCGGAAGGGTTCGAGCAGCGCCAGTTCCTCGGGCCCCGGCTTGCCGGTGGCCTTGAGAACCGAATTCTCGAAATAGGAATTCGTCCGCTTGTAGAGGCCGAACATCAGGTTCTTGTTGGTCCATTCGAAATCGAACGCCAGCGCGATCGCTTCGCGCACCCGCGGATCGCGAAACTGCGGCCGACGTGTATTGATAAACCAGCCCTGCGTGCCCGAAGGCCGTCCGTCCGGCACGACCTCGCGGCGCACGCGCCCGTCCTTCACCGCCGGAAAATCGTAGCGCGTCGACCAGATGACCGAGGTGAATTCCTCGCGGAACGAAAACACCCCGGCAGAGAACGCCTGGAATGCCGCCTCGCGATCGCGGAAATACTCGTAGCGGATGAACTCGAAATTCCCCTGCCCGCGCGCCACCGGCAGGTCGCGGCCCCAATAATCCGCCACCCGGCGGAAGACGATCGAGCGGCCCTGATCGAGCTTCTCGACCTTGTAGCCGGCCGATCCGAGCGGGCTTTCGAGCGTTGCCGCCTCAAAGTCGCGGCTGGCATAAAAGGCTTTCGAGAAAATCGGTAGCCCGGCGACGAAAAGCGGCAATTCGCGGCTTCGCCCGGCCTTGAAGCGGACCTCCACGAGCAGGGGATCGATCGCCTTGACGCTCTCGACCCAGCGCAGGACCTGCCGGTAGGTGACATGCGCCTTCGGGCTTTGCAGCATCTCGATGGTGAAAACGACATCCTCGGCCCGCAGCGGCGAGCCATCGTGAAACCGCGCCTCGGGACGGAGCGCGAAGCGATAGACCAGGCCATCGGCGCTGACGCGGACTGATCTGGCGACGAGCCCGTAGAGCGAATCGGATTCATCGGCGGAGCCGGTCATCAGCGAATCATGGATCAGACCCATCCCCGCCGCGCCATTGCCCTTCTGCGAGTAGATGTTGAGCGTATCGAAGGTGAGAAAGGCCTGGTTGCCGCCGGTGCTGGAAACCTGCAGCGCAATTTCGCCGCCCTTGGGCGCATCCTTGTTCACATAGTCAAAATGCGCGAAATCGGCGGGATACTTGAGATCGCCGAAGATTGACATGCCGTGGCTTTCGGGCCCGAAATCCGCGCCCGCCTGCGCATGGAGGCTTCCGGTTGGCAATACGGTCGCGACGCCCGCTCCAAACCCCATGACGAGCGCGCCGCGCCGTGTCAGCCCGCCGGGAACCGCCTGTTTCTGATGCATCATCTTCGCTCCCGCCTCGCGAATCATTTGCCTCACGACGTCATCCGGCGTGCCAAGCCTCGCTGGTTGCGAATCACTTGCCACGCACCGCCGGCTACTATGCCGTGATGGTCCCGTGAAGGAAATTGGCGATGGCAAGAAATTGGCGGGCGAAAGAGGTTGGCGAGAAAAACGTCGGCAAAAAACCGGTTGGCGGGAACGGGCAGGCCCCATCTTCTGATCCCCAAGCCGTTTGAACCCCAAACCGTTTATACCCAAACCGTTCCGCGAATAAAATAGGGGCCGAAATCCGGCCCCTTGTTCACACGCTCATACCCGCGGAGGCTTATTGCGGCAGCGCCACCGGGCTTTCGGCGAGGCTGCGGAGATAACCGATGACGTTCGCGCGCTCATCGCCGCGCGGCAACCCGGCAAAGCTCATCGTGGTGCCGGAAACATAGCCCTTGGGGTTAGCGAGGAAGGCATCAAGCGCCTCAAAATCCCAGGTGCCGCCCTTGGCCGTCATGCCAGCGGAATACTTGAAGCCGGCGCCGGTCCCCTTGGCGCGGCTGACGATGCCGTAAAGCGCCGGGCCGGTGCCGTTCTTGCCGTCCTTCACGAACTGGTGGCAGCTCGCGCATTTGCTTTTGGCCGAGGCCTCGCCCTTCGCCACATCCATGGCCGCGAGGCGCTTGGCAATCGGTTCCGCCGCGACAGCCGGCGCGGCAGCCCCGCCGCTGACAGCCGCCGCGGAAGTGTCCGGCAACTCGTACCCGGCCTTCAGCATCGGCTTCGGCGATACCAGGCCGCTTGCGAAAAACCCGATCCCCATCGCCAAGGTCAGCATGCCGAGGATCGCTCCGGCAACCTTGTTGACTTCATTCGCATCCATGATTGGAACCCATGTGCCCTGAACCTCTGCCCGCCCCCCGTGCGCCCCCTTGGCGACGCAACAGGCCTATGAAATGACATTCGGCTGATTACCCGCTTTCAATAGTGAAAGGCAACCCGTATAAGCGCGCCGCGATGGCTACTTTTTGCCTTGGTGGCCAAACTCTTTCTCCGCCCGCCAGCCCAACCTCCAAAAACGGCCCCGCCCGATGTCGAAGCCTGTCATTCTCGTGCCTGCCCGCATGGCCGCCCAACGCCTTCCCGGCAAGCCGATGGCCGATATTGGCGGCGAAGCGATGATCGTTCACGTCTGGCGACGCGCGATGGAAGCGGGCATCGGCCCGGTCATCGTCGCGACAGATGCGCCGGAAATCATTACCGCCATCGAAAAAGCCGGTGGAATTGCAGTGATGACGCGGCCCGATCACCCTTCCGGCTCGGACCGTATTTTTGAGGCGGTCGAAAAATTCGATCCCGGGCGCGAATACGACGTCGTCGTCAACGTGCAGGGCGATCTGCCGACGATCGATCCGCGCATCATCGCGGCCTCGCTGATCCCGCTCGCCAATCGGGCTGTGGATATCGCCACGCTCGCCGCCGTCATCACCCGCGAGGAAGAAAAAACCGCGATGCAGGTGGTCAAGGCGATCGGCTCCCCGATCGGCGAACGCCACCTTCGGGCGCTCTATTTCACGCGGGCCACCGCCCCCTGGGGCGAGGGCGATCTTCTCCATCACATCGGGCTCTATGCCTATCGCCGGGCCGCGCTGACCAAATTCGTCTCGCTGCCGCCCTCGCCGCTCGAAAAGCGCGAGAAGCTCGAGCAATTGCGCGCGCTGGAAGCCGGGATGCGGATCGACATCATGATGGTGGACACGGTGCCGCTCGGGGTGGATACCCCCGAAGATCTGGAGCGGGCGCGCGAAATGCTCGGAAAAGGCAAAATGCTCGGAAAAGGGAAGTAATTGAGAATGGGCAAGGTCATATCATTCCAGGGCGAACGCGGCGCAAATTCGGAAATCGCCTGCAACGAGGTGTTCCCGGATTGGCAGGCCCTGCCCTGCGCGACCTTCGAGGATGCCTTTGCCGCGCTTGGCGAAGGCGCCGCCGACCTCGCGATGATCCCGATCGAAAATTCGATCGCCGGCCGCGTCGCCGATATCCACCATCTGCTGCCGACCTCCGGGTTCCACATCATCGGCGAGCATTTTCTCCCGATCCACTTTCACCTGATGGCGCCGAAGGGGGCGACACTGGCGACGCTGAAGGTCGTCCAGAGCCACATCATGGGGCTCGGGCAATGCCGGAAAATCCTCAAGAAGCTCAAGCTGAAGGCCGAAGTCGCCGCCGATACCGCCGGTTCGGCGCGGCAGGTCGCCGAATTGGGGGATCTCAGCCGCGCAGCGCTGGCGCCCAAACTCGCGGCCAGCGTCTACGGGCTCGAAATCCTCGCCGAGGACGTGCAGGACGAGGATCACAACACGACCCGCTTCGTCATCCTCAGCCGCGAACGCAAGGATGCTCCCCCCACCGTGCGCCCGGTGATGACGAGCTTCGTCTTCCGGGTCCGCAACGTGCCGGCGGCGCTCTACAAGGCGATGGGCGGGTTCGCGACCAACGGCGTCAACATGACCAAGCTCGAGAGCTACATGGTCGAGGGGCAATTCACCGCGACGCAGTTTTTTGCCGAGATCGAGGGCCACCCGGAGGATGATTCGGTTCGCCGGGCGATGGAGGAACTCGCGTTCTTCTCGAAGGAACTGACGATCCTCGGCACCTACCCCGCGCATCCCTACCGGCAGAAGGTTCTGCCGGCGGCGGAATAGGCGGACTGCCAGGAAAGCTTGGCGGCCTGATTCCGATCCCCTGAGGCCTCGGTGGCCCTCAGGTCTGGACCCGAGCGCGGTTTCCGATCTGCCTCGATCAGGTCGACCGCTCCATCTTCTTGTTTTGTTGCATCTTCTTTCGATGAGCCGGTGTCCACTTCATCGAAAAATGCTCTAGCTCTCCCCGACGAAATGCCGGATCAAATGGCTTGCGATCGACATTTTCGCAGGCACCCCGAAGCCATCCGGGTGTGTGCCGGCGAGCATCTGCCGGACTTCCTCGCGGCTGAACCAGCGGCAATCCTCGAGTTCGTCGAGATCAACCGCCACCTTCGTCGATCTCGCTTCGACGTAAGCGCCGATCATCAGGCTCGCCGGGAACGGCCAGGGCTGGTTCGCCATGATCGTGACGCGCCCGCCGAGGATACCGGCCTCCTCGAAGGTCTCGCGGCGCACGGCATCCTCGATGGTCTCGCCCGGCTCCACGAACCCCGCGAGTGTCGAATACCAGCCCGGCGGGAAACGCGCCGAGCGCCCGAGCAGGCACCTGTCCCCATCGACCGTCAGCATGATGACCACCGGGTCCGTGCGCGGAAAATGCTCGGCGGCACAGGCGGTGCAGACCCGCTTCCAGCCCGCCTCCGCCACCGCGCTCGACGCGCCGCATTTGGCGCAGAAACGGTGCGTGGCGTGCCAGTGCAGCATCGCCTTGCCCTGCGCGATCGCCCCGAGATCGGCGGGGCTGGTCCGCTCGTCGAGCGCCAGCGCCCGCAGGCCGATGAGCAGGAAACTCTCGTCCGCCTTGAGCGCGTCTTCGGCCTCCGGGGCGATCAGCACCGCAAACCGGCCGGCCTCCTCGTCGCGCCCCAGAAAGAGGACTTCCTGCTGCCGGTCCGGCAGCGGCAGTTCGGCGGCGCGCAGCAACGGGGTCGCGGTCTCGCCGTGTTTTTTCAGGATCGCGGTATCGCCGCAGAACGCGTAGAACCGCGCTTCGGGCGCATAGCGGAGCGCCTCGACCAACTCCGGGCGCGTGCGAAGCTGCGCCGAACGATCCAGTGCGCCATGCGCAAAGCCAAGCCCCGGCGGCGGGGATTTTTCCATCAGGGGCGAGAACAGGGCCTCGATCTCGGGCGAGAGGCCGGCCAGTTGATCATGCATGCCGCGAGGTTCCTGTTGCGGGCGCGGCCCGGTTGCCGGGGTTGCGAAGGTCTGAGAAATACTCACAAGCCAAGCTCCCTGGCGAGACGATCCATCAGCGGGCCGACCATATGCGGCGGATAGGGCATGCGGTCGCCGTGCCCCCATACCGGCCCCGGCCAGGCCGGATCGGACTGGAACCGGCCGATGATATGGACATGGAGCTGGCGCACGATATTGCCGAGCGCGCCGATGTTCAGTTTGTCGGGCTTGGAAACCGCGCGCAAAGCCTCGGCCGCGCGCAGGGTCTCGTTGAACAGCGCCAGCCGGTCGGCTTCGTCAAGATCGAGAATTTCCGCCGCATTCGCCCGGCGCGGCACCAGCATCACCCAGGGAAAGCGGGCATCGTCGAGCAGAAACACCTGACAAAGCGGGAAGTTTCCGATCGGGTGGCCGATCTCCTCAAGGCGTGGATCCAGCACGAAACCACTTTCAGGCATGGCAAGGCTCCTTCGGGGAATACGATGTTCAGCGCTCTTTCTAGCGCCGCGTCGGCCGGGAAGCGAGCCCGTAAACCGCGCGATATCGAAGGCTTGTTTTCGGGGCCAAGATGTCCGATATAGCGAGCGGGAGGTTGGCGATGGACGCATCCCTCGCCAACTGGGTCAGGTCCGGAAGGAAGCAGCCCTAACGAGATCGGGCGGGTCATTGTTCCAGCCTCCCACCTTTCCTTTTTCGACGCGCCAGCCGCCCGGGTTGTGACGCAGGATGGAGCGTGTCGCTCGATGGCTTCAGCGGACACCGATATCCTCTCACCCGCCAGCCCCACTGAGGCCGGCGGCGCCTATCGCGTCCTTGCCCGCAAATATCGCCCCCAGAGCTTCGTCGATCTCATCGGCCAGGAAGCGATGGTGCGCACGCTCTCGAATGCGTTTTCGGCGAACCGCATCCATCAGGCCTATATCTTCACCGGCGTCCGCGGCGTCGGCAAGACCACCACGGCCCGCATCCTCGCCCGCGCGCTGAACTACGAGACGGCCACCGTCCACGCCCCCGCCATCGAGATGCCCGTGCTCGGCGAACACTGCCAGGCGATCATGGAAAGCCGCCACGTCGACGTGATCGAGATGGATGCAGCCTCGAACACCTCGATCGCCAATATCCGCGAGATCATCGAGGCCGCCCGCTACAAGCCGGTGTCGGCGCGGACCAAGGTCTATATCATCGACGAAGTGCACATGCTCTCGAACGCGGCCTTCAACGGGCTGCTGAAAACGCTCGAGGAACCGCCGCCGCACGTGAAATTCCTGTTCGCGACCACCGAAATCCGCAAGGTTTCGGTGACCGTGCTCTCGCGTTGCCAGCGGTTTGACCTCCGCCGCATCGAAATCCCCGCGATGGTCGCCTATCTCGACACCATCGTCGCCAAGGAAGGCGTGAAGGTCGAGCCGGAAGCGATGGCGCTGGTGGCCCGCGCGTCGGAAGGCTCGATGCGCGATGCCCTGTCGCTGCTCGATCAGGCGATTTCGCATGGCGGCGGGCATGTCCGGGCGGAGGAAGTCCGGGCCTCGCTGGGCCTCGCGGATCGCACCCGGGTGATCGACCTCTTCGAAGCCGTGATGTCCGGCGAGATTGCCACGGCGCTGACCGAATTCGAGAACCAGTACACCGAGGGCGCCGATCCGCTGGCGATCCTCACCGATCTCGGCGAGTTCGTCCATGTCGTGACCCGGCTCAAGCTGGTGCCGGATGCTGCCAAAGACCCCGGCCTCAGCCAATCCGAGCGCGAACGCGGCGCGGCCTTCGCCAAAACCGTGCCGATCCGCGCGTTGACCATGGCCTGGCAGATCATCCTCAAGGGCCTCGCGGAAGTGCAAGGCGCGACGCGGCCCAAGATTGCCGCCGAGATGGTGCTGGTGCGGCTCGCCTATGCGGCGGACCTGCCGAGCCCCGGCGATATCATCCGCGACATCAAATCCGGCGCGATTCCCACGGGCGCCCCGGGGAATGCACCAGCCCCGCCTTCCGGCGGCCCGCAGGCGATGAACCCGGGTGCGCCGCGGCTGGTGTCCGACCGCGGATCGGGCTTTGCCACGGCACGCGCCGCCGAACCCGCTTCCCTGGCGGCTGAGGATGCGGATTTTCTGCCCAAATCGCTGCCGGAACTCGTCGCGCTCGCCGGCGAGAAACGCGATATCCGCCTGAAAACCGCGCTGGAACGCGATATCCGGCTGGTGAGCTTCGAAGTCGGCCGGATCGAGATCGCCCTGATGCCGCAAGCCGAGGCGGAATTGCCGAACCGGCTGGCGAAGGCGCTGCTCGACTGGACCGGCCGGCGCTGGGGCATCTCGATCGCGCGCGATCCCGAGCCGGAGGCCGTTGCCCCCACCTTGCACGAGGTGGCCGAACAGGCGCGCGAGGAAGACCGGCGCGGCGTGCGGGCCAACCCGGCGATCCGCGCGATCCTCGAGCGGTTTCCGGGCACCGAAATCGTCGCGATCCGGACCGGCGCCGAGCCGGTGGCTGGGGAAAGCGACACGACGGGGATGGACGAGGACGCCGCCATCACCGATGACGATCTCTAGGGCCAAAAATCCTTGG
>CAZNAT010000006.1:0-2971 GCA_964571245.1 uncultured Methylobacterium sp.
TGAAGGCGCAATACGGCGTCGATTCCATGCCGGAGACCGGCGAGAACGTCGCCGAAGACTTCGGCATCACCCGCGAGGCGCAGGATGCCTTCGCGCTGCGCTCGCAGAAAAAAGCCTCGGATGCGCAGAAGGCCGGCACCTTCGACCGCGAAATCGTGCCGGTAACGATCCCGCAGCGCAAGGGCGATCCCGTCATCGTCAGCCGGGACGAACACCCGCGCGAGACGACGATGGAAGCGCTCGCCAAGCTCGGCACGCCGTTCCGCAAGAACGGCAGCGTCACCGCCGGCAATGCCTCCGGCGTCAACGACGGCGCGGCGGCGCTGATCATCGCCTCGGAGGCGGCGGCGAGCAAGCACGGGCTCACGCCGATCGCCCGCATTCTCGGCGGGGCCAGCGCCGGCGTCGCGCCGCGCATCATGGGCATTGGTCCGGCGCCGGCCACGCTCAAGCTCTGCGCCCGCCTTGGCCTCACGCCAGCCGATTTCGACGTGATCGAACTCAATGAGGCCTTCGCCAGCCAGGGGATCGCGACGCTGCGCCAGCTCGGGATCGCCGAAGATGCCGCGCACGTCAATCCGAACGGCGGCGCCATCGCGCTCGGCCATCCGCTGGGCATGTCCGGCGCACGGATCACCGGCACGGCGGCGCTCGAACTCCGGGCGCGCGTTGGCCGGCTGGCGCTCGCCACCATGTGCATCGGCGTCGGCCAGGGCATCGCCATCGCGCTCGAGCGGGTCTGAAGGGGAACCGGGCCGCCGACGCGTCAGGGCGCGGCGGCCAGTGCCGCAAAGGCCGAGACGACCCTTTCGTAAACGCCGCGCTTGAACGGCACGATCAGGTCCGGCAGGTTTTCGAGGCGCTCCCAGCGCCAGTCGATGAATTCCGGTCGATGCTGGCCACCGCCGGGCGCCACGACATTGATTTCATCTTCATGGCCGATGAAGCGCAGCGCGAACCACTTCTGCGTCTGGCCACGATAGCGCCCCTTGAGCGCCTTGCCCAGCGTGTCGGTCGGAAGGTCGTAGTTGAACCAGTCCGGCGCTTCCGCCAGCAGCCGCGTCGAGCGGATGTTGGTTTCCTCGAACAACTCGCGCAGGGCGGCGTTGTAAGGGTCCTCGCCGGGGTCGATGCCGCCTTGCGGCATCTGCCATTCGTAGACCGGGTCGGCGTATTCCGGCCCCTTGTCTGGGCGCCGGCGGGCGATGAAAACCCGCCCCTCCGGGTTGAAAAGCGTCACGCCCACGCATGGCCGATAGGGCATCCGGGCGATATCGCGCGCCATTGGTTTCCTCATCACGCCTTTCTGGGCATTTTTCGATCCAGTATCCATCGGCTGATGGCAAATCGCCCTCGACAATCCCGTTCGAGAACACGCCTCGCGGGCCGCATGCTCGAAGTTTCGAATGCGCGACTCACCGGGCAGAAGGTTTGATGATGGCCGAAACCGGCGCCAAGACAAGCCCGCGCGCCGAAAGCTCGCGGGCCCAATTCGAGATCTTGTCGATATTGGCCGGCAGCGCCGGGACCGACAGGATCGCCGCGCCATTGCGGACCGCGAGATCCTCGACCTCCTGAAGCAGCGCTTCGAGCGGCTTGGTTCCGCCGGTATCCAGGATCCGATCCGCAATCTGGACCGGAAGGTTGATCTTGTTGCCGATTTCGAGGGTGCGGCTGCGCGCCGTGGTGCCGTCGTCGAGGAACAGCAGGCCGCGGCGGTTGATCTCCTCCAGCAATGCGCCGTAGGGCCCGGCCTGCGTCATCAGTTTGCCGCCCATGAAATTCGTCAGCCCGACATAGCCGGTGAAGCGTGACATCAGCCAATGCAGCCGCTCGATGTTCTCGTGCGGGCTGGCGCTGGCTTTCAGCGTATGCGGGCCAGGATCGCTTTCCGGGTAGTCCTGCGGCTCCATCGGGATCTGCAGCAGCACTTCATGGCCATCGCGCCGGGCACGCAGCACCTGGTTTTCGAGATCGCGGCCATAAGGCGCAAACGCCAGCGTGACCGCGCCCGGGAGTTTGGTAATGGCATCTGCGGTGCCGCGCGCGCCGATCCCGACCCCGGTCATGACGATGCCGATCCGGGGCTTGGTGGTCGGAGCGAACGGATGGGCATAGAGTATGCGCGGGACAAGGCCGTTGTCGCCGATGCGCGGCAGGAGGCCGTGCTGGCTGCGCTCGGAGACGCGCGGATCATAGGCGACATTCGCGCGCTCGGGGCTTTCGGGCACCTTGATGACGACGCCGGCGGGGGCACTGCCGCCGTTCTGCCGGATGACGTTGACACCCGAGCCCGCTTCGATTTCCGCCACCGCAGAACGCCCCCCTGCGGGAACGCCGCCCCGCCCCTCGGGAACGGGTTCGGGGGCGCGGTCCACCGCAGTGGAACGGCTGGATTCAACGCGCTCGATGACCGAGATCACGCCGGGAACACCGGGCTTGTCGCCGCGCCGCTGCAGGGAAATGACGAGGAGGATGCCGATGCACAGCACGAAAAGGACGAGCAAACCCATCCGCCAGGACGGGGGTACGCCCCGCTGGCCGTGCCCCGGATTCATGCCGAGGGGGGTTGCCATGCCTTCAAACGCCATTCTGCCCGCTTCCTTGTCGAATTTCGATGCCCTGACGACATGGAAACCCATACGAAACCGTAAAGAGTGGTGGTTAATGCCGGTTTAACCTCTGCCTCGAAACGCTCCGTAACCCCCAAAAAAATACCGCCCGGAGAAAAGCCGGGCGGCGTGTTTTCACGAACGACGGTCAAGAGGTGGAGAACCTGCGCCTCAGACCCGAGCTCCCGTCAATTTTTGGTGCTCGCCGGCTTGCCGGTATTGGCCTTGGCCTCCGGCTTGGCGGGCTTGGGCGGCATGGTCACGCCCTCGCCCGGGTTGTCCTTGGTGACGGTGCCGTTGAGGAAATTCACCGCCCAGATCAGCTGTTTGTCCTTGGCCCGATCGGCGGGAACATAGCC
>CAZNAT010000006.1:2981-10940 GCA_964571245.1 uncultured Methylobacterium sp.
ACCTCTACGCTTTCCAATATTTTTTCAAGAGACTGCTCTTCCTCGTTGACCTTGATATGGCCGCGGATGGAGGCTTCGCCCTTGATCTCGTCCTTGCCCTTGATCTCATCCGGGATGTCCTGCGGGACGACGAAGTCCGGCGTGATGCCCTTGCCCTGGATCGAGCGGCCCGAGGGGGTGTAGTAGAGCTGGGTCGTGAGCTTAAGGGCGTAGGAACCGCGCAGCTGGAAGATCGACTGCACCGAGCCCTTGCCGAAGGAGCGCGAGCCGACGATGGTCGCGCGCTCGTGATCCTGAAGCGCGCCGGCCACGATCTCGGACGCCGAGGCCGAACCGCCGTTGATCAGCACCACCACCGGCTTGCCGCCGGTGATATCGCCCGGCCGTGCCAGCGCACGATTGGTCTGGTCGGCGCTCTTGCCGCGGGTCGAGACGATTTCGCCGGTTTCAAGGAAGGCATCGGCGACATAGATCGCCTGGTCCAGCAACCCGCCGGGTTTGTTCCTGATATCGAGCACGAACCTCTTGAGATTATCCTTTCCTATCTCGGCGGTGAGCTTGTCGACTTCCTTTTTCAATCCCTCGAAGGTCTGCTCGTTGAACGAGCCGACGCGAAGATACCCGACGGTATCGCCTTCCTTCTGGGCCCGCACCACCGGCGGACGGATGGTGTCGCGGGTGATCTCGACCTCCACCGTATCCTTCTTGTTGCGCATAAGCCTGAGCTTGACCTTGGAGCCCTTGGGGCCCTTCATCTTCTCGACCGCCTGGCTGAGCGTCAGCCCGTGGACCTGTTCGCCGTCGATGTGGGTCACGAGATCGTTGGCCAGCACGCCGGCCTTATGGGCGGGCGAATCGTCGAACGGCGTGACGACCTTGACGAGGCCGTCTTCCATCTGGACCTCGATGCCGAGACCGCCGAATTCGCCGCGGGTCTGCTGCTGCATCTCCTGGTTGGATTTCTGGTCGAGGAAGCTCGAATGCGGATCGAGCGAGGTCACCATGCCGTTGATGGCGCTCTCGATCAGCTTGGCCTCGTCGGGCTTGTCGACGTAATCCGAGCGGATCTTGTCGAAGACATCCCCGAACAGCGTCAGCCGCCGGTAGGTTTCGGAAGCCGCGGCGTTGGCGCCGGCCGAAATTTTCATTTCGTCGATCGCAACGAGCGCGAGGGCGCCAAGCGCCACACCGGAGAGGAAAACAGGAACCTTGCGCATTATCCGCGAGCCTTCTCGGCCGATTGTGAAGACCACCAGGGGGATGGATCGACCGGAGATCCATCCTTTCTGAATTCGACATAGAGCGCCGGACGGGAAGCTCCAAGCCCTAGTTGTGAATTAGGCTGTCCCGATTGGGAAAGCGCCTGACCAGATTGAGAGGTCGGCAGACGCGATTCCCCGCGAGGTTGACGCCACAGACTATCAGCTTCCTGCCCGGACGTCTGCACCCCCGCGCCACCATCCGCAGCCGCCTCTCCCGCCACGCCGGCGGTTTTCACCTCCGCCGCGAGCCCGAGAAAGCCGACCGGCTCCCCGGCCAGGACAAATTGCCCGATTTCGACCGAAAGTCGATCCATCCCGGCCAGAACGATATGATAGCCGCTACCGGCATTGATGATCAAGAGATGACCGTATCCCCGGTAGGGTCCGGCAAAGTGCACCCAGCCATCCGCCGGCGCGGTCACCACAGCATTTCGATTTGACGAAATTGTGATCCCGCGTTCCACCCCGCCGAGCCCGTCCGGCTGGCCGAAGAACCGGGAAATCGTGCCCGACGCTGGCAGCGGCACCGCGCCGCGACGCTCCGAAAACGCCTGACGCGGCTGAAGGCGGGCCGTATCGCGCCCACCGGTGTCCGGGCGCAGCGAAGCTACCACGGTGCCGGCCTTGGCCGGGGCCGGAGCGCGACGGGCGATTTCCGCGGCACGACTGTTGCCGACGATGTCGTTTTCGCTGCGTGCGATCAGTTCGCGCAGCGAACGCGCGTCACGCGTCAGCGAGGCCACCCGGGATTTTTCGAGTTCAAGCTGCTCTTTCGACAGGCCGATCTGGCTTTGTCGCGCCGCCACCAGTTCCGTGAGGCGGTTGCGCTCGGCATCGATCTGGTCGCGATCCCGACGCAACTGATCCGTCGCCAGCACCGATTGCCGGCGCAGCTCGGTCAGCGTCTTGAGATCGGCGACGAGGATCATCGCCTCGTCGCGCATTTCCGGCAGCACCGCTCCCAGCAGGATGGCGGCGCGCATGGCGGAGAGCACGTCATCCGGCGCGACCAGCAGCGCCGGTGGCGGCTTGCGGCCGATCCGCTGCATCGCCGCCAGCACCTCGACCATCACCCGCTCGCGCGATTGCAGCGAGCGCCGCAGCGCCACCTGCTGCCGGTCGAGCGTCTCGAGCTTGCTTTCCTGCCCGGCCAGCCGCTCCTCGGCGACGCGAACCTTGCGGGCGGTCTCGATCAGCGCCAGGCGTTGCGCCTGGGCCTCGGATGACAGATTTTCGATCTCGTAGGCGAGCCGCCTTTGTTCGAAGGCGGACTTCTCGATCTGGGTTTCGATCCCGCGCAACTGGTCCTTGCTGATCGCCTCGAGGGTTTTGGTTTCGGCCTCGGGTAGCTTGGCCTCGGGTAGCTTGGCTTCAGGCGACTTGGCTTCAGGCGACTTGCGGTCCTGCGCGCGGAGCATGGTCGTTGAAATCAGAACAGCCACGAAAACCGCCGCAAGAATCTTCGCGCCGGCCAGGTACCCCGCGCCAGATGGCGATACCCGATGCAGCAGTCGTAGGGTGCGCGCGAACCGCCCTGGCATTATCGCCATCTTCTTGCACGGACCGGCACCCATTCCGCCCGGCGCAACGCTAAGCACGGTGATAAGGATGTCCGGCGAGGAGGGTGGCCGCGCGATAGAGTTGCTCCAGCACAAGCACACGAACGATCTGATGCGGCATCGTCATCCGCCCGAAGCCCAGCGTCAGCGCCGCCCGGGCGCGCAGGCCATCGCCAAGGCCATCGGCGCCCCCGATGATAAAACTTGCTCCTGAAACCCCCGAATCGCGCCATTCGCCCAGTATCTTCGCAAAAGCGGCACTGTCGAGGCTGGTCCCGGTTTCATCGAAAAGAACGACCCGATAGCCGTCCGGGATCTGCGCCAGGATCAACCCGGCCTCCTCGGCCTTGCGATCGAGATCGCGCCGCGACTGGCTTTCGCCGATCTCGACCAACCGAGGCCCATCGAGCCCCAGCCCACGCCCGAGGCCCTTGAGGCGCTCGGCATAGCGTGCGACCAGCTCGCGCTCGGGGCCGGCCTTCAGCCGACCGACCGCGACGACGTCAAGCTTCACGCCGGTTCAATCCACGCTGGCGCGGGTGCGGCTCGTGCGCGGCCGAGCAACAGCAGGGCTTTTGGCACGCGCGGGGGTCTTTGCCCCCGCAGCCCTGGGCGCACGCGCGGCCTTGGGCGCATCGGGGGTGGCGTCTTCCGTCGGGACCGATTTTTCAACGCGCAGCTTGCTGGCACCGATTTTTTCCTCGGCGGCGCCTTCCTGCGGGCGACCCGCCCCCCAGAGCTTTTCGAGGTTGTAGAAGCCGCGAACCTCGGGCCGGAAAAGATGGATGATGATATCCCCGGCATCGATCAGCACCCAGTCACAGACCGGGACCCCTTCGATTTTCGGCGTCGGCTTGCCCATCTCGCGCAAGGCAAACTCGATCCGGTTGGCGATCGCGCCGACATGCCGATCCGAGCCGCCACTGGCGATGATCATCGCATCGGCGAGCGAGGTTTTCCCGGTAAGATCAAGCGAAATGATGTCGACGGCCTTGGCGTCATCCAGGACGGTCATGAGGGCTTCGACGAGCGGGCCATGCGCCGGCGCCATGGCGTCGAGGCTGGCGGAAGGCGGCACGGGGGCAGCCTTGGGCGTCTGGGTCGTGATCAGTTTTGCGATTCCTCTTGGTATACAAAGTCCGGGGGTAGCTTAGCCCGATCCTCGGGAAATACCAATTACGAACTTGCACAGGCGGACTTATTGCACGCCGATTGCGTCCCATCCGTGGCAAGGCTATCGGAAACTGCAAAATTTATGCGCCGCAGGAACGCGTTAACACATCCTATCGAAACGTGGTTAACGCTTTCTTATCGGCTGTGTATGCCAGCCCTGCACCGGGAGCCGGCGCATCGGGCTGGGAGCCCGGTTCAGGCGAACATATCCAGCAGCGGGTTGCTGGAACTGCGCTGCTGCTCGACATCCTTCAGGACAAGGAAACGGTTGACGATTTTCTTGACATAAGCGGGTTCGTTGAGCCGCTTCATGTCGAGATCGCGCTCGACCCAGGCTTTCAAGCGCTCGATCTTCGTCTGCGTGCCGGCGCTGGAAATGTTCAGCGCGGTCTTGACGACATCGAACAAGATCGGATCGCCGATAATGTCGTAGCCGCTTTTCGCCGCGCCGATCTTGCGCTCGAAATACAGCGCATCCGAAATGCTGGTGTTCAGGGTGCCGAGGCTTTGCTCGTATTGCGCGTCGGAGTATTTCTGGACGAGGGTGTTGACGAAGGCCGCATCCTTGAGCTTGGCGATGCCGCCTTTGAAGAAATTAAACGCCGCGTTGATTTCCTTGTAGCCGGGGCTGGTCATCCGATTGACGAGCGCGGCACGGTCGGACTTGTCATCCTTGAGAATGGCCTTGATGCGCGCCGGATATTCCATCTGATCGGCCATGCTATAGGCCGTCAGAGCGAACTTCAACGCTCTGTAATCATTCAGGAATTCATCGACCGTTTTCACGGTGGCGAGCTTTGCCCGGAAATAGGTCGCCTCGCTGGCGATCGTGGCGGACTTGGCGTATCTCGCCTTGTTGGTCGCGAGCACTTCTGGCGTCAGCGACTGGTAGATGGGGAACGCGGAAAGCGACAGGTTACGCGAAAACATCGATCAATCCTTGATCTCAACAAGCCGGCATCCTGCCACGCGCGGCTTAAGAATCCTTTAGCCCGACCCCGCGCTTTTGCCGGATCGCAGCTGTGTCGAGGAAGCCTCCGAGCGCCTGCCGTGCAAAAACACCCAGGCGGGCGCGGGGCTCAGGGCCAGTTGCCCGGCCTCGCGCTCATCGAGGCGATGGCCAGCGAAGGTGCGGGCGGCGCGGCTTGAGATCGCGCGCAGGGTCGAGCCTGGCCGGTCGATGATCGCCATCGGCACGGCTTGCGCGATCTCCCGCCATTTCTGCCAGCGATGAAAGCCGGCAAGGTTATCCGCCCCCATCAGCCAGACGAAATGCGCGCCCGGGCAACGCGCCTTGAGAAACGCGATGGTCTCCTGCGTGTAGCGGGTGCCGATTTGCGCCTCGATGCCGGTGACGATGATGCGCGGCTCATGCCCGATCATCGCCCGGCACGCCGCCATGCGTTCCGCCTGTGACGGCAGGCCGGAGGTATCCTTGAGCGGGTTGCCCGGCGTCACCAGCCACCAGATGCGATCGAGCTTCAACCGACGCAGCGCCGTCTTCGCGACGAGCAGATGCCCCTCATGTGGCGGGTTGAACGAACCGCCGAACAGGCCGATGCGAAGGCCGGGCGCGTGGGGCGGGAGGGGCACTCTCACGAGGCGCGCCAGTTCAAGCCGGGCTTGTTTCTGAGTTTCATCCGGGCATAGCGAGCAAGGGCACGCACGCCAAAAGCGATATCTTTTGGTGGCTCGTACATCTCGCCATGTTGGCCGACGGCAAATCGAGCCTTGAATTCTATCCTTGTCCGGCCATCAGAAAAAACAATCCCATCAAGCGGCATGCCAATACTGAGCGCTGTCACATCGTCCCAATTGATCGCTTGATGTTGAAAAATAAAACGCCGCCGCACAACGCCTTTGCTATTCCACGAGACGACATTTTCGCTCAATTCAAGCAGTGCAGCCAGAGGAATAAAAAGATAAATATACAAAATTTCTACTTGAAATCCATCTCGAAAAACAAGGTAAGTAGATATTACAATTGCGAACGAAGTCGCAAAAGCATGCATTTCAAAGCGTGATCGCAATTCGCGTACCCTTTTCTTTCGCGAATAAAAAACGCCGGTTCGGGAAAAGACCGAGGGTATCAAATGGGATAGGGCAACTTGGAGCGCGAAGATGGCGCCAAACAATGCAAAAAGACCTGCGGTGTATTTGAGCCAGTCCAGCATAGATCCCTACGGCCTCACCGTGCCTTCGCCGCGCACGATATACTTGAAGCTGGTGAGCTGCTCGACACCCACCGGCCCGCGCGCGTGCATGCGGCCGGTGGCGATGCCGATCTCGGCGCCAAAACCGAACTCGCCGCCATCCGCGAATTGTGTCGAGGCGTTGTGCAGCACGATTGCCGAATCGACCTCCGCCAGAAACCGCGCCGCCGCCGCGTCATCCGCCGTGATGATCGCATCGGTGTGATGCGAGCCGTGGCGCTCGATATGCCGAACCGCATCCTCCAGACCATCCACCACCTTTGCCGCGATGATGGCATCGAGAAATTCGGTGCCCCAATCCGCCTCGGTGGCCGGTGTCACCCGGGTATCGACGGCCTGCACCGCCGCGTCGCCCCGCACCGCGCAGCCGGCATCGAGCAGCGCTGTGATCAGCGGCGCGAGATGCGTTTTGGCGATTGACCGGTCCACCAGCAGCGTTTCGGCCGAGCCGCAAACACCGGTGCGCCGCAGTTTCGAGTTCAGCAGCACCGCTCGCGCCATCGCGAGATCGGCCTTTTCGTGCACATAGACGTGGTTATTGCCATCAAGATGCGCGAACACCGGCACCCGCGCCTCGGCCTGCACGCGGGCGACGAGGCTCTTGCCGCCCCGGGGCACGATGACATCGATCGCGCCGTCGAGCCCGGTCAACATCTGGCCGACGGCCTCGCGATCCCCGACCTGCACCAGCTGGATCGCCGCCTCGGGCACGCCTTCGGCCACCAGCCCCTTGACCATCGCGGCATGGATCGCGATCGCCGAGCGCAAGGCGCCGGAGCCGGTGCGCAGGATGACCGCATTGCCCGCCTTGAGGCAGAGCGCGCCGGCATCGGCCGTGACATTCGGGCGGCTTTCGAAGATGACGCCGATCACCCCGAGCGGCGTGCGGACGCGGGCGATTTTCAGCCCGTTGGGCCGGGTCCATTCCTCGGTGACCGCGCCGACCGGATCGGGCAGATCGGCGATATCCTCGATCGAGACGGCGATGGCCTCGATGCGCCTGGCATCGAGCATCAGCCGGTCGAGGAAGGCGGCGCTCTGGCCCTCGGCGGAAGCTTCCGCGCAATCGAGCGCATTGGCTTCGAGGATCGCGGCTGCGGCAGCGCGCACGGCCTTGGCGGCGGCCCGCAGCGCCCGCGCCTTCTGCGCCGCTGGCATGCGGCCGAGAGCACGCGAGGCCTCGCGTGCGCGGCGGCCCATCGCACGCAGTTCGGCCACGAGCTTCGCCTTGTCGGCGGGCAAGGGCAAAACCCGCTCCTGGATCGGCCGGTTCATGGTTCGTCCTCCCCGCTCGCACGCCCCGAGCCGTCCCCCGAGAGCACGAGATCGTCGCGATGGATGATTTCCTTGCGTCCTGAATAACCGAGAACCGGTTCGATGTCGCGGGTTCCACGTCCGGCGATCCGGACGGCATCGATGGCATCATAGGCGACGAGCCCGCGCCCGACCTCGCCGCCATCCAGCCCGCGCACGATCACGGCATCGCCGCGCGCGAACGATCCTTCGACCCGGCACACGCCGGTTGGCAGCAGGCTCTTGCCGGCACGCAGCGCGAAGGCCGCGCCATCATCGACGATCAGCGTGCCGCGCGGCTCCAGCGTACCGGAAATCCAGCGCTTGCGCGCCGTCACTGGGCTCGAAGGCGACAGGAACCAGGTGGCGCGCGCCCCCTCCATCACCGCCCGCAGCGGGTGGAGCCGGGTGCCATTGGCGATCAGCATCGCCGCGCCACCGGAGGTCGCGATCTTCGTC
>CAZNAT010000006.1:10950-39307 GCA_964571245.1 uncultured Methylobacterium sp.
GCGTCAGGCACCAGGTGCAGCCGCCGCCGTCGGCGATGGCCTGCCGGATCTGCTCGATCTTGCCGGAGGCGATCAGCATGTGTGTGCCTGACGTGGTCGCGATCTTCGCCGCCTCGACCTTGGTCGTCATGCCGCCGCGCGAAAGCTCGGAAGCCGCCCCCCCGGCCATCGCCTCGATCTTCGCGGTAATGCGCGGCACCAGCGGCACGAACTCGGCCCCGGGGTCTTTCGCCGGTGGCGCGGTAAAGAGCCCGTCGATATCCGAGAGCAGCACCACGCAATCGGCGGAGGCCATCGAGCCGACGCGCGCCGCGAGCCGATCGTTGTCGCCGTAGCGGATCTCCTGTGTCGCGACGGTATCGTTCTCGTTGATGACCGGGATCGCCCGGTGTTTGAGCAGCATGGCGAGGGTGGCGCGGGCATTGAGATAGCGCCGCCGCTCCTCGGTATCGCCATAGGTCAGCAGGATCTGCGCGGCGGTAATCGAATGTTTCGCCAGGCTCTCGGCCCAGACGCGGGCCAGCGCGATTTGCCCCACTGCCGCCGCGGCCTGGGCTTCTTCCAGCTCCAGCACCGGCTTTTTCAGCCCCAGAACCCCCCGCCCCATCGCGATCGCGCCCGAGGACACCACGAGCACATCGGCGCCACCGGCGTGCAGCCCCGCGATATCGGCCGCGAGAGCTTCGAGCCAGGCGCGCTTCAGCCCGCTCTTGCGTTCGACCAGCAGCGAGGAGCCGACCTTGATGACGATCCGGCGAAACGAGGAAAGCTGGGGGGTGATCACTAAAAACGCCTTCGGGAAGCCATATCCGACAGAAAAACTCTCGTATCCGGCAGAAAAACTCTCACGGTCGGTAAAAGCCTTCGCTCAAACCGGGGCCTGTATTGTCGATACTCCCCGATTCTGATAGGGAATCGGGGCACGGAATTTTCTGAGTTGAGTACAAGGAACGCGTCGATGAACTGGGAGTTTCTCAAGATACACCGCGAGGGGCGTAGCCGGCAAGGTTTAGCAGAGGCCGGGACGCAAAACCCCGACGCCCGCAACCAGGCTGAAGTCCGGCTGCTCAAGCCGCTGGATATCCGTGCCATCGGCGCCGCTCGTGAAACCGTACGCACCAATCTCGACGATTTCGAATCCGCGCTGCAGGCGGTCTCGCGGCTGCCCGATCAATTCCGGCTGGTGATGGCCCCGATCGAGAACGCGGTCAGCTCGATGGCGTTGCTGCGTGACCGGCTCGAACAGGTCGAGGAGAATTTCGCGGCCGAACAGCGCAAGACCGCGAACCTGTCCAGCGATCTTTCGAAGGTCGAGGCCGAGGCCGAGCGGCTGACCTTCGCCTTCCGCAGCGAGGAAAGCGCCAGCTCCGCCTTGCGGGTCCAGCACGGCGCACTCGAAGTTGTCGTCAACAATCTCCGGCAGGAAAACACCGATCTCGGCATCCGGCTCGGCAAGCTCGAGGTGCAATACCGCGATACCGTCGCGCTCAAGGATTCCTACGAAGCCGAACTGGCCGAGCTGCGCCGCGGCAAGGCGCATCTCGACGACCTCGTGGTCTCGCTCAAGGCCGAACTGTCCTCGTTGCTGGACGAACAGGCGAGCCGCGACAATCTCTACACCACGCTCCAGCTCAACCATAACAAGAATACCGAACGGCTCGAGGATGCGACCCGGGTCATCGGCGAGCTGGAAGCGACGCTGAAATCCACCAGCGACAAATACGCTTTCGCCAGCACGGCGCTGGTTCGCGAGCGCAACGCCGCGCGGGCGCTGCGGACCGAGAACGAGCAATTGTTCAAGGAACGCGACGAAAGCAAGCTCCAGTACGAATCCCAGATCGAGGCCGCCCGGGCGCGCTACGATTTCGTCGAGAAGACGCTTTCGGAATCGCGCGCCCGTTTTCAGGAAGAAACCCGCCAGCTTTCGCTCGCGCGGCGCGAGCGCGCCGAGCGCGACCGCGAAATCGGCCGGCTGACACTGGCGCTCGAAGCCTCGCAGCGCGATGCGACCGAGCTTCGCGCCCAGTATGCCGCCGCCAGTGAATCGGTATCCTCCACCAGCACCCTGCTGGCCGCCGAGATCGAACAGCGGCGCAAGCTCGAGCTCGATCTCGACATGCTCCGGACCGAAAACTCCAGCCTGCAGCTCAAGCAGCGCTCGCTCAACGATTCCGCGCGCTCGATCGAGGCGACGGTGTCGGAGGCGACGATCAAGTTCCAGTCGAAGATCGCGCAGATCAGCGCCGAGAACGCGAAACTGCGCGCCGCACTCAATGCCGCCCACAACCGGGGCGAGAGCGATTACGACAAGGAATTCGCATTCCTTTTCGACGAGAAAGACGGCGAAGACGACAGCGTCGTCCCGATCCGCTAGAGCATGTTCCGATCAAGTGGATACCGGTTGATCGTAAGAAAATGCGTCAAAACAAAAAGATAGAGCGGTCGATCTGATCGAGGCCGATCGGAAACCGCTCTAGGGCCTTTCTCGACCAGGCGGATCCGCCTGGTCAAGAAATAGCTCAATGCCAGTAGAGCGCGTGGGCGGGCAATGCTTTTGGCGAAGGAATGGCCGCCTCAGGGGTGCCAGCCTTTCAGGGGTGCCAGCATTCAGGGGTGCCATGCCGCCTGGTCGACCTGCGCCTCTTCCGCCCGGGCACCATCGATCACCGCCAGCAGCGCCTGGAGCGCCTCCGGCACGCCCGCGCCGGAAACCGCCGAGAGCAGCAGCGGCTTCTTTTTTGCCGCGCGCTTGAGCCGCTCCATCTGCGCCTTCAGCGTCTCCGGGTCGAGCGCGTCGATCTTGGAGAGCGCGACGATTTCCGGCTTCTCCGCCAGCCCCTCGCCATAGGCCTCGATCTCCTTGCGCACGGTCTTGTAGGCCTTGCCGGCGTGTTCCGAGGTGCCGTCGACCAGATGCAGCAGCACGCGGCAGCGCTCGACATGGCCGAGGAAGCGGTCGCCGAGCCCATGGCCTTCATGCGCGCCCTCGATCAGGCCGGGAATATCCGCCAGCACGAATTCGCGATTGTTGACCCGCACCACGCCAAGCCCGGGATGCAGGGTGGTGAACGGATAATCCGCGATCTTGGGCTTGGCCGCTGTGGTCGCCGCGAGAAAGGTCGATTTGCCGGCGTTCGGCAAGCCCACCAGCCCGGCATCGGCGATCAGCTTGAGGCGCAGCAAAATCCAACGCTCCTCGCCCTCCTGGCCGGGGTTGGCGCGCTCGGGCGAACGGTTGGTCGAGGTCGTGAAATGCAGGTTGCCAAACCCGCCGTTGCCGCCCTTGGCGATACGGACGCGCTGGCCGATCTCGGTCATGTCGGCGCTCAAGGTTTCGTCCTCGGCATCGAGAACCTCGGTGCCCTTCGGCACACGCAGCACGACATCCGCGCCCTTGGCACCGGCACGGTTGCGCCCCATGCCGTGCACGCCGACCTTGGCCTTGAAATGCTGCTGGTAGCGATAGTCGATCAGCGTGTTGAGCCCATCGACGCATTCGACCCAGACATCGCCACCCTTGCCGCCATCGCCGCCATCCGGCCCGCCGAATTCGATGAATTTTTCGCGGCGGAACGAGACACAGCCCGCCCCGCCATCGCCGGAGCGGATGTAGACTTTTGCTTGATCAAGAAATTTCATCGTCTTCGCCTAAACGTTACGCATCCAAATGACAAGAAATCCGGGCAACGGCCGGGATAAATGCCACACCCAACACCCCGGACGGAGAGCCTTCCCCCCGCCCCCGGCCTGCCGCACACGAAAGCGGGACAACGACCCGACCTCACATGCCCTCAAGCGCGGCCTCGCGGCCATGCGGCACCGGCGCGCGCCAGCCCTTGAGGCTCGACCACAGCGAACGCGTCAGCCGGTAGAAGTCCGACGGCGCCGAATCCCCCCAGGCCGGGCGCGGCGACATGCCGCCGCCCTCGTACTGGAAACCGCAGTGCTCCAGCACCTTGCGCGAGGCGGTGTTCGTGACCCGGATCGCCGCCATCACCGATTTTTCGTCGGTGTACAGGAACACCGCATCGAGCAGGGCCTGCGTGGCCTCGGTCATATAGCCCTTGCCCCAGTGCGGCACGCCGAGCCAATAGCCGAGCGTCACCTGATCGTCGGCCGCGCGCTGGACGCTGATCATGCCGAGGACGCTTTCCGGCCTGTTGCGCGGGGCGATGATCAGCCCGATGCGCCCGCCCTCGGCGTTGGCGGCGCGATGCGCGAGAATGATCTGCGTCGCCGCTTCCGGGGGATAGGGATGCGGGATGTGCGAGGTCATCTCCGCGACCCTGCGGTCCCCGGCGAGTTCGATGATCGCCGGGGCGTCGGAGGCCTTCGGCCAGCGCAGGAACAGTCTCGGCGTTTCAAGCGTAAACACGTCGTCGCGAAATAAATCGGGGAACATGAGGTTTTTCCGCTCTTCAAAAGGCCGTAACCGGCCGGAAACGAGAAAGGGAGGCTCGGTTCCCCGGCCTCCCCTTCAGATTTCGCTTTGAAAAGGGCGTCTCGCACCCATCTTCTCCGCTAACCCGCCGGTTTGGTCCCTGGGGAACCCGGCGGGGGAGAAGATCATCCTCGCTCGCCGGTTATTCTGCTGCCGCGGCGGTTGCCGGGATGACATTTACGTATTGACGCGGGCCTTTCTGTTTAAAGACCACCATGCCATCGGCCGTCGCAAAGAGGGTATGATCGACGCCCATGCCAACGTTGACGCCCGCGTGCCACTTGGTGCCGCGCTGACGAATAATGATGTTGCCGGCAACGACAGCCTCGTTACCGAACTTTTTCACGCCGAGGCGCTTTGAATGCGAATCGCGTCCGTTACGTGACGAGCCGCCAGCTTTTTTGTGAGCCATGATAGTGCTCCTTCGTTCCCTGCGGGGACGGGTGAATCTCTAAGGACACCCTACCCGAAAAATTTCAACAAATCACGCGAAAAGAGACAGGGCTGCTGACCGAACGTGTCAGGAAGCCGCCCGCCCCCGTCTTACTTGTCCTTGCCCGAGGCGAGCTCGGCCTGATCGGCCTTGGCGCGCGGCGGCTTGCCGGCCAGGAGTTCCTTGGCCTGCTCGACCCATTCCTCACGGGTCGCGCGGCCACGCAGGGCGAGTTCCTCGTCCCACTTGGCGACAGCGGCTTCGTCCCAGGCTGCGATCTCGGACCAGGTCTGGATGCCGGCAGCGCGCAGCTTCTTCTCGATCGTCGGGCCAATGCCGGCGATGAGCGAGAGATTGGTCTGGTCGCCAGCAGCACCGGCCGCAACAGCACCCTTGGCCGCCTTGGTTTCCGTTGCTGGCTTGACAGCCTTGGCGCCCGACGGCTTCTGGCCATTGGTCAGGATCTCGGTGATCTGGACCAGCGAGAGGTGCTGACGGTGGCCCTTCTTGCGCTTCGAATTCTGGCGGCGGCGCTTCTTGAAGGAGATGACCTTCGGGCCGCGAGCCTGCTCGACGAGTTCGCCGATGACCGAGGCACCGCCGACCAGCGGCGAGCCGATGACGGCTTTTTCGCCGCCGATCATGAGAACTTCCGAGAAGGTGATCATGTCACCGGCTTCGCCTTCAAGGCGCTCGATGGTGATGACGTCGTTGGCGGCAACAGTATACTGTTTCCCGCCGGTCTTGATGATGGCGAACATAACTCTAGTCCTTTGCTTCACCGCCTTCGTCGCGCGAACGCGCCGGGCAGCCTTTTTGGGTTTCAAGCGCCGTTAGAAACCACTCCATCCGAAGAAAAGACCGGCTGCATCGGCGCAAAACGAAAAAGCGCGGTTCTGCCGCCGCGCTGGATGGGGCTGCAATACGAGCTTGGCGGATGATATGTCAAGACGAATCCGGTCAATCCCTCGTCTGGGTCCGCCTTTATCCGTAATAATCATCTCGCAGGGAGAAAAATGCACCCCGCCCCAAGGAAGGCCACCATGAAACACATCACCCGCGACCACGCCATCGAGATCCCTTTGCCGGTCGCGGTGGCTTTCCCGCTCTTCACCCCGCGCGGTGAAATGGACTGGATCGCCGACTGGCGGCCGGAATTTATCCACCCCGCGGATGGCTCGACCGAAGAAGGCATGGTGTTCCGCACCGGCAGCGGGCCGGAGGAAACGCTGTGGTCCTGCATCGAATGGGCGCCGGAGATTTTTCGCCTGCGCTACGCCAGAGTCACCCCGGCGAGCCGTTTCGCGCATGTCACGGTTCAGTGCTTTGCAATCGGTCCAAACAGCACGCGTGTCGAAGTCCGCTACGAGATGACTGCGCTCCACAGCGCCGGCGAAGCCAAGCTCGCTGAGGTAACGCCGGAGGTTTTCAGGGCCTCCATCGAGGGCTGGAAGAGGCTGATCGAGCATCGCATCGCCCGGGGCTGAACCTACCCGTGCCACTCGCGGCTATCCGCCGGCGCCTCGGCCCGTTCGGCTCGCCCATAGTCGCGGATCACCTGCGCGACCCGCAGCCGGTAATCCCGAAACACGCTGCCCCTCCCCGCCTCCTGTGCCGCCCGGTGATGCGCCAGCGTACGCCAGGCCTTCACCGCAGCCTCATCGCGCCAGAACGAGAGCGACAGCAGCTTGCCTGGTTGCGAGAGACTTTGAAAACGCTCGACCGAGATGAAACCGTCGATGGCTTCCAGCTCCGGCTTGAGCGAGGCCGCGATTTCGAGATAGCGCGGCATCCCCTGCTCGGTCATCTCGACCTGAAAAATGACGGCGATCACCCTATTCTCCTCAAACCCCGACCGCTGCACGGTCGCGCGTTGCGGCCACTTCCTCAAGGAAATTCCGCTCCTCCCTCAGGATGAACCGATTCTTCCGGGCAAGCTCGAAGTTCGCCAGAGCCTCGGGATCGGCCTTGAGCCGGGCGCGATAGGCCTCATAGGCGGCAAGGCTGGGGAACGAGATCAGCCCGAAGACGGTGTTGTTGGTGCCCTCATGCGGGAGAAAATACCCGATGAGGTGCCCGCCGCAGGCCGGGATGATCCGCCCCCAGTTCTCGCAATACTCACGAAAGGCTTCTTTCTGGAACGGATCGATCTCGTAACGGATAAAACAGGTGATCGGCATGGCGCACTCCTCGTTTCAAGCCTGCGGATATCCATCTGTAGCGGGCGAGCCAGCCACAACAGTACGTTCTCCATCGTACTGTCGTGCTTGATTTCTCGACCGCAGCCGACGACACTCAACGCATGAAAACCGGTCCCGACATCGCCCGGATCGCCGCGCTGATCGGCGATCCCGCCCGCGCCAACCTGCTCACGGCCCTGCTGGGCGGGCGGGCGCTCACCTCCAGCGAACTGGCGGTCGAGGCGGGCGTGACCCGCCAGACGATTTCCTCCCATCTCGCCAAGCTCTCCGAAGCTGGCCTGATCGTGGACCGCAGGCAGGGCCGCCACCGCTACTGGACCCTGGCGGATGACGAGGTCGCGCATCTGCTGGAGGCGGTGATGGGCCTTGCCGCCCGCATCGGCGCGACACGCGTCCGTACCGGCCCGAAAGAGCCTGCCTTGCGCAAGGCCCGCATCTGCTACGACCATCTGGCGGGCGAATACGGCGTCATGCTGCACCAGAGCGCGATCACACGCGGGTATTTTGTCCCCGGAACCAGCGGGCTTGATCTGACGGATGCAGGCCATCGGTTTTTCTGCGATTTCGGCATCGAGATCGATCCGTTACGACAACAACGTCGCCCGCTTTGCCGCGAATGCCTGGATTGGTCGATGCGGCGCAGCCACCTGGCAGGATCGCTCGGCGCGGCCTGCCTTGCCCGAATTCTTGAGCAGGGCTGGGCCAAGCGGGAAAAGCAATCGCGGATCATCGCCTTCACACCGCCCGGGGAGCGACGCTTTCTCGCGCTGTTCGGTTAGGGTCCAGACCCATTCATTTTGGAGAAACGGCATGCTTTTGATGGATGAAATGGCAGAAGAAATGCGAAAAGCGGGCTTTTCTGCCCGGTTGAGCGTTTCGACGCCCCAGTTCACCATCAAAAGCATGTCCTCTGGATTGGATGAAAATGCACGATCTTCATGTCGGAAGCCCTTGAAAGTCAGGCGACTTCCCGCAGGCGACCTCCTCAATCTCGTGCATCTTGATCCAACCGCCTTCACCAAAATGAATGGGGCTGGACCCTAGCTGACCTCCAGGCCCCCCGGCTGGATGCCGCCGCAGCGCGATGCCGAAAGGCCACGCCATCCTCTTGCGAGATGACGATTTCGCCCTTGCAATTCTCCCGTTGCTTCTGTATCTCCCCGCCTCGACCCGCTTGTGTCCGAGCGTCCACGGAGAGGTGGCAGAGTGGTCGATCGTACCGCACTCGAAATGCGGAGTACTCGCAAGGGTACCGTGGGTTCGAATCCCACCCTCTCCGCCATTTATCTTTATATTTCAATGACTTAAAGATTAATTTTTGACCTGTCCCACATAATCTCCCACATCAAGCGGGCGTAAGATGCGCTATGCGTAAAGCGCCGAAACTGATCACGAAAACGTGATTGCCGGTCGTGCGTTCTGATGATGCCGCGCTTATAAATACTGTTGCGACGTGAATTCACGCCGCGAATTAAATCACAACAGGAGAATAAAAAATGGATTTAAACAAAGTCAAAGCCGAAATTGATAACGAAGTTTCAACAAGGAAATCCGATAAATTTGGAATAAAAGTCGGTGGCGAACTATATATAGAACTCGCCAAAGCCGGACACATCAAGAAGGTAACGTTTTCAGTTTTGGGAACCGGTGCGTTTCCAGAAGAGCTTCCCGCGTATCATGGAAAATACTATATTTTTCATGATTGGGAACTAGGCGATTACGACTTCAAAGTTGGCACTCCGGCGTCATGACCAACAGATGCCCACAGTAAGCCACTGAAGGCGACCTCGCATGGGGGAGCGGAATTGAACGAAGAAGCGAAATGGGCGTTCATCACCGCGCTTGACGACGAACTGTTGAAGGGCGGTGCTACCATGTCGGAATGGTGCGCCTTCATCGTTCGCGAATGCGATTATGCCTTCGTCGGCGGCGCGAACCTCGCAACCGTGATCACCGCTATTGCTGCAATCGAAACCTATCTTCGAGCCGAATATGCGGGCGGGAAGCGCGTTCGTCTTGCGGATTTGATTGACAGCGCCCCTATCGAACCGGGGCTTCGCGACGACATTCACAAGCTGCGAAAATATCGCAACATATGGGTGCATGTAGCAACGCCGGAAGACGACGAATCCATTCTACAAAATCCCGAAGCCTATGAACAACAGCTAGAAGAATGGGCCAAACTGGCGCAACGCACCTTGCGCCGGACAATCTATGAAAACCAGTGGGTATGAAAAAGCCTGCCAGCGCGGCAATCGCAAGATTAATACTTCCATTCATCGAATTTCATGACAGTATATAAGCATCGATAATTACAATTAATAATTAATTAAAATTGAAAAATAATCGAATATTATGAATGTATGCTATTTTGAATTAGAAAAAACATTTAACATACTGGCTTCTGCTATCGAAATTTTAGCAACCACCTGCGGTGGATGGAAGCCCGCCCGCATCTGCCTAAGTTTCGCAATCTCAATCGGTGGCACCCGGCGAATATTTGTCAGAGAAATTCCGATAGCCTCTCTCGCGCCTTCGAAATAGCTATTGAACTCATCGTGAGTGATAGCGGCTTGGCTTGAATAAGCTTCCCAAACGGCATCGGGAGTGCCGCGAACAATGGCATCAACAATCGCCGAACCAAGCACCGCCGCCGTTGGACGGGTCGCGTAAATCCACAGTCGCGTCCCTATTTCGAGCGGAGGAATCCGACGCCGAAGCTCAACCGTCTTTGAACCCGACAAGATTGCTTCGACGAAATTGGGCCGGATTGAAATAATTGCTTCACCGGGCTTTGCCACCGGACCATCCACAAGTGAGAATTGAAGTTATCTGCTCACTTGAAAGCGAGACGGCGGATACAAGGTTCGCACTGCCGGTAGCGTTGAACTCCTTCAGTTTCTTTAATCCCACAACGGCGTGGAACGGCATAAGGTTGTCAAAGGTCGTGAGAAGCACGTCGTCCGTTGCCGAAAATTGATCTGCATCGTCAATTACGAGGCGCTTATCGGATTTCGCATCCAATTGAGCTTTGGCAACGACAACCGAACTCGTAATCCGAGCAATCGCAACGGCGGCTCCCCGTCCTTTGCCATCGCGCTTTGACTCATAGAAAATTATAGGCGATCCGGGGCGCATCAGCTTTGTGGTGCGCGGCGAATTCACATAGCCGCGCTTCGAAAGAAACGCCGCGTCTCTGTTCGTTATGAAACCTAGACTCGATTGATCCGATGTACCCAAAAGGTCATCGGCATAGCGTCTTGCAATCGGAACGATCACGCCACTTCGACCGGGCCATACGATGATTGTTGGTCCGATTTGGTTTTCCAATGAAGTTGCATCAATCTTGTTCGAGACACCAGTCGGTAGTTGGATGCTGATATCGCCCGAGCCGGACACTGCCGCGAAGTCGTCGGGCAGAACCAATCCGGTTCGGCGTCGCACCTGTTGTGCCAAGTTTGACCAAGTGTTCGAAGTCAATGGCCTGCCGATCGCAACCTTCAGGGACGAAGCTGCATTTACATGTCGATGAAAGCCACAAGCCGCCGCCAAGTGGTTGACGATCGATTGCCCGTTGAAATGAAGCAATTCGATCGTAATCGGCGCACTTTCACAAGCCGCGCGAACAAGCGTTTCAATCAGGTGGTCGGCGAAAAGTTCCGCGTCCTGATGCTCCTGCCGGACATGGATCAGCAAGCGCGCGACCGGATCGACGCTTTTAGGAATTTTCAGCGCACCAACAGCAACGATGCACCCGTCGCATTGGATCGAATTGCGGTGAACGAGAGCATTGTTCGACACAACATCAGTAAATTCCAAGCTTGCCGCGTCGGGAATGCCTGCTTCTTTGCAGTAGGCAGAAAGTTCGTTTGCTTCGATCGATCTTAGCTCGAAACCGTCACCGCGAAGTGGCATCGCAGCCGTCGGCGGGCCTTCAAATGGGAGTAGGTCCAAGACCTCTTCTACGGTCGCGATATCTATTCCAAATGTAGCGAGAAGCTCCTGTCTGGCATTCAGAATGGGACCATCGCGGGTTACGAATGCAGTCGCTTTCGATAATGCCGCATGGGCAACGTGTTTCGCATCGGCCTTGGCATTCTTGTTGCCCGCGTCTTTGTGCCCCGTTTTCACAAACACAATGTCATGGATGTGCGTTGCCAGCGTGTCGAGTTCGGCAGTGTCGGGCTTTGGCAATCGCGGGATGTGCAGCGCCATTTGAAGCACGGGATCAGCCGAAACGTTGTTCGACGTTTGCCGAAGTTCCGCGACGAATTCATCTGCAACTGCCAGACGAAGGGAATGTCCAAGCGCTTCACCGAAAAGTCGGCGAGCGTTTTCGGATTGAGCGCGTTGCCGTACAAGATCGAAATACACATTCAGGTCAAAGGCGAAGACGGGCGTTTCACCGGGATTGCGACGGCGCGCGCCCATGTCGATTGACTGACCGGATTGTGTCGAAGCGAGCGTGAACAGATTGTCCGTATCGAGTGGGCGCGAATGGATAATTATCGTTCGACCGCGCGCCGTTCCTCCGGCGCGTTCAAGCACCTTTTCAAAACCGTGCTTTGCATAAAAGGCGAGAGCAATCGGCAAGTCCGAAGCTACATCCGCGCGAACGCCCAAGAATCCCACGCGCTCAAGTTCCGCAATCAACGCCTTCACCAGTGCCGACGCCGCGCCCTTCTTTCGAAAGGCCGGGGCGGCTGCGATCTGTTGAACCTTCGCGTTGGGGAACACTCCACTGTAAAGCAGGAACCCGGCGAGCATTTGGCTCTCGCCATCCTGCACAACCGCTGCAATCAGCCGACGCCGCGCAATCGCATCTTCAAAAGCTTTTGCTGGAAGGAAACCGAGCGGTTCCTTCTCTGAATCGGCCAACGCCTGTATTGCAGACATCAGCGGCCATAGTTTTTGCGGCTCACTGACAATCAAGAAATTTATTCGCTTGGACATCTATCTAGACGGCGCCCCACTCGAAATTATTGAAATAATCTCGTTGAATAACTCAACAGACGAAATCCCGGAAATTTCATGACAAACGTCTTCGACATTTCCAATATAGTACAATCCACTTCTCGGATTACATAAGCATAAATCGTCTATCGTGTATTTTGAATTAATACTATTCAATGCTGCGTATGTGATAGCTTGTCTAATATCTATGCTTCTGAATTGCCTGTCTACAGTTTTAATTTCAATAATAGTTCGATCAGAAATAATATCAGCTTCCGATTCGTCGATAATACCACACCCCTGAATATGGGGCCTGACAATCACGTTTTTCGTTTCCATATGAACAATAAATTGTTGTATTCTTGACGAAATTTCAATTGCTTCAGCAATTTCATCGTCACGAAGTTTTTTATCGTACACAAAACCTCTTTGTTCCATGTGCCGTAAGCGCTTATCTACTTCATTTACGGCTGCTGCAAAAATGGATTCACGATCTCTTTTGCCGTTATTTTCTCTCTCTAATACCAATTCAACAAAATGAGAAAAACCGAGTTCAGCGATTTGAACACGTTGTTTGGTGGCAATGCCGGTCATCGGAGGCGCGAAGCGCTCCAAACCATCAAGATTTACACGCCGAATAAACGACTCACACGTGGGGGTAAGCGTGCTCCACACGGCATTATAAGAGGTCGCGAATCGAAGAGCGTCTATCAAAGCGGGATACTCCATTTCGGATTTCCAGCTTTTTCCCCTGCCCACTTTAGTACGAATTTCTCAAAAGGATTGAACTCCGACTTCAAATGGTCGCGCCAATGCCCGCCTTCGTCCTTCAGCCTGTATGAAGCCACAATAAATGCGCGGCGCTCCGGGCTGGTCAATTCACGGAATCGATTCTTTAAGTCGGAGAGCCAATACCATTCGCCCCACTTGGCCATAACAAGAATGATATCGCGCCGAATTAATGCAGAACTTCTGTTTCTATAAATCTCCTGCAGTATTGACATGTTTTCTGGTGTTTGAATTTTCGACAAAACTCGAATAGCAAAGCAAAGATAGACGTCAACTCTAACTACGTGTGAATCTGATTTTATCAATTCATGAATTTTTTCTACGATTATTTTCTTTGTATCATCTCCCAATTCATTTATTACGGTTTCTATAGTAAGTAAAACAGACCCAAAAACAGGGTATAGGACATCAAAGTTTTCTAAGAGAGAGAGAACAGCATTATCCCGTGCTTTTCCGTCAAGGAATCGAATTGCTGATATTATTTTTTTTGCTAGAGCCATGTGAATTCGACTCTTTTTGATTTCATCTCTTAAGAGTCCGATCACGTCAAAATTCTTTATTTCTGCCTTCAACCGCTCATAGTCTTTGTCTGCAGTTGGAGAGTAGGGATCGAAGCGCAACGATATATGCAAGAGTTGACGGGCGCGGTGCGCTGCCGCTGCGGCCTCGCCAGTCACTTCCGGTTCAGCTGTCTCATCTCGGTCATTTAATACGTTGGTCGCCTTGAATTCCGCCGCTGTCATAATTCTTGTTTTGGATTTTTGGAGAGCCAGACCTTGGTTCACAAGCAGTTTTTCGGATAGAAATATCAAATGACGATAGGCTTCTTCTCGTGAATTTGCGAAAAGATGATAGTCGTCAGCAAAACGCACGAATTCTACGCCATTAGAGCGAAGTAATCTATCAACTTGATTGATCGTTAATTCAGAAAGTATGCGAGCTGCTGGTCCACCAATCGGGAGTCCAAATGAATTTGTATTTGAAAAATTTGATAGAAACTCCATTATCCGCTTCGGATACTGTGTGTCCCCTGCAACTTGTTTCAATGCATTTTCAAGTCTGTGATGACCTAAACGCGGATAAAATTCGGAAATATCACAGGATACGACATATTTATGATCCGCGGAGATTTGGAGCGACTTTTCCATGAAAGAACGCCAGCCAACATTTCTATCAAATATACCCCCACTACCGGCGTCTTTTTTAAACCTATATGAAAAAACCGTATTACTGTCTAAACGAGCTTCTTCTATTTTATCGCAAATAGAAATGACGCATGTAAGAAAGTATAAATTCCAAATTGGATCAATCTGTGTTGCCCAACGAAATCCCGTATAGGTAACGGGGACTAGTGAATTGACGTTATATGGAGGAAATCTATTTATATAATCATCAAAATTTGTATCGTATTCGACAATCAGATCTAATAGCTCCTTCTTTTTGTCATAAAACGAATGTTGTTCGAACGAAAAGGGGAAAATGTCAGTATCGCCGTGTGATATGACATTCTGGACCGCCAGTTCTGCCGCATTTCTAAAATCAACCCGACCAACCATCGCGACGTAGCCCTATATGATTTGATGCGAAATTACTCCCTGTTATCATGCGGTATCAATCTGTCTTTTCCTACTGTTGATATGTATCAGTTCCTTCGAAGCTATGAGCTTTCGCACGCGGCTCCATTTTCCCTGCTCAAAGGCGTCCGATCGGAACCAAGCCGCCTGCTCTTTGATGAATGCGGCGTATTCGGGGTCGTCGGGGTAACGCCGTAAGAAGTCGTCGGCGAGCGTCGCAATTTCGGCCCTTGGGATCAGCCGGGGCAGAATTGACCCTTCAATGATTGACCAACCCAAGCCGATGATGATGGGCGACAACGCCAATGCAATCATGGTCCATTTCAGTATGACGAGAGCGGTATCCCACATGATCGCAACGAACCGACGGTTTCATATAATAACGTAATTATATTACGTGTTTCACTTGAATCGCAATCACATTCTCTTCGAACTGATCTTGCTACCGCCGAAGCTTCCATTCGGAGGACTTTAGCGTGTCACTAGTTCAAGTTTTTGGATCAAACCTACGCCACCATCGAAAGGCAAAAACGCTTACACAAGAGGCGCTTGCCGAAGCCGTGGGGGTATCTGCCGAAATGATCAGCAAAATCGAACGGGGCGTTGCCGCGCCATCATTCCAGACGATTGAAAAGCTCGCCGATATCTTGGGCGTTCCTGAAGTGGTCTTCTTCGGGATCGGCCTTGTCGTCAGTGCTGAAGATGAACGAAGCCGCCAACTCCTGAAAGTTCAAACCACGCTGTCGCGTATGAACAACGATCAATTGGCGCGTGGTCACCGGATGTTGGGCGCGCTCATTGACTGATGTTCTTGGGGCTCGAATTGAGCGGGTATTGCAGCCGGTCATTTCGAAGCGACCTCGGCAGTCAAGCGCGCTTGCTGTTTCATCAAAACTTGCGCCCATTGTTCATCCGAACCCCAAGCCGGAATGCGCATGATCCTTCGGGATAGCCCCGCATGATCTTCGTCGCGTCCGGTGACGGGATCGTAGGAAAGAACCGTACGGCGAACTTTCGGCTTTGACCGCGCGCCTTCCAGCTTTTTCAATCGTGCTGCCAGAAAGCGGGCCATTACCGCGCCTCCAAGGCTTCAAGCCGGGCTTCCAAATCCGATCCTTCGACCATGCGCGCGATAAGCGCCAGAATGTTCGCCAGCTTCGAAGCATCAGAGATATCAAGCTCGCCTTCGCGGGCCATGCGATAAAGCTTCGCCACTTCCCTTCGGGCGTCGCCTACAGTATCAAGCCGAACGCGAATGCGCCGTTTGCTGTTACGGGGGGTGCCTTGCGAAGTCATGGAATTTACATCGCCTTTATTCAAATCACGGTGACAAAAAAGACCACCTCGGACAGTTAAAGGCGACAAATTAGCCACGTCAATACTTATTTTTGAGATATAATAATGGAGACAGTATTATGTTTTGCTTGGTGTTTTGCATTGCTTGAAGACGCGCCGAATGATGATCGAAGCCGCCGAAACAGCACATGACGAAGCCGTTCAACGTAGCAACGGGCGTATTTTATGAGTCAGAAATTAGTAGATTGGAGAAATCGTAAAAAGCATCGTATTTTCAATGGCAATCGGCGGATGAAACGTCCGCCAAGCATAAATGGGCGGATTGTTTGCCCACATGGTGGCAACGAATTCCGCCGTATCAGCGCGCTAGCCTATTCCGTCACTGCCCTGCCAAATCGCGTCCATCCGGGCGGCGGTGCTGGCGCATCGGCACTGTTCGCCTTTTGGGCGTTAAGTGCGGTGTCAATTTCGGCATTGACTGTGCGTTGACGTTCGCGTTGCTTGTATTCCATTTTTACGTCGTCGTAATCGAGCGCTTTGACGACAAGCGCCGTCAATGTTCTCAATACCTCGCTATCAACCGTCTTCGGTTGCCCGGTTATGCTTTCGGTCAAATACATTGCTTCGCGTACGACGATTTCAGCGACGCAGCTTTGTTCCTTTATCAGATAGCGAATATCTTCGAAGTGAGCGCGCATTGGCATTTTCGTTTCCTTTCTACGATGGTGCCCACAGTTTGGGGCGCATGAATTCGGGCTTTTGGGGTGAACCGTCCGGCCAAAGGGGGCGGTTCCAACCCCTTGGGGGTTATAGGGGGTTGGAACACCCCCGGTTGGAAGGGGGTTGGTAGGGAGTCGGAAGCAGGTCGGAAGGGGGTTGGAGTTGGCCATTTTCGGGGTTGGAAGGCGGTTGGAACAGGGTTGGAACGTCGCCTTTGATGGCCAAATGACTACGGCGCTTCGATGCCGGGCCGCTTTCGATCAATTCAATTCGACCTGTTGCAAGCAGCTTTTCCATTGCTGCCTTGAATGCGCGCTTTGTTATTCCGGCACTTGCGGGATGATCCGCGAAGACATTCGGCGCATAGCTTTGACCGCCAGCCGCGTTGACATGCCGCCCTTGCGTCGCGAATTCCGATAGAAGCTTCAGGAAAACAGTTTCAGCCTTGGCGATGTTTTCAATCAATGTGGGTATGTCGTCGCCTACGAATACGCCGTTGTGCCAGTGCAACAGAATTTCTTTGCCGATCCGGCCATAATTGCTTTTCTTGACGGTGAGCCGCCTTACATCGGGGTTTGGTTCAAAACCTTCGTTGTTGACGATCCGCGATAAGTACAGACGCGAACGAACGCTATTGTTCCATGCCGTCGAACCGCTGGTGCCTACGCCGCTTGCGATACCCGCAACGGAAGGGTGCGAAAGCAATAGTACGGCGCATTGGTGCCGAATTGAAAGCCCGCGCAACATGCCGATGAATTGCCGCGCCTGTGCCCGGTCGTTTTCATTCCCGCCGAAGAAGTCAGCCAAGGTGTCAAGGACAAGCAGGACGGGCTTTTCTGCCATCATACGGGCGTCCAGGTCTTCGAATAGCGGCGTGCGGGCAAGAACCCCTGTACGGTCGCGCGGGGCTGCCAAAAGGGCGTCCTGCCCTGCCAAGGAGCGAAGCGTGAGACGGTGCATTGACCGCATGTCGCCGATTGCCGCTATGCGGCGATGCAGTTCGTTGCGGTCGTCTTCGGCGGACAGGTAAAGCGCGTTCCCTTCGCGCGCGTCCAACCCAAGCCATTGCGTGCCGGTCACGGTCGCAATGGCAAGCTGCATGGCAATCAAGCTCTTGCCGGTGCCGCCATCGCCAGAGAACATTGTTGGCTGGCCTGTGGGTATCAGGTCGCGGACATGCCAGACGCGCGGGGGCACAAGCTTGCCTGCGAAATCGGAAGCCGAAAACCAATGGGCTTCATCGCCGGTCGCGGATGCCCCGTTGAAATTGAAACCGGGCGGAAGCGTCGTGTCGATGGTTGCGGATCGGCGCATTCGGTCGCTCGATTGCCGCTCTTGCGCGCCCTTTGCAGCCGCTTCGCGGTATTCCGATGCCCACCGGCGTTCGGCCTTGTGCAACCGGGTTTCGCCGTCCTTCGGCGGTGTATTGAGCACCAACGGGCTTGCCATCACCACGCGGCGCGCCTGTGCTTCGTCACTCGTTACAAGAGACACGGCGCAAATCAGCGCGTAATATGCGTCTGACCAATCTGACGCTTCGCCTTCGAAATTCCGCCTGTTCGCGTCGCTGCCACAAATGAATTCGCGAACGTCGTCGTCGCTGATTTCGGGCGCGGGGTTGTTGGCGATGAAATCGGGATTTTCGGTGTTGGTGCGCTTTCGAAGGGCGCTACAAAGTTCGTCGAGAAGGTATTGACGAATTTCAATCGGCGCTTTGTGGCAAACGTTGCCCGTTACCGTCATGTACCGCCTCGCCGAATAGACTTCGACCTTAAGCGCACTGTTTTTGATGCTTCCGTTTGGCACAACGCCCCGAACCCAAATATGAACGCCTTTTCCAGACGGTGAAAACTCGGTGTAGCTGTTGAAGCGTTCTACGATGTTTTTGTGTTTTTCAAACAGCGCGGCGTTGCCTCCTGTATCGTCCAAGTCGATTACGGTATAAGGATCGGGTTCAGTAAGAACGAAACCGATGCCATCGAACCGCGATGGTTCGCCGCTCCAAGTCGTATAAGCTTCGTCGCCGTTCGTCCAAGTCGCGGGATTGATTACGCTGGCACGGTCTAGCGAACGCGGATTGTACGGAACCTTCTTCCGCTTCGGCTTGTCGGTGCATTCGCCGCGCCATACGATCCATTGCGGTAAGGCACGTAGCTCTTCCAGTTCGGGGGGCATATTCGGTATCATTTCGCGCTCATTGTGGGCGTAGTTGTGGGATCAAATGCTCGCCATCTTATTATTATTCATACTTTCAATGGCTTGAATGATTAATTGGCGGAAGATCGATCCGCCATTCCTTAATTTCGGTCTTTGCGGGCCGCGATAAGCGCGACGACGAGCGCCTTGATTTCGTCCGACGTTTTCCCGGCAATGCGCGCATTGATGATCGCGTCAACCTCTGTTGACGGCCAAGCGGCGAACCTCAAACCTAGCTTGATGGGACGAACGAATAATCCGTCTGCCATGTGGGCATATAGCGTCGGGCGCTTCGCCCCATAAGCTGCAAGCACGTCGGGAAGCCGCAACAGCTTCCGCGTTTCAGTGGAGTGGAAAAAAGAAGGCGGTTCAATGTGTTGGGCGGGGCTAGACATCTGTGTATCTCCTAGCGGTTATGTGGTGCTAGGAGGCTATTCGCGTCGTCTATGCAGGAACCAATGGTGGTATTTGCACCCCTGTTGGACTATTCGCTATCGGCTTCGCGCGGGCGCATTCGAATGTTGCCCACATGCCTTCGGGCTTTTTTCAGCTTGTCGCGCGTTTCTTCAATGCGCGTCCTTGCCGTGTTCTTTGATACGCCGCCAGCTTCGGCGATTGCAGATCGAAGCCCGGTCTCTGCTTCGTTGGCTTCCGTGTCGCCATACACCGCTACGGCAAGCAAAATACCACCATGTGGAACGTCCTTGCGCGGTGCCCCGCCCTCTGGCCTATGTTTCATATAAAGACCATGTGCAAGTTGATTGATGCGCTCATCTTCAATTCGCCTGCCATTCTTGGGTGTCTTTGTTCTGACAGCTTGCTTAAATGCGTCGGACAAGTAGTCCGCAAGCGCGTCGGGGATTGGCTCGCGATCTTTTAGACAGTCGGCGGCAATTGAAAGAAGTTCAACGGCGGCGTTCGGATCGTTTATCACCTTGCGCAATATTTCGGATATTTTTGCTTCGCGGTTCGTTGGCATCAAACCACCTCCCGCAAGGCTACGACGGTTGCAGACGGTTCCGAAGCGATTGCTTGCCCGTCACAATACCGGCCCCAATCCGTCATGAGCCGAAGCCGCTTCGACATAAGGTCTCCGCGCGCATACGCTGCTTCGGCCTTGTCCTTAAGCCGATGCGCAAGCGCGTGTTCAATCACTTCGCGGGGATGCGCCGTGGTTTCGCCAGCCCAATCGCGGAAGGTTGAACGGAACCCGTGTTGTGTGATTTCCGCCTGCCCCATGCGCTCGAATAGCTTCTGGAACGCTTGGTCGGACAACGCACCGCCCCGCGTGGCAGGAAACACGAAATCGCTTCCCTCGACCTGTGGCAGGGCGCGCAACAGCGCCAAGGCGGCGGGCGTCAAAGGCACGCGGTGCTCCTTGCCCGCCTTCATGCGTTCGGCGGGGATAATCCATAGCCCGCGCACCATGTCGATTTCGGAAAATCGTGCGCCGCGAACTTCGCCGGATCGTGCGGCGGTCAAAATGCTGAATTCCAGTGCCCGCGCCGACATGCCCACACGCTTTCGAAGTTCGGCCATGAATAAGGGCATGTAGGCATATGGCAGCGCCGCATGATGACCGCGTGCCAGCTTCTTAGGCTTCGGCAACAGTGGTTCTAGCGTACCCTTCCAAGCGGCTGGATTGTCGCCGGTGAAAGCTCCGTCCGCCTTCGCGAAGTCGAATACCGTTTCAATCCGTCCGCGAAGCCGGGACGCGGTTTCGGTCTTACCGGCCCACAATGTTTCATTTGTTGCTTTGCCGTCTTTGACGATAGGTTGCGTCAAAACGTTAAGAACATCGCCTTTTGCGAGTTCGTCTATCTTCCGTCCATCGTTCAAGAATGGATAGGCATAGGCTTCGAGCGTGCTTCGCCATTGCGCCAATGCTTTCGCATTTCGCAGTTCAGCCGATTTTTTCCTTATCACGGCTTCGGCATAATCGGCGAAGGTTTTGCGCCGATCTTGGGCGCGCGCTTCGTCAAGCTTTTGACGGCGCAATTGGCGACGCTCAACTAAAGGGTCTATGCCGTCGCGAACTTGCTTGCGCAGTTCCCGCGCCTTGTCCCGCGCTTCGGCCAAGCCGATTTCGGGGAAGCTGCCCAAGCCAATATCGCGGCGCTGCCCTACGACGACGCGTAAAACCCATGAACGAGACGCCCCGGCGATGCGCAAATGCAGCCCGTCAACACCGCCTACAGCATACCGGCCATCGTCCTTCAGCGCGACGACCGCACGTGCCGTCAGTTCCTTCGCCTTCTTCGGCATTGCGGCCCTCTCTGTCCAACATCTTGTCCCACATAAAATAGTGGAACTACAGAGACAGATCAAGACTCATGAAGAAGCTGATGGCGCATAAGACACTGATAATTATACCGTTTAAAAGATATACAGAGACGCAAGAAGACGTTGACTAGGGGGACTCCCTCTCCGCCATTTACGCATAATTTCTCACAATCACGCCGTTTTTCGCTCTGATGTGCAGAGTTTCCGAGCGCAAGCATCTCCAGGGGAGCTATCGGTCTTCAATTGGGACCGACGAATTCTCGGTGCAGACGGCTCGGGGCTGGCTGCCGATGAGCTGGGCACCCACATTAACCCCGGAAGGGACGCGAACCCTGGAAGGGACGCGCCGGTTCATTGATTTATCATTGAAATTCCGAATGGTCTCGGCATTTTCCGGAGTTAATGCGGGCTCCCAGCTTGCCGCAGGCATTCATCCCATGGAGAATCGCGCGAGCCTGCGCTGAGAGGGCGCTCATCGCCGTCCAGCCGTGAGCAGCAACTCGTTCGGCCCTTCCCATCCGCTGGCCGTGTTGAATGCGCTGAGCTTGTCTTCGATCTCGGCCCAGGCCGCCTGTTTCCTGGTCTCGTCAAGCTTGCCCAGAATCTGCAGGATGGGTCCGGCCGACGTTCGTATGAAGTCGAGATAATCTTTCGTCGAGGGAAGCCTGAAGGGCGCCAGCACTTTGGTCGTCGCCACCTCCGAGAAGCCGGCCTTCTGGAACAACTCATCGATCAGGCCGGGCTTGCCGAGACTGAGCAACCCGCCCGGCTGATAGGGATCGCGCGGTGGCAGGCCGGCGTGCTTGAACGCGGTCGAGACCAGAATGGCGACACAAGGGTTCTTGTCGGGCGAGGAAAACACCATCGTGCAGGCCCGACCGCCTGGCTTCAACGCGCGGAATATCTCGTGCAAGCCTTTGGCCGGATCGGGATAGAGCATCAAGCCAAGCCGACAGACCGCCGCATCGAAACTTGCTTCTTCGACGCCAAGACTTTCTCCGTCGACAGCCATGGTCTCCACATTCCTGTATCCGGCGCGATGCGCATTGTCCTTTGCGTATTCCAGGATAGCTGGAGACAGATCGGTGGCCAGCACAGAACCGCTCGGGCCGACGCGGTCTGCAATATCGAGGGTCTGATCGCCGGCGCCGGCAGCGACGTCCAGAACGCGCGAGCCCGTTTTTATATTTGCCATCTCGAGCATGGCGCTGGTCGAATCCCGGAGCCAGTCCCGGATTTGCGCGCTTTTGTCGTTCCAGCCTTTCGCAGACTGGTTCCATTGCTCGCGCGTGGCGGCCTTGAACCTCTCCGGATCGAAAAGTGGCGCTGCGGTCATGACGTCTGCTCCATCGGTTGAGAGCTTCTCCTACACCCGTATCCAGGTGTTGCGGCAGCCGCAGGGTTGCGAAAGCGGGTCGCAAAAGTGCATAACCACTCAATGTTCGATTGGAACGATTTGCGGCACTTCCTTGCAGTCGCCCGTCACGGCAGCACGCTGGCCGCGGGAAGATCACTTGGATTGAGCCAGTCCACGGTGCAGCGACGGCTCATCGAATTAGAGCGGCGCATCGGGCGTCAGCTCGTGCAGCGCCATCCAACAGGCTACCGTCTGACTGAATTTGGCGAGGAGATGCGCCCATACGCGGAGCGAGTCGAGGAAGCGGTGAAGCTCTTCGAGCAGCATCTCGTGGAGTCAAAACGAAATCTCGTCGGCATTATCCGGGTGGCTTGTCCCGAGCCCTTGGTCTTCCTCCTCAGAAAATCACCACTTCTCGACAGCTTTCATGCCCTGTACCCGGGGCTCCGTGTCGAGTTTGTGATGAGTGATCATTATGTCGATCTAGCCAAGGGGGAAGCGGACATTGCGCTACGCTCGGGCGACACCGACGACGACAAGCTTGTCGGGCGCAAGATCGCGGATTCGATCTGGGCCGTCTACGCCAGCCCGAAGTATATCGAACGTCATGGCAGGCCGAAGCGGATCGAAGATCTCAACCACCATTCCGTAATCGGGCTTGATGATGCGATGGCCAACCACCGCGCAGCAAAATGGCTCAGTCAAATCGCGCCCGACGCCAAGATCGTGGCTCGCAACAACAGCGTGCTCGGCTTGGTCTACGCCGTGAAGTCAGGGATTGGTCTGGCGCCGCTACCGACTGCGCTGGGCGATGCCGACGAGGATCTTGTGCGCGTTCTGGGGCCGATACCGGAGCTTGCGAGAAGCTGGCGCCTCCTGACACTGCCGGACCTGCGGAAGACGCCCCGGGTTTCCGCCTTTTTCAACTTCGTCATCCAGGAACTCGATACGATACGACCAATTCTAACTGGTTAGCCTCCAAACGGGTGTTGGGGTTTCGCCGATTATCCACAATCCGGTGGGATCACCCACCGGCCTGGATGGCGCTTGAGCGGCGGATGACGAGTTCGATCGGCAATTCGGTTTGCGGCTCGAACGCCTCGCCGCGCACCTGGGCGATCAGCTTCAGCGCCGCCATCTGGCCGATCCGCGCCGTCGGAACGTGAACCGTCGTCAGCGAGGGCGAAAGATGCGCGGACATATCCAGCCCGTCGATCCCGACGACCGAAAGCGCCTCGGGCACTCTCATGCCGCGCGAATGCGCCTCCTCGATGCAGCCAATCGCGAAGAGGTCGATGCCGCCGATCAGCGCCGTCGGCATCGGGTCAAGCTCAAGCAGGGTGGCGCACCCCGCCCGGCCGCCCGCCAGCGTCAGCGGCTCTTCGACAATCAGATGATCCGGCATCGAGAGCCCGGCGGCATGCATCGCGGCGCGCGCGCCGGCCAACCGGGCATTCTGGCGATCGTTGAACTGAAGATGCCCGGTGATCATGCCGATGCGCCGATGCCCGAGATCGATCAGGTGTTGCGCGGCGAGCCACCCGGCGCGCTGGTTGTCGATGGTGACAGAAGGGAAAGCGTCATCGCCGACCCAGGTCATGACGACCGGCAGCTGCGAAGCCTGCAACAGGGCCGTCGTTTCCGGCGCGCGCTCCGCGCCGACCAGCATCAGGCCATCCACCCCCCGCCCCAGCAGCGCGCGAACCGCCTTGGTTTCCGCCGCCGCGCTGGAGTCATGCGAGACCACCAGCAGCAAGTACCCCTCCTGCGCCAGCGTCGCCTGCATCGCCTGGAGCGCGCGCGCGAAAATCGCGCTGTCGAGCGTCGGCACGATCGCGCCGATGGTCATCGAGCGACCGGAGGCCAGCGCCCGCGCCGCGCCATCCGGGAGATAGCCGAGACGCTGCGCGCTGGCGCGCACCCTGGCCAGGGTTTCGCCCGACAGCAGCTCGGGCTGCGCGATGGCGCGCGAGACCGTGGCCGGCGAAACCCCCGCATCCCGCGCGACATCGATGAGCTTGATCTTGCGGCTGGCCGTCGTCATGATCTGAAAATTCTTTCATTCACGCGCCGTTGTCAATCACGCTCTCGTGTCAAGGATCGTGAGGAACTATCCAATATTCGATCGCTTGACAGCGGACGCGACATCTGGAACTCTCAATGAAAGCGCTTTCATAAAACGCGTGAACGGGGACGCCATGATCGGACGGAGCACGCTGGTCAGCCTGATGACAGCCGCAGCCCTGCTGCTGGCGTGGTATGGGGCGACGACGGCGACCGGCCTGATCTCGGGTGGGCGCTTCCCCTCCCCGGCCGATTTCTGGGCCTCGCTGCGACAGATCTCGACGCGCGGTTATGCCGGCGGGCAAATTACCGCGCATGCCTTGCATAGCCTCAATCTGGTGCTGATGGGCTTTCCGGTCGCGGTTCTCACCGGCGTGCCGCTCGGCCTGTGGATGGGCTGGAATCGCCGGGCGGAAGCCGTCATCAACCCGATCTTCCTGATTATCCGGCCGATCCCGCCGCTGGCCTGGATCCCGCTGGCGATCCTCTGGCTCGGGCTTGGCGATGCCGCCAAGATCATGGTGATCTGGTTCTCCGCCTTCGTGCCATCGGTGATCAATTCCTTTGCCGGCGTGCGCAACATCGATCGTCCGATCATCGAGGCGGCGCAGATGCTGGGCACGCCGCGCTGGCGGCTGGTGCGCGAAGTGATCATGCCGGCAGCGGCACCGATGATTTTCACCGGGCTCCGGCTTTCCCTGCAGGCCTCTTGGACCACGCTGGTCGCGGCGGAACTCGTCGGCGCGCTGGTGGGCATCGGCTTCGTCCTCAACATGGCGCAGCAGGATATTTTTCCGGGCATGATCCTCGTCGGCATGGTCGCCGTCGGTCTTCTCGGCTGGTCGACGACCTGGGTGCTCGGCCGGGTGGAGCGGCGCGCGCTGGCCTGGAACGTGGCAGGGAGGGATTGACGCCATGATCGGAGCGCCCCTCAGCCTTGGCGAACGCCTCCTCTGGGGATTGCTCGGGCTCACCCTGTTTCTCGGGCTCTGGTCGTTCCTGTCGATTTCCGGGATCGTGCCGCGCCAGTTCCTGCCCACCCCGCTCGATGTCCTCAACCGGTTCGTCCGGCTGCTGACCTCCCCTTTCGCCGGCGCCACGCTGCCCCAGCACCTCGCGTCCAGCTTCCAGCGTTATGCCTATGGCGTGCTGCTGGCGGCGGCGATCGGGGTTCCGCTGGGGCTGATGATGGGCTGGTTCCGGCTGCTCGACGATATCGTGACGCCGATCTTCGACAGCCTGCGCTTCATTGCGCCGATCGCCTGGGTGCCGTTTGCCGCGCTGTGGTTCGGCTCGGGGATCGGCGGGCCGATCATGATTATTTTCGCCGGGGCATTTCCGCCCTGCCTGATCAATGCCTATCGCGGGGCGCGTTTTGTCGAACCGCGGCTGATCGAGGCGGCACGGATGCTCGGCACCGGCAACACCCGGATGATCCTCGAGATCCTGCTCCCGGCCGCGACGCCGTCGATCGTCGCCGGCTTGCGGGTTTCGGCCGGCCTCGGCTGGCAGTCGCTGGTCGGCGCCGAGCTGATCGTGGCGGCGGCGGGCTTCGGGTTCATGATGGTCCAGGCGCAAGGCAACGTCGCCACGCCGACCGTGATGGCGGGCATGCTCGCGATCGGGATCACCGGCATGCTGATCGACGTGATGTTGCGGCAGGGCGAGGCGTGGTTGCGTCGTCGTCGCGGCCTTGCAGCGTAAGGACAGGACAATGGGATCAATCCGCTTTGACAAGGTCGACAAGGTCTTTGGCGACACCGCCGGAGGCGTGAAAGTCCTGGACAACATCAATCTCGAAATCGGCGAGAAGGAATTCGTCGCCATCGTCGGGCCATCCGGCTGCGGCAAGACGACATGCCTGAGGATGGTGGCCGGCTTCGAGGCGCCCAGCGCCGGCATCGTCAGCGTCAACGGCAAGCCGGTGACCTCGCCCGGACCGGACAGGGCGGTGGTGTTCCAGCAGTTCGCGCTGTTTCCGTGGAAGAGCGTGCGCGAGAACATCGAGCTTGGGCTGCGCAACAAAAACCTGCCGAAAACGGAGCGGGACGAAGCCGTCGCCGGAGCCCTGAAGCTGATGAACCTCGAAAGCCACGCCGAGGCCTTTCCGCACCAGCTTTCCGGCGGCATGCAGCAGCGCGTCGCGATCGCCCGCGCCTATGTGCTTGATCCGGAAGTCCTGCTGATGGACGAGCCCTTCGGCGCGCTCGATGCCCAGACCCGGGTGGTGATGCAGGAAGAGCTGGTGCGCCTTGCCCGCGTCAACCCGCGCACGGTGCTGTTCATCACCCACGCCGTGGAAGAGGCCGTCTATCTCGCCGACCGGGTTGCGATCATGACGCGGCGACCGGGCCGCATCAAGGAAGTGCTCGATATCCGCAAAATCCGGCACGCCGAGAACTGGGACAAGCATTCGCGCATCGAGGACGTGATGGATCTCGAGTCCTTTGTGCATCTGCGCACGCATATCTGGAAGTCACTGCGCGAGGAAAAAGGCGCCAATGTCGTCTGACCTGGCCTCGCTGCCGCGCTTGACGCGCGACCTGACCGAGCCGGAGCCGATCCCGGAAGCCGGGATTGCGCGGGCGAACGAATTGATGCGCTCCGGCCGGCTGTTCCGCTACGGCGAGATGGGCGCGGACCAGCTCGATGTCTCGCTGCTGGAGCAGGAATTCGCCGCCTTCGTCGGGCGCCAATACTGTATTGCCGTCAACTCGGGCGGCGGCGCGCTGTTCCTCGCGCTGAAAGTCGCGGGCGTGAAGCCCGGCGATCCCGTGCTGGTCAATGGCTTCACGCTGGCGCCTGTGCCCGGCGCGATCCTGCACGCAGCGGCGCGGCCTGTGATCGTCGAGATCGGCGAGGATTACGTGATCGATACCGAGGACCTCCGCCGGAAGGCCGCCGCATCGGGGGCCAAGGTTCTCATGCTCTCGCATATGCGCGGCCATATCGCCGATATGGACAAGGTGATGGCCGCGTGCAGCGATCTCGGCCTCACCCTGATCGAGGATTGTGCCCATGCCCTGTGCGCAAGCTGGCGCGGCAAGACGATCGGCACCTTCGGTGCGCTCGCCGCCTTCTCGGCCCAGACCTACAAGCATCTGAACGCCGGCGAAGGGGGCTTCCTTGTCACCGATACGGCACCGATGGCGGCGCAGGCGATCGTGCATTCCGGCAGCTACATGCTGCACGCCCAGCATCTGAGCAGCCCGGGCGCTGAAGCGCTAGCCGCTGTTTCGGAGCAGGTCCCGAATTTCTCCATGCGCATGACGGCACTTGCTGCAGCACTGCTGCGCCCGCAACTGGAAGAGCTGCCACGCCGGGCCGCGCGCTGGAATGCGATCCATGACCGGATCAGCGCGGGGTTGGCGCGCTCGCAGCACGTGCGCCTTCCGGCCCGATCACCCCATGAGCGCTATTCGCAGACATCGGTTCAGTTCTCGCTGCCCGGGCTGGAAGCGGCGGAAATCGAAGCCGTTCTCGAACGTGCGAAAGCCCGTGGGCTGGCGGTGAAATGGTTCGGGGCCGATCAACAGGCAGGCTTCACCAGCGCGCCACGCCATTGGGCCTATGCCGGCGAGCAGGGTGCCCTGAACCAGACCCACCGGATTCTGGCCACGCTGTGCGACGTCAGGACACCTGTGACCCTGACCGACGCGGAATGCAACCTGATCGCGCAAATTCTGCGCGAGGTCATCGAAACCATCGCTCCGGGAGATGATCTCGGGGCGGATGCAACACGCCGGGCGGCCAGAAGCCGCGCCGCATCGTGAACAACAAAAAGCATGAACAACGAAGGGAGAACGACAATGAAGCGACTTCTTACCGGACTGGCCGTTGCAACCGCAATCGCCACCCTGACCCCCGCAGCGGCAACTGCCCAGACCCCGATCGGCGTCAGCTATCAGCCCTCGCTCTACTGGGCGCTGCCGTTCCACTATGCCAACGTCAAGGGCTGGTGGAAGGACGTCGGCCTGGCGCCGAACTTCACCACCTTCCCGGCCGGGGCGCCGCAGATCGCGGCCTCCGCCGCCAAATCCTGGGATGTCG
>CAZNAT010000006.1:39317-61063 GCA_964571245.1 uncultured Methylobacterium sp.
CCCAACAAACTTAACCATCACACCCACATCCCGGCCGGAGACCGCAGCCTGCGCCAAGACCACCCGGGATGTCGGCGGCACAGGCTCCGTGCCAGCCGTTCTCGGCGCGGTGCGTTTCAATATCCTGACCATCGGCATCACCAACGATGAGTCCAAGACCAACGCCATGATGGTGCGCGGCGACAAATTCGACGCGATCAAGGCCAATCCGCAAAGCCTGAAGGGCCAGCGCCTGCTGCTGACTACCAACTCGACCGTCGACTACGCCTCGCGCAAATGCCTGGTGAAGATGGGGCTTGCCGCGAACGACATGCAATTCGTCAACCTCGGGCAGGCGCAGATCATCACCGCGCTGACCTCCAACAACGGCGATATCGCCGGGGTCTGGGCTCCGAACACCTACACGCTCGAAGATCAGGCCGGCGCGAAGTATCTCTGCTCCGGCGCGGATGCCGGCGCCACCGTACCCGGCGCGCTGATCGTTCGCGGCGATTTCGCCAAGGAGCGGCCGGAGGATGTCGCCAAATTCCTCGCGGTCTTCCTGCGTGGCTGGTCCTGGGCCAAGGCCAACCCGGCCGAAGCGCGCACGCTGGCGCTGGAATTCTACAAGCAGGGCGGGCTTGAAGTCTCCGCCCGCGCGATGGATCAGGAGTTTGCCCTGCGCCCGACCTTCGGCCTCGACGAGCAGCTCAAGATCATGGCGCGCGGGGCTGGCGCCTCGACCGTCGACGGCTGGTTCACCGAGATCGGCAAGTTCATCACCGATGTCGGCACCATCCCGGCCAACCCGGATGCCAAGAGCTACGTCACCGACGATTTCCTCAAGCGCGTCGCGGGCGATGCCAAGCTGCGCGCCTTTGCCACCGAGTTCGACAAGAAATAATCGCCGCACCATAGCGGGCGGCGTGCCACCAGGTCGCCGCCCGTCTCTTCCTCAATCCCCCGTTCCTCCTGTTTTCCTCGATCAAGCCGGACAGCGCCATGGCCATCACCTACCTCAAAAAAGCGACCAAGACGCCGGAGACCGAGACCGATACCGCCCGGAAAGTCGTCGATGACATGCTGGCCGTGATCGAGACCGGCGGCGAACAGGCGGTGCGCGACTACGCGCTCAGCCTCGACAAATGGGGCGGCGAGATCGTGCTGGACAAGGCGGCCATCGCCGAGCGCATCCGCGATATCCCGCAAGCCATCAAGGACGACATCGCCTTCGCCGCCACCCAGGTGCGGCGGTTTGCCGAAGCCCAGCGCGCCTCGGTGCAGGATTTCGCCCTGGAAATTTCGCCCGGCCTGCATCTCGGCCAGAAGCTGGTGCCGATCAACACCGCCGGGTGCTACGTGCCGACGGGGCGTTACGCACATATTGCCTCGGCCTATATGTCGGTCGCCACCGCGAAGGCGGCGGGGGTCAAGACCGTCGTGGCCTGCTCGGCGCCGTTCCGCGGGCAAGGCATTCACCCGCATGTCCTCTACGCCATGACCGTGGCCGGCGCGGATATCGTCATGTGCCTCGGCGGCGTGCAGGCCATCGCCGCGATGACCTTCGGCCTCTTCACCGGCAAGCCGGCGGATATCATCGTCGGCCCGGGCAACAAATTCGTCGCCGAAGCCAAGCGGCGGCTGTTCGGCAAGGTCGGCATCGATGTCTTCGCCGGGCCGTCCGAGGTCGCGGTCCTCGCCGACGAGACCGCCGATCCCCTGATCGTGGCGACGGATCTCGTCGGGCAGGCCGAACATGGCCATGAAAGCCCGGCCTGGCTGATCACCTCCTCGCAGCGCATCGCCGATGCCGTGGCGCGGCGGATGCCCGATTTGATCGAGGCCCTGCCGCCGACGGCGCGCGATGCCGCCGGCGCGGCCTGGCGCGACTACGGTGAAATCGTGCTGTGCGAGAGCCGCGACGAGATGGTGCGGATCTCCGACGACTACGCCTGCGAGCATCTCGAAGTGCATTGCGCCGACCTCGACTGGTGGCACGCCAACCTCACCAACTACGGCTCGCTGTTCCTCGGCGAGGAAACCAATGTCGCGTTCGGTGACAAGGTCTCCGGCCCCAACCACATCCTGCCGACGAAGTTCGCGGCGCGCTATTCGGCCGGGCTTTCCGTGCACAAGTTCCTCAAGCCCCTGACCTGGCAGCGCATGGACCGCGCCGCCTGCGCCCGGATCGCGCCGATCTCCGCCCGGATCTCGCGCCTCGAAGGCATGGAGGCCCATGCCCGCACCAGCGATGCCCGCATGGCCAAATACGCGCCGGGAAGCCAGGTCGATCTCGGCGAAAAGGTCGAGATCTGATGGTGTTCCGGCTGACCGGCCTGTTCGATCTGACCGGGCGCACGGCGCTGGTCACCGGCGGCAACAGCGGCATCGGGCTGGCGATGGCGCGCGCATTGGGGATGGCGGGCGCCCGGCTGGTGCTGGTGGCGCAGCGCAAGGAGCTTCTCAAGGCGGCGGTCGCCGACCTCGCGGCGGAGGGCATCGTCGCGTGCTTCTTCAACCGGGATCTCACCGGCCCCGTGATCGGCAGGACGCTGCTGGCGGATTGCGAGGAGGCGGGGGCGAGGATCGACATTCTCGTCAATGCCGCCGGCGTCAACCTGCGGCAGCCGTTTTGCGAGGTCAGTGCCGAAGCCTTCGATCTGCACATGGCCTTGCACCTTCGCGCGCCCTTTCTGCTGGCGCAGGCCTTCGCGCCGGGCATGGCGGAACGGGGCCATGGCCGCATCCTCAACATCGCCTCGCTGCAAAGCTATCGTGCCTTCCCCAACTCGGCCCCCTATGGCGCCGGCAAGGGCGGGGTCGTGCAGTTGACCCGCGCCATCGCCGAGGAATGGTCGCGGCATGGCGTCACCTGCAACGCCATCGCGCCCGGCTTTTTCCCGACCCCGCTGACCGCCGCCGTGTTCAACGACCCCGAACGTGCCGCGAAAAACGCCGCGCAGACGGCGATCGGTCGCAATGGCGAATTGGCGGATCTGGCGGGCGCCACGGTGTTTCTCGCCTCCGCTGCCTCGAACTACATCACCGGACAGACCCTCGCGGTCGATGGTGGCTTCACCGCCAAATAAGGTTCACTCCGCTATGAAAGCCCTCGTCTATACGGCCCCGCACACGCTCGCCTATCGCGACGAGCCCGACCCGATCGCGGAGGACGGCGAGGTCATCGTCCGGATCGAGGCGGTCGGCATCTGCGGCTCGGATATGCACGCCTACCACGGCCACGACAGTCGTCGCCCGGCGCCGCTGATCCTCGGGCATGAAGGTGCCGGGCGCATCCTGGGCGGCCCGCGTGCCGGCGAGCGCGTCACCATCAATCCGCTGGTGGTCGACCCCGCCTGCCCCTATGCCCGCGAGGGCCGCTGGCATCTCTCGCCGACGCGGCAGATCATCTCGATGCCGCCGCGTCAGGGGGCCTTCGCGGACCTCGTCCGCATCCCCGAGCGCAACCTCGTCCCGGTCCCCGACAGCCTCGCCATCGAACACGCCGCCCTCGCCGAGCCGGTCGCGGTGTCCTGGCACGCGGTGCGCCTGGGGGTGGAGCGCCTGCACCAGCCGCTCGCCGCCTGCCATGTCGTCGTGCTCGGCGGCGGCGCGATCGGGCTTGCGGCGGCGCTGGTCGCCCGGCTGTTCGGCGCCTATGCGATTTTCGTCGGCGAAACCAATCCGCTGCGCCGCGCCACGCTCGAGAGAATCGCCGGGCTTGCGGTCTACCAGCCCGGCGATGCCGATGAACCGATGCCGAACAGCATCGACCTGGTAATCGATGCCGTCGGCGCGAACGCCACCCGGGCCGCGGCCTGCCGCCTTGTCCGCCCGGGCGGCGTGATCGTGCATGTCGGGCTGCTGCCGGGACACGAAGGCCTCGATATCCGCAAGATCACGCTGCAGGAAATCACCCTCACCGGCTCGTATTGCTATTCGCCGAGTGATTTTCTGGAGAGCGTGGACGCACTGGCCGCCGGGCGGCTGGGCCCACTCCACTGGATCGAACAGCGCGCGCTGGCCGAAGGCGCGGCGGCCTTTGCCGAGATCGACGCGGGCACAACCCCGGCCGCAAAGATCATTCTCCGCCCGGCATGACGCGGCGGCAAGGCGGTGGCCATTGCGCTTTATGGCGCGAGCCGCGATGCTATGCCATCGCCCTGCCTCATGATCGCCCGAAAGGCACGGCCATAGGTTGGCCGGGAGAAAATGACATCGCGCCTCCCCATCGGCTCGCCAGGACGCCGTTGCGCGCCGGACAGAGCATTTTCGAGCGAAGCATGCCCCTGCGAAGGCAGGGGTGGACACCGGTTTATCGAAAGAAGATGCGGCAAGAGAAGACAATGCGGCAAGAGAAGAAAATGCGGCAAGACAGGAAGATAGAGCCACTGAAGTGAAGTTGAATTCACTGAAAGGGCACGAGCAGACAGGACCCCCAGGATGAGCCTTCGTGAATTTGGCCGGATGAACGACCACAGGGTAGAGGAAATCACGCTCCGCAACGCCGCCGGGGCGGAAGCGAAGATCATCACCTTCGGCGCGGTGGTCCGCGATCTCCGGGTTCCGCTGGCGGATGGCACGATGCAGCGCGTCGTGCTCGGGCTGGAAACGCTGGAGGATTATCTCAACCATTCCCCGCATTTCGGCGCGATCGCCGGGCGCTACGCCAACCGCATCGGCGGCGGGCGGTTTCTGCTCGACGGCAAGGCGTATCAACTGCCGCTCAATCAGGAAAACCGGCATTCGCTGCACGGCGGCGGCCAGGGGTTCGGCAAGAAGCTCTGGACGCTGCTCCATTACGATGCAGCATCAGTGACGCTTGGTCTCGTCTCGCCGGATGGCGATGCGAACTATCCCGGCACGCTGAATGTCACCTGCCGCTACACACTCTTCGAAGAGAATGCCCTGCGGATCGAACTCTCGGCGTTCACGGATGCGCCGACGATCATCAACCTTTGCCACCACAGCTACTTCAACCTCGATGGCTCCCCGGATATTCTCGATCACGCGTTGATGGTGCGCGCCAATGTGATGACGCCGGTCGACGGCGATCTCATCCCGGATGGCTCGATGCTGCCGGTCTCCGGCACGCCGTTCGATTTCCGCCGCCCGCGCGCCGTGCGCCTGGCGAACGAGGATGGCAGCCGCTTCTGGTATGATCACAACTTCGTCCTCCGGCGCGAGAAGCGTGAGCCGCCCGTTGGCGGGCTGGAACTCGCGCATGCCGCGACGCTGGCATCGGAGAAATCCGGCCTACAGATGGAGGTCTGGACCACCGAACCCTGCCTGCAGGTTTACGATGGCTTCAAGGTCAACCTGCCGGTCCGGGGGCTCGGCAGCGAAAAATCAAGCAAAGTGGATACCGGTTTGCGTGAAGATTTTTCGAGCCCTTACGGTCCCGCGCATTACGGCGCCAATGCCGGCATTTGCCTCGAACCCCAGCACGCGCCGGACAGCCCCAACCTGCCGCATATGCCTTCAACCGTGCTGAGGCCGGGGGAGCTTTACCGGCAGGTGACGGAGTATCGGTTCGGGGGTGCGAGGTGAGTATTGATTGGGGTGAATTTCGCGAGCGGGGAAAGATGAGGCTCAAGCTCATCAAGAAAATGACAATGAGTGAGGTCAACACGCGCGGCGACAAGAATGGCCCATTGACCGACGGCCAGTTCATTGGAGTCAATCAACCCCACTGGCATTCAGTAGAACAGAGTGCCGCCGCGGGATTGCTTACTCTGCTCCAAGGAGTGAGCGAAGCTTACTATGCCGCAGGCTGGTGTGCCGGGACAGAATTTTACCTGTGGAACGTTCAACCGGGTTGCCGGTTTGGCCTTGGCCAAATATCGGAACGTGAAGCACTCTTGCTTAGAGAACTCTCTCTTGCATGCGATGGCTGGTGGATATGGGACGAAAATGACGTGTTTGGTCACGTCTTTGTTTCACGTGCAGAGTTCCAGAAAATTTATGATGCTTGGTGCAATGGAAGCCCTACCCCTTCATCCCCCCGCTCGTAAGCCCTGATACCACCCGCTCCTGAAAAATCGCGATGACGATGCAGATCGGCACGATCGCCACCACGAGCGCCGCCGAAATGATCGGCCAGGGGAAGGAGAATTCGCCCTGATAGAGCGTGATCCCCACCGGCAGCGTGCGGCTGGCGACGCGAGGGCTGAGCGTCAGCGCCAGCAGGAATTCATCCCATGAATTGACGAAGGAGAGGATCGCCGCCGTGAACACCCCCGGCGCGGTCAGCGGGATCACCACGTGCCAGAGCGCGCCGAGCCGCGTGCAGCCGTCGATCATCGCGGCGTTCTCGAGATCGCGCGGGATATCCTGAAAGAACGAGATCAGCACCAGCGTGCACACCGGCATCGACAGCACGGCGTGCGGGAACACCAGCGCCCACCAGGTGTTCAGGAGCCCGAGATCGCGCATCACCTGAAACAGCGGCACCATCATCGAGATCAGCGGGAACATCGCGATCGCGAGCAGCGCCGACAGGATCAACCCGGCGCCGGGCAGCCGCATCCTGACCAGCGCATAGGCCGCCAGCGCCGAGACGACGACGCAGAGGATGGTCGAGAGCACCGCCACGATCACCGAATTGGCGAGAAACCGGAGGATCGGCTGATCGACGAACACCCGGATGTAGTTTTCGAAGGTCGGTGCCGCCGGCAGGATGGTGATCGGGATCCGCATCAGCTCCGCCTCGGTCTTGAGCGAGGTGAAGAGGATCCAGAGCGCCGGGAAAAACCCGTTCGCCGCCACGATCAGCGCGGCGATGATCAGCGTCGTGCGGCGGTTTTTCAGAATATCCATGAGCGCCTCCCCGGATCGCCTGGCCGGGCGCAAAACCGGTGCCCACTTTTGCTGGCCATGCCATTGGCCAGTTCCTCGCATGGCCGGACGCAAAACCGGTGCCCACTTTTGCTGGCCATGCCATTGGCCAGTTCCTCGCATGGCCGGACGCAAAACCGGTGCCCACTTTTGCTGGCCATGCTCAATGCCTCCCCGGATCGCGGCGGGTGTAGCGCAGGTACCCGCTGGTGATGATCGCGGAGACGATGAACATCAGCACCGCCAGCGCCGAACCGTAGCCAAGATCAAGGAAATCCACGGTGGTCTTGTGGATGTACATCGCCATGGTTTCGGTCGAACTGCCGGGGCCGCCGTTGGTCATCGCGTAGGGGATATCGAAGGTCTGGATCGCGGTGATGGTGCGGAAAATCAGCGCCACGAAAATCGCCGGGCGCAGCATCGGCAGGGTGATCTCGATGAACTGCTGCCATTTGCTGGCACCATCGACCTCCGCCGCCTCGTAAAAGCTCTTGGGAATGGTTTGCAGCCCCGCCAGCAGCACCAGCGCCACGAAACTCGAGGATTTCCAGATGATCGCCAGGCAGATCGCAAAAAACGCCAGTCCCGGTTCGGTCAGCCAGTTAAGGGGCTCGAACCCGGCAAAGCGCAGAATGGCATTGGCAATGCCCTGATTATACTCGAAAAACCAGCGGAAGATCAGCCCGGCGAACACCAGCGGCAGCGCCCAGGGCAACAACAATCCCAGCCGCACCGGCCATTTCACGCTGAAGGGCTTGTTGGCGAGCAGCGCCAGCCCCAGCCCGACCACAACCGCGCCGGGCACCGTCACCACGACATATAAAACCGTGTGCCAGACCGCTTCGAGAAACCGGTCGTCTCCCAGCGCCTTGGCGTAGTGCTCGAAGCCGACATACGGGTTGCCCATCCAGGGCTGCGCCAGATGATGGAAGGTGAAGCTGGTGCGGATCAGCTCGACGATCGGATAGAGCACCACCGCCGCCAGCAGGAGAAAGGCCGGCGCGATCATCGCCAGCCCGAGGCGCTGCTCGGCTTTTTCCAGCGGGGTCAGGGAATGGCGGATCGGCTGGGTCACGCGGGGCCTCGCAAACCTTGGCGAAAAGGCCCCGCGCCGGCGGCGCGAGGCCCGCATTGGTCACCGGAAAATCGCGCTCAGCCGGGTGTTCATTTCCGCCAGCGCCGCATCGGCGGTTTTGGTGCCGGCCAGGAAGGCGTTCATGTTGGTCCGGATGATTTCCGAAACCTCGGTATAGCGCGGGGTCACCGGTCGCGATTTTGCCGCCAGCAGCACCGGCAGTGCCTGCGCAAACCACGGATTGGCCTTCAGAACCTCGGCATCGGCGTAGACATCGGCAAACACCGGCAGGTGCGAGGCGAGAATGGCCTGTTGCTTGGCCACTTCCGGCGAGGAAAGATAGCGCGCGAGTTTGACCGCCTCGGCCTTGTTCTTCGAGAACGACGACACCGCGATCTGCCAGCCGCCGATGCAGGTGGCCTGCTTGTCCGCTGTGAACCCCGGCAGCGGCACGACGCCGACCTTGTCCTTGACGGTTGAATCCGCATCGCCCTGCGCCCGGTTCCAGACATAGCCCCAGGTCATCCCGAAGACGAGATTGCCGGCCTGAAAATTCTGGCGAATGCGGTCGGTCGGGATTTCCGCGAGATTCGGCGGCGTGACCTTCGCTTCCTTCAGCTCGGCCCAGAGTTCGAACGGTTTCTTCGCCGCCGCGCTCGCGAGGTTGAGCTTGCCGTCCTTGAGGATATCCTCGCCCGCGCCCCACATGGGCACGAGATAGGTGCAGACCGTGCCTTCGATCGGCGCACCCGCGGTTTCAAAGCCGCGCAGGGTGGGGTTGTTCTCGCCAGCCATGATTTTCTGCGCGCCGGCCTTGAGGTCCGCCCAGGTCCTGGGCGGCGCGACGCCGTGCTTCTCCAATAGATCCTTGCGGTAATAGAGGAACTGCGCATCGGCAAAATAGGGTAGCGCGATCACCTTGCCACCGACGATATTCGCCGCGCGATAGGCCGGCAGATAGCGCGCCATGACCGCGTCCTTCTCGGCGCCGAGATAGCCGTCGAGCGGCTCCGCCCATTGCGCCGCGGCCCATTGCGCGGGCCGGATGACGTCGATCAGGATGAGATCGAGCGCCGAATCCTTCGAGGCGAGCACGGTATTGAGGTATTGCTGCTGCTGCTCGGAGGTGGCGCCGCCAACCTCGACCTCGACCTTCACCGCCGGGTTGAGCTTGGTGTAGCCCTCGACAATCTGCCGCATCACGTCGGGGCGCTGTTGCCCACCGGTGAAGATGCGCAGCGTCGTCTGGGCCTGCGCGGCAAGCCCGGTCAGGGCCAAGCTGGAAAAACCGAGGCCGGCGACAAGGCCGAGATAGGCGAGCGTCCTGCGGGTTGGATTCATGTGCTTCGGTTTCATATGTATCGGCTTCATGGTGTCCTCCGGTCGATTTTTTGTGTCAGGCACAGGTCTCGTCAGGTACAAAATTCTTGTCGGGTGCCACACTCTCAGGCAATGGCGCGCCCTGTCTCGGCGTGAAACAGATGCGCCTTGGCGAGATGCAGCGAAACCGGGATCGTGCCGCCCGCCTTCAACCCCGTATCGGGCGCGAACCGGCCGGTCATTTCGGCATCGCCGATCCGCAGCAGCGCCAGCGTATCCGACCCGAGCGGCTCGACCAGAACCACCTTCGCCGGGATCGAACCCTCGGCCTGCGCCCCCGCGAGATGGATATGCTCGGGCCGCAGCCCCAGCGTCGCACCCGCACCGCCAGTCCTGGAAAATCCGGCGCGGTTCGCCTCGGAAACCGGCACCTGGACATCGCCCGGCAAGGTGATCGCACGCCCGCCGGGGGCGACCATCACCTGGGTGAAGTTCATCGCGGGCGAGCCGATGAACGAGGCCACGAAGGTCGAGACCGGATGATTATAGACCATGTCCGGCGTATCGAACTGCTCGAGATGCCCGCCGCGCAAAATCGCGATCCGGTCGGCCAGCGTCATCGCCTCGACCTGATCATGGGTCACGTAAAGGATCGTGGTTCCGAAGCGCTGGTGCAGCTTCTTGATCTCGATCCGCATTTCCGCCCTGAGTTGCGCGTCGAGATTGGAGAGCGGCTCGTCGAACAGGAATACCTGCGGATCGCGGACGATGGCACGCCCCATCGCCACGCGCTGGCGCTGCCCACCGGAGAGCTGGCCCGGCTTGCGATCGAGCAGATGCGTGATCTGGAGGATCTGCGCCGCTTCCTTCACCTTGGTGTCGATGGTGTGCGCATCCGCGCCGCGCATCTTGAGGCCAAAGCCGATGTTTTCGCCGACGGATTTATGCGGGTAGAGCGCGTAGTCCTGAAACACCATCGCGATGTCGCGGTCGCGCGGCGGCAGGTCATTGACGACCCGGTCGCCGATCCGGACGGTGCCGCCGGTAATGCTTTCAAGCCCGGCGATCATCCGCAGCAGCGTCGATTTTCCACAGCCGGAGGGGCCGACCAGCACCACGAACTCGCCATGGCTGACGGCGATATCCACCCCGTGAACAACCTGCGTTGCGCCATAGGCCTTGATGACGCCGACGATATCGACCGCTGCCAAGATCCCTCCCCGGCCCGTTCGAGCGGGCCTTGTTGTCCGGCTTTCTCCGGCGCTGTCGGTGCAGCGCCCGGACCCCGATCAGGCGAAGACACACAGACACCCGCGAGCCCCACGCCAAAATCAAGGTTTATAGCTTCCCGTCTTCGATTACGTCCAGGTCTTGTAAATGATATAAGACTAGGTACACTCAAGAATGTCAATCACGAGGTTCATCTCGGTTTTTGATATCGCCCCGTTCCAACCTTGGCCCTCCCCGAGGATTTTCAACCCGCAGAACGCACTCCACCCCGCCTGCCGGTCGCCCCTCGAACATCCTCGCTGACCATGACCCTCATTCTGACCGTCGGCATCGCCGTTCTCGATGACATCTACACGATCCCGGTTGCCCTGCGCCCGGGAGAGAAGCATCGTTCGACGGCGATGGCGAGCGTGCTCGGCGGCTCCGCCACCAATGCCGCGCTCGCCATCACCCGGCTGGGCGGCGAAGCGCGGCTGATCACAAGGATCGGCGACGATGCGGCCGGCGACACCCTGCGGCAGATGCTGGAGGCCAACGGCGTCGATCTGTCGCTGAGCACGCCCTGCGCCGGCATGCGCACGTCGCGATCGGCGATCATCCTCGAACCGGGCGGCGACCGCACCATCATCAACGATCTCGACCCCGCGTTGCCCGATGCTCCCGTCTGGCTGATCTCGGCACTGCCCGCCGGGACGGACGCGGTTCTCTCCGATGTCCGCTGGGAGAGCGCCGCGCGCCGCCTGTTCGAAGCCGCGCGCCGGGCGGGCAAACCCGCGATCCTCGACGGCGATCGCGCCCCCGGGGACCGCGGCCTCCTCGATCTGGCGACCCATTGCGTGTTTTCGGCGCAGGGCCTGCGCGAACTGGCGGGGATCGACGACCTCGCCGCAGCACTTCTCGCCTTCGCCGCCGGAAGACCCGGCTATTTCGCCGTCACCGACGGCGCCAGGGGCGTTTTTTCGTATGAAAACGGAAAAATCGCCCGTTATCCGGCCTTCCGGGTCACGCCGGTGGATACGCTCGGCGCCGGCGATGTCTGGCACGGCGCCTTTGCGCTGGCGATCGGGCGCGGGGAAACCATCGCCGATGCCATCCGCTTCGCCAGCGCGGCAGCGGCGATCAAATGCACCCGGCCAGGGGGCGGCATGGGTACGCCGAATGCCGCCGAACTCGCAACCTTTCTTCAGGAGAACCCCGCATGAAAACCCTCAGCGCCGGAAAACTGCGCGGCCTTCGCCGGATGGCCGATGCCAGCGGCCGCTTCAAGATGACCGCCGTGGACCAGCGTCCGCCGATCATCCACCCGATCGCCGCGGCGCGCGGCGGGGTCGCCCCCTGGGAGGATGTCGCCCGCTTCAAGACCCTGCTCGTCGAGCAATTGCAGGGCCAATCCACCGCGATGCTGCTCGATCCCAATTTCGCGCTGCCCATGGCGGAGCCGATCCTCGATCCACGCCTCGGCCTGATCCTGACGCTGGAAGATTCGGCGTTTCAGGAAACGGCGGAAGGCCGGCTCTCCTCGGAGATCGACGGCTGGTCGGTGGAAAAAATCAAGCGCGCCGGCGGCGATGCGGTCAAGGTTCTCGCCTGGTATCGCCCGGATGCGCCCAAAGCGATCAACGACCGGCAAAAGGCCTTTACCCGCAAGATCGGCGCGGATTGCGTCAAATACGATATCCCGTTCCTGTTCGAGTTGCTGGTCTATCCGCTGCCGGGGGAAAAGAACCAGACGACGCAGTATATCGAAATGGCCGACAAGAAGAGCGAGCTGGTCCTCGAAAGCGTCGCCGAATTCGCCAAGCCCGACTACGCGATCGACGTCTTCAAGCTCGAAAGCCCGGTGCCCGCGCGGGATTGCCCCGGCGCGGGTGCCCCCGGCGCGGAAAAGGTCCAGGCGCTGTTCGACGAGATGGGCCGGCTGTGCGCCCGCCCCTGGGTCATGCTCTCGGCCGGCGCCGGGATGGGCGAATTCCGCAACGTTCTCAGCCATGCCTATGCGGCCGGTGCCTCGGGCTACCTTGCCGGGCGGGCGATCTGGTCGGAGGCCTTCAAGGCATTTCCGGATTGGGAGGCGATACGGGCGGGACTTGCCGGCGCAAGCACCGACTACATGCGCGACATCAACCGCCTGACCGATCGTCACGCCCGGCCATGGCCGGAAAACTGGGGCGGCGCCGGCCTTGCCGATGCCAATGCCAATTTCCGGCATGCCTACAAAGGCTTTGGAGGCTGATCCCATGTTGCCGATCCTCACGCTGGCGCTCGCCCGCCCGACCTTCGATGTCCCCTATGCCGAGAGCTTCGCGGCACAGGCTTTCGCGGCCATCGATGCCGCCGGGCTGAACACCATCGGCCCACGCGATCTCCTGTTCGATGCCGGGGCGGCGCGCGCGGCGATCGCGGGGATCTCACCACGCGAGATCTCCGGGGTCCTCGTGTTGCAGGTGACCTTCACCGATGCCTCGATGACGGTCGAGATCGCCAAGGCGTTTCCCGGGGTGGCGCTCGGGCTCTGGGCGTTTCCCGAGCCGCGCGCCGGCGGGCGGCTGCGGCTCAATTCGTTCTGCGGGCTCAATCTCGCGGCGCATGCGCTGGGGCGCGCGGCGCTGGCGCATGCCACGCTCTATGCCGATGCCGGCGCCCCCGATATCGGCCGGAGGCTCCAGCGGCTGGTGGCTGGCCCCGCAGCAAGGCCGAACGGCAGCCGCCCGGCGGCCCTGCCGCAGGAATCGTCCGAGTTGGCCGCAATCGCCCTGCACGCGAAGCTCCGGGATACCCGGATCGGCCTGATCGGCGAGCACCCCGGCGGGTTTGACACCTGCCGCTACGATCCAGCCATGCTCAAATCGCTGGCGAATGTGAGCGTCGAGCCGATTGCACTGCACGGGGTTTTCGAGCGCGCCCGCGCCGTGGCAGCGCCGCGAACCGCCGCCCGTCTCGATCAGGCCCGTCAGACCTACGCCGGGATCGAAGCGGTCGATCAGGACCAGCTCGCCAAATCGATGGCGCTCGGCGTCGCCATGGAGGACCTGCTGGCCGAAAAGGCGCTGGATTCGCTGGCGGTGCGCTGCTGGCCGGAAACCTTCACCGAATACGGCTGCGCGGTCTGCGGGCCGATGGGGATGCTGACCGAGGCCGGCACACCCTGCGCCTGCGAGGCCGATGTGCTCGGCGCGCTCACCAGCCTGTTGCTGCAAGGCGCGGCGCAAGCCCCCGCCTGGCTGGTCGATATCGTCGATATCGATGCTGCCAGCGATACCGGCGTGTTCTGGCATTGCGGTTCTGCCCCCGCCTCGATGCGAGACCCCGAGGTTCGGATGGAGGCCCAGATCCATTCGAACCGCAAGATGCCGCTGCTGGCGCAATTCACGCTGAAACCGGGCCGGATCACGATCGCGCGGCTCTCGCAGGCCCGAAACGGGCTGACGCTGGTGCTCGGCGGGGCAACGGTGATCCCCGCGCCGATGAGTTTTACCGGCACCAGCGCGGTTGCCCGTTTCGATGGCGGCGCCGGCAATGCCATGGAGGTTCTGTTGGGCGAAGCGCTCGAGCACCACGTCGCGATGGTCTATGGTGATCATCGCGAAACGCTTGAGGCCTGGGCCGCCCTGAACGATCTTCCCGTGCTCGATCTCACGCCAGCCCTGACTGCCGGACTTTCCCTCCACACCGGAACCTCCCCATGACGCCCGTGATTTCCCCGGCCCCATCCGCCGCAAAGCCCCTGCGTTACGGGTTGATCGGGGCCGGCATGATGGGGCGCGAGCATATCCGCAATCTCGCGCTGATCCCTGGCTCACTTCTCACCGCGATCTCGGATCCCGTGCCGGCCTCGATCGCCGAGAGCCTCGCGGAAGCCCGGCGCGCGCTCGGGCAGACCCCGCAGGCCTTCGCCGATCACCACGCGCTGATCGCCAGCGGGCTCGTCGATTGCGTGGTGATCGCCAGCCCGAACGATACCCATCTGGCGATTTTGCTCGATCTTTTCGCCGCAAAAACCCCGCTCGGCATTCTCGTCGAAAAGCCGGTCTGCACCCGCGCCGAGGACTGCGACCGGCTGGCCAAGGCGGCAATCGGCTATGGCGCGCCGATCTGGGTCGCGATGGAATACCGCTACATGCCGCCGGTGGTCGAGTTGCGCCGGGCGGTGGAGAACCGCGAGATCGGCGCGCTGAAAATGTTTTCGATCCGCGAGCACCGGTTTCCGTTCCTGGAAAAAGTCGGCGACTGGAACCGGTTCTCGAACCGCACCGGCGGCACGCTGGTCGAAAAATGCTGCCATTTCTTCGATCTGATGCGCCTCATCACCGGCGCGGATCCGGTCCGGGTCTATGCTTCCGGGGCTGCGGATGTGAACCATCTCGACGAGCGCTACGACGGCCGCACCCCGGATATTCTCGACAACGCGCTGGTGGTCGTCGATTTTTCGAACGGAACCCGCGCCTCGCTCGATCTGTGCATGTTCGCCGAAGGCGCCTGGTTTCAGGAGGAAATCACCGCCACCGGCGACAAGGCCAGGATCGAGGCGCGCATCCCCGGCCCGGCGCGGTTCTGGCCTGGCGGGGCCGAGCACCCGGCGGAAATCGTGTTTTCACCGCGCGCGCCGAAAGGGCCGGTACAGCGCCCGGTTCATGTCGATGAAGCGGTTCTCAGGGCTGGCGATCATCATGGCTCGACCTATTTCCAGCATCTGGGCTTCCGCAAGGCGATGCTGGAAGGCGGGCCGGTTGATGTCACGCTGGCCGATGGCCTCTGGGCGGTGCGCATCGGGCTCGCGGCGGAGCGATCGGCGCGGACCGGCGAGGCCATCACGCTTTGAGTGGGTTCCCTCCGCGACCTCCGGCAGACCGACGCAACCACCGACGCAACGAAAGACCTTCTCAGAGATGACCCGGATCAATATCGTGCCGCCCGCCGAGCTTCACGCCAAGCACCTCGTCGCCGAGTATCGCGAGTTGCCGCGCATCTTCGCGCTGGCGCGGGCAGCGCACGCCCGCGGCGTACGGACCGAAACCCTCGGTGCGCCCGCGTGCTATACGCTCGGCAAGGGCCATGTGATCTTCTTCTACGACAAGCTGCTGTTTCTCGCAAAACGCCAGCGAAGCCTCGTCGACGAGATGGTGGCGCGCGGCTATGCGCCCAAATTCACCCGGACCGAAGAGCTGCTCGACGGCATCCCGCCCGAATGGCTCAACGACTGGGTGCCGGACGAGGCGGCACTGGTCATCAACCGCCAGCGCATCGCCGAGCGTTCGGTGTGGAACCTGCCCGAATCCTAGGCCTGTGCCGATCGTCCTAGAGCGGCATCCGAGCTGATTGAAACAGATCAGCCGCTCGATCTTGTTGTTTTGGCGCGTTTCCTTTCGGTCAACCGGCATCCACAGGCACGGAAAATGCGCTAGAGCGGTTTCCGATCTGGCTGAATCAGATCGACCACTCTATCTCTATATTTTGACGCGTTTTCTTGCGATCAACCGGTATCCACTTGATCGGAAAATGCGCTAGCGCATCGACGCGAGGTAATGCGCGTCATCCGTGAGGCACAGGCTGATCCGCCACTCCACCGCCCGGGTATCGAGCGCCAGCGCCACGCGCTGCACCAGCAGCGCCGGATGGCCGGGCGGCCGGTTGAGGATGGCGGCATCCTCCTGATTGAGCGCGACGGCCTTGAGCTTTTCCCGAGCGAACGCGATCGTGACGCCGTAGCGTTCTGAATAATACGCATAGAGCGAATTCGGCACCGGCGTTTGCGTGATGGCGGGAAACATCGCGTCCGGCAGCGAGATCGTCTCGACAATGCTGGGGATGCCGTCGATGAACCGAACCCGCCGCACCCGCGCGACCAACGCACCCTCTTCAAGGTTGAGCCCCTCGCGCTCGCCGTCATCGGCAGGAAACACGCCAGCGGACAGCACGCGGCTTTCCGGAAAGCGTGGCACATCGTCATCGCGCACCAGCTTGAAGAACTGGAACAGGATGCGCTTCTCGTCGTGCTGGGCGACAAAGGTTCCACGCCCCTGCTGGCGCACCACGAGGTTCTCCGCCTCCAGCTCGTCGAGCGCCTTGCGCACCGTGCCCTGACTGACACCGATTTCCTGCGCCAGCACGCCTTCGCTGGGCAGAAGAAGCCCCGGCGGCCAGAGCCCGTCCGACATCCGTTTGATGAAGGCATCCTTCACCTGCCGATAGAGCGGCATGAAGCCCACCGACGGCCCGGCGGGGGAAGAACGAAATCTGCGAGATTCGGGGTTGTCAGAAATCATGGGTCTTATATAAGACAAAACATTGCGCCGCGTCGAGTGGTGAGTTCAATACCACAGGCCGGCCGGTCACTGCAGAAAAAACAGCGCAGGAAATCGATCAATGTCAGCTCCGCATCTGCTCGTTCACGAGCAAAAGGACACCGTCGGTGTCGTGGTCGTCGAAAATCTCAAGGCCGGCACGCCGATGCTCGCCGTTGTCACCCATGACAATTCCTCCTTCACCATCACCTCGAAGATGGACATTCCGATCGGCCACAAGGTGGCGCTGGCGGATATCAAGGCCGGCGACACGATCTGGAAATACGGCCAGGACATCGGCATCGCCAAGGCCGCGATCAAGAAGGGCGAGCACGTCCACATCCACAACGTCAAGACCAAGCGCTGGTGAGCGGCCTGCGGGCTTAGTTCACGCGCCTGAGACGAAAACCCCAGTGTGACGACTTTCGACGCCGATTTTCAGGGAAACAAACCAATGGCAAGCGCACCCATCGTTGCGAATTTTGACCTCAACCAGAACAAGCTCAAGGCCGTCAAGGGCCGCCGCATCGAGGCGCCCGCGTTCAAGGCCCCGATACCGCCGAAGCGCCGCGGCTCCTCCGCCATGGACAGTTTCATGGGCTGGCGGCGCGAGAACGGCCGCGTCGGCGTACGCAACCACGTCGTGATGCTGCCGCTCGATGATCTCTCGAACGCCGCCTGCGAAGCCGTCGCGAACAACATCAAGGGCGTGCTGGCGCTCCCCCATGCCTATGGCCGCCTCCAGTTCGGCAAAGATCTCGACCTTTTCTTCCGCACCATCATCGGCATCGGCTCGAACCCCAACGTCGCCGCGGTCGTTGTGATCGGCATCGAGGATGGCTGGACCAAAGTCGTCGTCGACGGCATCGCGGCGACCGGCAAACCCGTCGTCGGCTTCGGCATCGAAGGCCACGGCGATATCGCGGTGATCGCGAAAGCCTCCTATGTCGCCAAGGAATTCATGCAGTGGTCATCCGAGCTCGTGCGCGAGAAATGCCCGGTATCGGATCTCTGGATCTCCACGAAATGCGGCGAGAGCGACACCACCACCGGGCTTTCCTCCTGTCCGACCGTCGGCAACATGTATGACAAGCTGATCCCCAAGGGTATTTACGGCGTCTTCGGCGAGACCTCCGAAATCACCGGCGCGGAACATCTTTGCAAAGCCCGCGCGGCGACCAAGGAAGTCGGCGAGCGCTGGTACAAGATGTGGAAGGCCTATCAGGACGACGTCATCGAGGCGCACAAGACCTCGGACCTCTCGGACAGCCAGCCGACCAAGGGCAATATCGCCGGCGGCCTCACCACCATCGAGGAAAAGGCGCTCGGCAACCTCGAGAAAATCGGCCGCGAGTGCAAGTATATCGACATCCTCGATGCCGCCGAAGCGCCGGCGAAGGGCCCCGGTCTCTACTTCATGGATAGTTCCTCGGCGGCAGCCGAATGCGTGACGCTGATGGCGGCGGGCGGCTATGTCGTCCACACCTTCCCCACCGGGCAGGGCAATGTCATCGGCAACCCGATCGTGCCCGTGATCAAGATCACCGGCAACCCGAAGACAATGCGCACCATGCCCGAGCATATCGACGTCGATGTCTCCGGCATCCTGCGCCGCGACATGACCATCCCGCAGGCGGGCGACGCGCTGATCGCGAACATCATCCGCACCGCCAACGGCCGCCTCACCGCGGCTGAGGCGCTCGGCCATCGCGAGTTCTCGATGACGAAGCTCTATCGTTCCGCCTGAGCGATGACGCTTCTGGAAAAACTCGACGGCCCGGGCCGACGCTATGGCCCGGGCCTTCTGCTTTCACTGGCGGTGGCCCTCGCGGCGACGCTGGTCGAACCGCTCCTCGCGGGTGCCACCGGCGGCAGGCTGTCGCTGCCGGCGATGGTGATCGCGCTGATCATTGGCATTGCGCTGTTCGGTCTTGCGGCCCATCCACGCTTCGAGCCCGGCATCACCTATGCGGTCAAGACCCTGCTGCGCTACGCCATTGCGCTGCTCGGGCTGCGCGTCGCCCTCGGCGATATCGTGGCGCTCGGACCGGGGACCGTGCTGCTCGTCCTCGCGACCATGGCGATCACCATCGTCAGCGCGATCTGGATCGCGCGGCTGCTGGGTCGCGAGGCCGGATACGGCGCGCTGGCCGGGGCTGCCAACGCGGTATGCGGGGCTTCCGCGACGCTGGCGACCGCGACCGTCGTGCCCGACTACAAGACCAAATCCGCCGATATCGCCTTCACCGTGGTGATGGCCAATGCGGTTTCGACGCTGGTGATGCTGGCCTATCCGCCGCTCTGCCTGGCGCTGGGGCTGACGCCGCAGGAAACCGGGCTGATGCTCGGCCTGACCATCCACGACATGGCGCAGGTGGTCGGCGCGGGCTATGCGATCTCGGACCCCGTCGGCAATACCGCAGTGATCGTCAAGCTGTTCCGGGTGTTTCTGCTGTTGCCGGTGGTGCTGGCGATCGGCTGGTGGTTCATCCGGCGCGGCGACACCGCCGGGGAAGCACGGGTTCCGGTCCCGGTATTTGCGCTGGTATTCCTGGCGCTGTGTGTGATCAACTCGATCCTGCCGTCGACCCCGCTTGCCGGCCTCTATGCTCCCGTGAAGACGGTTCTGTCGGAAGCCTCGAAATGGGGCCTGCTGATCGCGATCGCGGCGCTCGGGCTCGGCACCTCGATCACCGCCGTGCTGTCGATCGGCTGGCGGCATATGGCGGTGTTTTTCGGCGCGACCCTGGTCATCCTGGTGGTGGGCACGGGTGGCATTTTCCTGTTGAGGTAGGCCATGAGCGACATCATCATCAGCGAATTCATGGACGAGGGCGCGGTCGAGACGCTCAAGGCGCGCCATTCCACGCTCTATGACCCCACATTGGTCGATGAGCCCACCCGGCTGACAGCCCTGCTGCCGGCCGCGCGGGCGCTGATCGTCCGCAACCGGACGCAGGTGCGCGGCGCGCTGCTGGCGGCGGGCGTCAAGCTGGAGGTCGTCGGGCGGCTCGGCGTCGGGCTCGACAACATCGATTGTCCGGCCTGCGCCACGCGCGGCATTGCGGTCATCCCGGCAACCGGGGCGAACGATCTTTCGGTCGCCGAATGGGTGATCGCTTCGGCGATGCTGCTGCTGCGCGGCGCGTATGGCGCCACCGGCGAGGTGATCGCCGGGGGCTGGCCGCGCAACCGCCTGATGGGGCGCGAACTCTCCGGGCGGATCATGGGCCTCGTCGGCTTTGGTTCGATCGCCCGCGAGGTCGCCAAACGCGCCCGGGCGCTCGGTATGGACGTGATGGCCTATGACCCCTTCCTGGGGGATGCCGACCCGGCCTGGGCACTGGCGCGGCGTCACGGGCTCGAACCCTTGTTGCGGGAAGCGGATGTGATTTCGCTGCACGTTCCGCTGACCGATGACACCCGCAACCTGATCGACGCCATCCGGCTCAAGCGCATGCGCAAGGATGCCATCCTGCTCAACGCCGCGCGCGGCGGGGTTGTCGATGAGGCCGCCCTCGCCGCCGCCCTCAAGGAGGGGTCCATTGCCGGCGCGGCGCTCGATGTTTTCGAGGAGGAACCGCTTTCGGCCCGTCGCGGTGCGCCATTCGCAGGATGCCCCAACCTGCTGCTGACGCCGCATATCGCGGGGGTGACGGTTGAATCAAACGTCCGGGTTTCGACCCTGATCGCCACCAAGGTTCTCGAACACCTGGGAGCAAACCCATGAATCAGGCCGGCATCAGCCAAGCCAGCATGAGCCAAGCACGACTGACCCTCGCCGAGGCCGAAGCGCTGGTCGCGGCGGCCCTCCAGCGCTCGAACACCAGCGCAGGCAATGCCGCGATCGTCGCGCGGGCGCTGGTCGGTGCCGAAGCGGACGGGCTCAAGGGCCACGGCCTCTCCCGCGTGCCGAGCTACGCGGCGCAAGCCAGGATCGGCAAGGTCGATGGCTTTGCGATACCATCCGTCGAACACGTGACGCCGGCGCTGATGCGAATCGATGCCGGGTTCGGCTTTGCCTATCCGGCGCTCGACGCCGCGATCGACGCGCTGAAGACCGCAGCCCCGATGATGGGCATTGCCGCCGCCGCGATCCGCCGGTCGCACCATTGCGGTGCCGCCGGCCACCCTGTAGAACGCCTCGCCGAACACGGCCTCGTCGCCCTGCTGTTTGCCAATACCCCCGCCGCCATGGCCCCCTGGGGCGGCAACACCGGCGTGTTCGGCACCAACCCGATCGCCTTCGCCTGCCCCTTGCCGGATGAGGCGCCGATCGTGGTGGATCTGTCGCTGTCCAAGGTCGCGCGCGGCAATATCCTGGCCGCCAAACAGAAGGGGCCGCCGATCCCCGACGATTGGGCGCTCGATAGCGACGGCAAGCCGACGACCAGTGCCGATGCCGCGCTGAAGGGCACGATGGTGCCGCTGGGCGACGCCAAGGGCACCGCGCTGGCGCTGATGGTCGAACTGCTGGCAGCGGGCCTCACCGGCGCGAACTACGCCGCCGATGCCTCGCCGTTTCTCGACGACAAGGGGCCGCCGCCGGGCACCGGGCAGCTCATCATCGCTTTTGATCCGAAGGTGGTGGGCGGCGCGGGCACTCTCACGCATTTCCACCGGCTCGCGGATCAGATCCGGGCGCAAGAGGGCGCGCGGCTGCCGGGATCGCGCCGGATGGCGCTAAGAGAGCAGGCCCGGACCAGTGGCCTTGCCGTTGCGCCCGCGCTCATTGAGGAAATCAGGGCGCTCTAGAAAGTCGGCGCGCGCCGAGCTTTCTCCCCTTCGCAAAAGCCGGGAGGTTTGCCCCGGCCTTCGCTTGTGCAACGGACGCGTGGCTGCTCGGCATTGAGTCACTTGGCCTTGAGTTACTCGGCCTTGATGCCGGCGGCCTCGATGATTTTCTTCCAGCTGGCGATTTCTGCCGCAAGGCGCTTTGCGAGGAAATCCGGGGTTGCCTGCGCCTCGGTTGCGGTAATCGTCGAGAGATCGTCGAGCCGCTTAACAATCAGCGGGTCCTTGAG
>CAZNAT010000006.1:61073-76241 GCA_964571245.1 uncultured Methylobacterium sp.
TGGCGAGCACATCGGCCGGTGTACCTTTCGGCGCATAAAGGCCATGCCAGATCGTGACCTCGAAGCCCGGGATGCCCGACTCCGCCACCGTCGGCAGTGCCAGCGCCGGAACCCGTGCCTTGGCGGTGACGGCATAGGCCTTGACCGATCCGCCGTTGATCTGCGGCAACGCCGAGGTGATCTGGTCGCACAACAGATCGACCTTGCCGGAAACGACATCGTTCAGCGCCGGGCCGGTGCCGCGATAGGGGATCTGGGTCATGGTCTTGCCCATCGCGCTCATGATCATCAGGCCGCACAGATGCGCGCCCGATCCGGTCCCGGCATGCGCATAGGAGAGTTTGTCTCCCTCGGACCGGATCTTGGCGAAGAGCTCGGCCACGGAAGCCGCCGGAAAATCCTTGCGACCCACCAGCACGAAGGCCCCGTCGGTCATCATCCCGATCGGGGCGAAATCCTCAAGCGGCTTGTAGCTCAGGTTCTTGAACAACGTCGCCGTCGTGGCGTGGCTGATATGCGAGACCAGCAGCGTATGCCCGTCCGGGTCCGATTTCGCCACCCGGCCGATCCCGATGGTGGAGCCGGCACCGGCGACGTTCTCGACAAGCACCTGGGTTCCCAGCGTCTGGCTCATCGAGACGGCAAACAGCCGGGCAATGGTGTCGCTCGGCCCGCCCGCCGCGAACGGCACCACCAGCGTCACCGGTTTGGTCGGAAACGCCGTCGCCGCCGCCCCGGAGAGCAGCATGGCCGCGCCCCCCGCCAGCGCGCGCAACCAACCCGCGCGTGAAAAACCGCGACCTGCCGTCGTCCTGGTCGAAAATGCCATGCCTAGCCTCCCGTTACGCCCGGCATTTACCGGGCATTCTTGTGGTGTCCGAAGGCGCGCCATCGCGGTACGATCGACAAAGCAGCAGCCCTTTTCCTGCCGCGAACTTTCCCCCAAGCGACACCGTCTGGCAAGCGGCATCTGGTTGCAATTCCGGCTGTGTTGGCCTTTGGCGATGCGGGCAAATCTCCGTCTGAACATGCCCGCTCCGCTTCCCGTCAACTCCACGGCCCGGTCTTTTCCCGGCGAGACGGTCGTGAGCATCCCGGAGGCGATGCAGCCGACTTGACAAGGTTAGAGTTTTTTACATTATTACCGTTATGCCAAAAAAGATAAACCTCGCCACGCAACGCCGAGCGATCGCCAGCGCCGCGATCAGCGTCATCCGGACGACCGGGCTCGAAGGCGCCCGGCTGCGCGATGTCGCCCGCGCGGCGGAGGTGACGACCGGCGCGGTGATGCATTATTTCGACGACAAGGACGCGGTGCTCGAAGCCGCGCTCGAGGAGATCGTCCGGCGGACGCTGGCGCGGATGGAAGCCCCCCGTGCGCCCGGCACGCCAACCGAAGCACCGGGTGATCTCGCGGCCTTCGTCGGCCGGGTTTGCCGGTATCTGCCCGTGGATCCCGAGAGCCTGGGGGAATGGCAGGTCTGGCTGGCGTTCTGGGGCCGCGCGGCGAGCAACGAGCGCCTCAGAAGGGTGCATCGCCGCCATTACCAGGGTATCGTCGATCGCCTGGTCGGGCCGTTGCAGGCGCTCGTTATCGACCGCCAGCCGCCTGCGCCGGAAGAAACCCGGCACTGCGCGGATGCCCTGATCGCCGCGATCGACGGGGTCGGCACCCGCGCCACGCTCGAACCGGATCTCTGGCCGCCGCCCCGCCAGAAGGCGACGCTCGCCGCCCTGCTGCTGCCGATGCTGGCGGCCTTTGCCCAAGGGACACACGCCGGGGCCTGAAATCCACCTCAAAGCCATCCCCAGAACCACCATACGGAAGGGCCTTTGATGACCAAGCGCAGCCTGCACGCGGACGACCCCCTCGACGATTTCACCCATCGCGCCATCACGCTCGACGGGGTGACCAAGACCGTCCATGTCGCGGGGGCTGGTCCCGCCGTCATCGTCATGACCGAGATGCCGGGGATCAGCCCGCATGTCGCGCGCTTCGCCCGCTGGGTCCGGGATGCCGGGTTCAGCGTGTACATGCCCTCGCTGTTTGGCCGCGACGGCGTTGTCGCAAGCGCCGAGGAGGGCGCGAAGATCTTTCAGCGGGCCTGCGTCAGCGCCGAGTTCAACGCGCTGGCGGCCAATGCCTCAAGCCCGGTGACGCAATGGCTGATGGCGCTGGCGCGGCAGGCACACGGAGAATGCGGCGGCCCGGGCGTCGGCGCGATCGGCATGTGCTTCACCGGAAATTTCGCGCTTTCGATGATGCTGGAGCCGGCGATGCTCGCGCCGGTGCTGTCGCAGCCCTCACTGCCGTTCAACGATCCCGGCGGGCTCCAGATCGCCCCGGACGAACTCGAAACCATCCGTCAACGGCTGGAAAAGCAGGATCTCACGGTCCTCGCCTACCGGTTCGAGGGCGACCGGTTCTGCCGGGCGCAGCGCTTCGCCGCCTATTCAAAAGCACTGGGCGAGCGCTTCATCGGCCGCGTGCTGCCGGACAGCGCCGCCGGCACCGATGTGCCGCCGTTTTTCGCAACCCACGTCGCCTGCCCGCACAGCGTCGTCACCGCGCATCTGATCGATGAAGCCGGGCAACCGACCCTGCAGGCCCGGGACGAAATTCTTGACTTCTTTGCCGAACGCCTGAACCCGCAACCGTGAGCGGATTGCACGCACCTGTGTCTTCAGGGCAAAAGGGGCGATGACACGCCAGCATCCGCCATCCCGAATTGTCTGCCTGACGGAAGAAACCGTCGAAACGCTGTATCTGCTGGGCGAGGAAGCCCGGATTGTGGGCGTGACCGGCTACGCGGTGCGCCCGGCGCGCGTGCGCCGCGAGAAGCCGCGGATTTCGGCATTCACCTCGGCGGATATCCCGGCGATCGTCGCGCTTGAACCCGATCTCGTGCTGGCGTTTTCCGATCTGCAGGCGCCAATCGTCGCCGAGCTCATCCGCGAGGGGATCGCGGTACACGCCTTCAACCAGCGTGATATCGCCGGCATCCTGGCGATGATTCGCATGCTCGGCGCGCTTGTCGGCGCGCAGGCCAAGGCGGAAGCGCTGGCCACCGGGTACGAAGCGCGCCTTGCGAGGATCGCCGCTGTGCCGCGCCCCACCCGGCCGCGCGTCTATTTCGAGGAATGGGACGCGCCGATGATCACCAGCATCGGCTGGGTGTCCGAACTGATCGGGATCGCCGGCGGCGAGGACTGTTTCGCCCACCTGCGGCATCAGAAATCCGCGAAGGACCGTATCGTCACCCCGGAGGCCGTCATCGCGGCAGCCCCGGATGTCATTCTGGCGTCGTGGTGCGGCAAGAAGGTCCGCGCCGAGCGGATCGCCGCGCGGCCCGGCTGGGAAAGCATCCCCGCCGTGAAAAACGGGCGTATTGTCGAGATCAAGTCGCCGCTGATCCTCCAGCCCGGCCCGGCGGCGCTGACCGATGGGCTCGATGCGATCCTCGCGGCGCTTCACGCCGGCTAGAACAAGCGCCGATCTTTTCAGATCGGCGTTTAATCACTGTCTATTTGCTTTTGCACCCGCTTTCTCCGCCAACCGGCGTCCACTTGGCGGGCGGATGCGCCAGAGTGAAAATCATTCATGCAGGTTTTCACGCGGATTCAATCCCGGCCTCGGAAAGCACCCAGCGCTGGAAGGCGCGGATTTCCCGGCGGGTCTCCTCGCCGGCCGGTGATGTCAGCCAGTAGCCGGTCTCGATCTCGATCGCCTGCGGCATCGCCCGCACCAGCCGCCCGCAGCCCATCGCCGCCTCGACGAGCGGATTGCGCCCGATCGCCAGACCAAGCCCTTGCGCGGCCGCGCTGACCGCCAGATGCACGGTATCGAAGTAGAGATGGCCGCCGCCTTGCGGCATCTCGACGCCCGACGCCGCAAACCAGGTCGGCCAATCGTGCTCCACCGAGGAGACATGCAGCAGGGTCACGCGGGCCCAGTCGATCCCGCCGTCCGCCAGCCGCAACGCGGCGACGTATTCCGCCGTGCCAACGGGATAGAGCGCCTCGCGCATCAAAAGATGCGATGTCGTGCCCGGCCAGGGACCCTTGCCCATGCGGATCGCCAGATCGACCCCATCAAGCGGAAACAGCGCCTGCCGGTGCGAGGTATCGATGGCGACCGAAATATCCGGATAGCGGGCCATGAACCGGCCGAGACGCGGCACCAGCCATTCCGCCGCGAAGGTCGGCGCGACGCTGACCGCCACCCGGCGCCGGTCCGGGCCGGCGGTGATGCGTTCGGTGCCGACACCGATCATCGACAGCCCCTCGGCGACGTAAGGCAGGTATTGCCGCCCCACCGGCGTCAGCGCGATCGCCCGCGCATGGCGTTCGAACAGCCGTGCCTCCAGCCATTTTTCGAGCGTATCCATGCCGTGGCTGACGGCGCTCGGCGTCAGCCCCAGTTCGGCGGCGGCGAGCTTGAAGCTTTTCTGGCGGGCCGCCGCCTCGAAGATGCGCAAGGTGGCGAGCGGGGGAAGACGAAGCGGCATGGCCTGACACTCGGATTTACATGAATAATTCTCATGCAAGCCTAGCGCATCCACCGGAAATGGATACCGGAAACACCACAAAAACACGTCTTTTCATCGGCAAAACGCGACAAAAAGCCCGGTTTGAGACAGCTGTTTATTCCGGCTGGGCGTCGACGGCGTCGATATAAAGCTGGCGCAGCTCCTGCACCAGCGGCCCGGCCTTGCCGCCGGCGACGGGCTGGCCGTCGATCGTCACCACCGGCATCGCGAAGGTCGAGGCGCTGGTGAAAAAGGCCTCGCGCGCACCCAGGGCTTCCTCGCGCGTGAACCGGCGCTCGACAAAGGTCAGCCCGTGCCTGGCCGCGAGCGCGAGCACGGTTTGCCGGGTGATGCCGGGCAGCACCGCCTGCGACAGCGGCCGGGTGACGATCTCGCGCGCCTCGGTGATGATGAAGGCGGTGGAGGAGGCGCCTTCGGTGATATAGCCATCCTCGATCATCCAGGCCTCGGCGACGCCCGCCGCCTTGGCGGCCTGCTTGGCGAGCACCTGCGCCAGCAGCGCGGTCGATTTGATGTCGCGCCGCGCCCAGCGCAAATCCGGCACCGTGATGATCGCCACGCCGGATCGGGCACCGGGATTGTCCCGCAAGGACCGGGCCTGCGTGAACATCACCACCGTCGGCTCGATATCGGGCGGGCAGGTGAATTCGCGTTCGAAAACCCCGCGCGTGACCTCGATATAGATCGAACCTTCGGTCAGGGCGTTGCGCTTGACCAGCTCACGCTGGATCGCGGTCCATTCGGCAACCGAATGCGGATTTCGGATGCCGATGGCGCCGAGCGAACGCCCGAGGCGCTCGAGGTGCGGCACGTTGTCGATGAACTTGCCGCCCAGGACCGCCGTCACCTCGTAGATGCCGTCACCGAAGAGAAACCCCCGATCCATGATCGGGACCATCGCCTCCTCGATCGGGCAATAGCGCCCGTTGACATAGACGATGCGGGGGTTGGCACTGGCGGTCATGGCGGCTATTCCGTTTTCTGGTTCGGGCGCGGGTCGCTCGGCCAACTGGAGGATCAATGGGATGCAAAATCAAGGGGGGACGCCAAAATCAGGGCGCGAAATCGCGAGGCCGGACCGGATCGAGGCTGGTTTGCATGCGATGGCGCGATCACGGCCCGACACCCTGCCGGTGCAGCACGCCATTCGGCCGGCTGCGGACGTAGACCGGCGATTTGCCACGCTTGAGCAGCGCCCAGAGCCGGGCAACGGCGGGGTTGGTATTGCCTCGATCGCGGAAGGCCATGATCGACAGCGGCATCGACCAGCGCGCGCCGCCGATCGGCACCAGGACGTTCTTCGGACCGGTGGCGACCGTGCTTTCCGGCAACCAGGCGATGCCATGGCCGGCAATCGCCATATCGCGCAGGATATCGGACATATCGGTCTCGACGATCTTGCGGGCATGCGGGATGCCGCCGGCATTCTCGATGATGAGATCGACGAGGCGGGAAAAATAGACCCCGCTGGAATACATCAGCAACGGCAGCGGCTTGCCCGGTTCGCCGGGAAGCGCATAGCCCTCGCGCTTGAGCAGCCCCGGGGACGCGAAAGGCCGAAGGAAATCGGTCTCGATCTCGATCCCTTCGACCCGCTCGGGCTCCGGGTGGACCGGCTGCTGTGCTGCATGAAAGCAGATCATCATCTCGGTGGCGCCGGAAAGAAAGCCGATGCCGATATCGTGCACATTGCCGACCGTGATCGATGAGGTCAGCCGCAACTCCTTGCTCCATTGCGACCACCAGGCCGGAAAACGCGCCGTCGCCAGCGCGAACGGCAGCGCGATCTGGATATGATCGGCGCGCTCCGGTATGCCGCGCAAATCGGCCCGCGCATCGAGCACCTCGGCGAGAATCCGGCTGGCGGTGATGCGAAACTGCTCGCCTTCGGGCGTCAGCTGCGTCGGCAGGATCGAGCGATCGATCAGGGCGACGCCGAACCAGGCTTCCAGCTGCTGGATCCGCCGGCTGAACGCGGCCTGCGATGCGTTTCTCAGCGCCGCGGCCCGGGTGAAATTACCGGTATCGGCCACGGCCAGAAAATCCTGCAGCCAGCGAATTTCCATCCTGCTACCCCATACGCCACGATGGCATCGCCAGCAGACCCTTACGGTATCCGCACGATCGCAGCGTCACACGCCCGACTCGCCCCGAGCATCTCTTGCCTGGCGAAAGTATGCGTGGAGGCGAAGCGTCAGCCAATGCGTTTTTTGCATCGGAGGGGCGATCCCGTTCGATGTTTCGCAACACGCCTCGGCGACAAACCCGGCGCGGGCCGGAATGGCGGGCAACAATCGCCGGTGCCACCCGTGCAAATCTTGCATTGGCGCCGACAGCCGGAATTCGGCATCATCGACCTCTCTTCTTCCGGAGTGTGAGGACGCCATGCTGGTTTCAGCCCCCTACCTGATGTTTCTCGGCGATGTCGGCGATCAGCTCGCCGCGAAAACCGCGCATGGCATCGTCGATTGGCGCCGCGAGTGGTGCCTCGGGCAATTGCGCCTGCCCCAATGCAAGGCCGACCTTGGCATTCCCGACATGACGATCGCCGAGGCGACCGCGAAAGGCGCGCGGACGATGATTATCGGCGTCGCCAATGCCGGCGGCGTGCTGCCCGACCACTGGATCAGCGTCGTCGTTGACGCCATCGAGGCCGGGATGGATATCGCCAGCGGGCTGCACGTCCGGCTCGGCTCGAAGCCGGCGATCGCGGCGGCGGCTGCCAAACATGGCGCGAAGCTGCTGGATGTCCGCCATTCGCACGAGCGTTTCGACACCGGCAAGGGCACCAAACGCCCGGGCCTGCGCCTGCTGACCGTCGGGACCGATTGTTCGGTCGGCAAGAAATACACCGCGCTCGCGCTGGAAAAGGCGATGCGGGCACGTGGCATGGATGCCGATTTCCGTGCCACCGGCCAGACCGGGGTGTTCATCTCCGGCCGCGGCGTCGCGATCGATGCCGTGGTCGCCGATTTCATCTCCGCCTCCGTCGAATGGATCGCCCCGGCGGCGGCGCCAACGCATTGGGATCTCATCGAAGGCCAGGGCTCGCTGTTTCACCCCTCCTTCGCCGGGGTCAGCCTCGGGCTCCTGCATGGCGCGCAGCCCGATTGTTTCGTCGTCTGCCATGAGCCCACCCGCACCACGATGCGCGGCGTGAAGCACGCCCTCCCCAGCCTCCAGGAGGTCATCGATCTGACGATCCGCTGCGGCCTGCTCACCAATCCGGCGATCCGCCCTGTCGGGATTTCGGTCAATACCGAGAAGCTCGGCGAGGACGACGCGAAAACCCTTCTTGCGACCCTCGCCAGCGAGTATGACCTTCCAGCGACCGACCCGATCCGTTTTGGCATCGAGAGGATCGTCGATCGGATGGTGGCGCTCTACCCGCAATCCACGCCCAAACCCTGAAAACCGGACGACGAGGGAACCGCCATGCGCACGCTCGAAACCGCCATCGAACGCTGGCCAATCGCCGGCAGCTTCACCATTTCCCGCGGCAGCCGCACCGAGGCGGTGGTGGTGGTCGCGACGGTGCGCGACGGCGCCATCGCCGGGGCGGGCGAATGCGTGCCCTATGCCCGCTACGGCGAAAGCATCGACAGCGTGGTGGCGCAGATCGAAGGCGTCGCCAAGGCCATCGGCAACGGCGCCTCGCGGCTTGATCTCCTGAAACTCCTCCCGGCCGGTGCCGCGCGCAACGCCGTGGATTGCGCGCTCTGGGATCTTGAATCGAAGCGCTCGGGCCAGCCGCTGCATGTGCTGGCCGGCATGCCGAAGCCGCAGCCGATGATCACCGCCTATACGCTCAGCCTTGGCACGCCCGAAAGCATGCACGCCGCGGCGGCCGGCGCCGCGCATCGCCCGCTGCTCAAGGTCAAGCTCGGCGGGGAAGGCGACCCCGAACGCATCGCCGCCATCCGCGCCGGCGCGCCGAACTCCCGCATCATCGTCGATGCCAACGAGGCCTGGCGCGCGAAAACGCTGGCTGCCAATCTCGCGGCCTGCGAAGCGGCCGGCGTCGAACTGATCGAGCAGCCGCTGCCGGCCGGCGAGGATGGGGCGCTGAGCGGGGTCTCGACCCCAATCGCCCTCTGCGCCGATGAAAGCATCCATGATGCCGCCAGCCTCGCGCATTTGCCGGCCTGGTACACCGCCGTCAACATCAAGCTCGACAAGACCGGCGGCTTGACCGACGCGCTGACGCTGCTGGCTGGCGCCCGCAGCCGGGGGTTGAAGATCATGGTCGGCTGCATGCTCGGCACCTCGCTCGGCATGGCGCCGGCGGTACTGATCGCGGAGGGGGCGGAATTCGTCGATCTCGACGGACCGCTGCTGCTGGCCAGGGATCGCGAGCCGGGCCTGCGCTATGAGGGCAGCCTGCTCTATCCTCCGGGGTGACCCGCAGGCCGGCCGCCAACCAGAGACATCGCCCTCCAACCGCACCTCGCCCGGCAACCGCGGCATCCGGAGATCATGGTTCCGGCCAAATTCGAAGGGAGGGCCGGCGACGGCAAGACCCACCTAATCCGAACGGGTGAGACCGGGATGCAACACATTCCAGAAATGGAATTCAACCGGGGCAGGCACTCATATTTCGTGCTTGCGGACTCACTTCCCGAGATGTTTTTTACGCTCGGGAGCAGCGCAAAAGCGTCCTTTGGAATACCGGGATTGAGGAGAAACGACAGATGAGTGCCTTGAAAAAAATCAACCTTGCCGCGCTTGGCGTCATGGGTATGGCTTCCATTGCAACCGCTGCGGATCTTCCCTCGCGCGGCGCGGCGCTGGCGCCCGTGCCCGTGTTCGCCGCCACGAAATGGACCGGCTTCTACGTCGGTGCGCATCTCGGCTGGGCTCAACACAATGGCAATCTGGACGCTTTTACGCCGTTCAACGGCTTTGCCGGCTTCCCGGTAACCGGCCTGAAGTCGTCGAGCGTGATGGGCGGTGTTCAGGCCGGGTACAATTATCAGATGGGCAGCATTGTTGCCGGTCTTGAAGCGGATGTGTCCATTGCCAGCCTGAAGAAGACCTCCCTTGCCAACGCCCCGGGAACGCCGTTTTCCAGCAAAGCAAACTGGTTTGCAACCGTGGCACCGCGCCTCGGCTACTCGTTCGGCGACGCCCTGCTCTATGTGAAGGGCGGCCTCGCGGTAGCGGACTTCGAATATTCGCACCTTCAGGGCATCAATCTGATCAAGGCCGGCACTACCCGTGCGGGTTATGTGGTCGGCGCCGGCCTCGAATATGCCCTCACGCGCAATCTGTCGCTGAAAGCCGAGTACAACTACATGGATTTCGGCAAGGGCCGCACCACCATCACCGGCCCCGGCCCGACGATCTGGGTTACCCCGAAGCGCGAAATCCAGACCGTGAAGGTTGGCGTCAATTACCGCTTTGGCGGCGACGCTGGGCCGATTACCGCCAAGTACTAAATCCAGGCAATCAAATACTGAGCCCAGGGAACAGAGAGGGCAAGCGCCCTCCTCGCTCCAACGAAAACCCGGCCTGGAGCCGGGTTTTTTGTATCCTGAGCGGACCTCCCCGCCAACATGACATCGGCGGCCCGCTGACAGCACTTGGGCGGTCCGCTGCCAGCACTTGCGACCACGCCGCATGGATCCATGCTTTACCGGAGCGCGCACCTCGCGCAAGATCGCGACGAATCCCTGCGCAAGGAGATCGAGCGAATGGTCGAACAACAGAGCGTCGATCCAACAACGCCCTCTTGGGTGCGAGCCATGACCGATGCGGCGGATTTTGCCGCGGAACAGGAGAAACTCGGCCAGCTCTGGACCTTTCTCGGCTATGCCTTCGATATCCCGCGCGAAAACGACTGGTTCCGCACGGTGCTTGGCGGAAAATCGATCTTCGTCCAGCGCTTCGAAGTCGGGATTCGCGGCTTCGAAAACCGTTGCGCGCATCGCTTCTATCCCCTGCGAACGGAAGACAAGGGCCATGGTCCGGTGGTCTGCGGCTTCCACCACTGGCGCTACAACGCCGATGGGCTGGCGCTTGGTATCCCGAATTGTCAGGAGATGTTCGGCAAGACCCCGCGCGAGATCAACGCCCGGCTTCCCCGCGTCGAGATCGCGCTCTGCGGCCCGATGATCTTCGGGCGCTTCGAGGGAGGCCCCGCCGTTTCGCTCCAGGCGTGGCTCGGCGAGGGCTGGGATATCCTGATGCATCTCACCGCTGGCATGGCGCCGCTGACACGCATTGACCAGACCGTCGCCGCCCATTGGAAGCTGCTCGTCGAAATCTCGCTCGACGACTATCATATCGTCGCCGTGCACCCGACGACCTTCGGCAAGAGCGGCTATCTGCCAACCGAGATCCTGCGCTATTTCCGCTTTGGCCCGCACAGCGCCTATACGCCCGGCGGCACGGAGACCACGTTTGACGAATTGGTGCGGGACTGCCGCGCAGGAACCTATCGCGCGCATCGCTATCGGATTTTCCAGTTCTTCCCCAACCTCATCGTCGCCGTCGCCAGGGCAATCGACTATCTCGGTGACGGCTACTGGTATCTGGTCGTTCAACACCTCGTCCCGGAGGCGCACAACCGCACGCGCTCGACCTTCCGGATCACGCCGCTGCCGTTCGCGCGCGCCGCGACCCCGTTGCGCGGCCTCACCAGATCAATGACGCAGCCGTTCATGGTCCGGTCTTTCACCTATTTTGCCCGCCGGGTGCAGCGCGAGGACGCCATGGCCTGCGAGGCGCTGCAAACCGTCATTGGCCAGGCCGACGGACCACAAAAGCTGGCGCTTCAGGAGTCCCGCATCCGCTGGTTCGAGGAAGAATATGCCCGAGCGCGCGCCGGCACGATTTGCGCACCGCGCGCGATGCGCGCGGAAACGATCCCGACCTGAGCGCCGAATCTCACGTTCGCGTGAGAAGGCCTCTGGCGGGCGCCGCGGACGCATTTATGTCCAATTGTTAACGAAACTGAAATCCGGCGTGTGAGAATAGCGCGTATGGTTTGGGCGCGGCGAACGCGAGGTGTTCGCCCCCGGACTCTCCGGCAGGGTTTGAGGGTATGTCAGTTTCATCGGGAGCCACGGTCGGGCGCGACCTGCGGATTGATTTCTTCCGCGGGATTGCCCTTGTCATGATCTTCGTCAACCATATCCCCGGCAACCCGCTGAGCCTCCTGACGCAGCGCTCGTGGGGTTTTTCCGACTCCGCCGAGGTGTTTGTCCTGCTGGCCGGGCTGGCCTCGGCGCTGGCCTACAGCAAGTTCTTCGATCGCAACGCCGCCGGCGCCGGAACCGTCGCGGTTCTCACGCGGATGTGGTCGCTCTACATCACGCATCTGATGCTGTTTCTGGTCGTCGCCGCGCTCTGCGTGCTCGGGGCGGAACACCTCAATGAGCCGACCTACCTTGAAACGCTCGGGTTTGATGTTTTCCTGCAGGCCCCGGCCGGCTTCATCGTCAGCGTGCTGACCCTGAGGTTCCTGCCGGGCTATCTCGACATCCTGCCGCTCTACGTCGTGCTGCTGGCAACCCTGCCGCTGCTGATGTGGCTGTCGCGCCGGCATTGGCTGCTGCCGTTGCTGGCCGCGCTGGCGCTCTATGTCGCGGTGCAGATCACCCCCTTCAACCTGCCCAACAGCCGCACCGCCCGCGAATGGTTCTTCAATCCTTTCGCCTGGCAGCTGCTGTTCGTGATCGGCTTCACCATCGGGCGCAGGCTTCAGAGCGCGGCGATCTTGCCGCTCGGCCAGCACACGGGCGCGATCCATCCTGCCATGGCGCGCGGAACGCCGATCCATCGCCTGATCACGGCGGCGGCGGCGCTGTTCACACTGGCGGCGTTTCTGGTCGTCGCCCCCTGGCGCGAGCTGCCCGGATACGAAAACGTCTTCATCGTCAACCCGGCCTCGCTCTCGGCGTTCAGCAAATCCGATTTTCACCCGATGCGGCTGATCGACATCCTCGCCAAGCTATGGCTGGTCGCGGTTTTCGTCGACGCCGGTAGCCGCTGGCTCGCAAGTGCCGCCGCCCGTGTCTTCATCGCCATGGGCCGGCATTCGCTTGAGGTTTTCGCGCTCTCGACCGTGCTCTCGGTGGCGGCAGGCATTCTGGCCACGGTCTATGGGTTCCAGCCCTGGCTGGTCGCGGCACTGAACGGCATCGGCTTTCTCGCCATGGCCTCGCTCGGCGCCTTGCTGGAATGGCGCAAGCGCGCGATGGCCTCGCTCGCCGCCCCGCCGCTGAGCCCCCTTGCCACGGACCGCCCGACATGAAACCCTCCGCCGGCATGCTTCACCATCGGCTGATCTCGGCAGGACTGGTAGCGCTGGCGCTCGCGACAGGGTTTTCGATCCCCGCGGCGGCACAGCGCGCCGGGGAGACGCGCCCGTCCCCCTCCGCGCCGCAGCTTCAGAACGCGGCCGGGACGCGCGCCACCGTTTTCGGGCCGGCCCGCGATTACCCGCTGATGGCGGGGTGCCAGCCTGCCGGCATGATCGCCAGCGGAACCGCAATCTGGTTTTCGGCCTCGAACCTTGGCGCGCTCGGCAGGCTCGACCGGGCAACCGGCACGGTCACCTATTTTCCTCTCGGCACAGGCGCCCGGCCGATGGCGATCGCGGAAATGCCGGACCGCGCGATCATTGCCGCCGACCGGGGGCTGAATGTCCTGCATCGGCTGAACCCGGAAAACGGCGAAGCGACCCGGATCGCCATGCCTCCCGAACTGCCGTTTCTCGATCTCGCCGACCTGCGGGTCGATCTCGAGGGCAAGGTCTGGTTTACCGGCGCCTCCGGCTGGCTCGGCAGCCATGATCCGCGCACCGGGCAGACCGAGGTCTCCTCGCACGACGATCTTCAGGGCCTGGCCCAGGGGGCGACCGCGCCCAATGGCACGCTCTGGTTCGTGGCGGGAAAATCCGCCCGGATGATCCACGTCGATCCGCAGAAATCACGCTTCGATTCCGCCGCCCTGCCGCCGGATTTCCACGGCGTGCGCGGCGTCGCGGTCGGCCCGAACGGCGAGGTCTGGATCGCCTCGATGAAATTTTCGGCGATCGCGCGCTATTCCGGGCGCGGCACCTGGGTGAAGGCCCGCCTGCCCTGGGCCGACAGCCGCCCGCAGGCGATGGTGGTTCGCGCCGATGGCACCGTGATCATCGCCGATGCCGGGCGCCGCAAGCTGATCCGCTATTCCCCGGCGCTCGACCGGTTCGACGAGGCGGGTGAGCTTGGCGCCGGCGGCGCGATCAAGGCGATGGTCGATCTCGGCGACGGCATCGCGATCGCCGATATCGGCGCCGACCGCATCCGGATTTTCCCGGATGAGCCTGTGCAGGGCAATTAGCGCGAGGAAATGAGCGCGGGCAAATGAGGGTTTTGACCCCCGGGGACGAAAAAGCGGCCCGAACCGGGCAGCTTGCGGGGCTCAAGAGACGTGCTGGGCCTGTTGCGCTCAGGGGTCCTGGCTTCTGAACATCACCGAAACCCGCTGCATCAGGCTGGCCTTGGCGATTTGCCCGGCGAGCAACTGCCCGGTGCAGAAATGCCCGAGCTGGGTCATGTGCAGGCCATCGCCCTGCACCAGATCCGGCATCGCGACTTCCCGGGTTTCGACCAGCCGGTTCATGAAGGCATGGCGATGAAAATGCATCACGCCCTGGCGCTTGCCGGCCTCCTCGATCGCCGCCTGCATCACCGGCGTATCCTTGTCGCGATCGACCGCGGGGGAGGACTGCAAATCGACCAGAACCACCGGCAGATCATGGGCGCGCAGCATATCCAGCGCCACCTTCATCCGTTCGACCGCGCTTTCGACGCCGTCCATCTGGAGCACGTCGTTGACGCCCAACTGCCAGACCACGAGGTCGGGCCGGAGATTGATGACATCGCGCTGGAGGCGATCGACCATCTTGACGATGGTTTCGCCGCCCTTGCCCTTGTTGACGACCTCGACCGGGGTCAGCACTTCCTTGGCGAGTTCGCGCCCGAGCACCGAAGCGAAGATCGCCTCGCGCGGCATATCCGGCGTGCCCTCGGTCGAGGAGGAGCCGAGCGCGACGATGCGGATGGCTTCGCCGGCGTGGATGCGGCCCGCCAGCGTCGGCAGGCTCTTCTCCAGCCCGACGACGGCCTGCGCCTTGGCGCAGCGGCGCTCCGTGGCCGCCGCACCGGACACGGCGAACAGCAGCACCGCCGGCACCAGGGCGGAAAGCACGAGGGGGATTGAAAACACCAAGGGATCACGGCGCGGGCGCAAAGCCGGAGCCCGGCACGAGCCTGCCGCAGCACGGGGCCAAATCCATAGACCGGTCATAAACCCTCCGCAGGAGAGAAAAGGCCCTCGCAGCGAAGGCAAGCCCAGTTCACGCGAGCCAAGCACGCCGAACACGTGCCGCACCCGCATTTCTGCGTTCTTTATACCATGGCTCGCCGCTGGATGCGAATCCGCCCGGGGAGAACGAAAAACGGCGCGTGCCCGGATGGGGCACGCGCCGCGAAAACCGTCGTTTCAACTTGAATTAGAGCGTTTTCGGTTCGGGAGGCGCTGCTTGAACGCCCCCCGGCTCGATCAGGCCGCGCGCACCGCGGCGAGGAAGGTCTGCACCTCGCGCCGCATCGTCTCGGACTGTTGC
>CAZNAT010000006.1:76251-76729 GCA_964571245.1 uncultured Methylobacterium sp.
GACAGATCGGCTGCCGCGCTCAGCACCTGCGAGGCCGCGGTGGCGGTATCGCTGGCGACCGAGGAGACATTGATGATCGCGCGGCTGACCTCTTCGGTGCCCTGCGCGGCCTGGGTGACGTTGACCGCGATTTCGCGCGTCGCCCGTTCCTGCTCGCTGACCGAGCCGGAAATCTCGCTGGTGGCGCTGTCGATGACGGTGATGGCCTCGTCGATCTGGCTCATCGCCGACACCGTCAGCCCGGTCATTTTCTGGATCTGCATCACGGTTTCGGCGATCTCGCTGGTCGCCTTCGAGGTCTGGCTGGCGAGTTCCTTGACCTCGCTCGCCACCACCGCGAAGCCCTTGCCGGCATCCCCGGCCCGCGCGGCCTCGATGGTCGCGTTGAGCGCGAGCAGGTTGGTCTGGCTGGCGATATTGTCGATCAGCGCGACCACGGTGCCGATGCGGTTGGCGGCATCGGCGAGGCCCTGCACCG
>CAZNAT010000006.1:76739-77637 GCA_964571245.1 uncultured Methylobacterium sp.
GGGGTGAACGACGAGGCGCCGCCCGCGCTGCCGGCCGGCGAGGCCCTGCACCGCCGAATCGGTGGCACGGACGCATTGGACCGCGTTACGGGCGGCATCGCTCGAGGCGGTGAGCTGACGGGCGATCTCGCCCGCCGAGGCGGAGAGCTCCTCGCCGGCCGCGGCGAGGCCGTTGACATTGGCGGTCGCCTGATGCGCGGCGGCGGAAACGGCGGTGGATTCGCCCATCGTCTGCTGGGCGGAGCCGCTGAGGTTCTGCGCGGAGGCCTCAAGCTGGGTCGAGGCGGCGGAAATGGTGACCACGACCTGATCGGCGGTCTTCTCGAAGGCCGCGATCAGCTTGGTGATGACCTCCTGCCGCAGCGCCTCGGCCTCGCGGGCCCTGACGGCGGCCGCCTCAAGCCGGTCGGTTTCGGCGAGCCCGTCGCGGAACAGCGCCAGCGCGGTCGCCATCTGCCCGAGCTCGTCGAGCTGGCCTTCGGCGGGGATTTCGATGTCGTAGTGCTTGGCGGCGATTTCGCGCATCGCGCCGGTCATCTCGACGATCGGCCGGGCGATGGAGCGCACCAGCACCCAGACCGCGCAGATCAGCAGGCCGAGCGAGAGAACCGAGATGAACACCGAGGAACTCTCGATGGTGTTCAAGCGGTGATCGGACTCCTTGAGTTTGCCCATCATCCGCTCCAGCTCGGCATCGAACACGCCTTTGACGCCCTTGGCCTCGTCGCCCTGCAAGATCGTGGTCAGCTCCCTGGAAATCGGGACCGATTTGGTTCTGAGCGCGGCCACGGCTTCGGGCTTGGCCGGCGCGCCGGGCTCCACCATCGCCTCGATCTCGCCCTGGGTTGCCTTGAGCGCCTTGAGCAACTGGTGCGTCTTCGCCCAGAGCTCCGCATCG